>JAKQBN010000073.1 GCA_029559475.1 bacterium
TGCTGAAATAAAGCAGATCAGCAATATTGTATAAACTAAAAAGAGGTTCAATTGAACCTCTTTTTAGTTTATGCTTTTAATTTTATTTTATAAGAAGCATCTTACTCGTAAGTTTTCTGCCGGACGCTTCGAGGGTATAAAAATATATGCCGCTATTCAGGTCGTCAGCTCTGAAATTTACTTCGTGTATCCCTTTTAATGCTTTTCCGCTAAAGAGGTCTTTTAGGAGCTGTCCGTTTGAATTATAAACACTCAGGCGTACGATATCGTCTACCGGAATCGAGAATCTAATTAAAGTAGACGGGTTGAAAGGGTTCGGGTAGTTCTTGTATAATACCGGAACATCAGGAACAGATGTTGTCTCTTCTATACCCGTAACAGCTCCGGATACGAGAATGTTGTCTATCCATGCGCAGTCCGAACCGTTGGAAGTATTAACATCTTTTGAGTATACCCAAGTAAATGTGTGAATTCCAGAAGTGACAGGGAAATTTTCATAAGACCAGTCTCTTTCTCCGCTCCATTTCTGCTGTTCAGTACCGTCTATAAGGAATGAAAGAACGTCATAATTTGATTCTGACGACACTTTTTTATAAAAACTGATAGATCCATCTTCATAAAAATTAAAATCAATGTTCATTTCAGAACTCTGGTAATCGGTGATCGCTCCCGATCTAGCTGAATACAGACCGGTATGGAAAACTGTATTATCTGCTGTCCAGGGAAGGTCTCCGCTGAAATACCAGGGATTTGTTGCAAAATCGCCTGTTTCGAAACTTTCGGTCATTCCTACGAAAATGTCAAACGGAAAAGAATTACTGTATCCGCCGGCAGATTCCAGATCAAGACTGAATTTCAGATGTGCACCATTCTGTATAGACGATGAAAAATCCACATTGAAGATGATGTCTGTTTCGGATGATCCTGAAATTGACGGAATATTCTGAGATGAAGAAACCGTAACGTCCGCACCTGTTGTCTCAGAAAGTACTGCGGTAATATCGCTTATCGATCCCGATCCAGAATTTATGACCTTAACAGTAATATCACGATTATCGCCGGGCTTGATAAAATCACCAGTATAGGAAACTTCGTAAGAAAGGTTCGGTGATCCGGCCATAAACTTTATTGAAGAATAATAGGTTCTTTTTGACGAGTCATTAATTACCAGATCGATCCTGATCTCTTCTTTGTCCGGTACGTCCTGAGATAATGAATAATAGAAAGCTGTGCTTTTATTAAGCGAATCTGATGCCGCTATGTCAGCAAATGCTTCAAGAGAATCTGTAATATTGATATATTTATTTAAAGAAGTAGCTTTTACAGAAATTCCCTGCGAAGGAAGCACGCCGATGTTCTTTAATTCGATACCGATAGTTCCGTTAGATCCGAAGTTGATATCGGAAACTGAGTAATTGTTTAGCAGTAAATAAGGCGTAGTTAGTTCTTCTACAGGTAAAGTTTTAAAATACGGTTTTTTGAACTGCGATGTCACTGTAAGATATGCGTTTCCGGACAAGAACGGATCAATAGTCACAACAGCATATCCGTACTCATCAGCAACTGCAGCTCCGTGGAGGATCCCTTCATCATCAGTAAGACTGACATAAGACCCTTCAAGGGCCTGAACAGTAAAGTATGTAACTCCGGGAGTAATGACAGGATTGCATGTGACAGTATTTTCTCCTGGTATGCCCATATAAACCATAAGTGAAGGATCTCCGAACAAATGATAAGCTGACCAGTAAGAACTTGTGTAAGAAGTATTAAGCTCCTCAACAGCCATTAACCCCGAAAATCTTATTGCGCCCTGTGTCGGATAATTCATCCTCATAGCGCCGTCATACATACCGTAACTGTCTGGAGTATAAGGAGGCGTTATATCACCCGTAACGGCTTCTCCGGTTCCCATAGCAAGATCTTCATCCCAATATGTAGACATAGAAGCTCCAATGAAACCGATACCACCTTTATTTGCAGCGTTTAGCCATGATTCACCGAAGCACTCTGTATCTCTGAAAGATCCTGTCAGGCAGCAGTTGCCTACAACAAGCGGATATTCTCCGGCATTTGAGAGACCGTTAACATTATTTATTGTAAAAGTCGGATCGGAGAAGCTGCTGTTGGAACCATGCGCAGTATAATTATAAAATGCCACACCGGCAGATACTTCAGCAACTATTGCAGCGTCAGCAGATGAATTCGCAGATGCCGGATAATAATAAGGTATCCCGGTAATGTTCACGTTAGTACCATCAACAGGCAGCAGATATCCGTTTTTAAAATAATACGACATTCCGTATCTTATCTGCGGATTACCGTAAGATGCCGCATAATTTCCGTCAACTCCCGACACTCCAAGAACTCTCGAAAGGTAAGTAAAATCCTGTCCCGGGTTGAAAGCTGTGTCGAACTGATTTTTCTCATACCAGATCGTTTTATCTATCTGAGCGTTTAGTTCATCAAGATTATTCACCGAAAACCGGCCTACATATATAGACGGAATTCTGTTAGTATTAGAAGTTGCTCCTATCACGCTATACATAAGGTCGGAAACCGTAACTCCGCCCGTTGAACCTAGCGCAGGATTCTGTTCTGTAGGAACAACATAAGTACCCGACTGATCGCCGATTATGAGAAGGAATGTAGGTTTGGGAGTCAGATTGTTATATTGCTCTTCCACCCATGTATCGACTGTAGATGTAGTAGAGGATGAAGAGAAAAATTGTGTAATTACATTAAAACCTTTCTGAGTTTTCCATTCAATAAATTCATCGAGTTTAGCGTTCCCCAAAAGAACCTCATTCGCAACGATCAGATATGTTACAGGATAACGGGTAAGGTCTTCCTTTGATTTTGAAGGAATGTAATTGATCGTCTTCGCAAACTGATTCTCGAAGAAAGGCGAGTAATGTTCAGCTTTATTAATGGCTAAATCTGATTTGATTCCGCTGAAAGTTACTCTGAGCTTTAATTCCGTATAAACTTTCATAGAATTTCTGACAGGATTATATCTGACGGGAGATACTTTAAGTACTCCTATTTCTACTCCGCGCATCGTTCCGCTTTTGCTAATCTCTGCAGTTACAAATTCATTAAATCTGTCTGACAAATAAGCGGCTTCATTTTTAACGAATTTTATATCCTCGGGTTTTGCGGATTTTGAATAAGAAGGCTGAACGGGGATGATCTTTGAAAATATCCCGAATTCATCAAGAAAGATCTCTTTTTCCTGAAACGAAACAACAGATACTTCCGGATTTGAACCGTGAGGGAATTCGATCAGTTCTTTTAGAACGGGGAGTTTTGGAGATCCGATCTCCTGACTGAATTTTGCTCCTTCGAATCCTAATTGAACGAATTCGCCTTTTTCTGTTATGACCGGTGTAAAATCAAATTTTTCAAGATTTAGATCGAATTCAAAACCGTCTGCGGAATTCGATCCGACTTTAAAACCCGAAATGCCGTTATCCGAAAGCATAATAGTTCCGCTATACAGGGAGATCAGGCATATCAGAGTTAAGACTAATAATATTTTTTTCATGGAACCTCCATAATAATTTCGACTAAATATATACTTCAATTTCATTAAAAACAATGTCATTGTTCATATTTTATTAAATTCAAATATTGATTTAAAACTTATTTATTGTTAACTTGAACATCAAAAAACGGATCAGGAATGGAAATATCAAAAACACTTGTTTCAATTTTCATACCGGCTTATAATGAGGCGGATAACATCCCCGAGCTCTTTAAGAAGCTTCAGAAGATAATCGACGGTGATAAGATAAATGATTATGAGCTTATAATTGTCGATGACGGGTCTAAAGATAAAACGCGAGAAAAGATCGAAGAAGGAATGAAGATCCATTCTTTCATAAAGTCCTTTTATCACAGGCGTAATATGGGTCTGACAGAAGCAATGAGGACGGGTTTTCCGAACTGCCGGGGTGAATACGTGATTTTTCTGCCGGGCGATCTTGAAAGTGATCCAGAAGAAGACGTACCTTTGCTTCTCGATAAGCTCAAAGAAGGATTCGATCTTGTGACCGGGTGGCGACAGGGAAGGAATGACGGCAAAATGTTCGCTTCAAAGATCTATAATCAGGTTTCAAGAAATCTCTTTAAAGTGTCGGTTCACGACATGAACTGGATAAAAGGGTTCAGGCGGACAGTTTTAGATGACCTCGAACTCAGATCGGACTGGCACAGGTTTATAGTTATGATGGCTGCCAATAAAGGATATAAGATAACTGAAGTAAAAACTAAATGGCATCCGCGGAAATACGGGAAGTCAAAGTTCGGACTAATGAGATTCCCGATATCTATGATTGATGTTCTTGTAGTAAAATTCAACATGGTGTTCGGGACAAAACCTATGCAGTTCTTCTCGCTTCTAGGTGCACTTGTTGCCGGCACCGGGATCATGGGACTGATCTATCTTGCAATTTATTATTTTGCAACTCAGACGCAGATCAGGCCGCTTTTCACTCTTTTTACGACTATGATCATAGCCGGCGTTCAGCTTTTTGTTACAGGGTTTCTTGCCGAGCTTGTAGTTACTTTACGCTCGGATCTGGAGAATTTAAAAAATAAGATCGAAAAGCAGAAAAATGACGGACATTAAGCCGAAGATTCTGATCCTGACACACTGCTTTCCATCCGATCCGTCAGACATACCGGGGAATTTTCTTTTTGACCTCTGCGAAGATCTGGTGAGCCGGGGAGCCAGAGTATCGGTTGTTACTCAAACAATGAGCAGAAAACCGGATCCTGAATTTATTAAAAGATCTGGTGCCGAAATGATCTATTTTCGCTGGCGCGGAGGCGGCGAAAGATTCTCCAACCTGAAATTATCATCAATAAAGAATTTAATGAATGTATTGTCGCTTCTTTATAACGGAAGAAAGACTTTCAAAAATCAAATCCGGTCATCAGAATACGATCTAGTAATATCATGCTGGCTTGTTCCGGCCGGTATATGGTCTTTCTCGCTGTTAAAAAACGAGCACCACGCCGTATGGGCGCTGGGTTCTGACGTAAGTGTATATTCAAAGAAATTTTTTCACAAACAGCTTCTAAAATTGATCCTTTCGAAGAACGGAACGGTCTTTACGAACAGCATAAATCACCAGAAGGTCATAAAGAATGTTCTTAATTCCAGATCAGAGCTGTTATATACTGGAAGACAATTGCCTCCGCCGAAAACGATCTATAAAAAATCGGAAAAATTGATGCTGCTGTTCATCGGAAGGCTCGAAAAAGTCAAAGGACCGGATATCCTATTTTCCGCACTTAAAATGTCGGGTATAAAAGACTTTGAACTTAAGATTATAGGTGACGGCCCGATGATGACAGAACTTTCTGCAAGTTCAAAATCTGACGGGCTTGAAGAGAAAATATTCTTTCTGGGAGAAAGGGACTCTGCAGTTATTTCTGACGAACTGACATCGGCTGATTATCTTGTAATAAGTTCGAGAAGCGAAAGCATGCCCGTGGTTTTCTGGGAGGCGATGCAGACATCCACACCCGTCCTTTCAACAGATGTTGGCGACATAGGCTATTACTGCGAAAAGTATAACGTAGGAAGAGTATGCCATGCAGATGAAAAGTCTTTATCCGAACTTCTGTTGTTCGCAGATGAATTCCGGCCGATGAGAGATTCAATGGCATCGAATACATCAAAAGTCAGAGATTTGAGCAGCATAAGGAAATCCGCGGAAATAATATATAAAAAAGCTGGAAATTTCAAAAAAGAACGCTTAAAGTAATATTGACAAAACGGTTATGCTTTAATATATTCCAAATGTATCTTACAGAATTGTTACAAGTTGGAGAAAAAACTTGGATTTGATCAAAGAAAGGATTT
Source organism: bacterium (assembly GCA_029559475.1). Lineage (GTDB taxonomy): Bacteria > UBA4055 > UBA4055 > UBA4055 > UBA4055 > UBA12480. The sequence goes on from JAKQBN010000073.1 coordinate 5,873, forward strand.
ACTATACAATAGGCGAAGTATCAACTATTCTGAATCTTAATGCGTCAACTATACGGTATTGGGAGAAAAAATTCGATCTTATCAAAATATCAAAAAGGAACGGCGCATCAAAAAGAAAATATGAGTTGAAAGATATTCAGGTTCTTTTCAGAATTAAGACTCTTTTGAAAGATGAGAACAATTCAATAAAGAAGGCAAAAGAGCTGATGCTGAACTGGAAGCCGTCAGATGATTTTGAAACATTTAAAAAAGCAGTCGAAAAATCCAATCAGCCTGAGATTAAAATATCAAAAGAGAATTTTCAGAAAATCAAAAATATCATCGCGGATATCAGAAAACTTCTAAAAAAATAAATGCTTTCAAGCCAGAATAAGAACAAACTCATAGCGATCCTCGAACACAAAAATTATGAAACCGCAGGCGATTCGCTTATTATATTTCCCGAGGATATAAATTATGTGGGAACTTTAATAAAGACAGCCAAAAGATTCGGGATGAAGATCATCCCTATAGGAGGCGGGTCGACTTTTGAACAGAATTATAATCCCCTGCCGAATTCTTTTTTCCTGTCCACACAGAAACTTAACAGTATAACGGATCTTGATAAAAACAACATGTTCATCGAGCTTCAGTCTGGTTGTAACTGGAAAAATGTTTTTACAGAACTTTCCGGCCAGGGACTATATTTTCCTATTGATATTAACACAATAAGCGAAAAACGGACCGCAGGTGGAATTTTTTCTTCGTTAAAACCCGATTCCAAAGCTTCGAACTATTTTACGGGGCTCGAATTTATTGCTCCCGACGGTTCTATTATGCGTTACGGCTGCAAAACATTAAAGAACGTATCCGGTTATGATCTCGTAAAATTCATGTCGGGTAGCTGCGGCAAGTTCGGTATAATCACGTCGCTTATTTTAAGACTTTTTTCTTCGGAGAAAAATTTCTTTATTTTCGAAGACATCGGCTCGATCAGTGTTAACAGAAATGAATTAAAAGAAGATCCTGTTTATCTAAGGCTTAAAGCGGAACTCGACCCGAATGAAATATTCGTTTCGTAATTTTTTTGTTTGACTTAAGGCATTTATTAGTATAAATTACTATGTATTCTTTTTGTATATAGCGATAATTCAACAAAAAGAAGCGATCTCGATAAATTATTTAAGGAGGAATCAATGAAAAAACTCGTTATGATGCTGATAGCTGTAATTTCAGCCGCGGCATTCGCTATGGATTTCTTCCCGCTTAGTGAAGCGGCGAAAGAAAAGATCCAGCAGGACGGAAACAAAGCTTATACTTGGAAGACCTATTGCGGTACTCCCACGTATACTTACAGTACTGTAACGGAAAGAGCAATGTATGTAAATGCCAATGATTTTGGATTAGACTATCCGGTGAACTTCGGTGGCGTTCAGTCTCTTCTTAATGATGCGGGTATTACATCTCACTACAGAATTTATGCAAAAGACGGAACCACAAAGCTTTGGGAAAAGGAATTCACTACAACAAAAGTAGGTTATGAAGTTGTAAGTCCCGATTCAGCTGATTTTCCTATTGTTTTAAATGATGACTTCTATCTTGTTCACGTTCCTTACCTACCCGGTGACGGTAAAGGTTATCCAAGGATCTGGCTTGATGCAGGAGACGGAATACAGGGACATGCTTTTTACGGATCTCCCGGATCTTGGACTAACAGGAACCCCTATTCTTACGTAATGTATGCAGCTCTTGAGCAGTACACAGGCGCAGATGTAAATCCGCCTTCAGCAAGGTTTGTTTACGGCGCGAATGCATTTATGGATTATGACGCTAACATCGTTCTTGCAGTTTCTGACGAAAGCTCAATGTCAACATTAACAGGAGCTTACACTGTTAACGGGACAGACTGGCTGAACGTTGAATTGACAGCTTCAAAAGCTAATCATTTTGAGTACAGCGGAACCATCCCGGCACAGCCTGACGGTGGTGTAGGCCAGGTAGTATTTTTTATGTATGACAATCTCGGACAGTACGCTGAATCAGAACCTTTTGAGTTGTCATGGTCAAAGGACAATCCTATTTACACACAGAGCTTTGAAGGATTTTTCCCGCCTTACATGTGGTCAACTGATAATGTAGGCGCAGGCTTCATTCAGGCGAACAACACAACATCCCAGCCTGTACCGCATGGAGGTTTATACATGGCGGCACACATGGACGATCCAGGGACTCAGGACGACTGGCTTATCAGCCCTCTGATCTCTGTACCGGCTGATAATTCTACAACTCTTACTTTCTGGCAGAGCGGCTGGTTTTTGAATTACCTTGAAACCGGTATGCACGAAGTCGGAGTTTCTACTGATATGGGAACTTGGGATGTGATCTATACAGGACACCCGCCGGTAGGTGCTTCTGGAGCCGGAGATGTATGGGAAAAAATATATCTTTCTCTCAGTGCATATAAAGGACAGGACATATACATCGGCTTCCATTATGTTGCCGATTATGAAGATCAGTGGTTTATTGACGACATGGAAGTTCTGTATGACTATGAGGGACCAACCATTGTTTCTTTGATGGGAAACGAAGCTCTTGATCCTATTATCGGAGCTTATCTTAACAATGAAATGGTACTGAATCTGACAGTAAACGATCTGTCAGGAGTTCAGTCAGTAATCGGACACTATTCATTTGACGAAGGCTCTACTGTAATTGATCTTCCTTTTACACAAGCAAAAGGTGGAGACGAAGTATGGACAGCTGCAATTCCAGCACAAGCTGCAGTTGACAGCGGATATATTGACTTTGACCTGACAGACATTGGAGGAATAGTTGGCACAGATTCAACAATGTTCAGGATCGATTTTGTAACAGATAACGACGCACCGATTTTTAATTTTGTAAAAGGTACAATGGCTTTTGTCGGTTCTCCGATGAATCTAGAGATCTCAATAAGCGACGAATCAGCGATGACTTCATGTGCCGGATTCTATTCAAAAGACGGTGTTACATATACACCTTTCGAAATGACTCAGGCCAAGATACATGATTATGTCTTTACCGGATCAATTCCGGCAGAAACCGATGAAGTTCTGGACGGAAAAGTATATTTCGGAATGCAGGACGCCGAAGGGCATATCGGCTACAGCGATGTATTTACAGTAAAATGGATGGACGGCCAGAACAATTACGTTGAAGATTTCGAAAGCGGAGCAGGCAATTGGATACTGACAGGTAACTGGGCTATCGTTGAAGAGGGCCAATACATTTCTTCTTCTCACGCTCTAACTGAAAGCCCCGGCGGTAACTATGCTGATGAAGAGGTAAATTCATCTGCTCAGTGGGCTACGCCAATGGATTTTACTGCAAATCCAGGAGTTGAAATTTCTTTCTGGACGAGATATGATATAGAAGAAGATTTTGACTATATGTATTTTGAAGGTTCTGAAGACGGCGGAACTACATGGATCAGACTGCAGACCTACAGCATGGAAGGTATCGGCTGGCATCAGGAAGTTATACCCATGAACGCTTTTGCAGGAAAAGACGGAGTTACTTTCAGATTCCTGTTCGAAAGTGATGGAGGATATAACGCGGAAGGAATGTACATTGATGATCTGGTCGTAACATCTTATGATGTCGACCACGGTGTACCTACTATAATATCGGATCCTTATGCACCCGCATTCTATGAAGGTGTCGTAGGCGATTATACTGATGCAGTAGAAATTATGGATTTCTCAGGAATTGCAAACGCAACGGTTCATTATTCAGTTGACGGAGGAGCAGAGCAATCAGTATCAGCAGTAAATACAACAGAAAACTTCTATGAATTTACCATCCCGGCTCAATCAGCAGGATCACAGGTTAATTATAGAATCTATGCGCTTGATTCATCTGCACAGGCTAACGAATTTTACAGTCCGTACTACTCTTATATAGCCGGCGATCACATGATCTATGACTCAGGAATTGTAAGTTATTATCAGACGATAGAAGAAAATAATGCTAAAGCTGTTAAAGTTACGGTACCCGGAAGCGATGAATCTAAAACTATTATGGAAGGAAAACTTTCTTACATTCTTTTCAGGAATTATGCTGATGCCAGCCACGTATCTGCAGATATGAAGGTTCACGTATGGGATGATAACGCTGGTGTTCCCGGAACCGAACTTATTACAGCATTTGATGTAACGTCTGAAGGCCTTGCAATGACAAGAGTAGATATGAGAGCTTATGATCTTTCAGTTTTCGGAGATTTCTGGGTAGGTGTTTCCGCACCTTACGGAATCGTTTATCTGACTATGGAAGCAGCGGACGAAGAAGCTGTTACTGCTTATGAAAGATCTTACACAGGAACATGGGACGCAGGAACAAGCACATACACATGGGCTCAGGCTCCGACGGACAACTGGCATTTCAGAGCAGTTCTGAACGGTATTTATACCGGCATCGAAGATGTGAACGTTCCTATGGTTACAAAACTTGAGCAGAACTATCCTAACCCGTTCAACCCGGCAACGACTATCAATTTCAGCCTTGCAAAAGACTCGAAAGTATCTCTGGTCGTTTACGATGTAATGGGAAGAGAGGTAGCTAATCTCGTAAACGGAGAAATGACTCAGGGATCGCACAAAGTATCATTTGACGCTTCAAGACTTGTAAGCGGTGTTTACTATTACAATCTAAAAGCTGCAGGTGTTAACCAGACCAGAAAAATGATGCTGATCAAGTAATCTTTACTCAGAATCAGAAAAAAGTCCGGTCTTTTGTACCGGACTTTTTTTTTGGTTATTAATACTTTACTATAAAAAGAATATTTGTTATTTTTAGCGTCGTAAAAAAAGTTATGCGGGAGAGAAAGATGTCATATCCTTTTAGAGAAATAGAGAAAAAATGGAGAAAGTTCTGGGAAGAAAAGAATATCAATACTATCGATATGAATTCGGAAAAACCCAAGTATTATACTTTATGCATGTTCCCGTATCCTTCAGGAGACAGGCTTCATCTGGGACACTGGTTCTGTTACGGTCCTCCGGACGCTCACGCAAGATTTAAGAAAATGCAGGGTTACAATGTTCTATCGCCCATCGGATATGATTCTTTCGGACTGCCTACGGAGAATTATTCATTAAAGAACAACATTCATCCTGCTGATGCTACCAGCATAAATATTGAAAAGTTTACCGAGCAGTATAAAGGCATTGGAGGGATGTACGACTGGGAGCACTATCTGGCTACATCAGAACCGAATTACTACAGATGGACTCAGTGGCTTTTCGTTACATTATATAAGAACGGGCTCGCCTATCAGTCGGATGGAATGGTCAATTACTGCCCTAAATGCTCAACAGTCGTAGCTAATTCTGAAGTTCTTGCTGACGGAACTCATGAAAGGTGCGATATGCCGATAGAAAGAAAACCCTTAAAAAGCTGGTATTTCAAGACCACAGCTTTTGCGGAAAGGCTTCTGGCTGATCTTGATAAGACAGATTATCCTGAAAAGACAAGGATGATGCAGACGAACTGGATCGGAAGATCAGAAGGTGCGCTTGTAACATTTAAGATCGCTGATTCAATTGAGAAATTCGATATCTTCACTACCCGTCCGGATACTTTATACGGAGTGACTTATTGCACACTTGCTCCTGAAAATGCTCTTGTTGAAAAGATCACGACAGCTGAGCAGAAAACCGAAGTGTATAAATATCTCGAATCGATAAAGTCCCTGTCTGATATAGACAGACAATCGACAGTCAAAGAAAAAACCGGCGTCTGGACAGGTTCATACGCCATAAATCCAGTCAACGGAGACAAAGTTCCCGTCTGGATCTCGGATTATGTTCTTATTTCCTACGGAACAGGAGCTGTTATGGCCGTTCCCGCGCACGACACAAGGGATTTCGAGTTCGCGAAAAAGTTCAATATTCCGATCAGAGCGGTTATACAACCCGAAGGAAAGATGCTTAAAGGTGATGATATGACTGAAGCATATACTGAAGAAGGGATAATGTTCGATTCCGCTGAATTTTCAGGCATGAATTCGCAGAAAGGCATTACAAAAGTGATCGACAAACTCGAGCGCGAGGGAAAAGGTAAAAGGCATATTACATATAAATTAAGAGACTGGTCGGTATCCAGGCAGAGATACTGGGGCGTTCCGATACCGATAATCTACTGCGATGACTGCGGAACCGTTCCCGTACCGGAAGAAGATCTACCTGTGCTGCTTCCTCTCGACAAGAATATCGATATAAAACCGAAAGGCAAAGCACCGCTGTCGCAGCTCGATTCATATATTAATACCGTATGCCCGAAATGCGGAAAGCCGGCAAAAAGGGATCCCGAAACAATGGATACTTTCGTCTGCTCAAGCTGGTATTTTTTGAGATTCGTAAATACAAAGCATGAGGACAAGCCTTTCGACAAAGATGAACTATCCAAATGGATGCCGGTCGATGTTTATGTGGGCGGAACCGAGCACGTTAACGGGCATATGATCTATTCAAGGTTCGTAACGAAAGCGTTAAAAGATCTCGGGTATCTGACTTTTGACGAACCGTTCTACAAAGTTGTTCATCAGGGAATGATAACGAAAGACGGCGCGAAGATGTCAAAGACCAAAGGTAATGTCGTCTCGCCCGATGATTTCGTCGGTCAGTACGGAACGGATGTTTTCAGGCTTTACATTATGTTCATGACCAATTTCAGGGACGGGGGCGACTGGTCTGATGACGGAATAGCCGGAGTGGACAGATTCATGAACAGGATATGGAGGCAGATCAAAGAGGAACCCGCTGCAGCTTCAGGTTCCCGCACGGTCGATAATGAAATCAATTACAGGCTGAATTATACGATTAAAGAAGTTACGAGGAATCTTGACGATTTTTACTTCAATTCAGCGATCGCAAGGCTGATGGAGCTTTTCAACGATCTGAACGATTATAGAAAGGATGAAAAACGGTTCAATCCGGCATATTATAATGAAGTTATTAGAGCATTTATCATATTACTTGCCCCGTTCACACCTCACATCGCCGAAGAGCTTTGGGAAACTATCGGGGAAAAAGAAACCGTGTTCAATCAGTCATGGCCAAAGCATGACGAATCTGCTCTTGTAAAAAATACGCAGATAATAACGGTTCAGGTGAACGGTAAAGTAAGATCTAATATTGACGCGTCTGTTGATATCAGTGATGAGGAAGTCAAAGAACTTGTAATGAAAGATGAAAAAACCGTTCAGTTCACGAAAGATAAAACACTTGTTAAGACGATAATCATTAATTCCAAGACCGGTAAGATGGTCAATCTGGTAGTGAAGTAAAAGAAAGGGCGGTTTTTAACCGCCCTTTTAGTCTAGAATGAATCCGCGCAGTCTGTTATTTTAATTTTCTCAGATACAATATAAGATGGTACCGATGCCGCGACAGGGTTTCTTCTTCCGTAAGTGTTCGAAAGATTAAGAGAAACACTTTTGCCTGAAATTATCTTAACATTTCCGAAAACAGCCTGGAAAGTATCGGTTATCCTTGATGAGAAAATCGGGCTGACGATCTTACCGTTTTTTACAAGCACTGCATTGAATCTCGAGCTTCCTGTAAAAATACCTTTGCTGGGGTTCGGGAGATTGATATAATGTAGCGCAGGAATATAGAGAACCGTTCCCAGATCCTTTACGGCTTTCAGAACGTCAGACTCGCCTTTTCCGGTAGATAGAACGACGCTCATGCTTCCGGTATTATGACCGGTGGGCTTCTTTTTATACATCGCGGCGGTTTGAGAATCATACAATATTCCCTTCAGCTTACCTTTATCGCAGAGAACGAACTTCTTCCTCTTTTTTCCGCTGAAATCGAATTCAGCCATGAAAGTATCCTTATTTTCAGGATCATCGATTATTGAAATATTAGATCCCAGAACTTTATCTCCGATCTTGTTCTTTGCTGTCCATCCGCGTTTTTCTTCATAGGATCTGCCGAAAAAGCCTGTCCAGAGAGCCATTTCGAGAACTTCGGCTATTGCTGCAGGTCCGAGAATGACTGTATATTTTCCGGGTTTGACTTTAAATCCTTTATTTTTTTCGTAAACAGGAAGCAGTTTTTTGAATTCATTGATCGTCTTACTGACTTTAAAATCGGATTTTTTCCAGCCTGTCTGAGTTGAGATCATTTCCCATTTCTTTTCGGGGTGCTTGAGAACTATGCTGAAATTCTGGTCCGTAACAAGATGATAAGCTTCGTGTTTACTTTTTGTGGTCAGAACGAACTGTTCGGTACTTCCGCTCGACCATGATCCCGAGAAATTATACTGATGACCGACAGAGCTGATTATTTTTGAATAAGCCTGCTGCTTGAAAGACGGGTCGAGTTCTTCAAGCTTTTTATCATACTGCTCTTTCTGGCAGAAATCAGCTTCTATTTTATCGGGGATCGGGTCAAAATCAAATTCAATGGAGTGCTTTGTCTTCTCGATCGCGATAGTCAGAGCTTTCAGTGCGTATTCTGCCGAAACGATCTCGCCCAGCTGCGTATGAGTTCCCTGCTTACGTCCGATATGGACTTTAAAATCGAGTCTGGTCAGATCTTCTGATGTGTTTAAGGATACGGAATTGTTTCCTATACGCATCAGATGGCTTTTTTCCCTGTGATATGATATCGTAGCGTTAACTTTTTTCTTCTCGGCCTCGCTTCTTACGGCGCGCAGAATATCTTTAATTTTTTCTGTCATCATAATTATTTCCTCTCGCCCGTTAAAACATTGTCAAATTTAAGTACCGGCACACCGTGTCCGAGCTCCATCACCTGATTAGGTTCACCCTTCCCGCAGTTCTCCACCTGTCCGACCTGCCATGTTGATTTATCTCCGACTGCCGAAAGAGAATTGTAGAATTCAACGGTATGTCCCTGATATGTCGGATTTTTTAGTATTCTAGTCCTTTTGCCTTTTTTGACTTCCCAGGCTATTTCACAGCCAAAATGGAAATGTTCACGGTTAGAACCTATAGACCATGAGGTCGGATTGTCAACAATTATGCCGTCTTCAGTGTTTTTAACTATATCTTCAAGCGTTCCGTCATTTCCCGGCAAAATGTTAACGTTCGTCATTCTGTCGATCGGAGCTCTGTAGAAAGCCGTAGATCTTGCAGCGCCGCCGCTCTCTTTAAATATCTTTCTGCCAGCTTTTTCATTAGCCTCGTTTATCATAGCTCTTGAAGTCAGACAGTTTACTAGAATACCTTTATCTATCATCAGATAATCTCTTTCAGGGCTGCCTTCATCATCAAATCCGAAAGAACCGGGCGAGTTCGGGAAATTTCCGAATGCGCTTACGTTTAGTTTTTTACTTCCGTATCTTAATTTTCCGAAAGCATCAAGCGTTACGAACGATCCGCCGGCGTAAGAGAGTTCGTAGCCCAAGATCCTGTCAAGTTCAAGAGGATGCCCGATGGTTTCGTGGACCTGAAGCCATCCCTGGCCTGGAAGAAGTATAACTGATCTTTTTCCGAATTCTAAAGAATCAGCCTTCAATAAAGCCGCGAGTTCTTCTTTGATCCTCTTTGAATGTGAGCTAAAAAGTTTCGGGTCTGTAATCATCTCCCATCCCCGGGTTCCGTAACCGGATGTATAAAGCTCATGGCTTCTTCTCAGCATCTGGCCTTCATTGTCGATGCCCATTACCATCATCGAGCCGAATATGTCAGTAAGCTTCCTTTCAATGAAAGTTCCTTCGCTGTTAAAAAAGAACTGGTTCTTCTTCTGGAAAGTAGCTGAAACGAATCTTTTAAAAATCCAGTCGGCTTTAAGCTTATCGTCTATCTCTTTCAGGAGTGCTATTTTATCCTTCAGGCTTACATCGAACGGGTCTTTTTTGATAGGGGATTCGTAGTAGCCTTTGTGAGCTTTATGTTTTCCCATGGAAAGAGGAACGTTGACAAGCTCTGAAGCTGATCTTGCGTTCAGATAAGATTTTTCGAAACATTCTGCGATCTTTGAAAAGTCGCTGGTAGCTGCGAAACCCCACGCGCCTTTATAGAGCGTTCTCACACCAAGTCCGTTCTCAAAGGTCGTGTCGTTGTTTTCAAGGTTGCCGTCGTATAATAGTACGGATTCGGAATTGTCCTCAGTAACAAGCCTAACATCTACATATTCCGCTTTTCTGGAGATCAGTCTGTCTATGTTATCAAGGATCTCCTTTTTTCTCTTTTCATTCATTTATTGTTCCCTATAAATCAATTATCAATTTTTAAAGTATTAAAACTAACATTTTTTTACTGCTTTGTCAATAGCGGCGGACAATTCGGAGATCATAATAGGTTTCATCATGAATTCACTAACGCCCATTTCAATTGCTTCTTTTTTTGAAGCGATCGGGCTGTATCCGGTGTTTAGAATTACAGGTATATCAGGGCGTATTGATAGAATTTTCTTTGTCAGATCTGTACCGAACATACCCGGCATAGTCTGATCAGTAATGACAAGATGAAACTTCGAAGGATCGGATCTGAAAATCTCGTATGCAGTATTGGGATCATTGCAGGTTTCTGAATCGTATCCGAGTTCAGACAGCATATGCGAGAGCATTGAAGTTATCTGATGCTCGTCATCAACGACGAGAATATTAAGATGCGTTTTTACTGGTTTTACAAGTACCGGTTCATGTTTTACTGGCTGATCCATTTCTGTTATAGGTAACAGGATCCTGAAATAAGTTCCTTCTCCCATATAAGTTCTAACGTAAATATCACCGTTATGGTCTTTAACTATGCCCGATACGACCGACAGGCCCAGACCGGTACCTTCCCCTTTAGGTTTTGTTGTATAATACGGTTCGAAAATGCGGTCAAGAGTACCCTTGTTCATCCCGCATCCGGTATCGGATACAATTAGGCAAACAAATCGATCAAATTTAAGCTGCTCATCAACCAGGATCTTAATTTCCGGAGAACCTTTTCTTACAAGGCAGACTTTCAGGATTCCGCCTTTTTCTTTCATAGCCTGATACGCATTCGTGCAAAGATTTATCACGACCTGATATATCTGAACAGGATCGCATAGAATAGCTTCGCAATCATCATCTATTACAGTCTGAAGTTCAACATTTGACGGAAGCGAAATCGAGATCAGTTTAGCAGCTTCTTTAACAATATTCTGTATTTTGTGCGGTTCTTTATCGGATTCACTTTTCCTGCAGAAAGTAAGGATCTGAGACACAAGCTGTTTAGCTCTGTTTGACGCTGTTAGTACTTCATTCAGATATTCGGAAAGTTTTACGGGATCATCTTTCTCAAGAAGAGCAAGCTGAGTAAATCCGATAATCGGGAAAAGAATGTTGTTTATATCATGAGCTATACCGCCTGATAATGTGCCGAGAGCTTCCATTTTCTGTATAGTACGGATCCTGTCTTCTTCCAT
>JAKQBN010000075.1 GCA_029559475.1 bacterium
AAACCTAAAAATATCCTGTGCCGCAAGATCCACAGCCTGAGTTTTATGCGCCCCGTTTATCCCGGAAGCACTGTATGCCTGCGGAGCAGAGTAGTTTATACAGGCAGATCCAGCATTGTAGTGTATGTCGATTTCTTTCTGATAAACGATTTTAATAATCTCATCGCAAATGGTTATGTTACATTTGTTAATGTGGATGAGAACGCGAAACCGTTACCGCACGGCATTACTCTTGATCTATCGAATGATGAAGAGAGAAAATTGAGCGATACTGCGGCGAATTTTAAAAAGGAATAAAATAAAAAAACCCCGAAGGCTCGGGGTTTTTCTAAGTTGTAAGACTGACAAAAAACTATTTTTTCAATAGATTCATCGTATAAATTGCGCCGATCTCGATTCCGTAGTACGGATTTGCATCTTCTGTAGTAAGATCCATCAGAGTGCCGAGTCCTGCATAAACATCCAGTTCTGGCATTACATAGTAGTTCATTCTTGCGTCAACGCTCAGAGTGTTGTAAGTATCTTCGCCTGCAGCGTCTTCATCAGGAAGCATGCACATGCCGAAATCAAGATTTGCTTCGACGTTCATCTGCTCGTTAAAATCTTTTGCGAAATCAAGGCCGATGTTAAAATATTTGTTCTCGTCTATTTTGTCATTCATACCCATTTTGAATACAAGGTAAGGTTTGACCATCATGTTATCCATCATGTGAGCATAGTAACCTGCAACTCCGAAATAAGAAGCCAGTTCATCTGCATCATCACCGTCATAAGTTGCCATCATACCCATGTCGTAGAAACCGTAGAAAGCCATTCCTTTCTCGAATTTATCCCATGGTGTTAAAGCGTGCATCTCGATCTCTCTGTTGTCGAATCCGCCGCTCAGGATCATATCCATATTTGTAATAGCTATGGCATCAGCATCTTCGTTCTGATCTGTAACGCTGTTGTAGTTGTAAGGTAATGCTAATTTAGCGAACAGGTTGTTTTGGAAATAGCCTTTAACCATCGGATTCAAATAGAAGCTCAGGTCTGAAGCATAGCAGTCTCCGTTTGCAGGAGCATCACCGTCGACAGTGTATTTAGACATATCGTAAGCCAAACCTGCATAAAGGTACAGTTTGAACATTTCGTTCGGTTTTGCTTCCAGCTGATAATCTACACCGGGTACTTTAAAACCCATCTGAGCATAGTCATAATCTTCACCGGCAACTGTTACCGTAGACATGATGTAATTAAAAGCTGCTTCACCCATCACTTTGTTTTTTGTGATCTGTAATTGAGAGAATGCAGCAGCAGTCAAAAGCATCATCGCAACGATCAATAATTTTTTCAATTTTTCCTCCCTTTGTTTTTTTAACTTCTTTTTTTATTAATCAAGGCTTTCTGAGTTTTCATTTTATGTTTAATTCACAATTAATTCACATTTTTTAAACTCTAAAGGAATTTTACTATAAATTAAAGCTCTTGTCAATAGTAATTTTAATTATTTTTTATATTTAAACCGTGCTTATTTATGCCTAATGCGTGAATTTTATAACTAAAAATTATTTCGGCATTTTTATCCGGCCGGCAAAATCTGTAAGGACTCTCCTTGGTAGGATCTTTGAAATATAACGTGCGACATTCATCTGGAATCCGTAAACCGAAATATCTTTTTTGTTCTTCATGTCTCTAAGGGCTTTTTCGACGATCTTTTGAGGATCAGCCAGTTTAAGTCCGTTCACATTTCTGCTTCTTGTCGTAAAGAATTCGGTCTGAGCCGGCCCGGGGCAGACGGCAGTTACATAAATATCTTTTGATCTCATTTCGTGATTAAGTGCGTATGAAAAATTTAAAAGAAAGCATTTTGTGGCCGCATAAACGGTAAAATAAGGCAACGGCGCGAAAGCCGCGGAAGATGCTATATTTAATATCCTTGAACCTTCGCCCATATAACCGAGAAGTTTTTTGGTCAGTATGACCGGCGCTTTAACGTTCACATCTATCATTTTTGAATAATAGTCTGCATCACCTTTTATAAACTCTTCTGACTTTCCGAATCCTGCATTGTTGATAAGAACTTTGATCACCGGATTTTCCTTAACGGCCATGGAGACTACTTTCTCAATTCCTTCGGGAGTGGAAAGATCGGCCGCGATTATCACTCCTTTAACTCTTTCCAGATTGGATGCTGTTTCTAAAAGCCTGTCTTCCCTTCTCGCGACAAGCCAGATCTCTTCGAGGTCAAGATTTTTCTCGAGTTCTGCGGCAAACAGCCTTCCGAATCCGGATGAAGCTCCCGTAATTATGGCGATCCTTTTTTTATCTGCGGTCATAACTTGTAAATTAAATTATTATAATTCATGATGCAATATTTTTTTTACTAAATATGTTAATTCATATATTCTTTTGTCACTTCCGTTTCCGTGCCGGGCAGATAACATCTGAAGTCGTTGAGAGGAAGCAGATTATTAACCTTGAAGTTGATCTTTACCCAGTTTTTTATAAGCATCTCGAGCAGAAGCCTGTTCTCTTTGACTGTAAGAAAATTATACAGTTCTTCGTTCATCGAAATGTCAACAACGGGATTTTTCGTGTTGAACCTGTAGTTCTTCAGCCATCTGTCGAGCTGAACAGCTATGGACTCTTTGGATTTTACGATCCCTTTCCCTCCGCAGGTCGGGCATTCTTCATATATGGTCTGCGTGATCGAAGGCTTCAATCTCTGTCTTGTCATTTCTACGAGCCCGAATTTGCTTATCTGCTCGATGCTTATTTTCGCCTTGTCGGCCTTTAAATGAGCCTGGAATTCATTAAGAACTTTCGTTCTGTTCTCCGGATCGGCCATATCGACGAAATCAATAACGATCAGGCCGCCAAGGTCTCTTAACCTCAACTGCCGAGCTATTTCTTTTGCCGCAGTAAGATTGAGACTGACTATATTCTCTTCCTGCGATTTATTTCTGATGAACCTTTTGCTGTTCACATCTATCGCCACAAGAGCTTCGGTATGGTCTATTACTATCGATCCTCCGGTCTTTAAAAATACCTCTCTCGACAAGCTGATGTAATAATCCCTGTTAATGTGATAGTATTTGTCGAAGATCGGTTCGCCGTCCTCGTGGAGAAAAATGCTGCTTTCGAGCTCCGGAGCGTTATTTTTTACGTATTCCTTTATCTCTTCGTAAAGCTCTTTCGAATCGACGACCATCCTGGAAACCTCATCATTGAAAATGTCCCTTACTATGCTGGCCGCGAGGTCGTAATCCTTGTACAAAAGTTTAGGCTTGTCGGTCTTTTTATAATCTTTTATTATCTTTTTCCATATATTATAAGTGGCTATGATATCGTTCGAGAATGATGAAGATTCTTTGTTCTCCGCGGCAGTTCTGACAATTACTCCGAAATTGTCCGGTATAAGGTTCTTAACGATCTTATTGAGCCTTCTGCGCTCTGAATGATTCGTTATTTTTTTTGATATCTTCACTCCGCTGTCGTTCGGGATCAGGACTATATATCTGCCGGGAATGGCTATATTGGAAGTTATCCTCGGACCTTTTGATCCTATCGGCTCTTTTATCGCCTGGCACATCGCTTTCATACCCTTTTCCAGCCTCTTCCAGTCCTTACTCTCGTTTTCGACCGGCAGTATATCTTCGTCGATCGATTTAAAA
>JAKQBN010000078.1 GCA_029559475.1 bacterium
CTGCGAATGCTTAGCCATAATATCAATGTCTTATGCTCTTTGAAATAGCGTGATTTTTTTGGACTGTCTTGACTATGTCAATGAACGGGTTTTGGGCGGTTCTAAAAATTCATTTTATTAATAGTTGACTCCTTTTTTTAAATTCATTTAAAATCAAAATTGACATCTGTGGTTTCCCAGTTCTTTCTGACAAAAACTGTGTCAGCCAGGAACACTGCTTTCTCTGTTCGATAATTCTTCAAATCAACAGAAAAAACATCATCCCCGTTATCATCAGCGAATAATGCAATTTTATACTTACCCGGCAGTAACCCGATCTTATAATTTTTTGATTTAATACCGAATTTTTCGGAACCGCCTTTGAAATTTTTGCATATCAGAATATATTTCTCCGATTCATTCCCCTTTATAGTTCCCGATACTGATCCGGAACCTTCAGCCTCTTCAATTTTCAGCTTTGATGAAATAAATAGTGAATCAGATCCTGAAATTAAAAGATCATAACTGCCCGGTTTTATTCCGTTCTCTGCAAGATCGATCTTAACAGTGTAGGGAATGTTCTCAATTCCTTTATCGATCGCATAAACTATGCTGTCTTTGTCCCTGATCTGGAATTTTAAAAAATCGTTCATAAAACTGCTGGATGAAATAACAAGGGTTTTGTCAGATGCGATCTTATCAGGCAGCCTTCCGGTCAGACTGAAAGAGCGGCTCTTAACTGAGTCGGTCACTAAATATTTTTTAGTCATAAGTGACCTGTTTATGTAATTGCCTGATTTATCCTTTACCGATGCAGTAATAAGTCTTATCTCATCGTCTTTTACCATATCCGGGATCAGAAGATAAACATTATTCATTTCAGGCGAGATAAATTCTCTAAATGTCACTTCTTTGCTGTTTACATAACAGCTGTCGATATAGTTTATGCCGGTTTTCAGTTCTTCAGAAAACTCGATCTTCAATACGTCTTTACTTACGGCCGACGTGTTTTTAATGTACGGAAGAACATTATCATAATTTCCGAGAGTCAGTTGAACATTTATGCTGTCTCTGCCCGATAAAGAAGTGATATCTGTAGTAATGCCAGTCAGTTCAGTTCCGTGCTGCGGTTTAGAGTCGTTATTCACATCGTTAAAAGCTATCAGCCTGTAATTTCCCGAACTCACATTATTGAATCCGAAATTACCCTCTTTACTTATTCCGGTACTGTATTCAGGCTCCATTTTTGAAAGATCTGTCGAATCTGCATCCGAGGTGTAGAGATTGATCCTGACTCTGGTGCTGCTCAACTGATCGATCCAGTCGAGATTTATTGCGCCGCTGATTTTACCCGAAATATAATTTCTGTCTATGTTCGAGCCAGTAGAGAACGACAGCGCGAAAGGATCCGACATCGGATTTCCCTGAGTGTCTTTTAAAGACGGATTTACTGAGATCACGACAGTTTGATCCGTATCCAGTCCGTTGAATTTTATAACGCAGCTTTTGTCATACCAGTATAATTTTGCTTTTTTTGATGCGGATCTCGGAGAAATCGATACAGCGTTCTTAGCGGAATTTATATCTATGAATTCCGAGAATTCAATTTCAACAGATGAATTCCTATCCATATTTAAAGACCCGTTCTGAATGCTGGCTGATTCTATCGCAGGACTGATTTTATCATTAAGTCCGCCATCCGGCCCCCTTTTGTAGTCAGTGGCACAGGATGTCAGAATAAAGAAGACGATCAAATATATCCGGCTTAAATTTTTCAAAACTTCTCCCCTATTCGACTAATAGGCTCAGATCGAGAGCCTTGACGCTGTGCGTAAGTGAACCTGAAGATATATAATCGACACCTGTCAGTGCGAGTTTTCTCACTGTATCTAACGTAACGTTACCCGAAACTTCAAGTTTCTTTCTGCCTTTATTGAGCATAACGCACTTTTTTATTTCTTCAGCTTTCATATTATCAAGCATGACCCAGTCGACATCAAGACCAAGGACTTCCTTAAATTCTGCTAAGTTCTTAATCTCGACCTCGATTATGGCTTTTAATTTATTTTCTTTCTTATATTTTAAAGCCCTTTCGACAGCTTTCGTAACGCTGCCCGCTGCCGCGATGTGATTATCTTTGATCAGAAACATATCGAACAAACCCATCCTGTGATTTTCAGCACCGCCTGTTTTTACAGCATATTTATCCAGAACCCTGAAACCCGGAAGTGTTTTTCTGGTATCGAGTATTTTTGTTTTTGTTCCTTCGACGGCCCTGACGAACTGATAGGCGGAAGTCGAAATGCCTGACATTCTCTGAATAAAATTCAAAGCCGTTCTTTCCGCTTTTAGAATTGAATTGAGTTTGCCCTTTATAACTGCTATTATATCTCCTTTTTCAAGCCTGTCGCCGTCTTTGAAAAAAGTCTCGATCTTAATGTCTTTGTCCACATAAAAGAAAGTGTCTTCAAATACGGCGAGACCGCACAATATTCCCTCTGATTTTGCTTTCAGAACAGCTTTCCCTTTTTGCTTTTCAGAAATTATTGAATCTGTAGTAATGTCGCCGTTTTTTCCAAGATCTTCTTTCAGCGCATTTTTTATCATCGGGATATAGATCATCTTCATAATTATCTCCGTAAATTTATGCTTTGCATACTATCAGCGGAACGAATATCTCGTCAGAACTCAGGCCACCGTGGTCCGCAGCGTGGTATTTTACTTTTTCATTTGACAGAAAGTCCTTGATCACATAATTATCTTTACATATAAGGACGAAATCCCCGGTACGGTTTTCCAGATCTGAATTCGGCTCGAAAAGTCCGTAGTAATTCCCTTTTATTAGCTGACTCCTTGTAAAAACCCTCACAGCGTAACCTATCTTATCTTCAACAATTTTCCTGAACTCTTTTTTATATTTCTTTTTTACATAACAGTAAGCCGCTCTCGGTTCTCCGCAAAGCGGGAATTCAAGCATTCTGTTTATCTCGGGAATATCGTTCATGTTCAATCTCTTATTAATGTCGCCGTCTATCAGCCCGTGATCCGCTGTTATTATTACTATAGAATTCGTTCCCTTAATTTCCCGCACGAATTTCTCAGTCTGCTTAGAGATAGCGTTGAAGAGTTTTGAAAGATCTTTCGATCCCGTTCCTGTTTTATGAAGCACGGCATCAAAATCCGGCAGATATGCGTAAATATAGTTTTTCTTTCCCTTATTTGACTTAACTGCCTCTGCTGTCTTTTTATAAAAATCTTCAAGACCTTTGTATCCGATCTTTTTTGAGTCTGCCAGCAGATAGCTTGTATATACTGAATCCTTTATCGAATCGGGTATAATGACTTTTAGATCCTTTATTTGTTTTGAGAGTCTGTAGTCTATAAATATGTCTTCCGGCTTTATCCCTCTGTTGATAAGCGTTTCTTCGTTTCGCCTGTCATTAAACAGAAGTATTGTTGAAGGAATGTCATGTTTTCCTTGTTTAATCCTAACGAACCATCCTGTTACGCCGTGTTCTTTTGGAGCAATTCCGGTCGCAAAACTCGTAATACAAGCCGATGTCGTGGAGGGGAATACCGAAGTTATCTTTCCGACAGTATTATCTTTCAGGAAATTCTTTCTTTTCTTCATAAGATAATTATATCCGAGCCCGTCGATCACGATGTTTATTATATTATTATATTTTTTAAGTTCTTCAGCCGGAAGCAGAATAAGTTCGCTGTAATCTGGTTTTATGCCGAAACCTTTGGTTATCGAACTCATTAGATTTACTATGCTGCCGCCTTCGTAATCCGGTTTATAAAACATTTGTTGCCGCCTAATATTACTTAAACTATTAATATTATGATTTTATATGGAAATTATCAAGAAAATTATTTAGACTTTAACTGTGAGATTACCGGGATCAAACTGTCCGGTCGTTTTTGATTTGAAATATATGAAATAATTATTAAATTTCATTTATGAAAGAAACTGAAAAATACTTTTATTCTGAAATTCTGCCATTTATGAAATCCCGATACGGCAAAAAACTGGGCAAGATAGGACTGACGACCCATATTCCATGTCCGAACGAGCCGCCCTGTATTTTCTGCAATAAGGATTCTTTTATTCCTCAGACGATCAAAGGCGCGATCACGGTAAAGGAGCAGATGGATCAAGGGCTTCCTTATGTGAAGCGTAAATATCCTACTGACTCATTTATAGCTTATTTTCAGGACAATACTTCCACTTTCGGCGGCATTGAATTCCTCCGCAGTGAATTTCTGACTGCGCTAAGCTATCCGGAAATTAAAATCCTTGCTCTCTCCACAAGACCGGACAGCATATATCCTCAACTTCTTGATATGCTTAAAGAAGTGTCTGCCGAAAAAGAAGTCTGGCTTGAGCTTGGTCTGCAGTCAGTTCATGATGAGACGTTAAAATCGATCCGCCGAGGTCATGACTATACCTGTTTCCTAAATTCTTTTAAGATGATTCGGTCCAGGACTGATTTTCTGATCGGGGTCCATCTTATTATTGGACTGCCCGGCGAGGATGATGAAATGATCTATGATACGTTCAGAGAAATAGGCAGGATTAGACCCGATTATATAAAGATACATCATCTTCAGGTTATAAAGGGTACTGAACTCGAGAAAACATATCTGAACGGAGGGTATAAGCCTTTATCTATGGATAAGTATATCGAGCTTTTCGTAAATGCGGTTTCGTATCTTGATCCTTCTATCGTGATACACCGGAACCTTTCTCGTGCTCATGCTGATCAGCTTATCGCGCCTAAATGGGGGGTTAATGCCGAAGAGTTTAAATTGAAAGTACATGATCATATGAAAAAATCGGGGCTTTTTCAGGGGAGTAGAACTTAGCGGCAAGTCACGAGCAGCACCATCAATGCTGTTATCCGAAAAATGATATGGCAAGTGATATTATTTCTTAACCTGAATAGTATTCTGCTTTGAAACCTCGTCAAAACCCCATGTAACAAGAGAATTGATGAACTTATTACGGCCTCCGCGCGGTGACTTTGAACCAAGAACTACAGCTACAAGTCTCGTATTATCTTTTTTCGCGGTCGCAACGATACAAAATCCCGCTTTCCAGTAAAAACCGGTTTTTAATCCGTCAAAATATTTGTAATCTCTGATAAGCTTACTTGTATTTCTAAGTTCGAACATATTCTTACCTGACCTGATAGAGTCCTTCCATGTTGAACTGTACTTTAAAACTACAGGATATTTGATGAGTTCTTCAGTAAGAACAACAAGATCATAGCAGGAAGACATATTACCCTTAATTCCCTTTTTTCTGTCTTTCCTGGAAGGCGGAAGTCCGTGAGGGTAGTTAAACTCGGATTTAGTCATTTTTAATTCTTTAGCTTTCTGATTCATCCTGTCAACGAAAACATCCACCTTACCGTAACCGCATACTTTCTCGGCTAGAGCGAACATAGCATCATTAGCCGATTTAATGATCGCTGATTTTAAAAGATCTTCCACAGACATTTTTTCATTATGACTAAGAAATATCTGCGTGCCGCCCATTTTCGATGCGGCTTTTGAAGCTGTAACTATATCCTTTAGGGTGAACTTTTTATCACGGATCGCTTCGACAACAAGCAGGATCGACATCATTTTTGTCAATGAAGCGATTTCAAGCTTATCGTAAGCGTTTTTTTCAAAAAGAATCTGGCCGTTAGTCAGATCGACGAGCATAACAGCCTTATAGTCTTTAAATTTTGAACTGAACGGTTTAGTAAAATTCGTTTTTCTTGAATATTTATTTTCCGCAGCAGCGGATATAACAAATAATATAATCAGTAAAAAAACTGCTGATCTTTTCATCTATCTCATTTCTTTCTTATATACTGTCTCATCATCATATCCGGATTCCTCAAATCCTCTTCGTCTTAGAATGCAGCTGTCGCAGTGGCCGCAGGCTTTTCCGTCAATTGGATCATAGCACGAAATCGTCTTTGAATAATCAACTCCGAGCTTTTTTCCGATTATTATGATCTCGGATTTCTTCAATCTCATCAGCGGAGTTTCAATTTTT
Source organism: bacterium (assembly GCA_029559475.1). GTDB lineage: Bacteria > UBA4055 > UBA4055 > UBA4055 > UBA4055 > UBA12480. Next base: position 6,035 of record JAKQBN010000078.1, read on the forward strand.
ATCCTGATCTTTTTCACTACAGCGTTCTTAATCGCAAGATTAGCCATCTTCTGATAAGCAGAAATAAATTCAGGCCTGCAATCAGGATATCCGGAATAATCAATGCTGTTCACACCAATAAAAATATGTTCTGCACCTATAGTTTCGGCGTAGGCTAGACCGTAGCTGAGAAAAACTGTATTTCTGGCAGGAACATAAGAATTCGGTATCTCACTTTCAGAGTAGCTGTCTTTCCTTACCTGAATATTTTTATCCGTAAGTGATGATCCCGAAAAAAACTTTCTGTCAAGTTTAGCTACTTTATGTTCGAAAGCCTTATATTTTTTTGCGTTATATTTAGCGTACTTAAGCTCACATGAATGTTTCTGCCCGTAATCAAATGAAAGGGCATGCACTTCATAGCCTTTACTAACAGCAAAAGCCAGGCACGTTGTAGAATCTAGGCCTCCGGATAAAAGAACGACCGCTTTTTTCAGTTCTTCCTCCAAAAGCCTATAATTCGCCTTCTGCTTTAAGAAGCAGATGGAGTTCGACAGTCGTTTTTTTCAGATTTCCGTCGTTTGTAAGATCAGTTACAGCCGCTTCGCCGTAGAATTTAGTTGTTCCTGATAAAGCATACATTGCATATAGATAATCGTTGAACATCTTTATCTGATCCTGGGTAAGAACAAAAATATCAGTTTTACCGTTATAAACCGTTACACCCGGGAATTCTTTGTAGAAAAGTATGTCACCCGCATTGTCATTCTTTCTTACCGTGAATTTTAGAGTTCCTACGAGAGTATCAGGCACAGTTGCCTTTATAAAATACCTTGCTTCCAAGAATTCAAAATCCTTTATCTTTTCTTTATAATCGTTATACTGAGAGTTAGCGCCGAGATCATATACTTCGCTGTCGAAAGTCTGAGTAATGTAAGTTGAGTCCACGAACTCTATTGCGAAAGGGATGTTTACAGAAAAATCCTGGAACGAATCGCAGCCTGCAGTGATAACAACGGTCAGAAGAGCTGTCAGTACGAATAGAAATTTTATCTTTTTCATTTTTTCACCTTTAGTTTTATTAAAATTCAAAATTCAAACCGGCCGATAGAACAGATTGAGAGTTATAAGTGTAATCGGCGTTAAGCACAAAAATACTTAATCTCAAAGCGGCTCCTGCCGTGACGCCGAATCCGTTTTCTCCTTCGATCGTCAGATTTACTTCCTTAGCTTCTCTAAGATCAGGATCAGCGTTATCGGGATCGCCTGTTATATTGTAAGATGCTTCAACATTAGTTTTCTGATAACTTAAACCGCCGTACAAAGTGGATATTCCAAAATCCTTACTTGCTATAAGATTTACCGCCAGATTGTTAAAATCAAGCTGATCGGAGAATTTGATCTTACCGTAACCGACCTGAAGGGCTCCGTCAAAAGGAATTTTATCGAAATATCTGGTTATCTCGTGCTTTAATGCGAAAGTGTAGAAATAGAACTCCTCCTCACTCTCGCCGATTTTTAGAACAGGCACGAATTTAGCTGTAAGTTCGGTCCCTTGCCATCCAAGCATGATCTGCGGGAATCCGAGAGAAAGCTGATCGACACTGAATCCGCCCGGATATGAGATGTATCCCTGTTCCCCGTAAATATAACCGGGATCTCCGCCGTAAACAGTGGCTGTTGATTCAGATGTATAACCTTCAGGAGTGTAAGGTTTGAAAGTTTTCTGGTCTTCAGGCATGAGTACGAACATGCCGTTAAGTTTTAATCCGTAGGAAAATTCATCAGGAACAGCTGCGCTGTGATACATTCCGGAATTCAGACCGACGCCTAATGATGTTATAAAAGGTTTCAAATACCCTTCGACATTCTTTTTTGAAACGAATGACAGCACATCATCGACGCCTGCTTTTAAGCTGAAAAAAGCCGATCCGGACATAATGAGCATTACTATCAGGATTTTTTTCATATACCCCCCAGTTTATTTTTTTCATAAATAAGTTATATATAAAACCTGTTAAAATCAAGTGATATAAGTTCCAACTATTTTCTCGCTATCGAAAAATAATTGTTCGGCTCTCTCAATATAAGTTTATTCATTTCGAGCATGAATAATTTTCCCATAAGAATGCCGGTATCCAGGCCTGTCAGATCACTTAATTCGTCTACATTCATCTTTTTTTCAATAAGCATGTTGTATATCCTTTCCTCGGTTTCATCCGTGAATGTTCTGAGCGATGTTTTATCTTCACAGGAACAACTGCATTGAGAAGTTAGCCTGTTCCTTATCCTGTCTGGAAATTCTTCGATAATATCCTCCACGTTCATTATCAGCTTCGCCTGTCCCGTTTTTATAAGATTGTTCCCTCCTTCATATTTCAGATTGAAAATTTCGTTCGGTATGGCGAATACTTCCTTTCCCTGCTCAAGCGCGAAATTTGCAGTAATCAGCGATCCTGAATCTTTCTTAGCTTCGCCGATCACTACTCCTAAACTCATTCCGCTGATTATCCTGTTCCTTGCCGGAAAAGTATAATTCGTAGCTTCTGTTCCAATCGGGAACTGTGAAAAAACAGCTCCGCCTTCTTCTACTATTCTTTTTCTAGTCTTCCTGCTGCTAGCGTTGACTTCTTTATCTATACCTGATCCCAGAACGGAGACAGTTCTTTTTCCTATTTCCAGTGCTCCTATATGAGCTACGGTATCGGCGCCCATCGCAAGTCCGCTGACGATAACAAAACCTGCTAGGGCGAGTTCTCTCGAGAGCCTGTTTACTGTATATATTCCGGATCTTGATAGCGATCTTGAACCTACGATTGCGACCGATATGTTATCCCGAGATGACAAAGTTCCTTCATAATAGAGAAATGGAGGAGGATCATAAATATTCTTTAAATTCGCAGGATAATCTTCGTCAAATATCGTAACTATACATACGGATCTGTTAAATGCCTGCAGCAGTTCAATTTGTGAATTGTATTTATCATCGCTGAAACTGCCCTGTCTTAAATTCCTTATCGCACTTTTTGACACTCCGAAAATGCATAACTCATCATCGCTTAATTCTCTGCACTCTTCCGCTGTGTCGTATTTTCCGAGCATTCTTATGATCGAAGCGTCTGTAAGCAGTTTTACCTGTTCAAGTCTGAAATATTCTTTTAATTTTTCATGCACGTTCTTCTCCGTTAAATTATGATGAAATATAATAAAAGATGACGTTCATCTAATGACACTCATCTTTTTTTTATGATTTTTTTTTCACATTATACTTAAGAAATTTTTGCGGTAATCGTAGATGCGAGACATAAGTTCATTCAAGATCTCATCCTGCAGCCATCCGTTCAATTGCTTTTTTTTGATTAACACGTACCGGCTGGTTCAAATACGTAACGGATATCGATCCTTCATGAATTATGTCTCGCTGTATAATCGGCATAGGCTATAATTCTAGTCATATGTATTGAAAAATGGAGTGAATCCTGGCATTTTCGTCTGAACGAGCTATATATCTATGTTGATATGCGAGTGATAATAAATTTATTTGTCCCAGACTTGAAGAGGTTTTTCTAATTCCTTTAGTTTCTCGGCGATCAAAAGTTTAAGATCCTCAAGGCCTTCCTGCGTAAATGAAGAAATCTCATGATCGAAGAACTTGCCCCTGTATTTTTTTTCAAGAAGATCCTTTTTTGACAACACTTTAATAAAAGGTTTTTCCTTCATGACTTCACTATAGCTAAATAATTCATTCTGGAGGATCTTAAAATCCTTCTTATAATCTTCTGAATCAGCATTAATAAGATAAATAAGTACCTTCGTCCTTTCAACGTGGCGCAAAAACCTTAATCCGAGGCCTTTACCTTCGCTGGCACCCTTAATAAGACCCGGAATATCAGCCATAACAAAACTCTTGTAATTTCCGTATTTAACAATACCCAGGTTAGGGAATAGGGTCGTAAAAGGATAATCAGCTATCTTTGGCCTGGCGTTAGAAAGCACTGAAAGTAGGGTTGATTTACCGGCATTGGGATAACCCACAAGACCTACATCAGCGATAACTTTCAGTTCAAGGTTAAGGCTCTTTTCAACTCCCTCTATACCCGGCTGGGCATATTTCGGCGCTTGCCTTGTAGCTGTTTTAAAGTGCGTGTTACCCCATCCGCCTTTACCGCCTTCGAGAAACTTGTATTCTCTGCCAGGCTCGGATACATCCAGATACACTTCACCGGTATCTTTATCAGAAATAACAGTTCCCAAAGGAACTTTAATTACAACTGACTTTCCGTTCCTGCCTGTCATATCGTTCATTCCGCCGTCTTTACCGTGCTCGGCAGTAAATTTCCGGTTCAGTGTAAAATCTAAAAGAGTATTCATATTTTCATCGCCGACAAAAATAATGTCTCCGCCTTTTCCTCCGTCTCCCCCATTCGGAGCACCTTGAGGTATGAACTTCGCTCTCATAAACGCTACTTTACCCTTACCGCCGTTTCCGGATCTTACGGTTATATTAACATAATCTACGAACATTTTTATCCCTGTTATTATATAGTGGTTAAATATAAAAACTCTTGTCTCTAATAGCAAAACAAATGAACGGCTAAATAACGGTTTTTTTTCTTGAATAACTGATAAAAAACACTTAAATTACAAGCCGTTTCATTCGGGGTGTAGCGCAGTCCGGTTAGCGCGTTACGTTCGGGACGTAAAAGTCGGAAGTTCGAATCTTCTCACCCCGACAAAGTTTGAAATAAACATGATTCTGAATTTCATTGTTCGGGATGTAGCGCAGCCCGGTTAGCGTATTTGTCTGGGGGGCAAAGGGTCGCGAGTTCAAATCTCGCCATCCCGACATGAATTTTTTTTATACAAAAACAAAAATGAAAAGGACTTTAATTATGAAAAAAACTTTCAGATTTTTATGTTTGATCACAATTATTAATTTATTCTTTTCATGCGGCGAAAAATATGTTGTCAGGGACGATACCGCAAGAACATTAATAGCTACTGTAGTAAGTCAGAATGCCTGTCTGGTGGGTGAATTTGATGAAGGATCGAAAATCGTTGATAAAAATATCAGCCAGGAGATCATTACATGGGAAGGATTTAAACTGACGCTACGGACAGACCCCGGTGAAACATACGATTACATTTCCAAAGACATTTTTTATAAAGGAGACAGAGTTCTGATAAGAGTTCTTAACGGTCAGGTTACATCGGTAAAATTCGGCCCGTAAAGGTCATATGCATCGGCTTCTGTGATCATTACATCGTAGAACCTGCCGGTTTCAAGCGTATCACGAATTAATATTTCATTATCAACATCAGGGGCATCCATATAGCTCCTTCCGTAAGAAATCCCTTCTTCAGTTCTGTCTACTAACACTTTAAAGGTTTTACCTACAAATTTTAAATTGTTCTCACAAGATATTTCTCGCTGCATTTCCATTATTTCAGATGCTCTCCGTACAGCTGTCTTTTTTGAAATATGGTCAGGCATTGTATCTGCAGGAGTATCCTCTTCTCTGGAATACGAAAATACTCCGAGCCTATTAAATCTTATCATTCCCAGATTTCTTTTCATAGAATTATAAATCTTAACCGTCTCCCCAGGAAATCCTGTGATTATCGAAGTCCTTATGGTTATATCAGGAATTATTTCACGCATCATTTTCACTTTCGCAAAGATCTTTTCTGTAGTGTCTCCTCTCTTCATCGCCTTTAAAATATCAGTCTCGGTATGCTGGATCGGGAAATCAATATAATTGCATATATTGTCATGCTCAGCTATTTCTTCAATGAATTGCCGGGTAACAAGCGGCGGATGAGTATATAATAGCCTTATCCAAGCGTTATTTCCGCATAACAATGATAATTCTTTCAGAAGATCGCAAATCATGTTCTTTTTATAATTATCCGTACCGTATGATGATATTTCCTGTCCGACCAAAATGATCTCCTTTACATTTCCCCTTAATAGATAATCCGCCTCTTTAAGTATCGAATCGACCGATCTCGATTTGTAATTGCCTCTTATACCCGGTATCGCGCAATACGAACATTTGTGATTGCATCCGTCAGAGATTTTAATATAAGCTGTATGTTCCGACTCAAGCGCTATCCTTTCGCAAAATCTGTTCTCTGAAACACGTTTGCTCACACTCAACGCTTTCAGCATATCTTTTATTTCTCCAAGTCTGAAAAAACCGTCAGCTTCGGGGAATTCTTTTTTCAGCTCTTTAAAATATCTTTCGATCAGGCATCCGGTAAGAAGAACTTTTTTGAAATGACCTTTTTTCTTCTGCTCAAAAGCTTCCAGAATAGCTTCAATAGATTGTTTTTTTGCGTCACCGATAAATCCGCATGTGTTGACGATCAGTGCTTCACCGGATGTGAAATCCGGAGAAATTTCGTATGGTCCCGAAAGCTGGCCTGAAAGCACTTCGCTGTCAACAAGATTTTTATCGCATCCCAATGTTATTATCTTAATCTTCTTCATAATACTAAAAAGGCGCATTTCTGCGCCTTTTCCCTATTTTATAAAATATGTTTTGAGGGGAGGAAATCCGTTGAACTCGATCGCACTGTAACTTGAAGTGTAAGCACCTGTTGTCAGCCAGTACAGCCTGTCGCCGATCGCCAGATTTAGAGGAAATTTATAAGTAGTATTCTCATACATAATATCCTGGCTGTCGCAGGTAGGTCCTGCAAGAATTACTTCCTCGGTCTCGCCTTTCTTCTCGCAGTAAACAGGATATTTAATTGATTCATCAAGAGTTTCGATAAGACCGCTGAATTTGCCGACGTCAGTATAAACCCATCTGACGAGAGCGGTTCTGGCTTTTCTCGATATCAGAACGACCTCGCTGACGAGCACTCCTGATTCACCGACCATCGACCTTCCCGGTTCAAGAATGATCTCAGGAAGTGTGTCGCCGAAGTCCTCGTGCAGATATCTTGTGATCTCACGCGCATATACGTCGATACTATTCGTTTTTGCTCTGTAATTTGCTGGGAAGCCGCCTCCCATATTTATCATCTTAAGATTTATATTCTCGTGTTCCGAAAGCCAGTCGAATATATATTTTACTTTGGATATTGCCGAGTCCCATGCCCCGATATCGTGCTGCTGAGATCCGACGTGAAAAGATATTCCATACGGTTCAAGACCGAGTTTACTTGCAAGAATAACCAGATCTATTATCATGTCGGGATGGCAGCCGAATTTTCTGCTGAGAGGCCAGTCCGCAGTATCTGAACTTTCTGTCAGTATCCTGAAAAAGACCCGTGAACCGGGAGCGACTACGGCGATATTTCTTAGATCACTCTCGCTGTCGGTCGCAAAAAGTCTGATTCCCTTATTGTATGCATATTTTACGTGATCAGCTTTTTTTATAGTATTGCCGTAACTGACTTTTGCAGGATCGACTCCCAGAGCCAGAACTTTATCCAATTCATAAATGGAAGCTATATCAAAATTTGACCCAAGATCTTTCAGTAATGATATTACTTCGTCTCCCGGATTCGCTTTTACTGCGTAATACTGTTTTGCAAAAGGAAAATTTTTCTGAAGTAGCGAATACTTCTTTTTTATCTTTTCCAGATCTACTACAAGGAAAGGGGTTTCATGTTTGTCGGCAAAATTCTTGATCTTCTGCCATTCCTTAGCGTTTAAATAATCCTCTAACATTCTGCCTCCTTTTTTCGAGTGTAATTTGGGGTAATAATAATATTTTATTATCAAACTGACAATAGTTTTTTCGTGTTTTTTTAAGCAGAATTCAATAGATTTTCCGGACATAAAGATTTATTTTTCTGAAGTTCAAATTAAATGGCTGATAAATGACGAATAAATTATCTATAAATACAGACGACTACCACGGTTTTATTTTTGATATGGACGGTCTTCTGCTTGATACCGAAAGGATCTGCTGGGAATGTTTTCAGAATGCCTGCGGAAAATTCGGGCTGTATCCTGACTTCAGCATTTATAAATTATGTTTGGGAAGAAAAGCCCAAGAGGGAAATAAACTTCTGGCTGAAAATTTTAAGGGCTGCTCGGATTTCAGTGCATTGAACGAAGAATGGGCAGAAAGGTACAAAGATCATATTGAAAATAATATGATACCTGTTAAAAAAGGAGTCAGAAAATCGCTTGAATTTTTGTCCGGTAAAAATATTCCTCTCGGTGTCGCTACATCAACAGAAAGGAAGACAGCTTTAAAAAAACTTTCAAAAACAGACCTTTACGGCTATTTCAGCATTATTGTTACTGGAGATGATGTTAAAAATTCAAAACCCGACCCTGAAATATACATTCTTGCATCAAAGATGTTAAAAATCGATCCTGAGAACTGCATAGCTTTCGAGGATTCTGACAATGGAGTAATCTCAGCTGTCAATGCAGGAATACGAGTGATACAGATACCTGATATGATCGAGCCTTCAGATGATATAAGATTATTCGGACATTCGATCGTTAATTCTTTTAACGATATCGAGCTTATATAAAAAAAGCGGGTCTCCCCGCTTTAAATTATTTCTTTTTATGCCTGTTTTTTCTCAGTCTCTTTTTCCTTTTATGAGTGTTGATCTTGTGTCTTTTTCTTTTTTTACCGCTTGGCATTTTTGCCTCCTTCTGGTTATTTTTTTATATTTTTATTTACTTTATCTTTCAAGCTTTTTACAGCCCTGAAAACAGGAACTCTTTTTTCGGGGATCTCGAGCTTTTCCCTTCCTTTTGGTTTGTAGGCTATTCTGGCCGCCCTCTCGGCTACTTTGAAAGTTCCGAACCCTCTCAGCTCGATAACGTAGTCATCTTTCAGGCTGTCTTTGATGACTTCTATCATGTTGTTGATCACGCTGCCGGTCTCTTTGTAAGAAAGCCCTGTGATCTCATGAACTTTTTTTATGATCTCGAACTTGGTCAGTTTCTTAGCTTCTTTCTTCTCCACTTTTTTCTCCTTTTAGAATTAAAATTTATTATAAGTATATTACCAGGTTTTTACCTGCGACAATTGTATCTTTTTTTCCGAGTTTGTTCCATGCTTTTAATTTAGTAATATTCACTTTATGTTTTTTCGATATTGATGAAAGCGTGTCGCCTTTTTTTATTTTGTAGGATATCTTTTTTTTTCCGCCTTTATAATATTCTTCACCATCATTGTAAGTAATATATTTCTTATTGAAATCATTGAACCATTCTTTGTCGGTAGGAGGAGCAAGCACTTTTATCTTCTGACCTTGGTTGAGCTTTTTATTTCTAACATTATTAAGATCATTAACAGCAGATTCGTCTACTTTAAACATTTCTGCAATTTTTTGAACAGAATCTCCTTTTTTTACAATATACGTAGTAACAGGATAAATTTCATCCCTGCTGAATCCAGACATGTTCTCTCTGAATCTGATCTTTGACATAGCCGGAATTACAACTGAATAATTCTTTGAATACGGAGGAATGCACCACTGCCTAAGATGGGGGTTCAACCTTTTTATATCTTCATAAGAAATACCTGCAGATAGAGCTATAACATTCAGATTTACGCAGCTGTCAAGCATAACCGTGTCATGTCTTGTTTTTTCCTTATCGATAAAAAAACCATATTTTGTAGGGTCTTGTCCAATGCTGATAAGTGCATTAACTCTCGGAATATATTCTTTTGTTTCCTTGGGCAGCGAGTACATTTTCCAGAAATTGTTTGTCTTATGCTTTTTAATACTTTTTTCTATTTTCACATGACCGCAGTTATAGCCGGCTATCGCAAGATTCCAGTCGCCGAGTTTACTGTACAGATATCTGTAGTATTTTGCAGCCGCGATAGTTGATTTTATCACATTTTTTCTGTCATCCTCCCACCAGTTTATATTCAGTCCGAAGAATTTTCCGGTCGAAGGTATGAACTGCCATAATCCTATAGCTTTTTGGAATGAATGAGCAAACGGCGAAAATCCGGATTCGGCCAGGGGAATGAAGGATAGCTCTTCAGGCAGACCGAAATGCTTAAAAATTTTCTTCATGTCGTCTATATAGTCGAAGGCTCTTTCCAGATAGATCTGAGTAGATGTTCTTGACTTTTCTGTATAAAAATCCAGCCACTTTTGAACCTGTTTCTTATTTATAACCACCTCAAATGATTTAAAACCAAGATCAGATGTATCTTCCAGTGTCAGATCAAAATCCTTTTTCTCAAAGCAGAAAATATTATCTTCAGAATTTAATTCAATGTCGAGTTCAGTAACCAGTTTCTCAAAATTTGAATAGTGGTTATTAACAATACCCTTTAATGAATCAAGACTGCCTGCAGAAATCTCGGTCTTTTCTGACTCTATCGAGTCGATGTATTCGAAGATGCTGTCGTAAAAATAAAGCGCGGTCTCGTATTTGTTCTCGCGGACAAGTTTGTTGGCATGGAAGCACATAGAGATTATTTGTTCATGATCCTTTTCAGTTATCTGCTGGCAATAAAAAGGAAAGCTGAAAAGAAGAGCAGTCAAAAAGTAAATATTTTTCCGGCATAAGAACATCCCGCTAAATTGCCTCCTCGATCTCCTTTAATTTAGACTGCATAAGCTTCATGATCTCATCTAATCTTTTCTGTGTTGATGCTTCGTACCTCTGAACCAGAGCCGGTTGTGTATTCGATGCCCTAATCAGTCCGAAACCGTCACTGAATATTACCCGTACGCCGTCAACATCAACTACTTTATATCCTTCTTTCTTAAAATGATCTGTTACTCTTCTGACTATCTCGAATTTTTTATTATCATCGCTGTCCAGCCTTATTTCAGGCGTCATTATCATTTTCGGGATATCTGTCAACAGATCCGAAACAGTCCCGTCTGTACGGGAAAGTATTTCAAGAAGCCTCAGCGACGCATACAAAGCATCGTCGTGACCAAAAAATCTGTCTTTAAAGAATATGTGTCCGCTGACTTCCCCGCCGAGTTCAGCACCGGTTTCTTTCATTTTAGCTTTGATCAGAGAATGTCCGGCTTTCCACATTATGCCGTTGCCGCCCAGTTTCTCTATCCCGTCATACATAGTCTGGGAACATTTTACTTCGCCTACGATAACAGCTCCGGGTTTTCTTGAAAGGATTTCCTTCGCGAAGATCATCATTAAATGGTCGCCGAAAAGCATTTCGCCTTTTTCCGTAACTATACCGATTCTGTCAGCATCTCCGTCATATCCGATACCCAGATCGGCATCTGATCTTTTAACTTCAGAGATCAGGTCGGCCATATATTTCGGGACTGTCGGATCGGGATGATGATTCGGGAACCTTCCGTCAGGTTCGGTGTAGAGTTCTGTTACCTGATGTCCGAAGTATCTGAAGATCTCTGCTGCTATCTGACCTCCTGTCCCGTTTCCGCCGTCAACTATTATACAGAGTTTTCTTGAACCCATACTGATATTTTTCTTCAGAAAATCAAAATAAGCATCTTTGACTGAAACATGCTTTAAAGTTCCCGCCGGTTCATTTTCCGGTCTGCAGGAGAATCGATTTTGCAGGATTATATTCTTAAGCATTTGTATTTTTTCGCCGTAGAGAGCAGAATCTTTTGTTATCATTTTAAAACCGTTCATGTCTGCAGGATTGTGAGATCCTGTAATCATCACTGCTGAATCTGCTTTTAAATGCACCTGAGCAAAATAAAGGATCGGAGTGGTACACTGTCCTATGCTTATCACATCTATTCCGCAGTCTCTTAGTGAATTTGTAAATGTAGAGAAAAGAAAATCCGCCGAAAGTCTCGCGTCGTAACCTATCACGCAGTTATTGTATCCTTCTTTCTGAATGTAAGTGGAGAACGCTTTTCCTATATTGATTACGGTGTCTGCTGTGAAATCCGATTCTACTATTCCGCGTATGTCGTATTCCCTGAATATATTCTCATTCATTTTGAGCTCCCGGTCTGTTAATTTATCTTCCTGTCTGTACAAGTCCTACTTTTCTATATACTTTGCTTAGGACTTTCCACGCTTTTTTCTGAGCGTTCGATGCTCCGTTCTTTAATACTGACTCCAGATAATCCTTATTATTCATCAATTCATCATGCTTCTCTTTGATCGGCCTTAACTTTTCTACTACTATGTCCGCCAGATCTTTTTTAAAATCCCCGTAACCTCTGCCTTCATACATTTTTTCGATCTCGGGAACGCTTTTATCAGTTAAATTCGTATATATAGTTAATAGATTACGGATCCCGGCCTTTTCATCGCTGTCGGAATAGATGATCTCCGAACCTGAATCGGTTACCGCGCTTCTGATCCTTTTTGAAACCATTACCGGATCGTCTATAAGCGCGATCCTGCCGGATTCTCCGGAATCTGATTTTCCCATTTTACTCAAAGGATTCTGGAGATCCATGATCCTCGCGCCTGTTTTCGGGATTATCGGTTCGGGGATAGTGAATGTATCAGAATACCTGAAATTGAATTTCATTGCGATGTCTCTTGTCAGTTCTACATGCTGTTTCTGATCCTCTCCTACAGGAACATAATCTGCGTTGTATAAAAGTATATCGGATGCCATAAGCACAGGATAAGTAAACAAACCGGCGTTTATATTCGCACCCGGCTTGGAAGATTTATCTTTGAACTGCGTCATCCTGCTCAGATCGCCGAGTCCCGTCAAACACCCGAGTATCCACGAAAGCTCTGTGTGCCCTGTTACATGGGACTGAATAAAAAGATCGTTCTTTTCCGGATCAAGACCGACTGCTATATACTGCGCTATTATCGAAAGGGTCTTGTGCCTGAGTTCCTTCGGTTCCTGAGGAACCGTAAGCGCATGCAGATCAGCCACCATATAGAGAGTATCATAATCGTGCTGAAGTTTTACGAAATTATTCATCGCGCCTATCAGATTACCTATGGTAAGCTGCCCGGTGGGTTTAATTCCGCTTAATATTATTTTTTGCGCAGCTTTATCTTCCATACTGATAATCCGGTTAGTTAAAACAAATAGTGTCTGAATAAAATACTGGTCCGTCTTTGCACACCAGATAATATCCGTCACCGTTTTTCTTTTTCACGGCGCATCCCTGGCAGACACCCATACCGCATGCCATAGGCGTTTCTAATGACACCTGGCATCTGCTGTTCATCTCCTGAACATATCCTGAAACCGCCTTCATCATCGGGTCGGGACCGACTACGAATATATCATATTTCTTCAGATCCTTCAGATTTTTATTATTTATTTCCGATTTAAGAAGCTGGAGAACATTTCCCTCGAAACCTGTAGATCCGTCGTCCGTTGCAATAAAAAGCTTTAAATTCTGATCTATGAAAAAGTCCAGATTAAAAAAATGGGTTTTGCTTCTGTTTCCCCATATAAGTGTAGTATTGCAGTCTTTATTTGAAAAATACTGCACCAGACTTTTTAGAGGCGCTATTCCGACCCCCCCGGCGATCAGAAGTTTTTCTTTTACGTTTGACGAAATGTCGAATCCGTTACCTAAAGGAGCCAGTATGTTTAAAGTTTTTTCAGTCTTAACAGCCTTTTTCAATATTTCTGTACCCCGGCCGACTATGTCGAATATGAATTCGAAACAGTCTTTATCAATATGAGATATTGCGAAAGGTCTTCTTAGAACCGGTGTTTTTTCTAATGCAGAACATATCTGAATATTTATGAACTGGCCGGGTTTTGCTGCGGAAGATATCTGTTCTGATCTTACAATGCATGAATATATCTTTGACGTTTCCTTTTTGTAAGAAACTATTTCCGCTTTTACTTCAAAATAATCAGCCTCTTTCATTCTTCATTTCCGTTCATAGAATTTTTTCTTTTGTACTTTTCCAAATTGATCTCATCAGATAATATATCGCCGTTTTCATTGAAATAATAGATGATTCCGCTCAGATTATTTTTTTCAATAAAATATCTGCCCTTTTCTCTTCCCATCACAAATACGGCCGTAGCGAAAGCATCGCTCATATAGGATTTTTCAGAAATTACGGAAGCGCTTATCATATCCGAAGTTCCGTAACCGTCAGAGGGATCTATTATATGGCAGTACCTTGTGTTCTCTTCTTCAAAATATTTTTCATAATCGCCTGAAGTTGAAATTGCTTTACCGGAGATATACAGAGTATCAATGACCTCTCCTTTCTTTCTGGGATGCCTTATACCGACTGTTTTGGGCGTTTCAGATCCTACAAGCACATCGCCTCCGACAGCTACGATAAAATCATTTAGACCTTTAGAGATCAGGTATGTCCCGGTCGAATCTGCCGCATATCCTTTAGCTATTCCACCGAGACCGATTTTACACCTGTTGTCTGTTACAAGAACGGAATCATTGAAAAACCTGTACCTGTCGAAATTCGAAAAAATCAATACTTCTTTTATCTTGCAGCTGTCCGGTTTTGAAGGCGTCGACGCCACAGTATTAAAACCCCATAATTCGACAACTGGCTGGATCGCTATGTCGAACGATCTGTCAGTGTATTTATAAATGTTTCCGGAAACGCTGAAAATTTTACGTAAGGACTTCGGAACTTCTTTTACAGCGTTTGCGTTGTCGTTGAATTTACTAAGTGTGGAACCGGGTTCATAGACATTCATTTCTGAATTAAAATATTTGAATATGTTTTCCGCTTCGTAAAGAATTTCTTTTACTTTTTCAACTTGTGATTCGCGAACGTTGAAAACAGTGATACTTACATCTGTAGAAAATTCCACAAATGAAACGGTCACTTTCTGCTTTTCGCTTTGAGTGCATGAATTAAGCAGGAGATACAGAACGAATGCAAATATTGATAATAATGTTTTTTTCATCGGCTAAAAGTAAAATTTTCTGTCGCTAAACGCAAGTGAAAATTTGAAATATTTAATAAATAGAGAACGGGAACGGAGACTTATTTCGCTTTTTTGTACAATTTTTCTACTAGATAAGTTATCATCACATTGCCGTTTTCGTTCACACCTATCCTGATCATATCATCATTCTTAAAAAGCCATTTTGAGTAAAAAGGCACAGAACCGTTCTTCAAAGCCGTCAGTTTTATACTGTCAGATTTGTATGAGGACGGAAATTTATTTTTTTCGTATGCGGGTTTTCCGTAGAGTTTTGCAAGATCCGCATTAACTTTATCATAAAGCTTAAAAACGCTTAACTTAGGATCATTCTTCAGAACTATCTGGCAGGCATATAATTTTTTTTCAGCGAAACTGAATTGCCACCTTTCTGCATTGTATCCAAGATATGTACCGTTATGATATTCGAGTATTCCATCTTCAGTTTCAACATATTTAAGATCTTTTCTGTTTCTAAGAGCTTCCTTTACTTTGATTCTTGAAGATGACCATTTAACTTTCATCAACTCAGGAAGGGCGGAATTCACTCTGTTCGGCTCAACTTTTACTTTGACTGTCTTTTTCTGGCTTTCCAGACACTTTTTCTGTATTCTCTGAACCTCCACTATTTCCTGCCACGTCTCTGTATATATCGAATTAAGATCGTCGTATCTGTTTCTGTCTATTCCCGGATCACACATTTTGTTTTTAACACTATTAAATTCGACCATCATAGAATCAATCTGTTTTTTATATTTTGCGCAGTCTTCCGCAATAACGGCAGTCAAAATCGCAAGAACAAGAATTATTAACAGATTTTTCATTTCACTCCTTCATTATAAGTTAATCAGATTTCAGTCGGCAAATTTAAATATTGATTTTCTTTTTGTCAATAATTTGTTTTTGAAATATTTATTTATAAATTCTTGCCTTGCAATGATGAATATTTATCCTTATAATTCAATTCTGTAGATATATGCCGTAAATCTAATTAAAAGAGGTGACGGATGCGTAAAAGGATCAGCGTTTCTGACCTGATGAAATATAAATCACAGGGTAAAAAAATTACCGCACTCACAGCCTACAGTTTTTATGATGCGAAGATAATTGATTCTACTCCGCTTGACATGATACTTGTAGGCGATTCCTTAGGAATGGTTTTTCAGGGCTGCAGCAGCACTATCCCTGTAACTGTAGATCATATCATCTATCATTCGAGGATCGTAGTTCAATCTACTTCCGGTCCCGTCATTGTGGCTGACATGCCTTTCGGCAGTTTCCAGATATCACCCGAGAAAGCTGTTGAGAATGCCTTAAGGATCGTAAAGGAATCCGGATGCAATGCTGTGAAACTCGAAGGCGGAAAGAATATAATTCCGGCTGTAGAACAAATTGTCGGATCAGGAGTACCTGTTTACGGGCATCTCGGATTAACGCCTCAGTCGATCAATCAGTTCGGAAGCTATGCCTTGAGAGCTAAACATAAAGAAGAAGCCGAAACCCTGAAAGAGGATGCTCTTCTTCTGGAAAAAGCTGGAGTTAGCGGCATATTTCTGGAAAAGATCCCTGCGGATCTGGCGGGAGAAGTGAGCAGATCTCTCTGTGTCCCGACGATAGGAATAGGCGCAGGAGCGAATTGCGACGGTCAGGTTCTTGTCATCACGGACATTCTGGGATTCGACCCGGAACTCAAATTCAGATTTGTAAGAAAATACGCAGATCTGCACAGCGTGATCAAAAATGCCGTCGAAAATTACATAAAAGATGTTGTCAGCGGGACGTTCCCGAATGACAGCGAATCATATTAGAAGGTGATTATGCCGAAAATTCTGAAAAATATTTCCGATGTGAGAGATTTTACTAGCCTGTATAATCTTGTAAACCGCAGGATCGGGTTCGTACCGACAATGGGATCTTTGCACGACGGACATCTCGAACTCGGTAGAAGAGCGCGAAAAGAGTGCGACTGCGTAATATATTCGATATTTGTTAATCCCATCCAGTTCGGCCCGAAAGAGGATCTCGACAAATATCCCCGCGATCTTAAAGGCGATCTTGAAAAACTTGATTCAATAGGAACTGATGCCGTTTTCTTTCCAGATGAATCGATAATGTATCCTGAAGGGTTCAGCACCTATATTGATGCCGGGGAAACAGCAAACATTCTGTGCGGCAGATCAAGACCGGGTCATTTTAGAGGGGTAACAACGGTCGTTTGCAAACTTTTTAATATCGTTGGCTGCGATCAGGCTTACTTCGGAAAAAAAGATATGCAGCAGTTCATTATCCTTAACAAAATGGTAAGAGACCTGAATATTCCCGTAGAACTTATAGGAGTGGATACGGTAAGAGAAAAAGACGGTCTTGCCATGAGCAGCAGGAATTCGTATCTGAATAAAAAAGAGAGGGCTTCGGCTCCAGTTCTTTATAAAACATTAGGCTATATCAAAAAACATCTTTCCGAATTCGCGGGACAGGAAGAGGCGGTTCAAAAAGCAAAAGAGATGATATCCGAAGTAAAAGAGGCTGAAATAGACTATATAGAGATCCGGAATTTAAAAGATCTTTCAGAAGTGAAAAACTTCAGAAAGGAAAAACACGTTATGTTTCTGGCTGTAAAATTCGGCAAAACAAGACTCATAGACAATATTATACTCAATTAGGGAGAATTTTAGTGAAAAAACTGTATACGCTCATTCTGGCGGCGGGACTGGGAAAAAGAATGAAGTCCGATCTTCCCAAAGTAATACATAAAATAGACGATAAAGAACTTGTAAAATATGTGATAGATCAGGCAAAAAAGACAGGCTCGGACGAGATCTGGCTTGTAACCGGACACAAGGGCGAAATGGTAAGGGAAGCTACAAAAGATCTTAATGTGAATTATGTTGAACAGAAAGAACAGCTTGGGACAGGACACGCCGTTATGCAGGCTGAGAAAGCTCTGGAAGGTAAAAAAGGCAATGTTCTTATTCTGTGCGGGGATGTTCCTCTCTTAAGACCCGAAACCCTTATATCGCTTCGAGATTATCATACTGCATCACAGTGTGTGGCTACAGTGCTCACGACCGAATTCGAAGATCCTTTCGGGTACGGAAGAATCATTAAGAACGCATCAGGCAATATTTTAAAGATCGTTGAAGAAAAAGATGCCTCTGACAATGAGAAAAAGATCAAAGAGATAAATTCCGGTGTTTATGTAATTGATAAAGAAGAGCTGTTCGAGTCCTTAAAACACATTTCATCCGACAACGCCAGCAGAGAATATTATCTTACCGACGTGATCGGAATTCTTACTTCGCAGAATAAAAAAGTAGGCACATATCTTGTTAAGGACAATACTGAAATTCAGGGGATCAACACTTTAGAACAACTTCAGCAGGCGGAAAGTATAATCAGATCAAGAAGATAAAGAGGTGATCTATGAAGAAACTGATAATTCTAATAATAGCTGCGGTTTCACTAGTTTCCGCGCAGTACAGAGACGCTGAGTCCCGGCCTGACCCGAGACTTAAATTCTTATCCTCATCAGGAGGAGCCTTATTCGACATGTCGAAACTGTCTGTATCGCACAGTCTTTCCATGAGCTATTTTAATACAGGATCCGGCTCGGTAATGCTGAATGAATATATCGCCGGGATCAATTATCAGATCTCCGATCCGCTTACGCTTAAACTCAACCTCGGTATGTCATATACCCCCTATTCATCCTTTTTACCCGCCGAAGAAAACAGTACGGATATTTATCTGAAGTCAGCTACACTGGATTACAGACCTAATGATACTTTCAGAATGAGAGTGGATTTCAGAACCGTAAGGCCTTCAGATTATATAAACGCTGATCCGTTCAGGCAGAATGATTATTTTAATGACAGCGAGTGACAATGCCGAGATTCAAGTTGAAAAAAGAAAGAAAAGAATCAGTTAAAGAAAACAACATACATTTGTGGATAATAATCAGTCTTCTTTTTTTTCAGACAATTTTTCTGCTCTATAAAAATATTGATTTCTTCAAAGATAAATTTGCCGTTGATCCTAACGCTTTGTATGAAGATGAAATCGTGAAAAAACAAACCGGATCAACAGTCTCAGAGGCTGACTATCCAAAAGTCAGCCTGAAAGATGTAAGAATAAGCATTCTTAACGGCTGCGGCGCATCGGGAATAGCTTCATTATGGAAAGAAAAATTAAGAGGAATAGGCCTTGATGTGAGAGAGACGGGAAATACTGATAAAAGATACGCAAAAAGCGTCATTCTGAGCAGAACAGAAGACATGAAATACGCAAAACAGCTTGCTAAAAGACTAGGCGTGGGAAGTGAAAATGTCGTTATGCAGCTCAACAAAGACCTCGTCGATATAGATCTTACTCTTATTGTCGGATCCGATCATAAAGAACTCGAAAAGCGGTAAAAGGATGAATGAAAGATTTTCTGAACTTAGGACTAAATATCCTGAATTTATCTACGACAGCTTCTCGAAGGAATTTTCTGCTGACATCATCAAAGTAAAATACCGCTTTATCCAGTCTGAAAAAATAATTTTTGAACCTGAGCTTAGTTTCTTTTTGCCCCGCAAAAAGCTTTCAGATAAGAACCTTGATACCGTATTTTTCAATATCGGGATGATAGAACTTATCAGCTACTATAAAGCCTGCTGTTCGCCACTGATGACTGTCAAAGCCGGATACCTGAACCGTGAACAAAAGGAATTCTGGAAAAAGTTGTATTTTAACGGTCTCGGAGAATTTTTGTATATGAACCGTATAGAGACTTCTTCTGATGAGCTTTGTAGAATTGTTTGCGATTCAGGAAAAGTTCATGCCAAATCAGACGCAAATCTGACAGACGGCTGTTTAATACCTGTCGGCGGCGGTAAAGATTCGGTTGTCACGCTCGAAATTTTGAAAGAACTGGACTGTCTGCCTCTGATCTTGAATCCCAGAGAAGCATCCGTACAAACCGTTCAAAATTCAGGTTACAGAAACTTCTTTAAGATCGAAAGAAAGATAGATCCTAAGTTGCTTGAACTTAATAAAGCCGGCTATCTTAACGGACATACCCCGTTCTCTGCTCTTCTTGCCTTCGTATCTGCGACTGCAGGACTGATGACCGGAAGAAAGAACATCGTTCTCTCGAACGAGAACAGCGCCAGTATCGGCAATGTTATGTTTTCGGGTATCGAGATAAATCATCAATATTCGAAGTCGTTTGAAGCGGAAAAAGATCTGAACGATTATATCGCTGAGTACATTCACAGTGAAATAAACTATTTCAGCTTCTTAAGACCTCTGAACGAGCTGAAGATCGCGGAACTTTTTTCAAGATATGACAGGCACAGATCTACATTCAGAAGCTGCAATGCAGGAAGCAAGAACAACATATGGTGCGGAAAATGCCCGAAATGTCTTTTTACTTATATAATTCTTTCGCCGTTTATTGACAGAATAGACCTAGTTTCAATTTTCGGTTCTGATCTTTTAACAGACACAGCCCTTGAAAAAACGTTTGATGAACTTACCGGAGAAGCAGGGATCAAGCCCTTCGAATGCGTGGGAACAAAAGAGGAGGTTAATGCAGCCCTGGCTTTTACCCTTAAGAAATACGGCAATGAAAAACTGCCTTATCTTCTTGATATCTTTTATAATAGGAATTCGTTGAATATAAATAAATTTCTTAAGGAATTTAATGCTATACTTAACGAATTTAATAACATGAACCTTCTCGACGATCACTTCAAAAAAATTCTGACGGATAATTTATGAAACCGGCGAAAAGATTTGAAAAATATTTCAAAGATAAAAGCGTTCTCATTATGGGATTCGGTACGGAAGGACGCTCAACTCTAGATTTCCTCATAAAGTATTTCTCTGACTGCAGGATCAGCATCTATGATAAAAACATTCTGAGACTCGGTAAGGACATCCGCTTCATAACGGGCGACATTGATCACATTCATGATAAATTCGATGTGATAATAAAAAGTCCGGGAATTCCGCTTACAGACGAATTTGTTCTTAGATACAAACAGATTATTTCATCGCAGACCGATATTTTTTTAAGAGAATTCCATGATCAGGCTATAGGCATCACCGGAACCAAAGGTAAAAGTACAACTGTAACGCTTCTTAATACAATTCTTACCGACTGCGGTAAGAATTCAATTCTTGCCGGAAATATAGGCGTTCCTGTTTTTGACATTATACCTGAAATCGACGACAGTGTGATAATAGTGCTTGAGCTTTCATCCCATCAGCTGCAGTTTATCCAGAAGGCACCGCATATATCGGCCATTTTGAACGTTTATCCTGAGCATTTGGATTTTTACAAGAATTTTATCGAATACCGCGCAGCGAAAATGAATATCGTCAGAATGCAGAATGAAAACGACAGGATAATATTCCCTATAAAGGAATTTGCCGGACTTGAAAGAAAATCTGTCAGCCTGCCTTTTGAGATCATCATCGACGGAGATCAGGCTATAGTTTATTATAGCGGTAGCAGCACCGTGCTTTCGCTTAAATGCATTGAACTGAGAGGCAGCCATAACCTTTATAACATAGGAACAGCTCTTATAGCTTCTCAGCTTGCCGGCTGTGATATAAAAGACGCCGTTCAGTCGGTTTACGGTTTTAAAGGTCTCGAACACAGGCTCGAGTTTTTCGGAAACTATAACGGAGTAGATTTTTACAACGATTCAATATCCACCATACCTCAGGCTTCAGTTGCCGCGATAAAAGCTTTTGACAACAATATCGGTTCTCTAATACTCGGCGGTCATTTCAGGGGGGAAGAGATCGTCTGGACGGTTCTTACAGAAGAATTGAAAAAATCAAAAATAGACAGCCTGTTCTTTTTGCCTGATACGGGAAGAATGATGTATGATGATCTTGTCAGGTCAGGTTTCAAAGAGATCCACGGCGGCCAGAGTTCTATTCTGGAGTGGGAAGACAGACAGATCAGATGTTTTTTCTGTTCGAATTTTGACGAAATGATCCCGCTTCTTTTTAAATACACCCCTGCAGGCACTACCTGTCTCCTATCTCCCGCCTCTTCAAGCTATAACATGTTCAAAAATTTCGAGGAAAGAGGCAAATTGTTCAAAGAAAAGGTAATAAATTACGCAAAGGAAATTAAGAATGATAAAATATGATCATATCCGGCTCGATCTGGAAAAAAAATTCAGCGGCGAGATAAACAGGCTCATTCACGGGAACATTATTCTGAAACTTCTGATAGATGCGAGAGTAATTAATGCTGACGACAGCTATTCAAAGATACTCGACAGCTATAATTTCAGCATTACGAAAGAAATGACCCCCCGGCTTTACGATCTCTGCCGCGAGGTTAAGGATACGCTCCAGTTTTCTGACGATATCGACTTTTTCATCGTGAATTCGCCTGAAATGAACGCTTTCGCAATTCCGAGCAATTATAAGGAGTATCCTCACAGAATAGCTCTGAATTCCACCATTATTGATAAAATGGATGACGACGAGCTGCGGTTCGTGATCGGGCATGAGATCGGGCATCTGGTTACAAAAACGTACAAAATAAGCCAGATGATGCATTTTCTGTTTCAGAATAAGCAGCCCAGCCTGCTTTTAAGGCAGAAATATATGTTCTGGGAAAAACTGTGCGAGCTGTCCTCCGACCGTTTCGGGCTTATAGCGAACAAAAATATCGAAAAAGCGATATCAAGCTTTTTCAAGCTGATATCCGGACTTCCAAAAAACATTATCGAGTTCAACCTTGATGAATTTATAAAACAGAACAGGATAACTCTTGAAAACCATATTAATGAAATATCAGCACAGAGCATATCTCATCCCATACCTTCTCTCAGAGTGATCTCATTAGACATCTTCAGCAGATCGGATATTTATAAAAAAGCTGTGAACGATAAAAAGACAACACCTGACAAAAAGCTTTCCGAGGAAATGTCGGCTATCTTAAAAAAATTCTTTTTCATGGGAAACGCGACTGACGTGGAAAGGATGAAGTTCATAGCGTCATCAGGCCTTATTATGTCTCAGATCGACAAGGATATTACGCAGGATGAAATAGAAGCTATACTTGATACTCTCGCGAATTACCTTCTATTTCCGAAAGAGTTTCTTGACAGTATGATAAAAGATCAGAAAATAAACGAGGTCTTTAATGAATCTATCGGCAATCTTCTTGATCCGAAAAAGAACAGGGGTTCTATTGAGCAGGAAGCAGATGTTATGTTCAACTACCTTATTAATATAGCGCTTTCCGATAACGATATTACTCAGGCAGAAATAGATTTTCTTAACAATATAGGTTCGAATCTTTTCGGGTTCACGAAGGAAAAAATATCCTATATGACCGCGGAATCTATCGCCAATAATTTCGATCCGTCAGGGATATAGATCATTTGTGTATGTAAACTTTACAGCCTGTTCTTACGTGGCTGAAAAGCTCGATTATGTCTTTGTTTTTCATTCTGATACAGCCTATTGACGCTTTTGTGCCTATGGATGATTCATCATTTGTTCCGTGAATGTAAATATATCTGTCAAAAGTAGTTGAGTTTCTCTTCTGAAGACCTTTCAGTCTTATAATTCTTGTAGTAATAATATCCTTTTTCCCGTCCCCGATATCGGCTACGATCCCTGTAGGATCTCTATCTTTAAATATCATTCCGTAAGGCTGACCATCTCCTATCATTTCGCATATCTCGTGCATTCCGAGAGGCGTCTTCATGCTTCCTTCTGTATATCCCTCGCCGTATTTTGAGGTAGAGACAGGATATTCCAGGCTGGTCTTTCTGTTAGTGAAAACAAGTTTCTGTTCTCCGACAGATATTTCGATCCTCATATTCTATCCTATATCCAGCTCATCGCAGATATCCGCGATATTCTCGAACTCGTTCTGCAGATCTTCGAGGATCTCGACAGCCTCTTCAACAAGAGTTCTCTGGACTTTCAGCTCCTCTATCTCTTTGTTTATACCCGCCTCATCCCCTTCTCCGTCATCAAGATCGTCCTGAAGCTCCTCGATCCTTTCATCTATTTCTTCTAGCTCCTCATCGCAGTCGAAGTTCATATCTTCGAAAGTCTCGAACAGTTCATTGATCTTATTTATCGAATCTGAAAGATCTGTTTTCGCTTTCTTAACATCCTGAAGAATACTCTTTAATTTTTCATAGTCGTTCATGATGACCTCCGGTATTTTATATAAATATAAGAATAATCTGAGCTAAAAGAACAAATTAATTTTAAAAATCTGCTGATGCTATATTATACATGATCTCAAGTCTCAGTCTGTCGGGATCTTCTTCAAAAATGTCTTCATCGGAATCATATAACTGCACAGCCTTTTTCCGGTCGTTCATTATAACGGCTGTCTTAAATTTCAGGATCCGCGCCTGCATATCTTTATTTTTTATTTTATCAAGAATATTAGACGCCTCTCTAAAAAATCCGTGATCGAAAAGAACTTCGCACGTTCTTAATATTTCATCATCGGAAAGATTTATGTTCGGATTCTGATAATACTGCGGCCTGAATATCGCTTCCTGCCTTATCTTTACGGTTGATTTCCATTCGTTCCTGAACTTTTTCAGAATGTATCCGTCATGGATCTTTGATGCATAAGCCTCAATTTCGCCTGCATCCTGAACTGACCCTGTAATATAAAGACACTGCGCTTCGTAAATGACCGCATCATACTGATATGCGTAAAATTCATTTCCCGGATCTGAGTTGATGTCTCTGAAGATCTGAAGAGCCTGCATGATCTTACCCGTATGATACAAATCTTTTGCATAAAGATATTTAAAATATTTGGAATTCGGAAACAGGTCACAGAGATTTTTCGAATATTTTACCGATGACCGGCGGTCTTTCAGGATCATGGCGTAATATTCAATAAGGAACAGATTAGCTTCGGTCTTTGTGATCCCGCCTTCAAAAGCTATCCCGTCAAGCTCCTTTAATCCCGATGTTATATTACCTGAATAACCGAGAACCGAATTTACCCAGAAACTGTTCTCGAAATACATAACGAGAGAAATATCGGACAATGCCGATCCGAACGCGGAATCTTTCGTATTATACTTTTTCTGGATCTTTTCAAAAAGCTTTTTGGACTTTTTAATGTTCCTGAACATCGAATATGAGGGATCGGATGACTGAATGTATGCCATGCTTCCATAGAGAACAGCTGTCAGAAGATCCTTTTCGTAAGCCGACAGATCTTTTATTTTTCCATCTTCTATGTCATCGATAAGCTTTTCAGCTTCACATTCAAGATCGTTTTTATTGACATTTTTCTGCAGCCTTAATTCATAAATATCCTTGTAAAGAGAACTGACTCGATCCCAACCCTTCTCTTTTACGGTCTTTTCGGCAGACAGTATTTTTCCCTGATACATTTCCTTAATAAAACTTTCGTAATATGAAAAAAAATCCGCAGAGAAATTGTCTGCGGAAATAATTAACAACGATAGTATTATAGTTCTGAAATTCATCAGCGCCTTTTGCTAAAAGCTTACATCAACAAGCTCGATCGGATAATCTCCGTCAAAACAAGCAAAACAGAAATTATCATCAGTATTGTTCACGCATCTTGAAAGATCTTCCTGCTTCAGATATTTAAGAGAGTTCACTCTCAAGAATTCAGGCATATCTTCGAACTCCATCCTGTTGGCCATAAGCTCTTCTTTCGTATTAGTGTCGAGCCCGTAGAAGCATGGGAATTTTACCGGCGGAGATGCGATCCTTAAATGTATCTCAGCCACACCGGCTTTCCAGAGCATTCCGGCTATCTTTCTCATCGTAGTGCCGCGTACGATAGAATCATCGACAAGAACTATCCTTTTGCCTTTCAAAGTAGATATGACCGGATTGAATTTCTGTTTGACGCTTTCATCCCGACCTCTCTGATCGGGCTTAATGAAAGTTCTTCCCACATAATGATTCCTGATAAGCGACATCTCGAACGGAATGTTCCTTGCCTGAGCATAACCGAGAGCCTGAATATTCGATGAATCGGGTACAGCCACGACTACGTCCGCTTGGAGATCCTTATCATAAGCTGCTAGAGCCTGACCCATCTTCTTTCTGGCTTCATAGACGCAGATACCGAACTGTTTACTGTCAGGCATCGAAAAATATACAGGTTCAAAAACGCAGTGAGAATGACCCTTTCGCCCGTTCCTCATTTCCGGACAGCCGAACTTAAATCTTTCGACCTGATTATCTCCGAAAACATGAATTATCTCTCCGGGAGTGACTTCTTCGATGTTCTCGCATCTTAGAATATCAAGACCTTTTGATTCCGATGCGAAGGCATATCCCGTTTCGGTTTTACCGAAAGAGAAGGGCCTTACCCCGTACGGATCGCGAAATCCCCAGATCTCATTTCTGCCGATCAGAACCGTAGAGAAAGCTCCCTTAAATTTCTGCATGACCATTTTTATGCATTCTATAATGGGGATCCCCTTTACGATATGATGCCATACGATGAACCTTAACAGAAGTTCGCCGTCGTTCCCGCTGTTGAAATTGACTTTTTCCTTCTTGAGTTCATTCGTCAAAGTAGCGTAATTTGTGATGTCGCCGTTGCTTGCGAGGGCGAATATCGTTCCTTCGAGAGTTTCGATAACGTGAGGCTGAGAATTATTCACGTCGCTCGTTCCCCTTGTAGGATATCTTACATGACCTACAGCGATCCTTCCGGGAAATTCCTTCAATACCGATTCGGTAAGGTTATCCTTAACCAGACCAAGACCCCTGATCTGCTTGATCTGCATTCCGTTGCTTACAGCGAGACCGCAGCTCTCCTGCCCCCTGTTCTGGATCGCGAAAAGACCCAGCATCGCATCAAAAGCCGCGTCATCTGAATTAAATATACCTACTACTCCGCACATTTTATTTACCTATAATTAATTTTGCCCATTCTTTAGCCATCTCGATATCCTGTTCCTTCTGATTCCTGATCGGATCTTTGAATTCGATCTTACCTACCATCTCATTTCCTGAAACAGCCTCTTCGAATTTTTCAAAGAATTTTCCGGGACCGCCTCCGTGACAGCAGAAAAGAGCGACTTTTTTATTGACAGGCTTATGATCTCTAAAAAAAGTTCTCAATGCCGGAGCGTATGTCCACGCCCATACAGGAGTGCCTATGAAAAGCAGATCGTAATTTTCAGGTTTTACATTAAAAGTCAAAAGCTCAGGTTCCGCTTTTGTCATAGCTTCTTTTCCGCCAGTAAAGTATTTCAGAAAATTATTACGCGTTATCTCTTTAACTGGTTTAAGTTCAAGAACATCGGCTCCGATCTCCCCTGCTATTGCTTCAGCTATAAGTTTCGTGTTACCGTCAAATGAATAAAAAACCACCAGCGTTTTCATAAAATCCTCCTCAGGATCTTTTCACGTCGGAATATATAAAAACCAATAAACAATTGCTATAATAAAATTAATACTTATTACATAATATACCTATAATCTCATTGCAGAACCTGTCTTTGCAAGCTGATCAAGCATTAGTCCGAAAAGATAATAGAGCGATTCAAGAATATTTTCATCTTTAATGATCTCCGAACTTACGAAAAGCAGCTCAGCTTTTCCGTCCGGGACTTTCTTCCCGAAAGGGTCGGTTTTATCAATAATGGAAAGATATATCTTTTTTTGAGCATTAATAAGATCTCTTATATTATCCGGAGCAAAGATCATCTGCGCCTTATTGATATCGTTGGCTTTTATAATAAAAGCATCATCGAATTCAGGATATCCTATCACAACGTCCTGAGCTCCAAAAACTTTGGCTATATTGCTGAAAAATCCTTTGCGGTGGATAGAGAACCTGAAATTATCAAGAGGTTTAAACTCAGCGCTTACTTTTGTAAAACAACTGTAGCTGATCGGTTTTGCAGCGGCATTTATTAACGTAAGTATCTCAAATTCGATCTGCCAATTGCCGAAAACAGCTTTTACTCTGTCGCCTTTATTGAATTCGCCGGCAGAATAATCTCCTGCGATCTTGATTGCAAAATTTCTCCATGATTCAATATTTTTCTGACCTTCCACATCCATGATCCACCGCCGTGTTTTATTATGAATATAATGTATAATAAGAGAAATAAGATGTCAAATAATAACTTTGACAATACGGCAGTAATAAATTAGATTTATAATGTATGGATATAAGGAAGAAATAAACGCCATGTTTCGTATATTTTCTTGAAATAGGCACAAATATTCCAGCTAAACGAAACGATTCGTATAGCTTCCGCAAACAAGCGCAAACGTCGCGGCTATACGCCATGTGGCGTATAGCCGCACGTTGAAGGACATTGCAATTTGTATTCTAAAGAAAAGACCATTGAGCCAAGTATCTTAGGTCGATTTAATGGGGTAGAAAATGAAAATAATATTCTTTGGAAAAGACCGGAAATGGGATTATCTTTCTGCAATAGGATTTAAACACTTTGAAACAAGAGTAATTTAAGCATAAGAGGAAAAGTTGGTAACACTTTACAAATCAAACCGCACATTTAGGAGATCGATATGAAAAATTTTTTAATCATTTTATTCTTCAGTATTTTATTCACTGCCACATATTCAAAGACCATTTACGGTGAATACACTTATTCTTACGGTGACGATGAAACATTGACAACGGCTAAGCAGAAATGTCAGACATTAGCTAAAAGAGATGCAGTGGAAAAGTTCGCTACATTCCTCAAAAGCGAGACTGTGTTAAGAAATTATCAGACCGAAAATGACGAAATAATCGCCAACGCCGAAGCAATGGTGACGGATGTCAAGATCATAGAAGAGAAAATAGACAAACTGAATACGAACATTTATTATAAGATCAGCGCAGAGGTTGATGAGGAAAAAATACTCGGTGTTTATGAAGCAAAAGAAAAACTAAAGCTTGAAAAAATTGAAGCCGAACGCAAGGCGCAGGAAGAAAGGATCGCGGCAGAAAGAAAAGCCGAAGCCGAGAGGATGGAAGCAGAGCGAGTAGCGCAGGAATTAAAACTCAAGGCGGATAAAGAAGCTCTTGAAGCAAAGCTTAAACACGAAAAAGAACTCGCCGCGATAGAGCAGGAAACTGAAAAAATAAAGCTTTCCCGTGAGATAAACGAAAAGGACAGAAGGTTCTGGAGAACTCAAAAATGGATAGCTCTCGGAGCTTTCGCAGGTTCAGCGGGGCTTGGGACATATTTCAATATGCAGGGATCATCAAACTACGACGATTATAAGAACGCAACTTCGACATCATCTGCCGACGATCTTTACGATAAGGCCGAAAGCAATTATTTATACAGGGATGTCACATTTTCTGTATCGATCGTACCACTCGGATATTTTTTCTACGCATGGTATAAAGAAAGCCAGTATTAAAAGGAAACAGGAGTTATAAAATGAAAAGAACAATTTATTTAATATCAGCAGCAGCGGTCTTACTTATAATCTGGACGTGCTCCGATCTTGAACATTCAAATCCGTTCGATTCCAGCTACGGCGATCCGGATCCGTTAAAAAAACTTGATCTCGTAATTGAAAAAATCGACAGGATAAAACTAGTCTGGGATGATGATTATTACAGCAAGGACTCGAACTATACTTTTATAATTGACAGGAAGATAGGCGATACTGGTGCTTGGGAAGAAGAATATAAGATATTTAAAAGCAAATACACTTCATTTACAGACTCATCGGCCGGTATTGACAAACTGAATTTTTATAGGGTTAAAGTGGCTTATGACAAGAATATTTCCGATCCGATCGAAACATCAATACTAAACCCGTTCAATCCGCCGTCAGGGATTACTCTGAACAGAAAAGATATAAAAACAATTCAGATCAGCTGGAATGACAATTCCAACGGAGAGGACGGTTTCAAAATTGACAGATATTCGAACGGCGCATGGGTGACAGGATTCAAAACACTTGGTCAGAACGCTGCGACATGGACAGATTCCGCTGCCGTGCTTAATGATTCTTTAAGATACAGGATCTACGGTTTCAGGAAAACCTATAATTCTCAGCAGGCTTTAACGAACCTGATAGACAATACATTACCCGCTCCGTCAAATTTAATAGTACAGCAGAATGATGTAAGCACTTTCGAACTTAACTGGACAGACAACAGCACTGGAGAACAGGGTTTTATTGTCGAAAGAAGCATTGACGGCGGTTCTTATTCCGTATTAAGCACTTTACCCGCAAATACGACATCGTATATAGACACTTCAGTCAGCAAAGGAAAAAGTTTATCTGATGTATCTTACAGAGTTGTGTCTTATTTCGGTACATTCAAATCAGCTTATGCAGAGACTTCATCCGGAATAGAATTTCCCGCACCGGGTACGCTGTCCTATGAAAAGCTTACTATTTCATCCATTAAGCTAAACTGGGCAGATAACAGTCTTTCTGAAGATGGTTTTAAAATTGAGAAAAAAGTAGGCGGTGGTTCATGGACTGCTTATGCTACTGTAACCAAAAATACAACAACATGGACAGATGCAGCTGCCCAGATAAATCAGACAGTTCAATATAGAATTTATGCTTACAAAGGCATCAACACTTCTACTATTACCGAAAGTTCGGTCATTGATAATACTTTCCCCGCGCCAACGGGCATTACTTTCACAAAAGTTTCGATCAGCTCAATTAAAATTGACTGGCTCGATAATTCAACCGGAGAAGACGGTTTCAAAATTGACAGATCAGTCAACGGAACATGGACAAATTCTTATGCATCTGTAACTGGAAATATCAAAACTTATACTGATGCTAGCACACCTATAAATTCTACTGTTATTTACCGCGTTTACGCATATAAATCAACAAGCGTCTCTGCAACAATTTCGACATCTTCGATCGCGAACACTTTTCCGGCACCTTCAAATCCTTCGATAGTTCAGCTTGCTGTTAACTCTGTTAAAATAAGCTGGACAGATAACTCTACAGGCGAAGACGGATTTAAAATTGACAGAAAAAATGTTTCGGGTACTTGGACAACAGCCTACGGCTCAGTAGGCTCGAACATAACCGAATGGACAGATACCGCAGCCGCTATATCCGACAGCCTTCAATACAGAGTTTACGGTTACAAAGGAACAGCATATTCAGCTTACGCTTATACGAGAGCATCCGACCTGACATTTCCGCCGCCTACAAATGTAACCTACACCAGACCGACAATAATTTCAATAAAATTGGACTGGGTTGACAACAGCACAGGCGAAACAGGATTTAAAATTGACCGATCGGTTGATGGCGGCGCTTGGGTTATAGCTTACGGCACTGTAAGTTCAGATGTTGTTACTTGGACTGATGCCAATGCACCGATAAATAAAAATATACAGTACAGAATTTACGGTTATACAGCCACAGACGCATCCAGTTATGCCACTTCGGCAGTAATAGCAAATACATTTCCTGCGCCTGTTCTTAATGCTGTCACTCAGCAGACTGTAAGTTCATTTAAGCTTGACTGGTCTGATAATTCCACCGGAGAAGACGGCTTTAAAATAGAAAGAAAAATTGATGCCGAAGCTTATGTTCAAATAGCTTCAGTCGGCGCAAATATTTTAACTTATACGGATTCCTCAATTAACAAAAAAGGATATACAACTGTTTACTATAGGGTCAGAGCATTTAAAGGAACCGATTATTCAACATACAGCGAAAAAACACAGACAATATCTTTTCCGGCTCCGTCAAACATAAATTATACAAAAACAAGCATAAGTTCAATAACAGTAAACTGGTCTGATAATTCAAACGGCGAAGACGGTTTTAAGATTGATAAAAAAGTAGGATCTTCGGAATGGGTATTAACTTATGGAACAGCAGCCGCAAACGCAGTTTCATGGCTTGATTCAAATGCGGAGCCGAACACTTCTATTCAGTATAGAGTTTATGCTTACAAAGGAAGCAATGCATCAACAGCGAATTACAGCGCGACAATTGACAACACATTTCCTGCTCCGCTTAATATTTCAACAGAAAAGCTGACAATATCTTCGATAAAAGTAAATTGGACTG
This sequence comes from bacterium, assembly GCA_029559475.1. Taxonomy (GTDB): domain Bacteria; phylum UBA4055; class UBA4055; order UBA4055; family UBA4055; genus UBA12480. The sequence goes on from JAKQBN010000078.1 coordinate 37,855, forward strand.
ACAATTCAACAGGTGAAACCGGCTTCATAATTGACAGAAAAGTCGGAGTTGACGCATGGGCTGCTTATGATACAACGGCAACTAATGCAGTTACCTGGACTGACAATAGCGCAGTCATAAACGCTAATCTTCAATACAGAGTAAAAGGATATAAAGGCAGCTTTTATTCTAACTATCTTGAATCTTCACAGATCAGCAATATTTTTCCTGCACCAACAAATCTGATCCTGACTCAAGTCAAAAAACTTCAAAAAGCCGTAACCATAAGGCTTGACTGGACGGATAATTCAACCGGCGAAGACGGATTTAAGATCTACAAGAAGAACGATGTCGGGAACTGGAACGAAGCAGGCACGGTTGCAAGCAATATTAAAACATGGTCTGACGCTTCCGCAGTGATCAATGACAGCCTTGCTTACAGAGTAAAAGGGTATAAAGGAACTTATACTTCAAATTACACACAGGCAGATGTAAGCTCTCTCACATTTCCGCCGCCCACAAACCTGACATATACAAAACTCGACCTGAATTCAATCAGACTGAACTGGACTGATAATTCCAACATGGAAGACGGTTTCAAAATTGATAAAAAAGTCGGAGACAATGCGTGGGTAACCGCATACGCATCAACTGCGGCAAACGCAGTAACATGGACAGACGATAACGCTGATGTCAATCAGACCTTACAGTACAGAGTTTATACATATTCAGGCAGTTTCGTATCCAATTATGTAGAAACAACAGCAATAGACAACACATTCCCGGCACCAACAAATTTAACAACAACCCAGATCAGCATAACAAGCGCAAATATAGCTTGGAACGACAACAGCACCGGAGAAGATAAATTTGAAATAGAACGAAAACTCTCAGCCGATGCAACATATATCAAGATCGGAGAAATAACAGGCAGCGCTACAACAACAAAAGCATACACAGACACAACAGTAGTCCCTTCAAGCACTTACGATTACAGAGTAAAAGCAGTATTCGGCACAAATTCGACAGCTTACATAACAAAAACAGGTTACGAGAACACATTCCATGCTCCTACGAATCTTACAGCCAGTGTAGAGACTGACACTTCTATTAAGCTTGAATGGACAGACAATTCCTCTTTCGAATCTGGTTTTAAGATTGACCGTAAACTTGGAGTTACAGGCAGTTGGGAAACCGATTTTACTACACTTGGAGCTAATGTCAAAACATATACAAACACAGGACTCACAGCAGGTACAACCTACTATTATAGAGTCCGTGCATATTTTTCAACATTTTACAGTGAATATACAAACGAAGTCAATGCAATTCCAACTGTGCCTGAAGGTTTTGCCTCAATCCCTACGGGCAGTTTCGACATGGGTAGTACAACTGGTGACAGCGATGAAGCACCTGTACACAGAGTGAACATAACAAGACCGTATTACCTTGGTAAATATGAAGTTACTCAAAAAGAATGGCAGGATATAATGGGCAGTAATCCAGCGAGTAGCTTATATGGAATGGGAGAGAATTATCCAGTATATCATGTAAGTTGGTACTCAATTCTTGTCTATTGTAATAAGCGAAGTATTACTGAAGGAATTACCCCTTGCTATACGATAAGTGGTAGTACTGATCCTATCACTTGGGGGAGCATACCGACTAGTTCAAATAGTACATGGGATGCCGTTACTTGTGATTTTAATGTAAAAGGTTACAGATTGCCTTCAGAGGCTGAGTGGGAATATGCCGCTAGATATAATGACGGCAGGACATATCCTTGGGGTGAAACAGCTCCTTCAAGCACATTGTGTAATTTTGATGCTAATGTAGGAAAAACTACAATTGTCGGTGACTATTCATCAGGTATTAGTTCTCTTGGATTGTACGATTTGTCGGGCAATGTAGGTGAGTGGGTTTGGGATTGGTACGATACATATCCTATTGCTGAGCAGTCTGATCCATTGGGTATAACAAGTGGAACTTACCGAGTTGTACGCAATAGCAATTATAACAATATTGCTTTTGCAATGCGTTGTTCGTTTCGGGGACATACTAATCCATATTCTTTAATTGTAGGTGATGGGGGGTTTCGATTAGCAAGGACGAAATAGAGATTTTATAAATAATAAGAAAACAAAGGATATGTTATGAAAAGGTTAACTTGTTTTATAGGAAAAGCTAAAATCTCACAAAGAGATACCCATACATATTTTGATTGGGTTTTTGATGCTGAATACAGCGATGGTGAAAAAAAAGAATTTGTTTTTGCGAAGGATTATCAGATAGGTAATATTTATTTCGAAGAACTCATGAGAAGACACTTGATTATTGCTGTAGAAGAAAAAGTCTCTCCAGAATCGAAATATCTTAAGAAGGATGTGATTAAAAGTGTTAAGAAACGCTTAAAACACATAAAAGAATTTCCCGATGGAATTGAATCAAAACCACGGGACGATTTCTTTTTACAGTTAAATATAATAACATTCACAAAAGATTTTGTAATTTTTGATTTTGCCTTTACAGGATTTAAATATATTATCAGGAATATAGAGATGCCCATCGAATTGTATAATGAATTATCTGAAAGGTCATGTTTAAAATTAAGATTTAGTAAAGATTTTCAAGTTTTTATTTCACATGCTTTTGAAAATAAACCTATAGCTAAAAAAATAGCTGAGGATTTAACAAATAATGGATACCGAGCATGGTTTGATGAATGGGAGATAAAAGTTGGTGATTCGATTGTTGAAAAAATAAATGAAGGTATTAAAGACACTGCTTTTATGATTGTACTATTTTCTCGTTGTTCTGTTGAAAAATCTTGGGTAAAAAAGGAAATGAATGCCGGCTTCGTGGAGGAATTAAAAAGGAAAAAGATATATGTATTACCTGCATTAATTGAAGATTGTGATATACCGCCACTGTTTTCAGATAAACGCTATGCAGATTTCACTGTTTCTTATGAACTTGGAATTAATGAAATTTTAAAGTCATTGTGATGATAATCTCGTTTATTAGTATTTATTTATTACACTGGATATATTGTGAGAAAAATGATGAAATACAATGATAAAGCAAATAACTGTGAATATTATAAAGCTACGATAAATTCATTTAATAAATACATTTTGTATTGTGAAAAAATTTTAAATGGAAAGTTTTATTCTGACAAGATGATTTGCGAAAACATTTTTAGAGAAAAGATAAATTCAAAACATAAGTTTGAGGAATATTTACATAAAAGCATTTATATTTCAATGGATTATGTAAAATACTTAAAAGAAACTGTGAATGAAGAAAATATTCATATATATCGGCATACATTAATGTGCTTAAGGATTGATCTTGAGTGGCTAATAGCAAATTTTGAAAAATATTGGTTGAAATCGGCGGATGGAATTATATTTACAAATGAGCGTAAAAAGAATTTAAATCCATCGGAACTGTATTTTGCAGCAAAGGCATTGTTTTTTATTGAAGAAAATAAAAATATCCAAGATTTGTATTTACGAGGCTTAAAACCCGCCGCAATGTTTTATATACGGCAACTAATAGAAGTTTATGGCAGGAATATTTTAGGATATCATTCTATTGAAGATGAAAAAGGTAATCTGAAAAAGCAATTCACTCAATATGCATGGAAATTTATTAAAGAAGAACTTAAAAAGGACAACCCAAGAATCGAACTACCTTTTGATATTGATATTGTTTTGAGTATTAACAAGTGGGCTAACAGCTTCGTGCACTCAACATATCTATACAATAGCTATATACAATTTTATGCCTTAAAAATGGTCAAGATGTTGTTTGATTCTAAAAGGAAGAAGATTAGAGTATATAATGGACGCTTAGTAGAGAAGTCTGAATGCAGTGATATAAGGATTACAAATTATGAATCTTTAAAATCTGACTTTGAGAAAAAGTTAAAAGAGATTAGTAAAGCCGAAGTAATCGTCAACTGGATGAAAGTTGACGATGTTGGGGCTTACATTATTAGCTTATAACATTTAGAAATATCGATTTGACTAAAGTAGGAGTTACAATGCTAAAAAAAGAATACTTAAAACACAACGGGTTTAATTTCGAAATAAGAATTAATACTATTGATGACAAACATTGTGTCATAGTGTTTATTGATGATTTTCAGGTGAGCCCGATATATTCAGTTGATATTGGATATGAAAAAGAGTATTTTAAGCAACACGAGGTTAGCTTAGTCAAACAACTTGTAGAAATGGCAAAGAAAGACATTGAAAACGATATTTTTTTTGGAGGCTGTCAAATATAAAGAATGTTAAAAAGAAAGAAAAACACAAAAAGAATACAGCATGCGAATTACTATAGAATTGTCAAAGTAGTAAAATGTTTTGTAAAAACTAATTGGTTTCATATTATCGCTATTTTCTTCATTGCGTGTATGATATTCTTAAAAAATTTAACAAAAGATTGGAGTCCAATAATAAATGTCCCTTGCGATACAATCAATTACTATTGGGATATTTTAATCAGTTTAGGAATCAGTTATACCGCAGGATTTATTTTTTACCTATTGGTTGTATATTTTCCAGAGCAGCAAAAACGAACAAATGTGGAAACTAGCCTTAATACTTTATTTAGAACTATCCAAACTAATGCATGTAAATATTTGGATGAAACCTTCAAGGCTTTTGGGTATGAATTTCCAGCTACTACGAATTTAAAAGATACTTTTTCAAAAAACAACTTGAATAATGACCCTTTCAAAGTACTTTCTAATTCAATAACTGAATCAGATATTTTAAATTTATATGAAAACACAAATAATAGATACGAAATAATAATTCAAACTTCTTCAAAGATATTATCATGCAGAGATAAATTAATTCCATACATACAATACATGAATAAGGATGAATTAATTTGTTTCTCTGCTTTAGAAGATATAAGAATATTTGATCATATCTCTAACCTACCTAAAATTGGATATTATTTTTATGATACTCTTGACGAAGTATTAGATCTTATCAAAAAGACTGAAAAAATATTAGATAGCGACTTTGAATATATAGCTGCATATAAAAATCCAGAAAAAGAAATCTATGAAATATTAAATACACATGTATAGGATTGTCAGAATGCCTTTAATTCTTTTATATTACTGCCGTTATTACAATGCTGAATTATTTTTGTACGATTATCAAAATAACAACTGACTTAAAGGATAGAATTATGCATATAAAGCAAATCTTAGAAAACACTCTCACTAACCTCATCCAGACTTGGGAAAACGAGGTTATTGAGTTCAAGGAAGCGAACGATAATTTTCCGACTTCGGATATCGGGAAGTATTTTTCTGCTTTATCGAATGAAGCTAACTTGAAGGAGAAAGAGCGTGCTTGGCTTGTGTTCGGCGTTCATAATAAAACTCGAAAGATAGTCGGTACTGATTATAGGATGGAACCGGAAAGGCTTCATAGCCTTAAAATGCAGATTTCGCAGAGAACAGAGCCGAGTGTTACTTTCCGTAATATTCACGAAGTTTACACAGACGGTTTAAGGGTGATTCTATTTGAAATTCCTTCTGCACCGGTTGGTATTCCTATTTCGTGGAACGGACATTATTATTCTCGTTCCGGTGAGAGCTTGGTTTCTCTCGGTTTGAATAAGCTCGATGAGATCAGAAAGCAGACTGCGGCATCAGATTGGACTGCAAAGGTAGTTGATGAAGCTACGCTTGATCATCTTGACCCTGATGCTATTGAGAAGGCTCGTGAGGCTTACGGAGAAAAATATTCAAACCGCTTTTCAGAATCAGAAATAAAAAAATGGTCTTTGCCTGTTTTTCTCGACAGGGCAAGGCTGACGATATCGGGTAAGATCACAAGGACGACTTTGATTCTTCTCGGTAAAAAAGAATCTTCGCATTTCCTTCTTCCTTATCCGTCTCAGATCACATGGAAACTTGTTGACAAAGAAAAGGCTTACGAACATTTCGCACCGCCTTTTTTGTTGAGTACCACTGAGCTTTATCAAAAAATAAGAAATTATCAGATCAGAATTCTACCTGAAAACAGCCTGATCCCCGTTGAAGTTTCCAAATACAAACAGAAAGTAATTCTTGAAGCTCTTCATAACTGTATAGCTCATCAGGATTATACAAAGAATTCCAGAATTATCGTAACGGAGTATGTGGATAAACTTTCCTTTGAGAATGTCGGCAGTTTTTATGAGGGTAATCCTGAAGATTATATCTCCGGATCAAAAACACCTCACAGTTATAGAAATTCATTTCTCGCTCAGGCAATGGCTGAACTAAAAATGATAGATACATTAGGCTACGGCATTCATGAAATGAATACGGAACAGGCGAAAAGATATTTCCCTCTGCCTGATTATGATCTTTCGGAGCCGGGAGTTGTCAAAGTTTCGATATACGGTAAAGTATTCGATCCTGCTTACAGCAACCTGCTCATTCAGAATCCCGAACTTGCATTAGAGGATATTATAGCTCTTGACAGAGTACAGAAAAAGCTTCCTTTGACGGATGAAATGATTAAAAGGTTGAGGTCAGCTCAGCTTATAGAAGGCCGGAAGCCGAACTTTCACATATCGTTAAAAGTAGCGAAAGTGACAGACAAGAAAGTTGACTATATAAAAACCAAAGGCTTTGATGATTCATACTGTAAAGACTTGATCCTTGAGTTCATAAAAAAGTGGGGTGAAATATCCCGCAAACAAGCTGAAGATCTTCTTTGGGATAAATTACCTGATATTTTAGATGATAAAGCTAAAAAAATAAAAGTAATGAATGTGTTACAATCACTGCGGAAAAAAGAAAAGATATTTCTCGATGAAGGGAAAAAGTGGAAAATCGTGAAGTAAAAATTTATGCGAACTTTTGGTAAGTTTTTATGCGAAAATGTCACTATTTATTCGATTTTATAGCTAAAAGTGTAAAAAAGATAATGCGAAAATAATGCGAAAATAATGCGAACTTATGAGAACCTTATGCGAACTAATGACCTGTACGATAAAATCGTACAACTGAAGAAAGATAATCCCTATTGCAGAAAGGTTTGCAGAAAGATAATCCCATTTTGGAGATTTGGGGTTTGCCTGAGATTTACTTGTTTAAAGCTAAAAGTTTTAGCTTCTTCCTCGCAGGCTGGACTAGTTACAGATTGGGGTACTTGGCTCAATGGGTATGAGTAACAAATTGCAACGACCTTCAACATTGGCTATATGTCGCGGCGAGGGGAAGTTATTTGCCGCGCTTATAGCCATGACCGTTAGCTGAATCGTTTTTTTACAAGGAATTTCATTTTCGGTATCTATGGGTCCGAAAGACCTTGATCCTCCCGTTTTTACCTGTCATACGTGAGTCTATTGTATTCCATTTTGAATTTTGTGCGATTTGTAATTGAGTTTAATATTTTTTTTTCATACCTTACGGGTCAATGAAAGAAGATTACAAAAAATATCTCGATCCGGAATTCATCGCATCATTTTCTAACCTGAGCCTGACGACAAAAATGATCCTGAAGGGATATATGCTCGGAATCCATTCGAGCCCGATGAAGGGATTTTCCGCGGAGTTTTCCGACCGTAAACAGTACAACGACGGAGATTCCACGCGGTTCATCGATTGGAAGATTTACGGCAGAACGGAAAAATATTATTTGAAACAGTTCGAGGATGAAACGAATATCTACGCGAACATTTTCCTGGATAGATCTGCTTCTATGAATTTCAGGTCTGAGAAATTCTCTTATTCTAAACTCGACTACGGCAGACAGCTCGCTGCGGCTATTGCGACGATATTTATAAATCAGAAAGACGCTGTCGGATTCGGAAATTATGCCGATACGCTCAAAGATTATTTACCGCAAAGATCATCAAAGCAGCATCTGAAGAACATTCTTGTGAACATCGACAGAAATGAAGTTTATCCTGCAGAAAAAACTTTTACTTCTTTTGATGAAATAAGCAATAAACTCAGTAAATCCGGAATTCTTGTAATAATCACAGACCTGCTTGAAGAAAGCAAGAACATTATTGACAGAATACTTACATTACAGAAAAAGCAGCAGGACATCATTGTTTTCATGATCGCTGACGACGATGAATACAGCCTCCAGCTCGGAGATCATCTTAATCTGATAGATTCAGAGACCGGAGAGAAGCTCGTTCTGAAAACGTCATTACTTAATAAAAAATATAAAGCGGTTTATGATGAACATATAAATAAATTCAGAAAAGTGTTTACTGAAAAGAAAATTTATTTTACATTTGTGACAACGAGAACGCCTTTCCATCTTCCGCTTAGAGAGATCGTTCTTGTGCGCGGTAAAAAATAACAGGAGAAATGATGAAGAAGTACATCGACGAAAAAATACCTTACAAAGTTAAAGATATTAGCCTCGCTGATTTCGGCAGGAAAGAAATAGATATTGCGGAAAAAGAGATGCCGGGACTCATGTCGATCAGAAAAAAATATGCGCCGAAAAAACCTTTAAAAGGCGTGAGGATCACAGGATCATTGCATATGACGATACAGACAGCTGTGCTTATAGAAACTCTCGTTGATCTCGGAGCAGCTGTAAGATGGTCGAGCTGCAATATTTTCTCTACCCAGGATCACGCCGCTTCAGCCATAGCAAAGGCAGGAATTCCCGTATTCGCGTGGAAAGGAGAAACGCTGGATGAATTCTGGTGGTGTACAGCTCAGGCTTTATCGTTTCCGGGAGGTAAAGGACCTCAGCTCATAGTTGACGACGGCGGTGATGCCACTTTGATGTTCCACAAAGGTTATTTCGGCGAAAAAGATCCCGCGATTCTTAATGAAAAGTTATCAGGCGCTGACGGAAAAGCCTTATTGAGATCATTAAAACTAATTCTGGCTGAAGATAAAGATAAATGGCAGAGATGCTCAAAAGATTTGAAAGGCGTTTCTGAAGAAACCACAACAGGAGTTCACAGGCTGTATAAAATGCACGAAAAGAAAGAGCTTTTAATTCCGGCTATAAATGTGAACGACTCGGTAACGAAATCAAAATTCGATAATCTTTACGGCTGCAGGGAATCTCTGCCGGACGGGATCAAGAGAGCGACAGACGTGATGCTCGCGGGTAAAGTTGCGGTCGTCTGCGGTTACGGCGATGTCGGAAAAGGTTCAGCGAGATCTTTAAGAAATTACGGCGCGAGAGTAATAGTCACAGAGATCGATCCCATCTGCGCTCTTCAGGCAGCTATGGAAGGTTATGAAGTGGCAACTGTCGAGGATACACTCGGCAAGGGCGACCTTTATGTTACAACTACAGGGAACAAAGACGTGATCACGCTTGATCACATGCTTAAAATGAAAGATCAGGCTATCGTGTGCAATATCGGACATTTCGATAATGAGATACAGGTCGATAAGCTCGAAGACTGCAAATTTCTTAAGAAGAAGACAAATATTAAACCTCAGGTAGATAAATATACATTCAAAAACGGGCACGAAATATTTCTGCTGGCCGAAGGAAGACTCGTAAATCTCGGATGCGCGACAGGGCATCCTTCTTTCGTAATGAGCAACTCATTCTCCAATCAGGTTCTTGCCCAGATGGATCTTTGGAAAAACAAATATAAGACCGGCGTTTACAGGCTGTCAAAACAGGCTGATGAAGAGGTCGCGAGGCTTCATCTTGAAAAGATCGGCGTAAAACTTACAAAATTAACAAAAGAACAGGCTGATTATATCGGAGTTAAGCAGGATGGACCTTATAAAGCCGAACATTACAGATACTAATTTAAATTTTATTGACGGAGTAACAAAAATGAAAAAAATAATTTTAAGTCTGATCCTGATATATCTTTCAGCATTTTCACAGGCTTATGAAGAACTTGCCGGTACTGAATTCTACTTTCTTAGAAGCCACGGAACAAGGCTTGAAGCAATGGGAAAAACTGCCTGCGCGGTTTCCGACGACATCAACTCGGCTTTTTATAATCCGGCAATGCTGTCTTCAGATCCTGCAACCGTAACTGTCACAGGTTCAATCTATAAACCGATGTTTACATTTGAAGACAGCGAGTACAGATCGGCGGGAGCTGCCCTGAAAATATTCAACAGATTAAAATTGGGGTTCTTTTATAACGAAATGACTTACGGACAGGATATTTCTGTTCCTCTTGACACATTAGGCGGTTCTATCAGCTATGAACCTGAATTAAAGTCGTATAATGCTTCGCTCGCATTTAAAGCAGGCAGACAGTTCTCTATCGGGATCGGCGGAAATATGGTCGAATTCGACATTATCGGCAGCGACGGAATGCCGAGAACAGAACGTCGTAGCGGGCTTGATGCGGGTATTTCGGCAATATTGAATTATTCCAAGAATTCGAGTTTCAGAGAAAGGACTACGGCAGCGCTTTCGATCAAGAACGTGATCAAAGAAAATGAAGGCGGTTACGCGCTGCCAACCGTTTTTTACGCCGGGATTGAATCTACTATTCTACCGAGGATCAGAAATCCTTTCGGCGATTTCTGGGCGCTTATAATAAATCTGAACGGTGATTACCAGAGCGAGATCGACGGCTTTCACAGTATGGCCGGTGCAGGCGCTGAATTCCTGATATCTGAAATGATCGCTTTAAGAGCGGGAATCTTTAAACAGAAAATAAATGAGAATTCACCCAGCAAATATATGCAGCAGATCACTTACGGAGCAGGGCTGAACATACCGCTATACAGATTCAGCAGCATTGATATTCCCGTCCTTATAAAGATCGATTACTGCAATATGAAAGCTCCTGAAATTGAAGATTTTGCAGGCGACATAGATAATTTTAACAGCATCGCTCTTACAGTTGAGTGGAGAAGATCGGTAGAATAGCCCGAATTTATTTAAAAAGTATCTTCACCGCGATGGCATCGCCGGTGATCCTGACTGAACCTGACATGAAGTCTGAGATATGCAATAGCTCAAAATAATTTATTGTTAACACCTTATTACCAAATTCCGCTTCAGCTGAATCTCCGCAGCAGAAGATAAATAATTCTCCGCTGTTCTCAGACAGAACAACTTCTCCGTTCACAGCTATAACTTCAGTCTGACAGACTTCACGCAGCGTCATTACGTTAAAATCCTTTATGGGTCCGCAGCATAATTCGGCAGTCGTCTTCAGATCACCCGAAAATACGGCCATATCTGAGTAACCTCTTATTTTATGAGATGTACCGTCAGAATGTTTTAAATCCACACCGTTGCCTTCTAGCATCATCAGCACTCTGTCATAACCTGAAAAATCCGAAAAGGGACCGTTTTCGGTTACTCCAGCAATACTTAAACGGAAAATAAATTCGTCCTTTCCCTCTTCACTTCTGATATAAAGTTCCCGGGTTGTTCCCTTACCGTTCTTCCACGGCATACTTTTATATTTATCAGGAGTGATTGTTTCGTATCTCATACAGCGTTTCTCCTGATAATATCGAGTGATACAGCTTCAGCAATCTTTATCCCGTCTATAGCTGCTGATACAATACCTCCCGCATATCCTGCCCCTTCTCCCCCGGGATAAAGTCCTTTTATATTAACACTCTGAAAGTCGTCACCCCTCAATATTCTTATCGGTGAAGACGTTCTCGTTTCCACTCCGGTTAAAACAGCATCTTTAAGCGCGAATCCTTTTATCTGTCTATCAAATGCCGGTATGGATTCTTTTATAGCCGAAATGACGTAATCCGGTAAAGCTGAGCTGAGATCCGTGAACTTTACTCCGGGTTGATATGAAGGTAAGACCGAACCTTTATCTGTTGACGGTCTGCCTTCCAGAAAATCTCCGAGAAGCTGTGCCGGCGCTCTATAATCTCCTCCGCCAAGCTCAAAAGCCTTCCTTTCATATTTTTCCTGAAACTCCATTCCCCCGAGCACTCCGTCTGGAAAGTCATTAATGTTGACTCCGACAACTATTGCGCTGTTCGCATTCGGCTCCGACCTTGAATACTGGCTCATTCCGTTCGTAACTACGCACCCCGGTTCAGATGTTGCAGCCACCACTCTGCCTCCCGGGCACATGCAGAAGCTGTAAACAGTTCTGCCGTTCGAACAGTGGTATGAAAGTTTATAGTCAGCCGCACCTATTCTACCGTCATTTGCCAGCTCTCCGATCCTGCTCTGATCTATCAGCTTTTGAGGATGCTCTATCCTGAATCCGACTGAGAATGGTTTCGGTTCCATTTTCACGCCTGACCTGTGAAGCATTCTGAAAGTATCCCTTGAGCTGTGTCCGACAGCGAAAACAACATGACCGGACCTTATCTCTTCCCCGCTGTCGAGACAAATGCCTTTCAGTTCATTTCCTTCAGTGATAAGACCGTCCGCCTTTTTTTCGAACAGGTATTCACCTCCGAGAGATATTATTGTTTTTCTTATGTTCTCAACAACTTTTACAAGCTTAAAAGTTCCTACATGTGGTTTGCTTATATAAAGTATCTCATCGGGCGCACCTGCATACACAAGCTCTTTTAATACTTTCCTGCCGTAATTTTCTGGATCTCTTATCTGAGTATTTAGTTTCCCGTCAGAAAATGTTCCGGCTCCGCCCTCACCGAACTGAACGTTCGATCCGGAATTGAAAACCCCTTCTCTCCAGAAACCGAATGTATCAAGGCTCCTCTCATAAACCGGCTTTCCCCTTTCTATTATCAGAGGTTTAAAACCCGCCCGGGCAAGGATCAGTCCGGCAAAAAGCCCGCACGGCCCGGATCCGACTATGACAGGACGTTCCGTCAGCCCGTCTCCCGCATAAGCCTTGAATTTATATTCCATGTCGGGAGTTTTTCTGACATTCTTGTATTTGTATAACCTTGTTGTTATACTATCTTCGTTATTTACTTCAGCGTCCACTGAATAAACGAAGATCACGTTATCCTTTTTTCTGGCATCATAACTTCTTTTAAAGATCGTGTAGCCTTTGAGTTCGCTTTTTTTAATCCTGAGCCGTTTTATTATCTCAACCGCAATGTCATTTTCATCATGATCTACCGGAAGTTTTATTTCGTTGATCCTTAACATTTCATTTTCCTAATTTAAAAAAAACAGGCGCATTAAGCGCCTGATTTGTCCGGAAATATCTTAAAGAGAAACGATTATCTATCTGTCCCCTCTGCTTCCGCCGCGGCTGTTGTTAAATCCGCCTCTGTTTCCTGTCTGTCCGCCTCTGCTTCCGCCGAATCCGCCTCTGCTTCCGCCATGGAAACCTCTGTTGCCTTCGCCTTCCGGTTTAGGTTTGGATTCATTGACTTTCAGCGCTCTGCCGTTCAGTTCTCTTCCGTTCATTTCTTTGATCGCATTAAGCGCTTCATCGTTATTCGGCATTTCTACAAAACCGAATCCTTTTGAACGGCCGTCAATTTTATCTGTCACTACTACTGCTGAATCCACCTGTCCGAATTCTTCGAACGCCTGTTTCAGATCTTCATCTTTTGTCGTGTAAGACAGATTTCCCGCGTAAATTTTCATTCGCCTCTCCTGGTTTGCGTTTCTTTTAGATTAATATTACAGTTGCATTATGTTTCAAATGTTTTACGATCCGAATTTATCAACGTTGTATTTTAAAACATATTTATAATAAAATCAACAACTAAATGAAAAATTTTACATGTTTCCGCTTGAAGATATTCGCTTATTTATTTATATTATCCGCCTGAGGAATAATTTTACGGATGAAAGCGGTAAATGCCTTTAAAACAACTTGAAATGGATTTCGGACCTAATTATCAGGATTATAAAGTTATAGGTCATTCAGAGAAGATATCCGAAATAATAACTATTGTAAAAACAGTGGCTCCAACAGGTCTTTCAGTCCTGATCTCGGGAGAAAGCGGAACGGGAAAAGAAGTGATCGCGTCATTAATTCATAATCTAAGTGAAAGAAAGAACAGCAGATTCATACCGATAAACTGCGGAGCGATACCTGAAGGCCTGATCGAAAATGAATTGTTCGGTCACGAAAAAGGGTCTTTTACCAGCGCATCAGACCGATCGAAAGGATATTTCGAGGTAGCTGATAAAGGCACGATCTTTCTCGACGAGATCGGAGAACTGCCGCTTTCAAGTCAGGTAAAACTTTTAAGGGTTCTTGAGAACGGAACTTTTATGAAAGTCGGAGGCTCGACCAATATAAAAGTCGATGTGAGAGTGATAGCCGCGACGAATAAAAATCTGTCCAGGATGGTCGAAAAGGGAACTTTCAGGGAAGATCTGTATTTCAGGCTCAAGGCAGTTACAATGCACCTGCCTTCTTTGAAAGAACGTCTGACAGATATACCTTTATTTGTTATGAAATTCGCACAGGAATCGGCGGATAAGTATAAGCGTTCACAGCTGATCTTTGAAAAAGAAGCTTTGTCCGAGATCGTAAACCATCACTGGAAAGGAAACGTAAGAGAACTTAAGAATTTTATCGACATGCTGACGGTTATGGAAACGGGTAAAACCGTTGATGGAGAAATAATCAAAAAATACATAAAAAACGACAAAGGTACGTATCTTCCCGTGCTTGTCGGCGAGTCTCAGCATCAGCATGATAATGAACTTATATTCAGAACACTTTTGGAGATAAGGAACGATCTTAATCTGATCAAGAAATTTATACTGAATACTTACACGAAAGAGGTTTCACCCGCATATTTTGAAGATGAACCCGCAATAAAAGACATACTTGATCCGTCAAGAGAGATTAAACCTGCAGAGTCGTTATCGGAAAAACAAGAGATCGCGGCAGTATTAAAAAAGCATAGAGGCAACCGCAGAAAAGCAGCCGAAGAGCTGAATATGAGCGAGAGAACTTTGTACAGAAAGATCGAAAAATACGGTATTAATATATGAAGATCATTTTCCTGATAACTGCAATTTTAATATTGGTTTCATGCGGCAGTTACTCTTTTTCGGGAAAAAGCATACCGCCCGAAATAAAGGATACTCAGCTTCTTTTATTCGATGATAATTCGGGAAGATATGACCTGAGCCTTCCGGACATTATAAACGATAAACTTATTGAAAATATTGAGAGCTATAATTATTTCGAGATCGAGAATTCAGCTTCGGCCGATTCGAAAATAACCGGAACTGTAAGATCGTACAGTGAAACTATCGTATCGCAGTCACGCGATGAAACCGCGGATCAGATGGCTGTTTCAATATCGGTTGAAGTAAGCTTTTATAATAATCACGCTGAAGACTTCATTATTAAAAACCGGGTGATAAATGAAACAGAATATTATGAAGCTTCTGGAGGAGACACTTCGCGGAATGAAGCTTTCGACAAGCTTATGGAAAGGCTTTCGGAGAATATTTTATTAAGTCTTAGCTCTAACTGGTAATCAAAATTTCGGAGAAAATTTATGAACATGGAATCTGTAAAAATTAACTTTCCCGAAGATTCTAATATTATACTGGGTCAGTCGCATTTTATTAAAACCGTAGAAGATCTTTATGAAGCTATGGTTAACACCGTTCCGGGAGTAAAGTTCGGAATAGCATTTTGTGAAGCTTCCGGTAAATGCCTTGTAAGGTATGACGGAAATGATGAGGAGCTGTCAAATCTGGCCGCTGAAAACGCTTATCAAATTTCGTGCGGTCATTCTTTCATTATTATAATGAAGAACGCTTTTCCGATAAATGTCCTCGGCAGAATAAAGGAAGTTCCTGAAGTCTGCAATATTTTCTGCGCCACAGCTAATCCTGTTGAAGTGATAATAGCCGCTTCGGAAAACGGAAGAGGAATAATCGGAGTTATTGATGGGCAGAAACCTTTAGGGATAGAAAAAGACGAAGATAAGAAATGGCGTAAAGAATTCTTAAGAATGATCAAGTATAAATTGTAAAAAAGGGGCTTCGATCCTTTTTTTATTCGTAATCATAAACACGTACAGACCTTCCGTCCTTTGCAATAACGAATAGCCTGTTTCCCCGAAGTTTGTAAGTTTCGTCTCCAGAAACAAAATCAAGTACAGTCCTGTTTATAAAAATACCTTCCTGAAAAATATCTATGTAGAAAGAATCCTGATTTGCCTGAGTTCTTATCATTGACGGCATCACCCAAATTCTGTTCTTTTTATCGATCTCTATAGAATTAACAGGCTTTTTATAATAAACTTTACTTGTATCTATACCTTGGAATCCTGATGATGTAATAAAATCATTTAAGAGATTTTTCTCATAATTGTTATACTCGACCTTGTTACAATCCTTCTCTATGACATACTTCCTGTTACCTCTGCTGTTAAAAACATGGATCCTGTAGTCAGTACCTTTGGCTTCTGCGATAGATATCAGATCGTTTTTTACAGAATATGAAGTCATGATATTAGGGAGAAAAAAATTAATGTCATAAGGTTCTCTTATTTTCATTATTATTTTTTCCGGCTTCATTTTCCCGTCAAGAATACACAAGTCGTTTATGAAATATTCAACCGAATCGATTTTTGCTGTTCCCGGAATAAATGCTGTTGTAATTGTTTTACCGTCTGAATTTAGATAGGAAGGCCTGTTCCCGCCCATCATCTGAAGCTGCGCGTTAATAAATGTACCGCTTGTAAGATAATAAACATATTTTCCCGGACCCATGTCGAAAACAACAAGCGTATCTTGTAGAAGAATAATTTGATTAGGCTTTTCGAAACTCTCCAGAGCGTTACCAGACTGCTCAGGAAAATATCTTTCGAACTCACCCGATTTATTATACTTTTTAATTGTAGCATGTAATGCGTCGAGAAAATAAAAGTTGTCAAATTCATCGCATACTATATCAATCACCGCTCCGAATCCTTTCATCGAATCAGGAACGTTCAAACCACTCGGTCCAGTAATTTCAAATAGAAATTTGGCTTCCGGTTTATATATTCCTGTTGCGATTCCTGTATTCTTAATATATTTAACACCGTCTTTTTCTTCAACACTATAATCTTTTTTGGAGCAATTTAATATCAAAATAACTGAAAATATAATTATTGGAAGAGAAGTTCTTTTCATTTTAACCCCTTTTTAGTTAAGCGGAATATAATACCTAAGCATCTGTTTTTCAAGTTAATTATTTGCTTAAAGATCCATAATTACTTCAGCTTTAAGCTCATGAAAAGGTTTAGGATCGCTTGATAAGTATCTGCCTGTATATACAAGATTCGCCCTTACGCTATCATTGTATTTATAATCAGATGACAGATTCCATTTATAACTCCAGCCGGTTCCGTAACCTGAATTCATCGAATAAGGAAGCGAGTTTTCGGAAACAACTTCCACTGCATCGAAACCCAGCCTTAATATCCAGCCTGAAACGATCACCACATTCAGACTAACCGAGATTCTGTAACTGTCGGATACGATCTTTCTAATTTTTTCGTTCTCATTTCCGTATTCAAATTCACCTGAAACAAATGAATTCCGGTTAAAGTTGTATTTTATGCCGTATGAAACGTATTTTTTTGCTATATCATCTGTCTTAATATCGCCAATACTGACCCTTTCATTTTCGGAATATTTTCCCCTTGAGAAATTTGTAACTTTTCCCGAAATGTTTTTGTAAGCGATCATATGCTCTTTCAAAAGCGAATTATCTGAATAATTGCTGTATTCCGAAAACCGGTTCTTTATATAATTGAAGCGGTATTCATAGCTGTTCGAGCTTTTTTTCATAAAATAAAGCCCTGTTCTGCTTTCTATCGTTCCGGCTACCGTTGAATCGGTCTGGAATTCACTTAAATTCAAAAAAATCAGATCATAAATTTTCTCGCCTGAAGTTTTTTCAGATATCTTTAAATCCTGTTCTATATCGATCCTGGAAAGATAATATAAAATATTGTCGTTAGATTGCCTGTCTTCAAAATCGAAATACGATTTTATATCAAGTTTAACTCCGTTAAGCTCTTTTGAACGGTCGGATGCTGATACATAGTAATCGTAATTTCCGAAATCATCATAAAAATATTCGCCATTGTTGTAAGTATAGCTGCCGGTACCTTCGGCTACTTTATAAAAAGTTCTGACTTTCGGGAAATAAACAGTTCTTTCGGTTTCATATTCGGCAAATATTCTGTACCTGTCGCGGTCGTTGAAATTCAGTTTAAAGTTGAGCTGATCGAATTTTGTGTCTGAAGAGTCAGCTGATCTGAAAACATTATCGGATCGTGACCAAAATATCTCTGAATTAAGTATTGAGCTGATCCTGCTCCTGATCTGAGCGGTATTTATATACCTTCTTAAATTTTCTGTTTCGGAACCGTCATTTAATAGATTAATTTTCTCGAATTCAGATCTGAAAAAAATATCAGCTTTTTCAGTTCTTTTTATGCCGATCTCAGCTGATATGTTCTTTTTGTCGGTTTTTATATATTCTGAGGCCGATTCGGAATTAGTTATTATATTTTTAAAAAATAATCCAGATCTGAACTTTTCCGTTCTGTAGCCGGAATATAGATCTCCGTAGAATTTGTCGGTACTGACTGAATCTTCATCAAGCTTACTCAGGCTTACCGATCCTGAATAATGATACGGCGCAAAATCACCCCGGGTATAAAAATTCTGACTATATTCCGATATATTTTTCCCGTAATCAGATTGCCTGAGTGTATAACCGCTAATAGAATTATCCCTAAAATAATGGACGATCCCGCCCGAGTATTCCGTCATTCCGAAATTGTCTGAATATGATCCGGTTTCTATTTCGTTTTCCTTTCTTACTTCAGATTTTCTTGTCGGGAGAACGAGTTCTTTGTTAAAATGCTTCCTCTGTGCATTCATTTCGAACTTTCCTACTCTTGAATCTATCGAATTTATCGAAAATTTCTCTCTGTCTCCGTAACCTTTGAATTTTAGATCATCTGAATAAAAGGTATTATCGTTCGTCGAAGAAACCGCCAGTTCAGCTTCTGCCTTAAAAAATTCATCATGATAATCGGTTATTGTATGGAATCTTGAATATGAACCCGGAGCTTTAATCTTTACGAGCGGTAAATAATCACCTCCGTTCACAGGATCATAGACATAATAAGCAGCACCCAAGCTGTCGTATGAAATATCATATTCGCCGACTGTTTCAAAATAAGTAAATCTTACATTATAATCTCCGCCGCCTGCTCCCGTGTAGATAAAATGCACAGAATCAGGCAGAAGATCGTACTTACCTTTGCCGGGCATAAATTCCGCGCCTGAAATGAATACGTGATCATCTCTATCGGATTCAAGAACACTCACGACCGAATCATTGAGATCGTAATTCAACGGTTTATCCCTGTCTTCTTCTTCACGATAAAAGCCGGTTTTAAACCCGAGTTTATTATTCATAATTCTGTCTTCGGCATCAAATCCGTAAACCAGCTTTTTATAATCCGATTCCAGATATCTGAAATCCGCTGTAATAATATCATTTGAAGTTATGTGATATCCGTGTTTGAAGAAAAGCTCGCTGCTTTCATAATCAATATAATAATCAACTCCCCCTGTCAGCTTTTTTCCGTTCAGATAAACAGTTTCGGATCCTGATACGATTTCTTCTTTTGTGTCTGATGACGATAATAGAACGTAAGGTCCCGAGATCCCTTCGGATCCTCTTGATGTGAAAGAAGTGCTTTTTGAGCTTTCGGCAGATATGTATCCCGAAACTGAGCCTCTGTTTCTTTTAAGTACAAGAAGCGCTCCGGACATTTCCTTTTCAATATCACCGAATTGTCCTGCTTTTTTCTCGGTTCTGAAATCGCCAACCCGGGTAATAAAATTCGGGTGTCTGAACTGAATATATATTTTTTCTATATCAGAAAACGATTCTGTCGAACCTTCTTCTGAAATAGCTAGTTGTTCATCTGAAAGATAAGCCTCAACCGAAATGCTGTCGCTGATATTGCCTTCAAGTTCAAGGTTTAATCCGGAGATCACCCCTGTTCCCGAATCGGCGTTTATTTTTACTCCTCTGTAGATTACTCCCTTTTTTCTTATATTCTCTGTGCTTATACCTGAACTTAAACTTATTTTCTCTTTTTCTAGTGAATCTGTTTTTAATGTGTCGTCTAAACTATATTTGTAGAATATCCGTCCGCTCAGACTGTCTGATTGCGCGTAAATACACCCTAAAATGAATAAAGCTGCCAGAGAGAATATTGTTTTTAATACTGTCAAGTTTTTTTCCAGCTCCTTAAAATTCAATTGAAAAATATAAACTTAAACTCGATTATCAAGGAGTTTGTTTTAACTAACGCGATTTCAGGTGTGCTCTTTACGAAAAAATATCACTTGCAAAAAAAAAGATTTTAGCCTATTATTACATATGCGGTTATATGATAAAGTATTACTGCTTAAGTTAAATTAAACGGGGTAAAAAATGTATAAAAAATCAACGGCATTATTTTTGATCATAGTAGCGCTCGTTTCTGCTAAAGTAAACGTGGGTTTCTATTCCCTTTCTCAGACTTCAGGCGATTTTCAGAACAAATGGATCGGATATGCGATGACGGACATTATTGCAGACAAGCTGTCGAATGTTTCGCAGATAAATATCATAAAAGATGACCAGATATATGACTATCTTGTATCAAAGGGAACCGGCGCGTTCCTTAACACAGCCAGCAAATCATCTTTTGAAGGAGACATCAGAGATCATTTCAATCTAGATTACTTAGTTACGGGAAATTACAGCGTAAATCCTGATAACAGCCTTCCGGTAAACATTACAGTTTACAGTCTTAAAGACAGTGTTGAAGTTCCTCCGATCGTTATTCAGGGATTCGCTAACGATCTGCACACTATAGTATCTTATATAACCCATCCGATTTGTTCCGGAATGAAACTTAATCTCTCAATGGAAGAGATCCAAGCTGTAAAACAGCTTGACCTTACAACCAAAAGAACAGGAACGGCCAATATATATAAGGGCAAAATAAGTTTCAGGAACAAAGATTATAAAGGAGCTACGGATTTCTTTGAAGAAGCATATAAAGAGGATCCTTCGAACAACGCTGCAAAGATCAATTTCGATAAAGCCCTCGCCTATTTTTACGGAGAAGGAATATTCGCCCTCAATCTTTTAGAAACTGATCTTAGTGAAACGACACCGTTCAGAAAACAGTACATGATCACAAGAAAGATCTCAAAAAGCTATACATCTGAACTTCTATCGACAAAACTTTTACCGAAAAACGGCGGAACACATTACGATATAGATCTAGCCTTGAGACTCACATTAACTCCCGAAGCGAATTTTATGACAGAAGAACTCATTAAGAAGTTTTCTACAGGCGGCGCTGGCGAGACTCTCGATGACGGAGTTTACAACCCTAACGCTGATAAAGTCCTGGATGAGAGGGAGATCTTTGAAAACAACGTGGGTAACTTTCAGATAGTAATGAAACTGGTTGACAAAGACGGGAAAGTGCTTCAGCAGACCAGTCAGCCTTTTAGAACAGCTTTCGGCATGACTTATCCCGGAGCCGTAAAGGACAGGGTCTTTAAAAATAACTCTGCCGAAACAACTTTAGCTTTTTACTCTGTAAGCAGGGACATTGTAAGAAACACAACTAAAGTACTAATAACAGTTGAATAATCAACTTAACAGTTTATAATGCTCGACCGTCCGATTTTTTCGGACGGTTTAATTTTGGAGAATCATGATTATGAAAACAATAGAACTGGACGGAAATAATCTAGATCTGACTCTTTTTCAAAAAATTATTTTTGAAAAACATCCCGTAAATGTTAGCAAAATTTCAAAAAAGAAGATCGACGCATGCAGAAAGATCGTTGACGAAATTGTGGAAGAGAATATCGTAAGATACGGGATAAATACCGGCTTCGGAAAATTCAGCAGCGTAGTGATCGATAAAAAAGACACTGTCTCCCTTCAGAAAAAGATCGTTCTTTCACATGCTGTCGGAGTCGGAAAGCCTTTCGACGAAGCAGTCGTAAGAGGAATGATGCTTCTTAAGCTCAACAGTTTCCTGCAGGGATATTCCGGTGTTCGTTACGAAGTAGCTGAAACTCTCGTTTTTATGCTTAACAAAAATGTTATTCCCTTCATTCCTGAGAAAGGTTCGGTCGGCGCATCAGGTGACCTTGCACCTCTTTCTCATATGGCACTGGTTATGACAGGCAGTGGAAAAGCGTATTTTCAAAACAGGCTGATGTCCGGGCGATCCGCGATGAAGAAAGCCGGGATCGATATTCTTGAATTGAGGCAGAAAGAGGGTCTTGCGATACTAAACGGCACGCAGGCAATGACTTCCTTAGCCGCAGCAGCGCTTATTAAAAATGAGACCATTTTAAAATCCGCTGATATCATAGCTGCAATGAGCCTCGAAGCACTTAAAGGCTCGCTTTCGCCGTTTGATATAAGGATACAGAACGCAAGACCTCATGAAGGCCAGAAAACCACTTCGGATAATTTTATCAGAATCCTCAAAGATTCGGAGATTATTAAATCCCATAAAGACTGCAATAAAGTTCAGGATGCTTACAGCCTCAGGTGCATTCCTCAGGTTCACGGAGCTGTAAAGGACACTTACAATCATGTAAAAAAGGTAATTGAGACAGAAATGAATTCCGTTACGGACAATCCTCTTGTTTTCGATAACGGTCACGAAGTTATATCCGGCGGTAATTTTCACGGAGAGCCTGTCGCTTTCGCAATGGATTTTCTGGGAATAGCCGTAAGCGAATTGGCAAACATCAGTGAAAGAAGGATCGAATACATGCTTGACACATCTACTAACGACGGACTGCCTGCTTTTCTTACAGAAAAAGGAGGATTGAACTCGGGATTTATGATGACCCAGGTAACCGCAGCAGCACTCGTCAGCGAGAATAAAGTCCTTGCGCATCCGGCTTCGGTCGACTCGATACCGACTTCAGCTAACAAAGAGGATCATGTGAGCATGGGAACGCACGCCGCAAGAAAAATGCTCGAAATAACCGAGAACGTTAAGAATGTCCTCGCCATCGAGTTGTTATGTGCTGCTCAGGCTCTCGATTTCAGAGGATCGGAAAAATCATCAGAATCCGTAAGGAATGTTTTTAAAGCTTTCCGCTCAAAAGTAAAATTTATGAAGAACGACAGGTATATCCATCCGGATATTTTAGCTTCTGCTGAATTTATCGGTAAAGGTTCCGCTGTAGCTGGAGCAGAAAAAATAACAGGTGAACTAAAAATTTAAACTTGGAGAAAAAAATGGTAGTCATTACAGGATCGGGACTTACAATAGAAAAGGTGGTAAGGGTGGCAAGATCGGGCGAAAAAGTTAAACTTCATCCGAAAGCTGTCCAAAGAATAAACGTCTGCAGAGAAATGCTCGAAAAGAAAGTTAAGGCGAAAGAGATAATGTACGGAGTGAATACCGGAATCGGTGAGTTTTCAGAAGTCGTTCTGAATGACGATCAGGTAAAAGACTTTCAGAAATATCTTATATATAATCATTCCGCCGGCATAGGTGATCCTGCTCCCGTTGAATATGTAAGGGGAGCAATGCTCGGTCGTATCAACGTTCACGCCCACGGTAATTCAGGAGTAAGGCTTGAGGTTACTCAGACTCTTGTCGAGCTTTTAAATAAGAATGTAACACCATACGTATGCCAGAAAGGATCTGTTGGCGCCTGCGGTGATCTAGCGCCGATGTCCCAGATCGCTCTTGTAATGATGGGTGAAGGTCAGGCTTATTACAAAGGAAAACTGATGCCCGCAAAAGAAGCGATGGATAAAGCGGGAATACCCGTACCGGGACTAAAAGCCAGGGACGGACTGGCTACGATCAACGGATCGAATGTGCTTACTGCTATGAGCGCGATATTTCTTTACGATGCTGACAGATGGCTTAAACAGGCTGAAATAGCGGCCGCGATGTCTCTTGAAGCGCTTAAAGCGAACATGAAACCTTATACTAGACTTCTGCACGAGGTCAGAGGGTTTAAAGGTGCAATAAGAAGCGCAGAATCGATAAATAAGATCGTTTCAGGCGGGGATCTTAAAGAAGGAAGAGTAAAATGCAAAGTTCAGGACGCGTATTCTATGCGTTCTACCCCTCAGGTGATCGGTGCCGCGCATGACGCTTTGGCTTACGCAAGATCACAGGTCGAGATCGAACTGAATGGAGTCGGTGATAACCCGATATTTTTCGCTGATAAGAATATGCAGCTTTCAGGTGCTAATTTTCAGGGATCTCCGGTAGCCGTACCGATGGATATGGCAGGATATTGCATTACGATGGTAAGCATTCTTTCTGAAAGAAGGCTGAACAGGCTAAATAATCCGGCTTTGAGCGTGGGTCTTCCCGCTTTCCTCACTAAAGGTGCGGGAATGTTTTCAGGTCTCATGTTAAGTCAATATACAGCCGATATGCAGATAACAGAGCAAAAACTTTTATCGACTCCCGCCTCGATAATGTCAATCCCGGCAGCCGCGGACCAGGAGGATTTCGTTTCGATGGGAATGAACACGGCCATCAAGAATTTCCAAATACTTGATAATGCATACGGAATTTTAGGAATAGAGTTTATGGCTGCCGCTCAGGCTCTGGATTTCAGAAAAGAAGAGTATAAATTCGGAAAAGGTACCCAGAAAGCTAAGGATGTCGTCAGAAAGCATGTCGAATTCCTTGATATCGACAGACCTTTGTATAAAGATCATACAACTATGAAGCATCTTGTGAGATCGGGTGAGATTCTTGATGAGGTCGAGAAAGTTGTAGGCGCTCTGGACAAATACTAGGTAGTTTCATTGATCTGTTTTAAAGGCGGGATATCCCGCCTTTTTCAATTAATACAAAGTCGCATCCCAGACCCTGACATTTAAAAATTCCGCAAGCACCCCCGCATCTTTCCTTAACTGATCTATGTTGCCGTGATCAACTACATTTATTCTTGACCGGTCTTTCATTACGAGGTTCAGCTCATAACTTGTGTATGAACTTTTGTTCCCCCTTACGTGTTCCAAAATTATCTGAAGAGCTCGGATATCTGCAAGCCTTGTGTAATTCTGATACGTTTGATTCAGCATCAGATTGGGTTCTGTCCAAGACTTCCAGAATAACCCGGTAGATTTATCGAAAACTATCGGTTTTGCGCCTGACCGGTAAGCAATAAACCCTATAGAAGCGAAAAACAGCCCGAATAGAACAGGGAAAGCAGCGACCCATGATTCATTTCCGCCTTCTGATAAAATAAAAAATGTCGGAACTGACGCGAAAATTATTCCGAAAAACATAAATACGCTTAAAAAGACGGTCATACCTGCTCCTGCCCTGAATTCTAACCGGCTCAGTTCTTTATTGACGAGATTGTGCGTTTTAAAATTCGAACCTCCCCTTGATACAGGTGTCCATTCTGTCTCAATTGCTGCAGGATCGTTGAAAACAGACGCATCGAATAAAGCAGTTTCTTTCTTTTTCATAAGATCTATGATTTTCTGAAACATAATCATCTCCGAAAATTATATTACATTAAAATTAACATTTAAGCTTTCGCGGCGCAATAAAAATAATTCAAATTTAACTTGCGGTTATAATTTTTGAGATTTATATTTCAACCTCGTCGAGCACAGGCTCAGATTGAAAATAATTTATTGAAATAAAGAGGTTAACATGTCAAGAATTTGTGACATTTGCGGAAAAGGTCCTGTTTTCGGAGGCTCTTTCTGCAGAAAAGGTATGGCTAAGAAGAAAGGCGGTGTAGGTATTAATATCACCGGAAGATCCAAAAGAGTTTTTTATCCCAATCTGCAGGTTGTCAGGGTCAGAAAAGACAACCAGACTGTAAAGCTGAAAGTCTGCGCAAGCTGCATAAAAGCGGGTAAAACAATAGTCGCTTAAGAAAATTTGAATGTCAATAAAAAATCCCGGAATCCCGGGATTTTTTTATTTCGGACTTGTCTTATATCTTTTATGGATCCACCAGTAATGATCCGGATCGGCTTTGATCTGATCCTCAAGCATTTTTGTATAGCGTTGAACCAGAGTGTGAATTTTATCATCCTGCGATAAACCCGAATTTTGAATATCTGAGTAATCCACAAAAGTAAAGGAGAGATGATGTTTCGATATATCATTCTTATCTCTGACAGTGTTAACCAGAAGCATTGGAACATTGTATTTTAAGCAGATCACCGCCGGATTCTTGTGGGTGGACGCGGGCTTATTGAAGAATTCAACGAATATACCGTGCTTTCTGCCTGCGTTCTGATCGGAAAGAAGGGCTATGAAATAATTGTCCTTTAAAGCCCTGAAAAGTTTCATCATGTGCTTTCTGTGGATAACAAGCATTCCGGCTTTTTCTCTTGGAACATCAAACAGCTTCTCTGTAAGCTTGTTTTTCTGATTTGCCACAACATATGCGGATTTGATCCCGAAGCAGGTTGAATAATGCCCTCCAGCTTCAAAAAAACCGAAATGGCCGCCTACGACAATGCATCCTTTTCCTTCAGAATTTATTCTGTTGATCAATTCTCTGGAGCAGTCGTCGATCATGAGATTGTTAAGTTTCTGTTCTTTTGAAAGATACATGTATTTATAGCTTTCGAAAGATGACATCAGGATATTTTTATAGCTGGCATTACGTATCTTTTTTCTTTCGTCTAAGCTTTTATCCGGAAAAGCAACGGCGAGATTACTCATGCAGGTACTGTTTCTGACTTTGTAAAAAAACGTTACAAAACCGGCAGTGAAGTTCGCCGTGAACAGAACAGCTTTTAAAGGCAGTATCTTTATTATTGTCTGGAATATTAACAGAATGTAATATTCGATATAGTGCTGAAATTTATGTTCCATATTCTTCTGGCTTTAAATAAAAAGCGACGAAAGTTCGTCGCTTTTTATATCATTATTCCGATCCAGTTTATAATCCTTTTACGATGATTTTGAGTGTATCTGCATATTTATCAAGTTCTTCTCTGTTTCTTTTTTCAGTCACAGCTACGAGAAATTCGTCCTTTGCCATACCGAATCTTTTTAGCGGAATGCCGGCGAAAATTTCGTACTCAAGCATTTTTTCCATGATCGTATCAACATTGAATCTCGTTTTTATGACAAATTCTTTGAAGAAAGGTTTTTTGTATTTTAATTCAAATCCGCTGATCTCACCGATCTTGGAAGCAAGATAATGGCTCCTCCAGTAGCAGTTCTCGGCGGTTTCCTTAAGACCCTGTTCTCCCATAGTGTTGAGATATATCCCGGCTGCAAGAGCGCATAAAGCCTGGTTCGAACAGATGTTGGATGTCGCTTTATCCCTCCTGATATGCTGTTCTCTGGTCTGCAGTGTAAGAACGAACCCGCGTTTTCCGTCAACGTCCTGTGTCACGCCGACTACTCTGCCCGGAATTTTTCTCATGAACTGTTTTGTCGCGGCGAAAATTCCGAGATAAGGTCCGCCGAAAGCCTGAGGAAGTCCAAGCGCCTGTCCCTCTGCGACAACGATGTCCGCTCCATATTCGGAAGGCTTTTTGAAAAGCCCTATGCTGATCGGATCTATCGCGACAATAAATAATCCTTTGATCCCGTGTATAAGATCCGCCACTCCGTTATAGTCTTCAAGATTTCCGAAGAAGTTGGGGTTCTGGACTATGATGCAGGCTGTTTCAGGATCTGTTTTCTTTTTCAGGCTTTCAAGTTCTAAAGCACCGTTCTCCGATTCAGCAATTACGATCTCGTATTTCATAGCCTCTGTAAAAGTTCTGACTACTGCGATCCATCCCGGATTGACTGTCGATGAAATTACTATCTTGTTTCTTCTCGTATGCCTGCAGGCTAGTATCGCTGCTTCAGCCATCGCGGATGCGCCGTCATACATTGATGCATTGCTTATATCCATTCCTGTAAGATTACAGATAAGGGACTGATATTCGTATATGCTCTGAAGTGTTCCCTGGCTTATTTCAGCCTGATAAGGTGTGTAGGCCGTCTGGAATTCCGGTCTTGAGATCAAATATGGAACGACCGACGGAATGTAATGGTCATATGAACCGGCACCGAGATATGAAGTCACTTCAGACGTGCTTTTATTTTTGGCTGCCAGCGATTTTACGTCCTTTGTTACTTCAAGCTCGCTTTTCCCCTTACCGAGACCCAGCTTTCCTTTAAATAAAAATTCTCCGGGGATTTCTTTCAGAAGCTCTTTAAAATCTTTGACCCCTATAGCATTAAGCATTTCCTGTCTGTCTTTATCGGTATTACTAATATATGGCATTTTTCACTCTTTCTTTTTTATTCTACATGAGCTTTATAATCGTCAGCATTCATAAGCGAAGATGTTTCAGAACTGTTGCTCATTTTGATCTTTACGATCCAGCCCTTGCCGTAGCAGTCTTTATTTACAAGTTCGGGATTTGCTTCAAGCTCGGTATTAACCTCTAATACTTCTCCCGAAAGAGGTGAATATATATCCGATGCGGCTTTAACAGCTTCTATTACACCAAGAGAATCACCCTTCGAAAAATTATCTCCGACCTGCGGAAGCTCAAGGTACGTTATGTCTCCGAGCTGTTCCTGGGCATATTCCGAAACTCCGATTGTTGCTATGCCGTCAGCTATTCTGGCATATTCATGATCTTCTGTAAATAGCAGGTCCTTGGGAAAATCCATTTTCTTCTCCTTATTTTATTTGTTTTATTTATTAGCTGAGTAGTCGCCAAGTTCATAGTTATTGTCCCCTGATGAATCAAGACCTTTTAACCTTCTTTCGAAATCCGCCGGGGTTGAAGCTCCTCTCATAGCCTCTTCGTATGAAATAAGTCCTTTTTCGTAGAGTTTATAGATACTCTGATCGAAATTGTGCATTCCGTATATAACTTCGCCTTTCTCGATCGACATTTTTATATCAGCCGATTTTGCAGGATCGATGATCGCTTCTTTTACTGTTTCGTTATTGATGAGGATCTCGGTCGCGGGTACCCTTCCTTTACCGTCCCTTGTAGGTATAAGCCTCTGTGAAACGATACAGGTAAGTGTTACTGCGAGAAGATTTCTGATCTCATTCTGAAGATCGCCGGGGAAAAATGACAGGATTCGGCTTATTGTCTGAATCGCGTCAGTCGTGTGAAGTGTAGTAAATACCAAATGCCCGGTGTTAGCGGCTCTGATAGCTGTATACATACTTTCCGGATCCCTGATCTCTCCGATCATTATGATGTCCGGGTCCTGCCTGAGAAGATATCTTAACGAACCCTGATATGAATCAGTATCGCTGCCGACCTCTCTTTGATGGATCACGGATTTTTTATCTCTGAACAAAAACTCGATAGGATCTTCGATCGTGATTATATTAGTTCTTCTAGTCTGATTTATATGCTCAAGCATTGAAGCGATCGTAGTTGATTTTCCCGAGCCGACGGTTCCGGTCACTATTATCATACCTCTCGGCGTCATACACACTTTTTTAAGAACTTCAGGCAAATGCAGCTGATCTATCAGCTTGATATCGAACGGTATTGCTCTTATAGCTACTGCTACAGTTCCTCTTTGTTTGTAGATATTTACCCTGAAACGCCCTACGCCTTTTACGCCGAATCCGAAATCCACTTCCTTTTGGGCCATGAATGTTTCTTTTTCTTTTTTACCCATCAGACCTTCAGCGATCTCGTTCATCTCTTCCATTCCGATAGGTTCGTCGCCCCAGTCGACTAGTTCTCCGTTGAGCCTGAAAATCGGTTTTATACCTACCTTAAGATGTATATCGGAGCCTCCCAGCTCTAAAAGCGCAGCGAACATTTTTTGAAGATCAAGCATAATTTTCTCCGCATGATAAATTGTTATCAAAATATATTTGAAATATGCTCTCAAGTCAATAAAATTATACTGAAGATTTATTTAAATATTTTTGTTTATTTTAACGAGTTCTTTTATTATCATTTGATAGTCGAAGAAAGCGGAGTATGCTTGAAAAAAAGATCTTATCTATTGGTACTTGTAATGATCCTTCCATTCGCATGGGTATCTGCGCAGCAGCTTAGAAATATTACGGTACCCAGAGCAAAATATTTGTATGAGTATAGGGAAATATATCTCGCTAAAATGAGAGACAGTCTTAATTCAGATCTGTATAAGATACATGCCGATAAAAACATGATGGAGGACCTTGTAAAATCTGTTTATAATAGAACTCTGCGCTATAATGTTTATAAATACAGGCTTTATAACAGGCTGGACACCCTGTCGCTCTTAGATTTTACGATCAAAGATCTTGAAAACTCCTCTTATTTTAAGTCAAAAGTGCCTGAATGGAGCGACTCGTCGCTTGTTGAATACATTACATTCAGAATAGAGCTGAACCTGATCAAGAAATACTTTTCTGAATTCAACCTTGAAGAATTCAGGCAGACCGATATTTATAAAAAACTCCTTGCAAAAATTACGGAGGACTCTCTTTCGTCCGTTGAGTTTGACATAATTCTGGAAAAAATTCAGAAAGTGGGTTTTGATCCTCTACATTTTTATTATAAACCGAAATCCAAACAGGAGCAGCTCAAAGCAGATGAATTTGATATTAACAAATTCAATTTTAACGAAATGATAGAATTTTCTGAAAAATATAGTAACTATTTAGACTCCGCGGAATTAAAATATAAAGTGAATAAAGAAATTATTGTAGCTATTCTAAGAAAAGAAACTAATCTGGGAAGAGTTGAATTGAAATATAACCCTTTTGAGGTTTTACTTGGCCAGGCACTTTATTCTATAACGAATCCCGCTACGCAGATCGCTGAACGGACAAACAATCTTAAAAGAATTTCCAGACTTCAGGAATCCGCCGCCAACAGTCTTTACCACATGATCAAATACTGCATGAAGAATTCTTTAGATCCCCAGGAACTGAAAAGTAATCTTGTCGGCGCGCTGGGTCACCCGCAGTTCATGCCATTCAATCTTCATCTTGCTATAGACGGTAATAATGACGGGATCACAGATCTTTCGAGCATCGAAGATTCGATTTTCAGCATCAGCAACTTTTTGTTGTTCAACGGATGGAATGAATATATTGAATTGAATCCTGACAACAAAGAACGTATCGTAAAACAGATACTTAAATATAACTCGAATGATTCTTATGCCGATTCTGTCTTCAAGATAGCCTATGAGCTTAAGAAAAGAAACTCAAAATGAAAGCTGTAATTTTTTCAGATATTTTTTAGAACCTTTAACGGAAGATCGAAAATGAGAAAATCTCCTTCTTCTTCCCAGCTTTTAAAATTATTTATTTTGAAATTCTGATACGACAGTTTGTCTTTTCTGTTTATAACTACGCACAATGACAGCTGACCGTTAATATAAGCGGTCTTTTTGACTTTCTGAAGCAGCTCTTTGGACAGATTATCGTCTTCCGCTTCAAAGAAACTTATAAAAAAGTCTTCTTTCTCTCTAACAGTGTACAAACATAAAGCTTTAACTCTGCTGTTTTCCCTTATGGCAATACAATGACCTTTTTTTATATATTCTTCCACAAATAAATCATCATCGAACGGCCTGACTACCCATGAATGACAAAAACCATTCTTATTTATACTTTTCCATCGTGATTTCTTTATAAAATCGAGAACGGCTTTTTTATCTATTATAACTTCAGCCCTGTTATTTCTGTATTCAGGGATCTTCTTCAGCTTAGGCAGCCTGAGAAATTTATGGTCTCTTTTTTCAAGGATCCTGAATCCGAGCTTTGTAAAAAGAGCTATCGATTCATCGTTTTTAAAATAAGTTGCGAAACGGACAGTTTTTATCTTAGGGTCTTCTTTCAAATTCATAAGAAGATCAATAGTCAGAAACCTTCCCACGCCTTTTATTCCGGACTTAAGGTCTTTTCTCAAACCC
The DNA here is from genome assembly GCA_029559475.1 of bacterium. Taxonomy (GTDB): domain Bacteria; phylum UBA4055; class UBA4055; order UBA4055; family UBA4055; genus UBA12480. The sequence goes on from JAKQBN010000078.1 coordinate 69,626, forward strand.
TCGATCCATGCGTCGTAGTCGGAGAACATCGTCAGTTTTTCGAATCCTATAAGTTTTCCTTTACGATCGAAAGCTCCTATGAATCTGCCTTTTCTGTCTTTTATCCACGAATCATAAACCAGCGGTATGTAGTCGCCGCCTTCCCATATATCTTTTACGATCTCGATTACTGCAGGCTTATCTTTAATTGTCATATTTTTTATAAAAAGTTCTTCCAATCCGAAACCTTTTCAATGAGCTACTTTCTTATTCAGCTTTTTGCTAAATTCATCTATAGAGTAAACGTATTTCAAGGCCAGTCTTTCGGGTCTTTCTTCGTCGCCTATCGTCTTTTTCTTTCTTGATTTTTTACCTAAAACAATGAGGGCGATCACATTCCATTCGTCAGGTATTTCAAGCACTTTCTTAACTTCATCAGCTGAAAATCCAGCTATCACATGAGCGACAATTCCTAGTTCGGTCGCCTTTAAAAGCATCTGACCTACACCCAGACCCGTATCGAACAAATAATATTCTTTTCCTTTGATCACGCAGTCCAGCTCTTTTTTTGACAGAATGGTGACGATGCATGGTGATTCTAGTGCCCACTCGTTGCCTTTGCTCAGCGTTTTCTTGATTTTGTCAAGAATATCCTTTTTTCTTGCAAAAATGAATTTCCAAGGCTGATTGTTGAAGCATGACGGAGCCAGACTTGCAGCCTTTGCAAGCTCCAAGATCAGCTGATCGGTCGCATCAAAACTTTCGATCCCTCTATATGATCTTCTTTTCTGAATAGCAAGATGAACTTTCATATCACACCCCGAATAGTTTGTTAACAAGCGCATTTATTTCTGACCGGATCCTCCCCTGACCCGTAACGTTATTAATTATACAACTTGTTTTGTCATCAATCAAGTTAATTATTTTCTTATCGGGATTTTTCGGGAACGGAAGCCGTTCAAGATTCGAACGGAGGACTTTTAAGGAATGAAATTTATTTCTGTATATAAAATCCATAAGATCCGAATTAAGTATTGCCATAACCGATTTTATCGTATAACCTTCAAGATGCGGGATCAATATATTTGCGCTGTTCGTTGAATATTTTCCGGTAATGTCGTACGCAAAAACAAGTTTTTCGGAAATAAATCTGTATATCAGCTTTTCCGGTCTTGTAAAAATATCATTTTTGGGGACCTGCTGAAATTTAGAAAAATCTTTATAAAGAAATCTGCTTTTCCCGATTATTTTTAATTCACTGACATTAATGCCCGAGACAGCTTCATAGATAAAATCAGCTGTCCTGGCATCGCTTAAGAATCTGCCGTTATTTCCGGTTACGACTCCTAAGCACCATTCAGCTTTTTTCTTAAGAGTTATGTGCGGTTTACTGTAGATATCTTCTATACGTTTTCTATCAGGTCCGCTTATTTCAATATTCAATATATTGTCAGGCTCATATAGAAAGACATTCTGCTTTACATAAGAATTCTTCAGCTTTATCTTATGATCCGGATCAGGAACGTTTTTTTTTAAATCTATCCTTATCGTTTTTGAAAATACATCGGGAAAAATTCTGCCGTAAGTGAATATTTTCAGAATTCTGGCTTCCTTTAACATAAATTCTCTCAGCCTGCTGAATTTTTTTACATATAAAACGGATTCAGGCAGAATGTACGATAAAATTCCGTTGTTTTTCAATGCTCTGAAGCCGAAATGAATAAAATACTCAAGCGAGTCTGACGAGCCCGCTTCGGGATAATTGGCTTTTATAAGTTTCTTCTTTTTCGCATCTAATTCAGCTCCCCATGGAGGGTTCGTAAAAATGAAATCGTACTTTTCATTTTCCGGATTTAAAAGGCTGTCAAAATATTTAAGACAAATTTCGTTCTGACCGGATTTTGCAAAGTTTTCATTAGCGATTTTTACAGCAGCCCGATCGGTATCATATCCAGTTATCAAAATACCTGACCTGTAAAGCAGATCAGCATGTTTAATGAATCTGCCGGTACCGCAGCAAGGATCACATAAAGATGTTCCCTTTTTTGGTGAATAATCCTTTAATATATCCTTAATAATATGATCCGGTGTATAAAATGAACCTTCACGCGATCTTGTGCCCAAAGATTTTCCGGACTGATATGCATCATCGTTATTAGGTTCCTTTTCCTGTTCAGATCTCTTTATTGAAGAATAAAATCTGTTAGCCCTTTTGGTCAGTTTATTTATTTCACCGGAAATGATCTTATTCTTCAGATCTTTAACCGATGAGAACAGAAACCCGGAATCGGATTTTTCTAACATGCCTGACCTTGCCCAGTTACTTACGGTCGCTGTCGATACATTGAGCAGAGAGGCTGCTTCTTTTGCGGAAATAAATTTAAATTTCATACCGGATTGCCAGACCTAACAGAAAATTCACAGCCGCAATAATCCTGCCTGTATAAACCGTATTCCCCGCTCAGTTCGATAGATCTTTTAAATCCGCTGTTTTTCTTAAAATCCGACATTAGGTATCTAACCTTATATTTATCAGATATTTCAGACCCGATAGCATTTATAACAGCAGCGTTCTTATGCGGGCTTATTGTTAAGGTCGTTGTAAAATAATCAAATTTCAACTCAGATGCTTTTTGAGCTGTCCTTTCAAGACGGAGCCTGAAACATTCAAGGCATCTTTTTCCGCCTTCAGCTTCTCTCTGATAATCATTTGCTATAGACAAGAATTCTTCATGATTGTAGTCTCCTTCCAGCAGATCAATTTTGGTTGCGGCAGGAAAATTCTGAAGAAAATTTCTGGTTTCATCTAATCTTGTGTAATATTCGTTTTCCGGATAAATGTTCGGATTATAAAAGTATACAGAAATCTCAAAATGATCCTTAAGATATTCTATAACGTATGAACTGCAGGGAGCGCAGCACGCATGAAGAAGGAGTTTCGGCTTTCGACTTAGATCCTTTATTTTCTTAAGTTCGATTTCAAGTATTTTTTGATAATTGACAGGTGAATTCATATTTAGATCTTTGTCAGGATTTCACTTCCATGTTCCGTCACAAGTATTGTGTGCTCGAACTGTGCGGAAAGCGATCTGTCTTTTGTAGTTACCGTCCATCCGTCAGATTTAGATGTTATTACTTCATAGCCGCCTTCGTTGATCATGGGTTCGATCGTGAAGCACATTCCCGGTTTCAGCCTGATTTTATTGAGAGTAGTATAAAAATGATAAACATGCGGATCTTCATGGAACTCGCTGCCTATTCCGTGCCCTCCGTATTCCCTGACGATCGAATATCCGAATTTCGTGATGTATTTTTCGATCGCTTTTCCGACTTCATATAAATAGATGTTAGGTTTTACAGCCTCGATACCTCTGTACATCGCATTTTCCGTACGTTCTGAAAGAAGTCTCGCATTATCTGAAACGTTTCCTATCATGAACATTCTGGATGTATCGCCGAAATATCCGTCCAAAATAACCGTAATATCAATATTTAATATGTCTCCGTCTTTTAAGACCTGAGAAGACGAAGGAATGCCGTGGCAGACCACTTCATTTACCGAAGTACATACGCTTTTCGGATAGCCGTGATAATTTAAAGGGGCAGGAATTGCGCCGCTCTTTATTATAAATTCGTGGCAGAGAGCATTTATACGTTCGGTCGTCTCTCCTTCGTTAACAAAAGGAGCTATATAATCAAGCACTTCGGCTGCTAGTTTCCCCGCGCTGCGCATTTTGATTATTTCCGCGCGGTTCTTTAATCTGATCATTATTTAGCTTTTTTATTAGTTAGACGTTTGTCATCTTTTTCGATCTCTTTAAACAAATTTGCCATTTCAATTGCCGAAAGCATTGCGTCCCATCCTTTATTGCCAGATTTCGAACCGGCTCTTTCTATAGCCTGTTCTATCGAATCTGTGGTCAGAACACCGAAAATGACAGGTTTGTTGCTTTCCAGGCTAACGTGTGCTATTCCTTTTGAAACTTCGGAAGCAACGTATTCAAAATGCGGTGTGTTGCCTCTAATTACGGCTCCCAGGCATACTATCGCATCATATTTATCTTTGTGAATGTTCGTCAGCTTCTGGGCAGTAAGCGGGATCTCGAACGCGCCAGGAACCATGATAAGGTCCAGTTTTTCTTTATCCCCGCCGTGCCGGATGAAACAGTCTTCAGCTCCGCCTATCAGCCTAGCAGTAATAAGTTCATTGAATCTTGATCCTACAACGGCTATTTTTAATCCTTCAGCCTTAAGTTGTCCGTTTATTTTTTTCATCATAGTCTCCGGTCTTTTAATTTAATTCTTTCTGATTTTGACTTACAGGAACCCTTATTGAGAATTCCGTGCCTTTTCCGACTTCTGATTCAAATGTGACAGAAGCGCTGTAAGGTTTTAAGAGCGAGAGGACACTGTCGAGTCCCAGACCCGTACCGTTAGGTTCTTCGCCTTTGGCGTCTTTAAATTTTGGTTTCGTGGTAAAAAACGGCTCGAATATTTTGTCTTGTATATCCTGAGGTATTCCCTTCCCGGTATCTTTTATCTTAATTATTATATAATCGTTTTCATAATACATTCTGATATCCATCTTTTTTACCGGAGTATCCCACATCGCATCAATTCCGTTCTTTATAATATTGACAAAACTCTGCGAAAAATCCGAATAAAGACCGTAAATGATCGGAAGATCAGGCTGAATAGCAAAAGCTTTTTCTATCTTGTTCTTGAAGAACTGGTTGGCATATAAGAATTCTAGCTCCTGCTCCATTACGTTAGCGAGATTCAGCGCTTCTTTAGTTGTCGACTGCTGATCGCGGGATTTGGACATCATGTTCTTAATGATCTTTGAAAGCTTGCTCACAGACTGATCTATAAGCTCAAAGAACTTCATAATATCATTAAGGTTTTCATTTACTTCAGCATCCTGGCCGTATTTTTCAGCGAGCTTTTCTTTAAATTTTATTATCCTGGAATGCTGAAGCTGTGCGCTGCTTTTTATGCTCGTGAGGGGAGTACTCATGTTGTGTGCAACCCCTTGAAGCATCATTCCGAATTCAACCAGCTTGGACTGGTTTTGTAGTTTTAATTCGAATGATTTATTCTCTGACTCAAGCCTTTTCTGTTCCCTCATATCCCTTCCTATCCCGAGACTGCCTATAACCTTTCCGTTGTGTACCAGCGATGAGATAGATAAATGAATAGGTATCTCTTCCCCATTCTTGGCCTGGTAGAGTACTTCTCCTGCGAACTTTCCTGTTTCCTCAAGCGATTTGAACAAAGTCTTTATATTTTCTTCCTGATCTTTATTCTTAACGAGGAAATCAGCTATATGTTTACCTGTCATTTCTTCTTTTGAATAACCAAGGATCTTTGTCAGAGAAGAATTAACATGATTGATTTTTATCTTCGTGTCCGTACCGTATATAGTGTACAGATCCGTCAGAGAATTGTAAATTGACATGAATAGCGTATTAACTTCAGAATCCTCAGTCCTGAGCTTGAAAGAACTGAATTTTAAGAGCAGACCTACTATATTGTTATTATCGTCAAGGATCGGATTGATTTTCATTGAGATGGATGTTACTCTCTGCTTATAATCGACCAGATCAAGCCTCGTAAGTCCTTCTTTGAATTTTTTTAACAGCGCATTCCTGATTATATTCTGGAATCTGATTTTATCTCTGTCGTGGATCGAGTTCAGAATATTCGTACCGAAAAGTTCTGCCCTTGGCTTGTTCATGAGCGTGCAGAATTTTAGATTGCAGTCGATGATCTTGAAATAATTGTTTATCTCAACGAATATATCCTGAGCAATATCGATATAATCCTGTGCTACGGATCCTTTTCTCAGATACAGTTCTTTAAAATCTGTCATACAATTTTATTCCTGAATAAAACTTTACCTGTCATCTCGGTAGGAATTTCGAGATCCATAAGTTTAAGTATCGTCGGGGCTATGTCACCCAGTTTGCCGTCCTGAAGTTCAATATCGTGTTTAGTTATAAGAAAAGGAACTTTATTTTTGGTATGGGCTGTGAAAGGAACACTGCCGTCCATCATGTATTCCGCATTTCCATGATCTGCAGTAATTATCAGGATATATTCATTCCTTATAGCTGAGCTGAATATTTTCCCCATGCACCTGTCAACGGTCTCTACGGCCTTTTTTGCAGCTTCGAATATCCCAGTATGACCGACCATATCGCAGTTCGCAAAGTTAAGAATTATCAGGCTGTACAGATCTTTATCCATCTCTTTTAAAACAGATTCACAAACTTCATTTGCGGACATTTCAGGCTGCATATCGTAGGTGGCCACTTTGGGTGACGGTATCAGAATACGTTCCTCGCCCGGGAATTCCTTCTCATCTCCTCCGTTGAAGAAAAACGTAACATGGGCATATTTTTCAGTTTCGGCGATCCTAAGCTGTTTTAAGCCTGCGTCAGATACCACTTCTCCGAGAATGTTGTTCATATAAACTTTCGGATACAGAACTTTAAAGGGAAAATCCTCCCTGTATTCTGTCATTGTAACATAATTAAGATCGAGCTTTTTTGTTTCGAACGGCAGGGGCTCGAGACAGTTTAAAGCTATCGATATCTCTCTTGCCCTGTCCGCTCTGTAGTTAAAGAATATCACTGAATCACCGTTTGATATTTTTGCAAGCGGTTTTGCTTTCAAGCAGACCGCGCACGGTTTGATAAACTCATCTGTAATACCGTTCGAATATGAATTTTTAATGATATCTTCTGCTGTAAGATCATCTTCTACAGCAACCGGATCCGTAAGAACATCATACGCTGCTTTGATCCTCTCCCAGCGATTATCCCTGTCCATAGAGTAATATCTGCCTGAAACCGAGGCGATTTTCGCGGTGTAGTCTTTTAAAAATATCTCCAGATCTCTGATAAAACCTATCGCGCTTTCCGGTGGGGTATCCCTTCCGTCGGTAAAAGCATGAATGTAGACTTTTTTAAGACCGGATTTATCGGCGGATATTATTAGCTGCTTCAAATGCTCAAATGATGAGTGTACGTCTCCGTCCGAGAGAAGTCCCTGAATATGAAGTGATGAATCATTTCTTCTTACTGATTCAAACAACTCGTTAAGCACCTCGTTCTTCCCGAATTCGCCGTCCTCGATGGATTTGTGGATCCTGGCGATGTCCTGAAAGACCACTCTTCCAGCTCCTATATTCAGATGTCCGACCTCGCTGTTGCCCATTGTTCCTTTGGGAAGGCCTACTTCAAATCCGGAACAGGATAATAATGTATGCGGATATTCATTAAATATTTTATCCAAATTCGGTTTAACTGCCCTGGTGACGGCATTGAATTCGTAATCCGGTCCCGAGCCGAAACCGTCTAGAATACAGAGCATAACTTTATTTTTATTTTTTTTAGTATCCAAAATAAAATCCTATTCCGTAAGTTACACCTTTGAAATCGAGATCGGGAACATTTTTCGCCGATTCGAATCCGTAATTGAGTACGCCGTCCTCAGAAACAAACGCGTAAGTATATCCGACCGAGGCACCCAGAGCGATTTTCGAATTAATATAAAATCTAAGGCCGTTCTGTGCGGAAAACACATAAAGATCAGATGTGTAGACCGCGGATCTGTTATATTTATAAAGATCTCTGTCAGGATCGAATGAATCGCACATATCTTCGAACGTCTGGTCTGAGTAATCCTGGCTGAACATTATCTCTATTCCTCCGTAACCACCGCTAAAAGAGCCGTAGAACTGAAACGGTCCGTATACGGATTTTCTGTAATTCACGGTCAGAGCCGTATATGAGATCTTATATCTAACAGCCCTGTCGAGTCTGACAAATGATGTATCATCTGCGACAGTTACCATTTTCTGTGAAATATCGTATCCCTGAAAATACTGAAGTCCTGCTCCGAAAGCCTGATTAAGATTGCCGGTGATCTCTCCGCCGTACAAATAAATAAATTCATCAAAATCATCCACGCCGAAACTGCCGGTATAATCACCAATTGAATTTATAAATGTCGGGAAATAAATAAAATGACCTGCGAAATATCCTTTTTCAAAACCGGAGATCATGTTCTGTTTCCCGGTTTTCTGTGCCGATAAAGTCGTGATTATTAGAAGAAACAATATTAAAATCCATGATCTGCGCATATTTTCTGGATCCTCCGATCTCTTAGTTATCTTGATTATAATAAATATTACTGCAATTATCAACAAATTTTACTGCTTTTTGTATTGATTAATCTATATAATTTCTTATATTCACATTATTGCCCGCTCTATGTCGGGTAGTTAATAATAAAACGGAGGTTCTGATGCGTAATTTTCTATTAATTGCAGTTGCTGTGTCAATATTTTCTTTTGTTCTGTCCTCATGCGCTCCGAGCCAGGGCATAAAAGATTCGAAATACGGTCCGGATGATCCTTCAAGCAAGATCGTGATCGAAGAAGACCTCAGCAAAAGAGACATGATCGACGGCTACAGGATCAAAGTCGCTTCTGTTGATACCGAAAAAGACGCTCTTATGATAGAAAAGCAGATCGCGGAATCCGTTCAGGAACCTGTATATGTTGAATTCATAGTTGATAAGTATATGATCTATGCGGGTGACTGTCAGACAAAAGACGAGGCGAACCTTCTGAAAGACAAACTTACGGCTTCAGGCTTTGATAAAATTTATTCAGTCCCAAAAAAAGTTTACAAGAAAATTCCTATAGCCCAGGATCCTGCTGAAGATACAACTGAGCCTGAAGCTACTGCAGTTACAGCAGCCGAAAGTTTTAATAAAGTGATCGGCTACAGAGTACAGATCTTTGCCGCTAAGGAGAAAGCTAACGCCGAAAAGATCAAGTCTATGGCTTCAAAAGAGATCAATGAAAGAATATATATTGTTCTGGCGGAAGACAATCTTTATAAAGTACAAGTCGGAGATTACCTCTCAAAGATAGACGCTGAAAAAATGAAAGATCAGATTAAAAGCCTTCCTAATTATTCTGACGCTTTTGTTCAGAATACATATATATACTATGACAGATCTATAAATTCAGGCGATTATTACGTTCAGATCGGAGCTTTCTCTACAAAAGAATCAGCAGATGAATTTATAGCAAAAAAACTTACTGATCTTGGTTATACCAACGCTTCCGTTTTCGAAGATAAAAACCTTTTCAAAGTGCTGGTCGGAGGATACAAAACCAACCTAGAAGCTTCTGAAATTAAAGAGAAACTGAAAACAGACGGTTTTGAAGGAACCTGGATAATACAGAAATAGATAAACGGTAATTAAAAAATACTCCATGTAATTCGGAGTGTTTTTTTAATTTCTTCTTGACTATGTAGTGATTTTGCTATATATTGCTTTGTTTAAATAACGAAGGCGGCTCAAATGAAAAAGCTGTTTATATACGTGCTGGTCTTATCGTCCCTGATTTTCAGTCAGGTAAAAGATTTCGATCCGGAGAAAAACGTATCTGTTGATCACTGGCTTGACAGACCAAATATTAAACAGGGCGAAAATTTTAAACTTTTAATTTCTGTTGGTGTGCCTGACGGTTTTCATATTACAGAAGGCGAATATTTTTACTTTGACACAACGAAATTCCCTGATTTGAAACCGGAAGGGAAAAATCTTTCAGGTAAAAGTTCACACAAAAATGAACCCGTATATAAAGGAACCGTATCATACGTTTTTGAAGGTCAACTTAAGGATTCCCTTGAGAAATCGATTACGGTCGCATATCAGATATGTTCAGAAACTGACGACGAATCCTGTTTTATGCCTGTTGAAAGGGAATTAAATATCGATTTCAGCAAAGCCGATCCTGAAAAATTCATAATTGAAAACATGCCTGTTGTAAAAGAGAAGACAAAATCCGATCCTGATGAAAAATCGGTCGGAGATGTATTTGATGCTTTTTCAGAAAATGAAAGCGATAAGACCATTGAAGAAAAACTCGCGGCTATTCTTGAAGGATCAGAGACCTGGACACTTCTTGTTTTCCTGATTGCGTTTTTGGGCGGAATCCTCGACAGTATGACGCCTTGTGTATATCCGGTAATCCCTGTAGTTATATCTTACATGGGTGCGAAATCCGAAAAAAAGAAATCGGCAGGGTTCTTCCTTTCTCTCTTTTTTGTTATCGGTCTGGCAGTAACCTATTCTATCGTCGGGCTCCTTGCGTCTTTTTTAGGAGGAATATTCGGTGTAGGTGATATTGCAGCTAACCCTTATGTAAGAATCGTGATCGCACTTATTTTCACGATCCTGGCACTCAGTATGTTCGGAGTGTGGGAAATGAGTATAATCTCATCAGATCAGCAGACTAAATGGATGAAGAAAGGTAAGGAAAGCAAAGGTATCTTAGGCGCAATGATAATCGGCATGGTAAGCGGAGTGGTTGCAGCTCCGTGCGTTGGTCCTGTTCTTGCTGTTCTATTGATCCACGTAGCTACGGCAGGCGACATTTTATATGGCTGGATGCTTTTTATTGCCTTCGCTTTCGGGCTGGGTCTTTTATTTATAGTGCTCGGAACTTTTTCAGGAGCGATCAATGCGCTTCCACACGCAGGTTCATGGATGGTAAAGATCAAAAAATTCTTCGGCGTAGTAATGATCGGAGCGGCTCTTTTCTTTATAAGCATTGTAATACCCGAACAAATACTGTTCGGGCTGATAGCCTTACTATCTATTCTTCTTTCCTTATATATAGGGGCGTTTTCTCCGTTGAATAAAGACGATGCTAATTTCTTTTCTTATCTTGGAAAAACGATAGGTCTATTTATTTTTGCAGTGGGTATTATCTTCGCCCTTAAAACTGTTGCGCATTATACTGATCTTCCTTTTGCAGGATCGGCCGTTTCTCAAATAGAAATTTCTAAAGATCATGTCGCTTTTGAAGTAACAGATTCAGACACGCTGTTGATCGAAAAAGCTATAGCTTCATTAGAAAATTCCGGAAAACTTGTTATGGTAGATATGTGGGCTAAATGGTGTATGAACTGCATAGAACTTGATAAAGTGACATGGAATAATCCCGGTGTCATTGAATTTTCAAAAGAAAATTTGATTCCGATTAAACTTGACTTTACCGATAAAGATAGCGAATTTTCAAAGAAATATATTGCGCAGTATAAAGATTACGGCGCAACTAACATTCCTCTCATTCTTTTCATTAACGGCGAAGGAAAAGTCGTAGAAAAGATCCAGGGGCTGGTCGAAGGAGAAAGAATGCTTAAGAAAATGAAAAACATAGTTTCACAAATTAAACAGGAGTAATAAATGAGTAAAGCAATGAAAGTAACAAAACCAACTTTTGAAAGTGAAGTTATTGCAATGGATAAGCTGACGATAGTTAAATTCGGTGCTGAGTGGTGCGGACCGTGCAAAAAACTTGATCCGATCATTGATGAGCTGGCGAACGACAATCCCGACGTAAAACTTGTATATGTTGATATAGACAACGACAGCGCTCTTGCTGCTGAATACGGAATTCTGTCCGTACCTACTACTCTGTTTTTTAAAAGCGGAAAAGTTATGTCGTCAATTATCGGTCTGGTACCTAAAGCAAAGCTTCAGTCAGTAATAGACCAGTATAAATAAATATTGGATTCATATCTTAGTAAAAAAGACTGGTCGTGACCGGTCTTTTTTACTCTTCTGAAAAATGTTCTACAGTATATATCTCTATCTTCGGCTTATTATAGAAAACAAACTCCGGGGATAATCCCGCTTTCTGACACAGATGAATAAAGAACTGTTCGTGAGTGTATAACTGTTCCCACACTTGAGGCAGAAAAGTAGCTGAGTTGTATGAATATGACAAATAAACTCCATGCACTTTCGGTATCACTTTCTTCTTCAGATCATTAAAATCTTTATAAGAGATCTCCTGTCTTTCAGATAGTACGGATATTTCTATTTTCACACTGTCGATCTCAGATCTTGAGAGCGGAGCGAACCTGTAATCGCTGAAGGCGGAATTTTGAGCGTTTACAATGACATCAAGATATAATGGTCTGTGAGCCTCCAAAGAACCTATACAGCCCCGAAGCTCTCCTTTTTTTGTAAGTGTAACAAAACATGCTCCGTCTTTTTTTATTTCTTCAGAAAGATCGGCTGTATCAGATGCGGTCTTTAGAACTGAACCGGTTAATTTACTCAGGATGCTTTCACGAGCCAGTTTAAGCAGCAATATACGTGTTTCGGGATCTGTCATTTGTAACCCAGTATACTTTTATATTCAACTTTGTCTTTTAATATCTCTTTAGCCTTTGCAATGACAGGATCTTTTGTATTCATGATCCTGTATTTTTCTTTGTTGCCGTTCGTGTAAACGCCGAACTCTATAGCAAGATTATGTTTGATCCTATCAATATTTTTTTCAAAATTACCAGACACATTTCCTGCCAGTTTTTCTCTTGTTTCTTCTAAATTCTTAATTAAGTCAGACGGATAATCGTTAGTTCTTGAGTATGAAAGTAGAGAGTCCGCAAGAAGCAGATCCCTGCTTTCATATCTAAATCCGCTGGATGCAATGTAATCTTTAAATTTTTGAACGATGCCGTCATTTATACCTTTGAATTTGTAGTCAGGGTTCTTTAAATAAAAATTATAAAGAAAATCGCTGAAAAGGTTGTTCATCTTTAAAAACGAAATGTAATCAGTATCTTTTGCTTCTTCAACAAACACGTCAGGCAATATTCCTGTGCCTGATGGCATTTTCCTTTTATTATTTAACGAACTGAAGAAAACAGTATCATTTTCATTCTCAGATCTGTCTCCGAAATAATCTTCTTTCTGGATCAGCCTTCCGTTAGGTGTATAATACTTTCTTACCGTAACTTTCATATTTCTCTTTTTCATCATTCCCACGTCAAAAAGCTGCTGAACCAGCCCTTTTCCGAATGATCTTTCTCCGACAATAACCGCTCTGTCGTGATCCTGAAGAGCGCCAGCAAAGATTTCCGAAGCGGATGCGCTTGAATTATTTATAAGAACCGCAACCGGGATCTCTGTATCCAACGGCGTCAGCTGTGTAAGATATTCGTTATCTATCCTGTCACCTCTTCCCTTTGTTGAAACAACGAGTTTATTTTTGGGCAGAAATGCGCTAGTGTGCTTAACCGCAGACTCCAAAAGTCCTCCCGGATTATATCTTAAGTCAATTATCAGTGATTTCACCCCCTGAGAGACTAGAATCTCGAACTCCTTTACAAAATCGTAATAGCTCGTAGCCGTAAACTGGGTCAGTTTTATGTATCCTACACTGCCGTCGATAACTTCAGAATAAGGAACATTTAAAATATTTATTCTTGCCCTTGTAAGACTGAAATTTAAAAGATCGTTCCTGCCAGGTCTCTTTATTTTAAGAGTAACTTTCGTTCCCGGATCGCCTCTAAGATAGTCAGACGCATCCTTTGTAGAAATTCCTTTTGTTTCTTTTTCATTTATATACATTATCATATCACCCGCTTTAAGTCCGACTTTAGAAGCCGGCGTATCATCCATAGGAGAGATGACAGTAAGCCTTTTTTCCGGTCCGCTAGTTCCAAGATAAATTCCGATACCGCCGTATGTTCCGCTTGACAGTTCGGTATAGTGATCAACTTCAGATTCTTTTAGAAGAACAGTATAAGGATCGGTAGTCGAAAGCATCGCCTTTATTCCTTCAGACATCATCTCCTCGATGTTTACGGTATCGACATAATTTTCATTCAACGTAAGGAGAATATCAAAATAAAGCTTAATGTTGTCTGATAATTCCTTATAATAATCCGCTTTTTCATCTTCTGCTGAAAACAATAAGCACACAGGAATTAATAAAGTTAGAAGAATACTTCTCATATGATATTTCTCTCTTTAAGAACTGACTCTATATCCGAAAATACTTTTTCTTTAATATTAGCAGCATTTATTCGTATGACCCTGCCCGGTTCATTTTTAGAGATCTCGATAAAACCGTTTCGGACTTTTTTGAAAAATTCGCTGTCCGCGGATTCCATCCTGTTGATCTCTTCGCCTCTCGATTCCATTCTTGAGAGCGAGGCATCTGTTTCCATATCGAGAAAAAACGTTATATCAGGCATATACTTGCCGTCGATCGTAGCGAAATTATTGAGAAATCTGATCACTTTCAGATCCATTCCTCTGCCGTATCCCTGATATGCGGTAGTTGAATCCGCGAATCTGTCAAGAATTATCAGATTGCCATCATTCAAAAGCGGTATTATGCAGTTTTTAACAAGCTGTATTCTGCTCGCGATGTAAAGAAGTAGTTCTGTCTCGTTCTCTATGGCATAATTATTTTTATCAAGAAGTATCTGTCTAATATTCTCGCTTATACTGTTCCCGCCGGGTTCTCTTAAGACAGTATATTTTTTCCCTATCATTTCCAGTTTTTCGGACAGCATTCTTATTTGAGTAGATTTTCCGGAGCCGTCAAGCCCTTCGAAAGAAATTATCATAATTTTATCCCGCTATTTGTTCGATCCGGCAACCGGAATCCTTACTTCTACTTCATCAGGAACGATAATCGACGCATTTATTCCTTTATTTAAAAGCATATTCTGATATTCTATCGCTTCATCCTTGTCTCTAAGCCTGCCTGCTCTGATCTTGTAAAAAGGTTTCTCGAATATGAGAAGAACATTTTCATCCCCCAACATATTCGCATACATGCTTTCTCTTCTCTTTGCCTCATTTATATCTTCGGTCTTGAATATCTGAACCCTGAAGCCGCTTACCTTTTTAAGAACGCTGTCGGGAATTGATTTCTCTATTGCCGCCGATCCTTGACTCAAAAGTCCGGGAATATCCTTCTGAGCGTCAATTTCTATTGTCCCTGCTTTGATTTCGGTGAAATTGTAATCGGCTTTATAAAAATCAGGCTCTGATTCACTCCTGAAAACCTCAGATCTTAGCATAAGAAATACTGCCAGAAGGCAATGTAATAACAGCTTTATCATAGTTCTCTTTAATAATATTGGTTCTTAAGCCTGTTCAAAGTCTCGATTAAATCTCTGTCCAGCTTGATCAGTTCTTCCCTGTAGGTTTTCAGTATCCCGGCATATTTTTCGTTTTTAGGTTCTTCTTTTACCTTTTTTGAATAATACAGGATCTCTTTTTTTATAGATGACGCAGAGAATTTGAACTTGGCTCTCGCAAAATTCACCTGTCTGTCATAATCCTCGGGATCTTCGCTTAAGAACTCGGAAAGCGAAAGCATCTGTTCTTTATAATCTTTTGCGGTCATGTTCAATTCTGAAATTACTTTCTGCAATTTCGGGTCGGGATCGACATAATCGGTATCAAGGTCCGAGTGATCCTCCGGTTTCGTTTTTACTTCAGGTTTTACTTCAGGTTTTACTTCAGGTTTTACTTCAGGTTTTACTTCAGGTTTTACTTCAGGTTTTACTTCAGGTTTTACTTCAGGTTTTACTTCAGGTTTTACTTCAGGTTTTACTTCAGGTT
>JAKQBN010000018.1 GCA_029559475.1 bacterium
GAATTCATGCGCTTCGGAACAACGACGCTTGAGGCTAAATCTGGATACGGTCTTACATTAGAAGATGAGATCAAGATGCTGAAAGTGATAAAACGGTTGAATGACAAATACGAGATCGACCTTGTTCCGACATTTCTAGGCGCGCATGATGTGCCTGAAGAGTTTAAAGATGACAGGGAAAAATATATATCTCTAATAATTAATGAAATGATCCCGAAAGTCGCGGCAGATAAACTCGCTGTAGCCTGCGATATTTTTATTGAGAAAAATTATTACACTATCGAAGAGGGAAGGCGTATCTTGCAGGCCGCGAAAGATCACGGCCTATGCGTAAAGATACATGCCGATCAGATGACATGTACAGGAGCGAGTGAACTTGCGGCCGAACTCGGTGCTTTGAGCGCTGACCATCTTGAATATATTTCTGACGAAGCGATCGGTAAAATGATAAACGCCGGAGTGGTATTCAACCTTATGCCCGGTTCTTCGTTCTTCCTCGGAATGCACGATTTTCCGCCTGCAAGAAAGATAATAGAGAAAGGCGGGATATGCGCGCTTTCTACCGATTTTAATCCGGGAACATGCTACTGCTATTCCCTTCCATTCATAATGACCATATCAGCGATATATCTTAAAATGACAGCTGAAGAGCTTTTGTGGTCGGCCACAATAGGCGGAGCTAAAGCGCTCGGGCTGGAAAAAAGCATCGGATCATTATCGAAAGGAAAGAAAGCCGACCTTCTGGTCATGAAGTTCAGTGAACTCAGCGAACTTCCATACAGCATGGGCATGAACCTTGTCAGAAAGGTTGTAAAAAATGGAAAAGTAGCCATATAGGAGGATTTATGCAGTATCGGCAAATGAGAGGCGGAGATAAAATTTCAGTACTCGGTTACGGCTGCATGAGATTTCCGGCAAATAAAGACGGATCGATCAATGAGGAAAGGGCTTCGAAACAGCTTAAGTACGCAATAGATCACGGAGTAAACTATCTCGATACGGCAAAACCTTATCACGGTGGTAAAAGCGAACCGTTCGTCGGGAAATTTCTGGAAGAGAATAATCTGAGGTCGAAAATATACCTCGCCACCAAACTTTCAGGCTGGTATATAAAGGAAACTAAAGATCTCGATAGAATATTCAAAGAACAGCTTAAAGATCTGCGCACGGACTATATTGATTATTATCTTGTTCATGCGCTCAACGGCAAAAGCTGGGCGAAACTCAAAGAGCTGGGAGTATTAAAATTTCTGGACAAACTCAAGAATAAGAAAAAGATTCGGAATGCCGGATTTTCGTTTCACGGCAACATAGAGCATTTTTATCAGATCGTTGACGACTATGACTGGTCATTCTGTCAGATACAGTTCAACTTCCTCGACACCGAATATCAGGCAGGAATGAAAGGCTATCTATACGCTGTAAAAAAAGGTCTTTCAGTAATTTCTATGGAACCTTTAAGAGGCGGGAGACTGGCACAGACTCCTCCTGAACATGTGAAAGAGATATATAAAAATTCGGGCTACAAAAGAACTTCCGCCGAATGGGCACTCAGGTGGGTATGGAACTATCAGGGGATCACGTTACTCCTTTCCGGTATGAATCAGATGAAACAGATAAAGGAGAACATTAAAATATCGAATGATACTCTTCCCGGCTCGATGACGCGCGAAGAACTTCAGGTAATTGAAAAAGCCACGAAGGTTTATAAAAAGCTGATGAAGATAGGTTGCACAGGCTGTATGTACTGCCTTCCCTGCCCATACAATGTAGCCATACCTTCATGTTTCGAATATTATAACGGATACCACCTCTACAACGACGAAAAATTTAAGATCCAGTATAAGAATTTCATAGGCGACAAGGCTAAAGCGTCACTATGCGTCAATTGCGGTCAGTGTATGCCGAAATGTCCCCAGGGATTAAAGATACCCGAACTGTTAAAAAAGGTGGCGAAGGAGTTCGATTAATGGAAGAAATGCTCCCTCTTGTGAACGAGAAAGGCGAAGTCATCGGGAAAGCTCCGAGAAGCCTGTGCCATTCTGATAAAAAATACCTTCATCCGGTCGTTCATCTCCACGTTATGAACAGCAAAGGTGAAATATATCTTCAGAAGCGGCCTTTGAACAAGAAGATCCAGCCCGGTAAATGGGATACGGCCGTAGGAGGGCATATTGCTTACGGCGAGGACATATTTTTAAGCCTTCAGCGAGAGGCGGAAGAGGAGATCGGGATTGGGGATTTTACGCCTGAAAAGGCAGCAGAATACATCTGGGAATCATCCGTCGAACGCGAATATATTTATAGTTTTACAACTGTATATGACGGTCCTCTGACACCTAACAGCACAGAACTCGACGGCAGCAGGTTCTGGTCAAAGACCGAGATCGAATCAAATCTCGGAAAAGGCGTTTTCACCCCAAATTTCGAAAAAGAATTTAAGAAGATATTTCTAAAGTAAACGGTGCATGTCTTCATCTAAAATGAATTCTGAGGCATTAATTTATTTGCTGATTTTGAAATGCATCGTACCGGCGGGTGAAGACGGTTAGAGAATTCATTTGATCTGAAACATCTACTCTTTTAAATAAATATTTATTTTGTTGATTATTAATCGAAATATTTATACAATTTACTAATGCATTTAAACTCAGGAGACTTTCATCATGAAAAGATTTTCATTCTTATTGTTTTTAATTTTAACAACAATATCTCTTAACGCAGCTTTTACAGATATATATGCAACGTTAGAAGGTATTACCAGTTGCTCAGTCTCATGGGGAGATTACGATAACGATGGCGATCTGGATGTTGTTATGATAGGGAATAATTCAAGTCTTGTGCCAGTTTCTAAGATATATAATAATGATTCGGGAGTTTTCACAGACATAAATGCAGGGATGGAAGGAGTCTATTCAGGTTCTGTAGTATGGGGAGATTACGATAATGATGATGATCTTGATATCTTATTGACCGGTAAAAATGTTAGTGAAGCTCCTGTTACAAGATTATATAGAAATGATTATGGAATTTTCTCGAATGTAAATACAAGTATGGAAAATGTTTGGTTAAGCTCTGCAAAATGGGCTGATTATGATAATGACGGCGATCTGGATATTTTATTAACAGGCAGAAATGCAAACAATGCCCCCGTAACAAAAATATATAGAAATGAAAATGAATCCTTCGTGGATATTAATGCCGCAATAACACAAATGGATAGAAGCTCGGTCTCTTGGGCTGACTATGATAAAGATGGAGATTTGGATGTTTTATTAGCTGGTCATACCGGAACTTATGGCCCAAAATCCCTGATTTTTAGAAATGATTCAGGTATTTTTACTGATATTGGTGCAAATTTAGCGGATGCATCTGGCGGATCAGTATCATGGGGCGATTATGATAACGATGGTGATCCTGATATTATATTATCCGGTTATGATGATCCAAATATTCCATCGATAATTTACAGAAATGATAACGGTATATTTGTTGATATCAATGCAGGTTTGCAAGGTCATCATTCAGGTGCAGTCGATTGGGGGGACTATGATAATGACGGAGATTTGGATGTTTTCATAAACGGTTTTTATGCCGACCCTAGATATTGTGAAACATGCGTAACGTCTAAAGTTTACAGAAACAATTCCGGAATTTTTTCAGATATAAATGCAGGTTTGATATCTGTCTCCGGAGATGATAATTCGTGCGGGTGGGCTGATTATGACAATGACGGCGATCTGGACTTACACATTACTGGAAGCTATCCAATGTTCACCTCGATAAATAAAATCTATCGTAACGACACCTCTATAAGTAACTCGATGCCGAATTCCCCAACAAAATTAAAATCTGTTGTTGTAGATAATAATGTAACTTTATCATGGCGAGAAACGACAGATAACGAAACTCCTTCAGCAGGTTTATCTTATAACGTATATATCGGCACTTCCGGTAAAACCGGAGACATCCTTAATCCTATGAGTGATATAGATTGTGGTTATAGAAAAATTGTAGATATTGGAAATTCCGGCCAAAGAACTTCTGTTTCAATAAATGATCTGCCGGAAGGCACATATTTTTGGAGCGTTCAGGCAATTGATCACGCTTACGCCGGCTCATTATTCGCAAGTGAAGAAATATTTTATGTTGGAGAACTTTACGCACCTGCTAATGTGAAAATAGATTCATTGACAAACAGCATACACATTTCATGGACAGAGGTTGCAGGAGCTTCATCATATAAAATCTACGCCTCTGATTATCCTTATAACAATTTTACTGAAGTTACTTCCGGCGGTGTTTTTGATGGCTTGACATGGTCGCAACCAATCGTGGCTGACAGGAAATTCTATTATGTTGTCGCAGCAAACTCAGTGAAAAAAGAATAAACTTTATTTTCATTGATTGCGTTCCAATATTTCATTATTATATAAACATTATATAATTCAGCGGAGCCCGTCATGAAAAAACTGCAATCATTTATACTGATCGTCATTGCTCTGGTTTTTACTTTATCCGTAGAATCTTATGCTCAGGATAAAAGCGAAGTGTCCCTGCCGTGGTCAGAGTTCAAGAACCTGACGAATCTCGATAAGAACATGATAGTGATACCGATCGACACCTTCGAGAAGCTATTAATTCAGACAGGAAGGACGGACTATAAATCCTACAATGTTACGAACGGCAACGTGATCCTGTCCCAGGCTGATTTTAAAAGGATCGTGGACACAATGACCCCACCTCAGGGCTCAATTGGAACTCCGCCGTTCCCCTATCTGATGACGAAAGCGGTCTATAAAGGCAAAATGAAAAGCGAAAGCACTGATTTCACCGCTTCGTTCCTGATCCACGTGCTTAACGGCGATCAGTACATCAAAATACCTGTAATTCCTTATTCAACCGCTTTATCCGACCTGAAAGTGAACGGACAGCCCGCTCTTGTCGTTAGCGACGGCGGATATTCGACGGTTCTATTGAAAGGTAAAGGCGAATACAGGGTCGATGCTTCATTTTCAATAAAATCCTCTCTGGTAAGAGGCCCGCATCAGCTATACATAAATATAAGTCAGACGCCTATCACGCTGCTTGAACTCGAGATCCCTCAACCCCAGATCGAGGTCGAGATCCCTCAGGCGACCCAGATCAGTTCATCTGAAAGTGGAAAGATAACGACCGTCTCTGCGGTGATCATGCAAACGACGGGCATAAATATAAACTGGAAGAAAAAGTTCGAGATGATCGAAAAGCTTCCCCCGAAGATTTATGCCGATATCAGCCATCTTGTATCAATTGAAGACAACGCGCTGAAAACGAACACGACCGTCAATTATAACATACTTCATTCCGAGATCGAGAACGTTACAGTAGCTCTGGACGACAACGTGAACATACTCAATGTTTACGGCGACGGCGTCGGCGAATGGCAGGAGATAAAGAAAGACGACGCAAGAATGATCCTGATACCGTTCACCTACGGGAAAAAGGGAAATACATCGGTCAGCCTGGTAACTGAAATCCCGTTAAGCGCTGAAGGGCTTGAAACGCCCTTTACGGGCATAAGAACATTGGGCACGATAAGAGAGAGCGGAAATATCGGTATTGAACTGAACACAAGCGCGGAAGTGCTGGTCACCGAGAACCGCGGGCTGGAAAGAATTGCCGCGCAGACCTTACCCCCGGAGCTGATAAACAGATCGGCGAAACCGCTGATCGACGGCTTTAAATATTCTAAACACCCTTATCTGCTGCTGCTCGACATCACCAAGCATAAAAAGATCGGCGTTCCTACTGCTGCAGTGTATTCCGCGAATGTAGTAACTCTTTTCACAGAGGACGGGAAGATAGTTCACAGCATCGAATACAACATCAAGAACAGCGCAAAACAGTTCCTGGAGATCAAACTGCCCGAGAAATCGGAAGTATGGAGCGTATTCGTGAATTATAATCCTGTCGAATCATCTTTAAACGACGACGGCAAGCTTCTTATACCTCTCATACGCTCGAATTCGCTGAACGATTCGTACGATACATTCCCGGTCGAAGTGATCTTCGCTACAACTGAAAAAGGGTTCGGTTTTCTCGGATCGAAAGGGTCCCTGCTGCCGGGCGTAGATCTCCTTACGAGCCAGATCATGTGGTCGGTATATCTGCCGAACGATTATAAATATTTATACTTCAGCAGCACTCTCGAAAAAGAGGAGATGATAAGGGGGATAAATATCTTCGGCGGGAGAAGGGTCTATGACGAGGAAGATAAAAAAGTCACTGGAACAGATAATGAGGCTGCTCCATCCGTCGATGCCGGCAGGATGAAAGCTCAATTGAGCGAGTTCAGGAACGCTCCTGTAGCAGAAGCCGATCAGATGGTTCAGATGACCAAAGAGAAGAACTTCGGGAAAAAGATGGAGGAGCTCGGGGATGTTTCTATGGTCTCACAGTCAGCATCAGGTCAGACAGGTCTTATGCCGATAAGGATAAACGTGCCGATGACAGGGCAAATCTACAGGTTCGCGAAAACGATCATCAATCCTGATGACCCGCTTTCTTTTAAAGTTTTTTATGTACAGAGCTGGGTTCCGAGCCTGTTATGGTGGCTGATAATTATTTCTATGGCCGTTCTTGCTTATATATTCAGGAAAAAACTGAAAGATCAATACCTGCGGTTAAAAGAAAAACTCCGCCGCGAGCCTAAGCCGGTCGAAGAAAAAACGGTATATTTTAATGATGACGGCACGATTAAGACGGAAAATAAAGCCGAGGAAAACGAACAAAAATGAAAGAATACAAAGAAACTCAGAAATTCAACTCGCCGTTGGTATGGTTCATCGTTGGTATAGCAGTAATCGGCGGTATTGTCGCATTGTACTTTCCTGCCGGGCAGAAAGAGGAACTTACTCTGATTCCAAAGTTGTTTATAATATCAGCTCTGATCACTTTAATATTAATGTTCTTGTATGGCTATCTTAAAACTTCTATAGATGAATCCGGTATTAAGATCGAAATGAGAATGCTTTTCAGGTTCGGAAGAAACATCCTTTGGGATGATATTCAGTCAATAAAAGTTGATAAATACCGTCCCATTCTCGAATTCGGCGGCTGGGGTTATCGGATAGGCTGGAAAGGAGTGGCTTACAACTGCAGCGGTAATGATGGGCTGATCATTATTCTTAAGAACGGAAGAAAAGTCGTTGTAGGAACTCAGAAGCCTGATGAACTTAAGAAATTTCTCGTGGAAAATGGTAAAAATTAAGCACAAGTGCAGGGATTACAAGATATATCCTGCCTCGGAAATTCTGATTATAGGCACATTCAATCCCGATACCCAAAACAATCCGGCTGATTTCTTTTACGGCAGAACTAAGAATCACTTGTGGACATTACTGCCTGCGGCATACAACGAACCCGATCTGAAAAAGGCGGATATAGACGAGAAGCTGGCATTTCTTAAAAAACATATGATCACATTTACCGATCTCATATCTGAAATATCAGTCCCTGAAAGCTCTGAAACCGACTACCGCGACAGCTTTATTGACGATAAAGTAACAGAATGGAATGATGTAATATCTCGGATATCAAGCCTGAAAAAGCTCAAAAAGGTCTGTTTTACACGCAAAACATTTTCAGGCATACCGAACATTAAAAAGAGTATCGAAGAGATCCGGTGGTACTGCGAAGAAAAAGGGATCTGCTTTCAGTACCTTATAACTCCGGCGAGGATATATTATGCTGAGAAGCAAAAAGAGTGGACAAGATTCTTTAATTGACAATCTTGAACATTCTTTCCAAGAATTCATATAGCTCAGGATGCTTTGATCTGAACATTTCCCTGTCCATAAAAAAATACTCACTGACGGTCGCAAAAAACTCCTGCATATCCTCTGCGGCATATTCGATGATGTCAGATTTTCCCGCATTTATTTTCCCGATCTCAGCTTTGGCCAGCTTTGCCCATTCTGCTGTATCGTTCCCTTCCGCAAACAGCTTCGGAACTCCTTCTGTTGCGCCGGTTTCCTTCTCGATAAGATGTATGAATTCATGAACAGCGACATTAGTATGTGATCTCGGATTTTTAAAACCGTTGTGAAGATCATCTTTAGAGAGTATCATTTTTTTATCCAGCGGACCGTCGCCGACCATGCCCATATTATCCGTTCCGTCGTCATTTATACCGTCCTGAAAGCTGTCGTTGAATCCTCCGGGATATAAAAGAACTTCGTTGATCCCGGTGTACTGCCAGTCCTTGAACCTAAATACAGGTATTATCGCTCCCGAAGCAACGAGAAGTTCGTCCCCCCGCGTGACTTTTGCATCTACGCCCGATACTTTTACATTTTCGAGAAATTCGACCGCTCTGAACTCGAACTTTTTTTTATCATCGCTGCTCAGATCTTTGTAAAACTGAACTTTTGACGATAATATCGACCTGTCTTTGTTTGAAAGCAGTCTTTTCGGTTTTTTCCACCCGCTTCCGCGCCCGATCCTGAAATACAAAACGACAATCGCGGCAGTAAAAGTGATTAGAAATATTATTAGAAAAGCCTCGTTCATAATATGAAATTTATTAAAATAAAACATAACTATCTATTATATTTTTTTTATATTTCACATTGCACAACTTTATTGGAGAATATAATGATCTTCGATTACATAAAGAACATTGATGAATACAAGACCCTTCATCCAAACTTCGAAAAGGCATTCGGGTTTATCAGAACTGCCGATCTTGAAAATCTGCCGAACGGAAAACATCCTGTCAAAGGAGAAGACATTTACGCATCGGTAAGTGAATACCATACAAAGGAAGAAGGGTACCTTGAAAAGCATGTGAAGTATATCGACATTCAGCTTGTTACGCGGGGCACGGAGAAGATCGGGTTTCTCGGGCTTGAAGATCAGGAGATCAGAGACCATTACGATGAGGATAAAGATATAGCCTTTTATTTCGGCGACTGCGAATATATCATACTCCAGCCGGGACTGTTCGCAATTTTCTTCCCTGAAGACCTTCATAAGCCGGGTATCTCTGTATATAATTCCGTAAAAGTGAAGAAGATAGTCATCAAAGTTAAAGCCGAAGTTTAATGATAAAATACATTCAAGTTAAAACGATACTGAATACTGTCAAAGGCTCGGATGACTGGTTCGGACTAAAATATAACCTTAACCTGTACCGCGGCTGTACGCACAGATGCATATACTGCGATTCGCGGAGCGAATGCTATCAGATCGAGAATTTCGATCACGATATTATCGTAAAGGAGAACGCACTTGAGCTTCTTCAAAAAGAATTACCTAAAAAGCGCGTCAGAGGGACGGTTGGATTCGGATCTATGAACGATCCATACCAGCACATCGAAAAAAAACTGAATATGACCGTCCGGGCACTTGAAATCATGCGCGAATGGGATATGCCTGTTCACCTGATCACAAAAAGTAATCTTGTTCTAAGGGATATCAGGATATTAAAAGAAATAGGAAAGATATATTCGGCCGTCAGTTTTACGATAACAACCGGGATCACTCTGATGCCTGTACTGCCTTTTATTACCGATACGGAAGATAATATTATCTCAATTGTTGAAAAGGCTAAAGAGTACGGAGCTAAGTATATTATACCCGCATTCGGGATGACATTGCGCGACAGGCAGAGAGCTTATTATTATGACAGGCTGGACGAGAAATTTCCTGGATTAAGCGATAAATACAGGGCGAAATACAAAAATTATTATTCCGCAGGAGCCCCGGGCTATAAAAAACTATCGAAAGTGTTCTATGAAAAATGCGCGGAACTCGGTATTCTGACGAAGATCCCGAAATATAATGCGGGAATAGGAATTCAGGGAACACTATTTTAAAATGGACTTTCATTACATGATGGAATTTATTAAATTCGTCAGAAATTAAAGGATAATTAAATGGCAGACATCAGACCCGACATTTCAAGATACAAAGTGCTCATCTTCGACCTTTTTCACACGCTCTCGTCAATGCACCATTCGGATGTTCCCGGATTATACTCGCACGAGATTATCGGAATATCATACGAAAAATGGCTTGAAGCTCTATTTACGGATTCAGAGCGCAGAACGAGAGGCGTAATAACCGATCCTTTGGAGATAATCCGCGACATAACCGGCAAACTCGGATTGAACATACCGGACAAAACCATCTCTGAACTCGCAAGAATAAGATACGAGCGGTTCGAACTCGCCCTGAAGAACATTCTTCCGCACACAGTAGCTACGCTGAAAGAACTTAAACAGAGAGGAAAGACACTCATTCTACTAAGCAATGCGGATGTCTGCGAGATAAAAGGCTGGCCGCACTCACCCGCCGCGCCTTATTTCGACCATGCAATATTCTCGTGCCATGTCGGTTTCGTAAAACCCGAACCTCAGATATACGATCTTGCGATAAAACTTTCAGGAGCGTCTAAGAAAGAATGCCTGTTCATAGGCGACGGAGGCTCGGATGAACTCGCAGGCGCAAAAAACTTCGGCATAGCTGCCTGTTTCACTTCCGAGTTTATCAAAGACCTTTGGCCTGAGCACATAGAGTCGAGAAAGCTGATCGCCGATTATCATATTGACAGGATCGACCAGCTGCTGTACAAGTCCGAACCTAATATCGAATATGCAGATGAATTTGAAATGAATGAAATTCTCAGCGATACTGAACTGTTGAAAAAGTTGAAAAAATGAAGCTCCGACGCAAAAAACAAAAGAGGCCGTATAAACACTCAGAACTGAAATTCAGGTTGACTTAGCTGATTCATAACTTTAAATTACTGCGTATAAAATATTTAAACAAGAAGAGCGCATGAAATATTCGAACATAAGAGAAGAAGAACTGAAGAACAAAGTTGCGAGTGATTTTTTCTGGGTCTACGACTGCACAAGAATAATCGGCAACGTTGATTTCTGCGTTTCGATGCATCAGAGCGAAAAAGAACTTTTCGAGCAGGAATCGCTTCTCTGGGCTGAAGCTAAAAAAGGCTCGTCGGACATTTACCATTCGATAGTCCAGCTTATTCTGACGATAGGTAAAGCCCGCACATTCGATAAATACCTGCCTCCACCCATGCTTGGTGCGCTTGACGGTGAAAAGATCGCATTCATACCCTATAACGACATCCACGACATTTTCTATCAGAACGATTTCAACTGGAATGTAACTCCCTCAGATTACGAAACGAAAGAATTCAGGCTGATCCACGAAAAAGTGAAGAACATAATTGATAAAAAAGCACTTCTTTTTCACTACGATAAAGACGAAAAAGACCTTGTAAAATTCATCAAAAACAATTTCGTCGTAGGCAAATTTGGCCTTACGAAGATTAAGACCGATAAAAATAACTTTATGGTTATATACAATAAATGGCTGCAGGCAGTAAAACCGACGATAGCTGTGAACTGGGACATAGCTAAGAAAAACGGTATCATAGACGGCGATTTCTATCTTGCTGACCTTCTCTCGGACGAAAATGTAACTTTAAAAGATAAGCTATTCGTAGTCTTAAAAGCTACAAAATATGAACTCAACAGGCATCTTGACGAATACGGCGCTTTCACATCGAGCACGGTTGACTTCAACGACGGTCAGGTGGCTCACACGCAGTTCTGGAACCGTTACGAAAGGCCGCCGAAACAAGAATACTGGGATTACATAATAGAAAGAAGGGATCTTCTCGTCCCGCAGGATGTAAGAGAAAGAAAAGGCAGTTTCTTCACCCCGCTGATATGGGTGGAATTATCGCAGAAATACCTTACGGATGTACTCGGCGAAGACTGGCAGGACGAATATTATGTTTGGGATTGCGCGGCCGGAACAGGGAATCTGCTTACGGGTTTGACCAACAAATACAACATCTGGGCTTCCACGCTAGACAGGCAGGATATCGAAGTCATGCATGACAGGATCAAGAACGGCGCGAACCTTCTCGAAGATCATGTATTTCAGTTCGATTTTTTGAATGACGAATTCACAAAGCTCCCCAAACCTCTGCAGGACATAATCAACGATCCCAAAAAAAGAAAGAAATTAGTAATTTATATCAATCCGCCGTATGCGGAGACAGCTATTTTTGGTGAAAAAAGCAAGAAGGGCGTTATCTTATCGAACACTAATGATAAATATAAAGCTAAATTAGGTAATTGTGCCAATAGAGAACTCTTTGTTCAATTTCTTACTCGTATTTATTTTGAAATACCTGATTGTTTCCTCGCACATTTTTCAAAATTAAAAATACTCTCAGGCGATCATTTCAATTCATTTAGAAATTTTTTCTATGCTAACTTTGAAAAAGGATTCTTGTGTCCTGCTAATACTTTCGATAATGTAAAAGGGCAATTTCCAATTGGCTTTTTAATTTGGAACACAAAAATAAAAAATGTTTTTAAATGTGTTGATTTTGATGTTTACGACAAAAATGGAGCTTTTATAAGTCGTAAATTACTTTCAAACTACGATAATGAGAGAAGTATAAATATATGGTTGATATCAACTCGAAGGCGAATTGATGAATTTTGCATAGGGTTTATCTCATATTCTGGAAACGTATTCCAAACTAACGAATTGATTTTTATTAAAAATAGCATAAAACAAATGGTTATGCCACGTGGTAGCAAGATAACTGATAAAAATTTAATCGAAGTATCAATGTATTATGCAGTAAGGAAATGTATTGAAGCGACTTGGCTGAATGACAGGGATCAGTTTTTATTTCCTTATGATAGCTGGCAGGATGATACGGAATTCCAAAATGATTGCCTTGCATATACATTATTTACAAACAACATTCAATCTCAGTTCGGCACAAATCACTGGATTCCTTTTACTGAAAAGGAAGTGAATTCGAGAGATAAATTCGAAAGCAGTTTTATGACCGATTTTATAGCCGGAAAACTGAAAAAAGATAAATCCGAAGGCCTTTTTGATGCTAAGCATGATAGAACTACACCATTGGAATTCTCAGATGCGGCTAAAGCCGTTTTTGATACGGGCAGAGAGCTTTGGAGATATTATCACAAGCAGCCTAAATGCAACGTAAATGCTTCATTATACGACATT
>JAKQBN010000058.1 GCA_029559475.1 bacterium
CGGTTCTGATGTTGCAACGACTTTTACGTCCCCGTACCTTTGAGCTTCTTTGATCGCTTTCGTCGACCATTCGCCGGTATTAACATAATCTGCTTTTCCGTTTTTCATCAGGTTCAACGGAACCATAGCGAACTGCATGGAAGCCCCACCCTGAAGGAATAGAACTTTATAGTTCGCGGGGATGTTCATAAGTTCCCTTACCGATTTTTCCGCGCCGTCGATGATCGACTGATAAACTTTCGATCTGTGGCTCATTTCCATAACGGACATTCCCGAACCTTCATAGTTCAGCATCTGTTCCGCAGCTTTTTTCATTACCGCTTCAGGAAGAACTCCCGGTCCTGCTGAAAAATTGTACACTCTTTCCGACATAATAAACTCCTTCTATAGGTTAAATAATTAACACGCCCCGTATCGCAATTCAATTTATATTTATGTATATGTCAAGTCAAGTAATATTTTTTAGATAAAAAACATCAATTATTTTATTGATAAAACTTTTTCATTTAATTAGCTTTAGAACAAAATGATAAAGATCGGGAGCGGAAAAATGGATCTAAAAAAAATAATACTGCTTACAGCTGTGATGCTGATTTTATCCTGCACCGACAAACAGGTAATAAAGGATGAAGGCGGTACTTCGATGACAGAAGAAACCTACGAGGCAGTAAAGGATCATCCCTCTGCCCACAAAGACATAACTTCGATAAATATCCACGGAACGGTTCTGAGTGACGAATACGCATGGCTTAAGGATAAAGACAGGAAAGATCCGATGGTTCTTGATCATATCAAAAAGGAAAATGAGCATGCGAAAAAATATCTGCAGAGAACATCTAAACTCGAGAGTAAGATCTACAAAGAGATCATTTCAAGGATCGAACAGACAGATATGACCGTGCCTGTTCAAATTGACGATTATTTTTATTATTCCCGCGAGATAGAGGGAAAGCAGTATCCGGTCTACTGCAGGAAGATGCTCAGCATGGACAGAGAGGAGGAAGTGCTCTTAGACCTTAACGAAATGTCGAAAGGGCACGAATATTTCGAACTTGGCGAGTACAAGATCAGCCCCGACCATAAATTTCTCGCATATACAATAGATACTACTGGAAACGAAAGATATACATTATATATTAAATATCTATCGAGAAAAACCATTTTCCCTGAAGTTTTCCCGAACGTGAGCGATGTCGAATGGGCTGAAGCTAACAATACTTTCTTTTATACAACCGTGAATGAGAATGAAAGGGCTGACAAGGTTTTCAGGCATGTTCTCGGAACAACTATCGACAGCGACAGGAAAATGTATACCGAGCCTGATGATTCCTTTTACGTATGGATAGAAAAATCGAGAAGCAGAAAGTATTTATTCATGGGAACTGCGAATAAGAATACATCAGAAGTGTATTATCTTAAAAGCAGCGATCCGATGGGATTTTTCAATCTGATAATGCCTAGAAAGGACGGAGTGGAGTATTATCCTGACCACAGAGGCGATTCATTCTATATTCTTACCAATATAGATAAATCGTTTAATTTCAAAGTAGTGTCGGTTAAGGAAAGCTTTCCTTTCAGAGACAAATGGGAGGATTACATTCCCCACAGCACAGATACATTTATTGATGACGTAGATCTTTTCAAAGATAAGATAGTCGTTTCCGAGATAACGAACGGAAAGAAAATAATCAAAGTGCTGGATTACGAATCTCTACAGGGACCTGAACTTAAGTTTACGGACAACTGCTACACTGTTTATACAGGCTCGAACCCGATGTTCGATTCAAAAGAACTCAGGTATGTTTATGAATCGATGACAACGCCTTATTCGATCATAGATTATAATATGGAAACGGGAGAGAGAAAATATCTGAAGCAGGAGAAGGTGCTGGGAGGTTACGATCCGGTACAATATAAAGCTGATCTAGTTTACGCGCCGGCAGCTGACGGAGTCACGATACCGATATCTTTAGTTTATAGAAGAGATAAATTCAAGCAGGACGGAACGAATCCGATGCTTTTGGAAGGTTATGGAGCATACGGGGATTTCAACGATCCCGGATTTTCGGTATCGAGAATAAGCCTGCTCGACAGAGGTTTCATAGTCGGCATAGCTCATGTGAGAGGCGGGCTTGAAAAAGGCAAAATGTGGCATTTTGACGGAATGCTGTTAAAGAAGAAAAACTCATTCAGCGATTTTATCGACTGCACTAAACATCTTATAGAAAAACAGTACACATCAAAAGAAAAACTGATGATCGAAGGAGCGAGCGCGGGCGGACTTCTTGTCGGAGCGGCGCTTAATGAACGTTCCGATCTTTTTAAGGCAGCTTTACTTGAAGTACCGTTTCTGGATGTTCTGAATACGATGCTGGATTCGACCCTATCTGCGACAGTTTCCGAGTATGATGAATGGGGAGATCCGAATAATAAGGAATATTTCGATTATATCAGATCTTACTGTCCGTATCAGAACATCAAAGCTCAGAATTATCCGGAAATATTCGTAACAGCAGGATTTAATGATCCGAGAGTAAATTACTGGGAACCGGCAAAATGGGTGGCCAAACTTCGGGCAAATAAAACCGACAGCAATCAGGTAATACTTTTAACACAGATGTCAGGGCACGGAGGATCATCCGGCAGATAC
>JAKQBN010000010.1 GCA_029559475.1 bacterium
ATAACCGGAAGGACTATTTCAGACCTGGTTTCTGAAGAACAGGCTATATGGTAAGGTAGTCTTGTAACATCATTCTCGATCTGAACTTTTTGTTCCCTTGCGCACTTTCCGCATACGCCGCGTCCGAAATCGATGACGAGGCAGCCGTGTCCGCCCTGGTACGGGCCGACCTTTAATGTTCTTTCGCCTGTGCGCCTGTAGAATCCCGCCCAGTTGACATATTCAAATGCGTGATAGATCTCGCAGGAAACGGTCGACATCTTAGAAATCATATCGTCTTCGCCTTCTGTCATGGCTTTGATATCCTTTAAAAGCTGAATGTAAACCGCTTCTTTGCCGCTCATATAATTGCTTCCTATTAATATAAATATGTAACTTTAACTTCTATCCTGTTGTAGCCGGACGTTTCATCAAGTTTTTCGGGAGAGCTTATCTCCGCAGGAATAAAGCCTGAACCGATTTTATCTGATAAAAGGCTTTTGTACATTTCATATTTCCAGCCGACTGAAAGGTTCAAACGGTCGGCGATAAGGCTGTTTTTCAGTTCAAGACCGTTGTAAAAAAATGGAAGATGTATTTCCGGAGCTTCCATACCGGAGGATAAATACGATCCTGCCGCTGCGCTTATTACACTTTTCGCTCTCGCTATAGATATTTTATATCCGAGCTCGGCATTAATATAATCCTTATCTTTATCGCCTGCTGCGCTTTTATATAGCGATAAATATTTAAACTTCCCTGAAAATTCAGAACTGCCGGACGGATATTTCAATCCTGCTCCGAAGTAAGCTGAAGGCTCGGGTGAAGTAATAAATACCGCATACCTGCTATTATCCTCATCGCCTTCTGAAGAAAATCCGCAGGATCCTGTTATGCCTGTTCCTGATCTGAATGCGTATTTGTATTCGAGCCTTAATCCGCCTGAAAATGATGATCCGTCAGCTTCTTTTGAAGAAACATATCTCATAGTGCCGAAGATCCCGTAAGCATCCTTATAAAATATCCCCGCTTCGGCTGCGACATCCTGCATCGATAGATCCGGAAGGCTGATGTTCGTGCTTTGACCCGATGATGAAGAATCGACAGTAACAGAAGAAGTCAGCTCGTATATCATGTGACTTAAATTGTAACGGACAGTCAGATCGCCAAAGCCGTTCTTCCCGCCCAGTTCGTATCCGAAACCGAATATTTTTGACCTCGCCGTAAAACTGCTTGAATTATCGTAGCCGACTTTCCATTCAGTATCGTTCTTGGTAAAATTGAACGATGCGGACATCTCATCTTTTTCTGCTGTTTTCTTAATGGAATAATCAGTTCCGCTCGAGAACTGTCCGAAACTGGTGACCGCTGCGGATACGATCAATAAAATAATAACTCTTTTCATTATGATACCTCTTTTCCCTTTTTGAGATATTCTGTTGAAAGCTTTACGGATTCTATGGCTACTTCAAGCTGACTGTCATCCGGTTCGTTTGTGGTTATGTGCTGGAGCCAGAGTCCCGGCTGAATAAGAATACTTACAAGCTTCATACGGCTGTACTTCTCCGACATTTTTAAAAGCTCGAACGATACTCCCACCGCTACGGGCAGGAATAATAGATGTACTCCGATCCTTGAAAATACGTTCGGGTACGAGCTGTAGAGATAATAGATACTGTCGAAGATCGAGAAAATTATTATCGTAATTATCGCGGCGATGAGAATGAAGCTCGTGCCGCATCTCGGATGAAATCTGGTTTGAGATTTTACGTTCTCAATGCTGAGATCAAGCCCTTTTTCAAATGCGAATATAGTTTTGTGCTCCGCTCCGTGATATTCAAAAAGCCTTCTAACGTCTTTCATAAAGCTTATCGCGTACATATATAGTATTACAAAGGCTGTCCTTATTATCCCGGCGAACAGATTGAAAAGAAACTGGTTCGAATTGAATTTCTCAAAAATGTCAGTGATCTTATACGGAATATACATAAAGATCATCAGAGCTATGATCAGAACCGCTGAAGTTCCGAGACCTTCTAAAAGTCTGCTGAAAAATGATGCTTTTTCTTTCGAATGTTTTTCACCTTTTGCTTTCTTTTCGTCCTCGATCGCTTTATCGGCTGACCAGTTAAGTGTCCCAATGCCTATCTTCATCATTTCGAAAAGACTGATCGCACCTCTGATCACCCAAATGTTCAGAAATTTCTTTCTTTTGGACAGCGGAATAAAATCCTGCACCCTGTTCTCAAGCGTTCCGTCGGCTCTTCTTATAACTGTCGCAACGACTTTCGGAGATCTCATCATCACACCTTCGATAACAGCCTGCCCGCCTATATTTACTTTGTCTTCCTTCAAAATTACTCCCGTTTAAATAAAAAAGCGCATAGGCCGCTATGCGCTTTTGAAACTTATATCAAAATGATAAAAAACTATTCTTCGTCTTTTTTCTCAATTTTGTATTTTTTCATGAACTTGTCAACCCTTCCAGCCGTGTCGAGAATCCTTGTTTTTCCAGTATAAAAAGGATGGCATTTCGAGCATATCTCGACCTTTATTTCGCCGATGGTCGTCCTGCTTTCGAAAGTGTTTCCGCATACGCATGATATAGTCGCGGTTTCATATTTAGGGTGAATTCCTTTTTTCATCAATAGCTCCTTAAGTTTCGTCTTTACCGTTTTTTACAACGGGTCGAATATAACAATAAATTAATTCAAAAGCAAATCATTTTTTCTATGACGAACAGATCTAAAAATCAGATACCAGAGTCAGCCTTAAACCATCAAATTCGGGGACCTGTCTGCATGTTCCGCCCGAACATTTGATCCCGGACCTTTCTCTGCCGTAAAAAAGTTCAAGTTTATGATTTTCCTTTATGTTTATGCCCGCTTCGAATCCCAGCCACGAATCAGGCGAGTCATCGGGAACTTTCTGTGAAGTCGTGATCAATGATACATTAACATAACCGTATGGCGAATATTCGTATTCAACTGAACCGTAGATATCATTATAATCTTCGTCGAGAAATTCATTGTTTACTTTCTGAAGTTCTCCGCATAAAGAGATCGATGAAGTCTCGTTCATCTTTATTTTATAATCGCCCATAAATGTAAGTCTTTCGTCGGAATAAACTTCAAGCTCAGTATCCTCTCCGGGTTCTATAAGCTGGTTCACTCCTTTCGAAATAGGAGAATCCTTCATATAACCTAACCCTGCGCTGAATCTGTGGATATCTATATCCATATCAGCTCCCAGCCACGAATCCGAGTAAGGCAGATAAGTATCATCCATTTCCGGTATAATGCTGTCTCCGTTATGCTTTGAAGCTGAAGCGAAAGAACCTTTGAAGGCAGTATTATCGTTCATCTGATATTCCCAGGTGAATTTGTATCCGATCTCGTCGTTCGGATTGACTTCGTGGGGATGGGTATTCAGAAGATGCGATGAATGCGCTATTACAAGTTCCGGAGCGTTCTGGTATGGAGTAAATCCCGATGCGGCTTCGTTGGGGTTCGCGCCGTATTTATAATAGTCCTTGAATTCAAGCCCGAGGCTTATGCCCTTTACTGCGTAACTTAAAGACGTATAATTCGCCCATCCGGTCTGCGACGGCGTTCTGTCTGTGATCTTAACAGCGTATTCGTTATACAATTCCGCATCGAACGCTGATACTTCCAAGCCGAATCCGAAAATATCCGTTTTTTCGATGAACATATCGCTGTGAAGGTACTGGTTCACGGGAACTTCGTCGCCTTTTATGAAAAGATAAGAACCGCTCAGATTCAAAGTTAGATCATCGTAATTCAGATATCTGCCGACAGGAAGTATTAGTTCGGATCCAAGAATGGCGTTATCCATTTCTTCGACTGTCTGATAAAGAGGATCGAAATCGTTAATATATTTAAAATAGCTTTTTCCGCCAAGGGCTTTAAGCCCGAAAAGCTCTCCGCAGTATTCGAATTTTCCTCCTCTAACTTTACTGTCGAAGAAATCAGCTTTAGATTCTTTTAATCCGAAAACCAGTCCTCTTCCGAAAGACCCGTAAAAATCTCCTGCGGTAATGCTTATCTTGTCTTTTGTGTAATTAAAGAACATTCTTGTGATCTCGCTTATCCTCTCATTGTGGCTGCTTGAATCGGCGGCTTCGAACCTTATTCCTGCAGTAAAATCGCCTTTTACCGCCTGCAGATCGAGCCAGTCCTCGAAATACTGCTTTTTGATCTCGATATCCTTTTTATCTCCGGCCCATTCGCTTCCCGAGCCGAACTTCATTGTATTCGTAGCTGTGATCGTTAGATCTTCCGCAAAAACCGTAAGAGCGGCTGCAGCTAATATCAGAATGATCGTCTTTTTCAATTTGAATGTCCTTTATTTTTGTTTACCGGGATATGCGAGCTGGTACATCGAATGGATCCAGTTCTCAAAAGTCGTCTGCAGATAATCATACTGTATTATCTTTCCGTTCGGAAGCACAGCGAACACCTCATTTTCTATCTCTTTTCCTATCAGGGCTTCAAAAAAGTTCTTTATAGAATCCTCACTGTCCCAGAAACAGTCGAATGGCAGCCTCTCGGTTTTTACAGCGAAACTGTTAAATTCAACTTCGGTAAAGGTATAGTTTCCCATAAGCGAGTGAGAGTACTTCGATTGATCGTAATTAAGTGTGTCAGCATACATTGCCTTCATTTCCCTGGCTTCTTCCACGCATGACAGACAGCCTTTGGACATGAACTGGATAAATGCGAGTTTCCAGTTCTTTTCTCTAAAATCGATCGAATCGCCCCTGGTCTCTTTAACCAAACCGAGCTCGTCATAGAACTGGTTGAACGGAAACAGTTTTGCGACTTTGAAACCGAATTTCGGGGTCTGGAAACTGTTCTCGGTTTCGTCTTCTATCTTTACGCTCAGATAGAATTCCTGAGGATTCTCTTCCTGAACTACCGGAAAATCTTTATAGTTGAAGCTGACGGTCGCCACTCCTTCAGACGGTTCCAAGACCTTTTTTATCGGGTAGACCTTACCGGTCACTTTATCTTCAGCGCAGAATGTCAACCTGTAAAGATTCTGATTGTCAGACAACTTAACTTTGAGTTCGTATTCACCTTCAAGAATAATCTGCTGAAAATCTGTAAATACCGCAGCGGTATCCGCGGAGTTATACAGCGTGTCAGTGCTGCTATAGACCATCATTATTTCCGCCTGCGGATCCTGGCTGTCGATGTTCAGAGGAGTTTCTGTATGGCAGGATACTGATAGAACCGCAGCTCCGACTGCAATAAAAGCGGCGACAGTCCTCTTGATTTTCATCTTATCTCCTTTGTGCAAAATAGTATTTTCGATATCTATTATTTTTCATATATTGTAAGTTACAATATATTTTTTAATAACGCAAATGTTATTCGGACTTTTTTATATTATTTTCTTGAGATTTCCGCAGTTTCTGGCTGTAAAAACTTTCGTGAGAAGGATCTTTGTCGATTAGATACCTGATATGTTTTTCATCATCTGAAAGCGAGAATATCTCACCGAAAGCATAAAAATTATTCATAAAAAAATTCTGCGGGAAATCGAAAACTTTTGTCATCGATTCGTACATGGGCTCGACAAAAAGCTTTGCCCGTTTCTTTTTGCCTGAATTTATAAAATAAACAGCGTTATAAATGTAAGCATGAAGTTTTCTGATCTCGAGTTTTGTATTCATTCTATACATATTAATTATATCCAGTCTTTTACTCCATACAGTTCTTTCCGCTGCGGCTGTCAGAAGGTTTTCGAACTCGTATAATTTCTGATAATAATAATCTCCTTCCAGCTTGAAATTCTTCTGGTCGGTATAAGATAGCCTGTCGAAATTCTCTCCGAGAACGAGATATGAGTAGAACATAACTGCCGTTTCTATTGTTCCCGGTTCCATCCTGTCGAGCTTAGGATCGGCTTCATAATCAAGCGTGAAGGCCATGTCCTGCTCGCTGTAATATATATCTTTTTTTAAGGCGATCTCTTTTACTGCTGATGTCGCGGGACCGCTGCTTATAATCAGCATTCCTGTTCCGTTTTTTTCCGATGAAAGACTTTCAATGTTAATATTGATGCTCGTTTCTATCTTTTCAAAATCGTTATGTGGAAATTTCCAGTCGTAATTATCCATCTGTCTTTCTAGCGATTCTTCGAATATCCTGAGTTTGTTCGTGAGATCTGCATCCTGTTTTAAATATATGATCTTTACAGAGAAATCGATTGCGCCGCCATAAGCACAGGCTATGTTTAAATAAATAAATATGGTTAATAATTTTTTCATGATCTGAACAGCTTTATAAGATCTTCAACAGCGGCAGCTGGAGATATTCTGCCCGACATTACATTCTTCTGATAATTATCAAAAACATCATTTATTTTAGGACAGTGGTAGAACTCATTTTCCAGAGACTGCACTATCGTCGTTCTGAACCATTCGCCGACCTGATTGCGTCTTTTTGATTCGAACCGTCCGTTCTTTTTCATAATATCCGTATGCCTGCATACAGTTTCCCATACTTTGTCTATGGAGCGGTTTTCAAGTGAAGATACAGTTAACACGGGAATTCTCCAGTCTTCGTCATAATTTAAAGTGTAATGAAGAGCCGTTTCAATCTCTTTTTTACACAGTTCGGCTCTTGTGACGTTATCGCCGTCCGATTTTGTCACTGCTATTGCGTCAGCCATTTCCATGATACCTTTTTTTATGCCCTGAAGTTCATCGCCGGCTCCGGCTATCTGAAGCAAAAGGAAAAAATCCACCATCGAATGTACCATGACTTCCGACTGACCTACTCCGACCGTTTCGATAAGGATCACGTCATAACCCGCAGCTTCCGTTATGATTATTGCCTCTCTTGTTGCTCTGTTTACACCACCCAGAAATCCTGAAGTGGCGGACGGTCTGATAAAAACATCTTTCTGACCCGAAAGCCTTTCCATTCTGGTTTTGTCGCCCATCAGGCTTCCGCCGGATTTGCTCGAGCTTGGATCGACAGCCATTACGGCGACTTTTTTCCCGAG
>JAKQBN010000012.1 GCA_029559475.1 bacterium
AATGGCAGAAGGGATGAAAAAGTATTCCTTCGGAACTGATGAACCGAAAGTTCAGCTTTCAACAATTGATGAACTAGAAGAATATACGTATTATGTAGCAGGAACGGTCGGCGAACTGCTTTCGAGACTTTTCACGTTAGAACATTTTAGAGTACCTGAAAAAAACAGAGAAATAATGTTCCAGAACGGAATAGCATTCGGAAAAGCTCTGCAGTATGTGAATATCATAAAAGATTCGCGCGAGGATTTCACTGAGGGCAGATGCTTTATACCTGCCGAACTATTGAATAAATACGGCATAAGCCTCGACGAGTTTTTCAAAAGCAGCAGAACGAATGAAATAAAAGCGGTTTACAGCGAACTTATCCAAAGAACCGAGGAACATTTGGAGGCCGCTGTTAAATACATAGAAGCTGTTCCGGTAAGATTATGGAAAATTAGGCTTTTCTGCATCTGGCCTGTCGCACTTGCATACGCAACTTTAAACGGAATAAAACGCGATCTCGACGATTTCATCCTGACGAACGATACCTATAAAATTTCAAGAAAAGAAGTTAAATCCATACTCAAAAAAGGCTACATCGCCGCATTCTCGAACCGGTATTTCAAACTGCTCATAAAAAAATAATTTTATTCCTTTGCTTTGTAATACTTCAGGTAGTATATTTAATACGTTATTATATTTGAGAAATGTGCGGACAGTACCGTAAGGAGATGTTATTATGAAGAAAATTTTGATCATTATACTTTCAGCATCGCTTTTTATTTTCGCATCGATAGTCCCTGTAGAACGAGCAAAGAAAGTAGCGGAAAACTACTATAAAAACTATGCACCTACTGCCCAGAAGGGCAATGTTATCACAAGAACCATCGCCAAAAAATACGAAGGCGAAGTAACTTACTACGCTTTTGAATTCGGCAATCAGAACGGTTTTGTAATTGTAACCGCCGATGATGGTCTAAGAACGATCCTCGGATGGTCGTTCGACAGCGGACTCTGTTCAGAAGAGGATTTTTACAACATGAGAAATCCTTTCGCCAACAGAATGTCCTGGACCGACAGGGAAATAATCCAGGCAAGAAAAGATAAATTTGTAGATGCTCAGGCTCAGAAAGATTGGAAAGACATGGAAAACAACATATTCCCGTCTTCAACAAAAGCTATCGTAGTTCCCGCTCTTGTTCAGACAAGATGGGGTCAGGGATATCCTTATAATGTAGCTTGCCCTCTGGACGGCGGACAGCCAACAATGAATGGC
The DNA here is from genome assembly GCA_029559475.1 of bacterium. Classification (GTDB taxonomy): domain Bacteria; phylum UBA4055; class UBA4055; order UBA4055; family UBA4055; genus UBA12480. Next base: position 1,260 of record JAKQBN010000012.1, read on the forward strand.
TGTGTTGCTCTTGCAATGGCTCAGGTAATGAGATATCACCAGGGACCCAGTAACCCTATGGGCTCACATTCTTATTTCTGGGAAGGCGAATATGATTCTTTAACATTATCAATAAATTATACAAATTCCACATATGATTATTCCCTGATGCCCACAACAACAGAGGCAATCAACACTTCGGCAGAAAGTACAGAAGTTTCTGAACTCTGCTATGAGGCGGGTGTCTCCGTGGATATGGATTACGGCACATTTGAAAGCGGAGGTTCTGGAGCATATTTAATTGATATTGTTGATGCTTTTAAAACGCATTTCAACTCATGGAGCGATATTTTTTATGTTTCGGTCGGAACTGTCACAGATGAAACAACTCAATCTGCAAATATTAACTCCGATCTCGACAACTCAATACCTGTAATATGGGCAGGATCAGGACCGGACGGTGGCCACTGCTTCATTCTTGACGGAAGAACCGATGATTACAATTACCATTTCAACTGGGGCTGGGAAGGAAGTATGGACGGATGGTATAAATTAAACAACCTGAACCCCGGAACAGAATTTACATCGTCGCAGCAAGCAGTATTTAAGATCAGAGTTGACAGTCCGCCCCCGGTTACTTGGCCATCTCCAAGAGATTTCTCTGGTTTCGTAACAAATTCTGAAGATGCCGTGCTTACATGGAAAATTCCTTATGAATATCATAACAGTGTATTAACTGGCTACAAGTTGTTCCGTAACGATAAAGTTATAGCTGTGTTAGATTCCTCAGCCAGGATCTATACTGATAGTGCGCTTTGTCAGGGATCGTATCTTTATTATGCATCGGCTACATTTACGAATCCCGAAGGTGAATCTCACATCTCACAAAGCAAAACTATCGTAATAACAGAAAATAATGATTTTCCGGCACCGGTGAATGTCAATGCCGTCGTAATAGGCAGAACAGGCATTGATCTGTCATGGTATAAACCTTATATCGGTACGATATATCTGAGCGACGGATTCGAAAAAGGCAGCCTTTCCGAGTGGACACTGAAAAAATCAAAGCTGTTCATACAGTCTGCAGACTGGTGGGCTGATGACACCGGCGACAGATGGTTCATTGAGGACGGATCCCAATTAGGCTCGACTGAATATATTCACAGCGGTTCCTACGCAGCGGCTATCGGCTATTCTGCTGGGTATGAATCTTCTCATCCTATGAGCTGGCTTTGCTCTCCAGCTTTCGAGATCGAGCATACCGGGGCCACGCTGAGTTTCTACAGATGGTATTATTCAGATACGGTTTACCCTCCTACTCAGCTCTATGTAAAACTTTACTGGGGTACATTCGCCGAAACTAAAGGATCTGACGTGCTGTCGAATTCTGAATCTGTTGATTTCTACGACACAACAGCTGAATCAGGACCGCATGCGTACGATTTTAAAACATATAATACAGCACATACCGGAGCAGAAACCATGGTATGCTTTATATTCAACTACTCTGATGGTTATCAGACTGCTGTTGATGATATTGTGATCGGTTACGGCTCGAAATATGCGGGATCAAAAGGTTCAGTTGAGCCTACAGATTATCAGATCTTCAGGAACGGATCATTAGCGGCGACCGTGCACAGAACCGGACTCGAAGAATCATGGACGGATACCGGATTTACAGATGGTACTAATGATTATTTTGTAAGATGCCTTTATCCTGCCGGGATTTCAATCCCGTCGAACAGAGCTTCGGCATTTATAGATGCCAATCCTGCTCCGGGATTTCTTACTGGTAAACTTAGTACAAATCAGCAAGATATTGATCTTGACTGGTACGCACCCTGTCATTTGCCACCGGGGTGGTTCGGATATACTGGTGATGAACCGGATTCTTATTTCGATTATCTGGACAAAACCGAATATCCTGGTACATGGAAGAAAAAAAGAACTCAGTTTTACGGTTCGGAACTCGGACTGTATTATCCTATAAGGGTTGATTCCATAGCTGCAGCTTTTTATGAAGATGCTTCAGAGCCTTGGGTTGACAGCATTTTCACATTCAAGGTTTACACTAGAAACACTGCCGATACTGCCGATTCATTACTTTACGGACCTTCAGGCAACCTTGAAGCGGAAAGCGGATATTTCACAGTAATACATTTACCGACTCAGCTTGTAATGAATAAACCCTGGTGGGTGGAAATAGAAGTCAGAGATGAAACGAACTCTTCACAACCCGGAGTATTTTCTTCTGTAGGCTCAAAAGGATTCTCTTCTGCTTACTATACTCCCGTCGGATCAGAACTTGCGGCAGGCTGGTATACCATTAGTAACGGAACTAAGCCGTACGAGTGGTGGATTATCAGCTACTGTACAGGAACTGAGCCGGTAATAGCAAAAGACGGTTCGATTAATGGGAATAACGAAAGAGTTTTCGTTCTAGGACCTCAGGACGCCATCCTTGCTGCAGAAAAATTAAAACCGGTTAATAATTTAACCCTGACTTCAAAGCGGAATGTAAACAGTAAAGGTCTTTTAGGCTATCATATTTTCCGGGAAGGTGAAATGGTAGGTACAACGACCGAAACATTATGGACAGATTCCCTGGTTAAAAAGGAATACGGCGACTTAAGTTACTATGTAACGGCATTTTACAATAATCCAGCTGGTGAATCTGCTCCTTCGAACGAGATAACTATTTTAATTTTAGGCATTGAAGATAATATTCCCTATGGAACAGACCTCTCGCAAAATTATCCGAATCCGTTCAATCCCGAGACGAACATCAAATTTTCGATCGCAAATAATACCGTTGTAAAACTAAAGATATATAATTCTGCAGGTCAGTTGGTAGCTTTCCCGGTGAACAAGTTCATGAATAAAGGCAGCTATAATGTCGTACTGAACGCTTCAAAATTAAGCGGAGGGTTCTATATATACAAACTTGAGGCTGACGGAAAAGAATTCACGAAGAAATTGACAATCATTAAGTAGAAAATGTGATATAATGAAGAAAAAAATTGCTGTGTCTATTATTGCAGCGGTTGTTCTGCTTTTCGGGCAGGACTGGCCTGCTCCGGAGAATCTTAACGGCAGCATCGCAAACTACGAAGATGTGACTCTTACCTGGACACGACCGGCTGGAGTAAAAGCCGGAACTTTAACAGGCTATAAAGTTTACAGGGATAATGTCGTAATAGCCAGTCCGTCATCTTCTGAAACTTCATATAATGATAGCGATCTTTCAGCGGGTGATTATAATTATTCTGTTACCGCAACCTATACGTCACCGGCAGGAGAATCCGTAAATTCCAACTTCAAAAATATCATAATTGTTGAGGACAGCAATTATCCTGTGGCCACTCAGGTAGAAGCAACCGCAACCGGCAGAACACATATAGATCTGAACTGGATCAGACCTTATCTTGGAACAACTTTCTTCAGCGACGGTTTCGAATCAGGGAATCTTTCAGCGTGGACATTAAAAATATCAAAGATATTTACCGGAACCAGTTCCTGGTGGGCAGCTGACGACGGCACAAGATGGTTTTGTGAAGACGGAACTAATTTTGGAGCGACATATATCCACAGCGGATCCTATTCGGCAGCAATAGATTATTCGGCAGGCGGCGGAGATCCCCGTCCGATGAGCTGGCTGTGCTCTCCGTCATTCAATCTTACACAGTCAAGTGCTACTCTTAAATTCTGGATGCGCTACAATTCAACTTCTTCATATCCGTTAACTCAGTTATATGTTAAATTGTATTGGGGTACTTTTGCAGAAACAAAAGGTTCTGCAGTACTTACAAATTCAGAAGCTGTTGATTTCTACGATACGATAGAAGAGACAAATGCCTACGCCTCACAAAAATCCTACACTACTGCTCACACCGGATCAGAAACTAGAATATGCTTTATTTATAACTATACAGGCGGTTATCCGGCGGCAGTAGATTATATATCTATAGGCTATTATACTCAACCTGAAATTCTTGGTTATGAGGTTTACAGAAACGGTTCTTTGGCTTCAACTTTACCGGAAACGAGTACTTCTGAAACATGGACAGATACAGGATTCGCTGACGGATGGAATGAATATTATGTCAGATGCTTATATCCGACAGGCTCTTCAATACCATCGGAAAGAAGCTCGGCTTTTATTGATGCCAACCCTAAACCCGGATTTCTTTCAGGAGTACTTAACGCAAATCAGGCGGACGTTGACCTTGACTGGTACGCTCCTTATCACCAGCCTGCAGGATGGTTCGGATATATCGGTGCTGAACCGGATTCATATTTTGATTATCTTGACAAAACAAACGATCCGGGAACTTGGAAGAAAAAAAGAACAAGAATGTACGGCGCAGATCTGGGACTTTACTATCCTATCACCGTAGATTCTATCGCTGCAGCTTTCTATGAAGACGCTGCAGAACCTTGGGCCGACAGCATGTTCACTTTCAAAGTATATACATTTAATACTGCAGGAACGGCCGACTCTGTGCTTTATACTTCTGGACTTCTTGAAGCAGAAAGCGGTTTCTTTACTTATCTGAAGCTGCCGACACCTCTGGTAATGGTAAAATCATGGTTCGTTGAATTTGAAGTAAGGGATAACACGAACTCGTCACAGCCGGGCGTATTCTCAAGCATAGGTACTGACGGATTCTCTTCAACATACTATACTCCTACAGGATCAGAACTTGCGGCAGGCTGGTATTCAATAACTGACGGAACCAACCCGTACGAGTGGTGGATCATCAACTACTGTACAGGAACAGAACCGGTAATCGCAAAAGACGGATCTGTCGTAAGCCAGAAAGAAAAAGTCATCACCCTCGGACCTCAGGACGCTATAAAAGCAGCCAACAGAGAGATCGAGTACCCTGTTGTAAATAAACCGACAAGCTCAAAAGGTTTAACGAAATATAACGTATGGAGAAACGGTGTTGACATCGCTGATGTTACAGGCGCGACTTCTTACAAAGACGTAGGCGCACCTGGAGGCGACAACACATACTACATCACTGCTGTTTACGCAAGCCCGACTGGCGAATCAGTAGGATGCGAATCAGTTGTTGTTAACGTACCTGCTTCTGCTCCTGGCGTACCTGCTAACCTGACCACTTCGATCGTAAGCGGCAACGTTTACATCAACTGGGATGATGCAGTTAACGCGACAAGCTATGACGTTTATTCCTGCGCTACTCCGTACGGAACATACGCGTTCTTAGCAAACGTAGCAACCAGTGAATATACTTACACCGGCGTTGCAGCTAACAGCAAAATGTTCTTCTACGTAGTTTCGAAAAACGCAAAATCAGCATCACCGAGAACTATTGAAATAGTAAGGCCGGCTTCCGCTAAGTAATATATTATATGGGAAACATTGTTTTAAACTGGGACGATTTGACAAGCGCGACAAGCTATAATGTTTATTCATCTCCGAATCCTTATGGAACATTTACATTTCTTGCAGCTCTACCGTTAAGCGAGTACACTTATACAGAAGTGGGTACTCATAAAACGATGTTCTTTTATATCACTGGGACAAATAACACAAAAGAATCTCCGAAAATTATTGAGGTAAAAAAAGACGCTTGTAAATAACTCTATGATTTTAATATCGTCAAATACTCTTAATCTATATACTAATTGACTTTCGACTGAAAAAGTTTATATTTCAGACTTTATAATTTAATCTATGGAACGCGCACGGAATGATAAAATTATCTGTAAATATAGGCGGCGGGGTAACATTAAAAAATCCGGTGATGACAGCATCCGGCACTTTCGGATACGGAGAGGAATTCGCAGAGCTTTACGACCTCTCGGTACTGGGCGGAATAGTTACAAAAGCGATCACTCCGGAAGTCAGGATCGGCAATCCTATGCCTAGAATAGCGGAGACCGAATGCGGAATGCTGAACTCTATCGGCCTTGCCAACCTCGGGCTCGATGATTTTTTAAAGAAAAAAATTCCTGTGATCAGAAAGTTCAATACCGCTGTTTTTGTAAACGTGGCGGGAAAAGAACTTAAGGATTATCTAAAAGTCGCCGAGAAGATGAACGACCTTGACTGCATAGCAGGTATCGAGGTTAATATCTCCTGCCCCAACGTGAAAGAGGGCGGAGTCGCGTTCGGAACTGATCCGAAAGTCGCGGCTGAAGTAACGAGAGAAGTCAGGAAAGTCTATAAAAAGCATCTAATGGTAAAATTATCGCCGAACGTAACGGACATCACTTCAATCGCTAAAGCAGTAGAAGCGGAAGGCGCAGATTCGTTATCTCTAATCAATACTCTGTTCGGAATGGCGATCGATGTTAAAACTTTTAAGCCTAAAATTAAATCTGTCGTAGCGGGCTACAGCGGACCGGCTATCAAACCTGTAGCGCTTCAGGCTGTTTATAAATGTTCGAAAGCTGTAAAAGTGCCGCTTATCGGAATGGGCGGAATTTATACAGCTGAAGACATTGTCGAGTTCATGCTTGCCGGTGCAACAGCGGTTCAGGTCGGGACGGCGAATTTTACAAATCCGCTATCGGCTATGAATATCGCCAAAGATCTTGAAGCTTTCTTGAAAACCCGAAAAATATCCGATGTAAATTCACTTATCGGAGGAATGATAATTGACTAATTACGATGATAAATATCTGAAAAGGGGTGCGAGCGCTTCCAAGTCGGAAGTTCACTCCGCAATAAAAAATACGGACAAAGGTCTGTTCCCGGGAGCGTTCTGCAAGATAATTGAAGACAAGCTCGGAAATGATCCTGCATACTGCAATATAATGCACGCAGATGGTGCGGGCACCAAATCATCACTTGCGTATATTTATTACAAAGAGACCGGTGATATCAGCGTATTCAGAGGCATCGCTCAGGATTCGCTTATCATGAACGTTGATGATATAATCTCTGTCGGCGCTGTATCGAACATGCTCTTTTCAAATACTATAGGCAGAAATAAGCACATAATCCCCGGAGAAGTTATCAGGGAGATAATTGACGGATACGAAGAAGTGATATCGATGCTTAACGACAACGGCATTGATATACATTCGTGCGGCGGCGAAACTGCAGATGTCGGCGACCTTGTAAAAACTATCATTGTCGATTCAACTATAACTGCAAGAATGAAGCGCTCAGACGTTATAGACTGCTCAGGAATAAAGCCGGGAGATGTGATAGTCGGACTTGCGAGCTACGGAAAAGCTAATTACGAAAAGCAGTATAATTCAGGCATGGGTTCCAACGGGCTTACATCAGCAAGGCACGATGTTTTCACAAAAATATATTACGAGAAATATCCGGAATCATACGCTGATAATACAGCTACTGAATATGTTTACTGCGGAAAGTATAATCTGACCGACAGCTTCGTGCACGGAGGATTAACTGTAGGTCAGGCTGTTCTTTCACCGACAAGGACATATGCTCCTGTGCTCAAAAAGATCTTTGAAGAGATCGGCCGGGAGAGAATTCACGGGATAATCCATAACAGCGGAGGCGGCCAGGTGAAGTGCAGAGGTTTCGGCAAAGGCATACATTACGTGAAGGATTCGATCATTGAAGTGCCTCCTCTTTTCGAACTCATTAGAGATTCAGGCCGGAACAGCTATGCAGAAATGTTCCAGGTATTCAACATGGGCTGCAGAATGGAAATAGTTTTGCCGGAAAGATACGCTGAGGAAGTACTGACGATCTCAGGATTTTTCAACGTTGACGCCAAAGTCATCGGATATATCGAAAAAAATCCGGTCAGCGGTACCCAAAATAAAGTTACAATAACCGCTCCCGACGGAAATAAAACGGAATATTGATCTTATTATGAATTTAAACGACAGAAATATTGTATTAGCGTCAAAATCACCAAGGCGGAAAGAGCTTCTCGAGAACATAGGACTAAAATTCTCGGTAAAACCCGCTGAAATCGAAGAAATCCACAGGGGAGTATCGGGATTCGGCGAGATCGTGATGGATCTTGCGGAACAGAAAGGTGAAGCGGTTGGTAAACTCATGTTCCATGACAGAATAATAATTGCCTCTGATACGATCGTGGTAATTGATGGCGAAATTCTCAACAAGCCTGAGGATAGAGATCATGCATTTAAAATGCTTAGGCAGATAAGCGGCAGAACTCACAGCGTATTCACTTCTCTGTACGTTTACGACGGTTATCTTAAAAAAACCGTAAAAGAATACACTGAAACCAAAGTCGAGTTTTATGAACTGACTGACGAACAGATAAACGATTACCTTGATACGCACGAACCTTTCGACAAAGCCGGAGCTTACGGTATCCAGGGATACGGCTCGAAATTCATTAAAAAGATCGACGGCTGCTTTTTCAGCGTTATGGGTTTTCCCGTACCGTTATTTTCACAAAAAATGTATAAATTCGGATATCTGCTATGAAAAAAACTATACTGCTTATAACCTTCCTCTGTTTTTCTCTGATGCTGTACGGAGCCGGAGTAGTCGTTAAGGACAAAATGATTACTTTAAAATGTACCGGAATATCCTACATGGGATCAGGGATCACTGTTGACGATGCTAAGGCTTTCGCCGTTAACGACGCCAAGAGAAGCGCGCTTGAACAGGTCGGGACTTATCTCGAGTCCCATATGGAACTTTCCAACAATATGGTGACAAAAGACGAGATAGTAACCTATACCGCAGGAGTATTAAAAGCGGAAATCCTAAAAGCCGAGAACAAGGTCATCGAGGGTACTTTCGCTATTGAAGTTACCATAAATGCGACTATAGACATGGACTATCTTAATGACAGGCTTGCAAAAATCAAAGACGACACTGAATTAAGAAAAATGCTTGAAGAACAGAAAAGACTGAATGACAAGCTTACGAAAGAGATCAATCAGCTGAAAACTACAAAACAGGAATCTGTTCCCGAAAAGAGTAAGAACATCGCTAAATCACTCGAAGCAGCAGATTATTTCGAAATCGGATTCAAGGCTCAGGAGAACGGTCTTTACGAAGAAGCTTTAAAGAATTATAAGAAAGCGATCGATCTAAATCCGAAAATAGCTCAAATTTATAATAACAGAGGTTTGGTTCATTATTTTATGAAGGACTACGCGAAAGCCGAGAGCAATTTTGATAAGGCTATAGAACTCGATCCGAAACTCTGCATGTCCTACAACAACAAAGCGATAATTTATTACGAAAGGCGGCTTTACGAACAGGCTATAAAATATTTCAACATGGTGATCGAACTCGACCCCAAACTCGAACAACCCTACTACAACAGGGGATTTGCGTATTACAAGCTTAACCAGATGGATCTGTGCATTAAAGACCTGAAAACCTACCAGAACATGGCAAAAAATAAATACGGAGACGAATCCAGAGTCGCAAAGTTCATAAAAGATAATGAAAAGTATGTAACTCCCGCTCCTGCGACTCCCCAATCCGACCTTATATCTGTGCCGAATCTGTACAATAACAGTCAGGAAGAAGCAAAGAAGAAGATCAAACAGGCCGGATTAGTTCTGGGTCTGATCAAATCGGTTACAGATGAGGATAAAGCCTTTAACCGCGTGATCGGACAGTCTTTGAAGAAAGGGGAAAAGGTGAAAAAGGGAGCGGTGATCGATATTACGGTAAACGTTGAAGCCAGCGGCTGGTAAAAGGAGAGAATTATGATACTCGGATATAAAGGGATCAGACCTCAATTTGACGAAAGCGTTTTTATAGCACCTTCGGCTGATGTTATCGGAAGAGTGAAATTAGGAAAAAATTCAAGCGTGTGGTTCAACGCTACTGTGAGAGCCGATGTTAACGAAATTATAATCGGCGACAACACCAACATTCAGGACAATTGCTGCCTGCACGAGATCGACGAATATCCGCTCGTAGTCGGCAGCAATGTGATAGTGGGCCACAGCGTTACTCTTCACGGATGCAGAATAGGCGATAACACACTGATCGGTATGGGAGCCACAGTACTTGATGACGCTAAGATCGGAAAAGGATCTGTCGTCGCGGCGGGATCGGTGGTACTCGAGCATAAATCATTCCCGGATTATTCTCTGATAGCCGGTGTTCCCGCAAAGGTGATCAGGGAGCTTCCGAAGGATACTGAAGAAAAATTATATAATCATGCCATTGCCTATGCGGCTTATGCGGCGGATTATAAAAAAGAACTGGAATTAAATACATAAAATAGGAGTAACGATGTTTTTTAGCAAAAAAATGATGCTCGGCGGAAAGGAACTTGTCCTTGAATCCGGAAAGATGGCAAGACAGGCGAACGGAGCCGCAGTAGTAAAATATGGGGATAACATGATCCTCGTGACGATATGCGCCCAGAAAACACCGGCAGTAGGATTCGATTTCTTCCCTATGACGGTTGAATACAAAGAAAAAATGTACGCCGCCGGAAAATTTCCGGGCGGTTTTATAAAAAGAGAAGCCAGACCTTCAAACAATGAGATCCTGAGCGCAAGGATAATCGACAGGCCGATAAGGCCTTTGTTTCCCGAAGGTTTCAACAATGAAGTTCAGATAATCTGCAACGTGCTGTCTTCTGACGGGGAAGTCGTGATGGATGTTTTCGGAATAATCGGAGCGTCTCTTGCTGTCAATCTTTCCGACATTCCGTTCTCTCAGCCTGTGGCGGCTGTTAGAGTCGGAAGGCTGAACGGCGAACTTGTAGCTAATCCGACTTCCAAACAGATGAAGGAATGCGACATCGAGCTCGTCATTAGCGGAGGAAAAGGATTCATATCTATGGTAGAGGGTGAATCGAGAGAGATCAGCGAGGATGAACTTCTGCAGGCAGTTCAGTTCGGTCAGAATATAATTGACACTATCTGCGATTTCCAGTCTGAGATCGTTAAAGAGTTCGGAAAACCTAAATTTGAATTCACAGTGCCTGAAATATCTGAAGAGCTTATAGCTAAAGTCAAATCGCTTTCCGAACATAAAACGCATGAATTTACAAAAATCAAGATCAAAGAGGACAGGAACGAGGCAAGAAGACTTCTTTACGCCGATGTTGTGGACGCGCTTGAGGAAGAATATCCTGAAGATGAAAAGCATTTTGTTACTGTAATGCACGACCTTGAAAAAGATATAGTCAGAAAGAACATAATTAAGAACAACGTGAGGATCGACGGCAGAAAACCGGATCAGATCAGGCAGATTACCTGCGAACTTGACATATTACCGAGAGTTCACGGCTCGGCTCTTTTCACAAGAGGCGAAACTCAGAGCTTAGGCGTTTGTACATTAGGCGGCGATTCCGATACGCAGACCATTGAGAACATTTACGAGAACGAGGAGCAGAAATTCTATCTTCACTATAATTTCCCGCCGTTCTCGGTAGGCGAAGTGAAAAGGATAACCGGAATATCAAGAAGAGAGATCGGCCACGGACATCTCGCTGAAAGATCTTTCCATCCGGTTCTTCCGTCAGAAGAGGAATTCCCGTACACGATCAGGCTTGTTTCTGAAATACTCGAATCCAATGGATCTTCATCAATGGCTTCGGTTTGCTCGAATTCACTCGCCATGATGGCTGCCGGAGTACCAGTTAAAAAGCAGGTGGCCGGTATAGCAATGGGACTGATAAAGGAAGGCGATGATGTAGTTATCCTTTCCGACATCTTAGGAGACGAGGACCATTTGGGCGACATGGACTTTAAAGTGACCGGTACTGAGGACGGAATATGCGCATATCAGATGGATATTAAAATACAGGGTATATCTATCGATATTATGAAAAGAGCGCTCGAACAGGCTAAGCAGGGCAGACTGCACATACTCGGCATCATGAACGCGACAATATCAAAACCGAGAGCTGCGCTTTCTGAACACGCGCCGAGGATACTGAATTATAAAATCTCTCCTGATGAGATCGGCATGTTCGTAGGCCCGGGCGGAAAAAACATTAAAAGTATAATAGCTGAGTACAATGTAAAGATCGATGTTGACGATAACGGCTATATCAAGATCCTGTCCGAAGGTGAGAACGGCGAAGCCGCACTTAAACATATTCAGACGATGTTCGCGAAGCCCGAAGTCGGGGCTATTTATGAAGGTGTAGTAAGAGGCATCAAGCCTTTCGGTGTTTTCGTTGAGATAATGCCTAAGATCGAAGGCCTTGTCCACGTATCTGAACTTTCCCTGGAAAGAATTACGAACGTCGAGGAACATTTTAAGATGGGCGACAGAATAAAGGTTAAATTCATAGGAACAGACAAGGAAGGCAGGATAAAACTGGTCAGGAAAGAACTGTTAAAACCAGCTGAATAATAAATTCCGTAACTATTAAGGCTTTTGTATGAATGAGGGCGATACAGTAAGAAAACTACGCGCGATAATGTTCTCGGACATCGTCGGGTATTCAAAGATGATGCAGGCGAATGAAACTGAAGCCCTGAAGCTTTTGCAGAAACACAAGGAAGTCGTTACCGAGATATCGGCTAAATACGGCGGAAATATTATCAAACATATCGGCGACGAGATCCTTGTCGAATCTGAAAGCGCGGTCATGCTCGTTTCATGCGCAAAGGAACTGCAGAAATATTTCGAGGAAAGAAACTCTACCGTACCAAAAGCAAGAGAACTCTGGGTAAGGATAGGAATTCACATCGGCGATGTAATAATCAAGGAAAACGACATATTCGGGGACGGAGTTAACATCGCTTCGAGGATCAGACCGATCGCAAGGCCCGGAGGGATCGTTATTACACACTCTGTCCTGATCCTCTTAGGAAATCAGGGCGACATAAAATGCAGTTTCTTAGGTAATAAAAAGCTTAAGAATATTAAAGAGAAAGTGCAGGTTTACGAAGTTCTTCTGGACTCGCAGACCGATCAGCTCCATAATAACGGCAGACCTTTCGAACTGAACCGTGATAACATTCTCAAGATATATCTGCCGATAGGACTAACCTTTTTCTTTCTGTTCCTGATGTTTTTCTTAATGGCTTTCAACAATTTCACGGATTATGAGGAAGATTATTACAGATCGGACTATAAGTCGTCTTACGAAATAACTCAGCAGATCAAGAGTTCTAAAAATGTGAAAGCGAATTACTTCAACATAGTGTCCTCGCCTGAAGATGAATCTGACAAAATAATCCGTTATTACAGACAGATGAATTCCTCTGAGCCGGATAATCCGAAAACGGCTTTATTTTTAGCTGCTGCCTACCTGCATTCGGGAAGAAGCGGAAATATGCTTGACAGCGCTGCTATCCTTATCAGAAAAGCGGAACGGTCAGGACTTAACAGCGTTTATCTTAAGATCTTAAAGCTTGATATATATACTCAAATACGTTCTAGGATGAACGCCGAATATCTCGCTCAAAATCTTTCATCGGAATATTCCGGTAACCCGCTGGTTCTTTTTAAGTGCGCCGGTGTTTATAGTGACCTGTGCAAAGATACTGATAAAGCATCTCTCCTCTACAGGAAAGCCCTCAATGAATTTTCCGATTATGCCGCGGCGATGAACGCACTATCAGAAATGGAATACGACAGATACGAACCTGGTAAGGCAAAGGCTATTTCTGATTCCTCTCTTGCGGTTAACCCCTCCTGCCCCGGATCTGTCAGTCAAGCCGTAAAAGTTTATACCGCGCTTTCCGAATTCGATAAAGCCCGCAAAGTCCTGGAGCAGCTCCCAGATGAGGATGTTAACAAATATCTTCTTAACGCGAAGATCAACCTTATCGAGAACGATCCTGCTGCGGCTCTCGAATGCATTAACGAAGGCCAGGCGGAGTTCCCGACCGAATCAAGGCTTATTGATGCGTACTACAATATACAAAAAATAATCACACTATCTGATTCGATACAACAGAAGGAAAGTTCTGTTTCCTCCAGCAAAAACAAGTGGATAAGTTCATGGGAAGACGCAGTTAAAACTTCTTCAAAAGAAAAGAAACCTCTGCTTATTGCAGCGCTGGACAATGAAAATATTTCATCAAAATATCTTGAATTCGCACTGACTCAGGATGAAATAGCCGAGGCTGCAGGCGATGCTGTTCTGTACAGACTTTACCGCCACAGCGACAAAAAGCTTCTCGACGAATTCGGAATAACAGGTTTCCCCGCTCTTATCCTTACAGATGAGAACAAATATGTTATAAGATCATTCACCAACACTAAAGGAAATATTTCAGACCGTGAGGTCGTTTATTCCTTCATAAAAGAATCTGTCGAACTCGGAAAACGAAAACTGTCGATGGAAAAAGATACGGAGGAGAACCGCTACAAAACGGCAAGGGATTTTTCGCATGCGGAGGAACTCGCTCTGGAATTCGAGATACCTGTCATAGTCGTTCTTTCCCCGAAAGGGTCCGCGTTTTCGGAAACGTATCTTAAGCAGACGATTTTCAACCCCGGCTTCATGGAGAATTACAGGAAAACAGTGCTTCTTTCAGCTTCTGAAGATGAGATCCCGGTTCTGGCCAAAAAATACAATACAAGTAAATTCCCCGCCGTTCTGTTTTTTAACGAGGATATGAACCTTATTTCGTTAAAATACGGAGTAATGCCCCAGAAAGTGCTCGCGGCGGAGATCGACAAGATCAGACTTTTTAGAAAAAGAAAGGACATGCCTAAAGAAGAAATAAACTGGGTATATGATCAGAAAGAAGCCGCCCGTTTCTCCGCTCAGGAAGGAAAGAACCTTTTCGTTTATTTTTCAGGTTCTGATGAAGAAGTTTACAGCCCTCAAGAGAACATTTTTTCCGATTATGAGATAATTAAAAAGATCAACTCTTCTTACATACCGCTGTATCTCGACGGGAAAAATTCGGATCTTTATAAAAAAGGTGAAACTGGATCTCTGCCTGCTGTCGGATTTATGAACCGGTTCGGCGATCTGATATATTGTTCAGCTCTTCCCGAGGATAAATTCGCGCTAAATTCATTTTTGGATTTCAAAACGAATTCCGATATTCTTTTAAGCATCGGCAGCCGCAGTTTTAAAAGATTTCTTATGAAAGCGGATGAAAATTTTATGATGCTTAAAAACAGACTGTACGAATCCGCTGGGACCGGCCTTATCACATCGATT
>JAKQBN010000041.1 GCA_029559475.1 bacterium
TACCAATGCAGGTGTTCTTTATTTTGCCAAAGAACCTTCAAGGTATATAATCAGCTCGCAGATCAGATGCATTCATTTCGACGGTGATAACAGGGCTAACATCTTAGACAAAAAGGTTTTCGACAAAGGCATTATCGGCAACATCGAACACGCAGTTGAATATTTAAAAGACCGGATACCTGTCAGATATGAGATCAAAGCTCTAAGAAGAGACGAATATCCGGAATTTCCACTAGACGCATACAGGGAAGCTATAATAAACGCGATCATACATTTCGATTATTATCTCGGAGACATGATCGCCATCGAAAAATTAAAGAGCAGGATCATAATAAACAACAAGGGCGAACTTCTCTTTCCAAAGGAACAGTTCGGAATAAGAAGCGAAGCACGGAACAGGCTGATGGCCGATCTATTGTCAAGAACCGAATTTATGGAAAAAGCCGGAACAGGCATCAAGCGCGTCAGAGAAGCCTGCGAGGCTAACGGGAACAGGGTCGAATTTGATTTTTCCGATGCTTTCTGGACGGTCATCCATTCCAATTACACAGAGACTACCCAAAAGGACACCCAAAAGGTGACAGAAAAGGTGACAGAAAAGGTGACAGAAAATCAACAAGCTATAATATCTTTAATTGAAAGAAACAGCAACATAACTATAGATGAGTTGTCTGACAAAGTTGGGATAGCAAGCAAGAACATTAAAGCTAACTTAAAAAAACTCAAAGAAAGAGGCATAATAGACAGAGTCGGTCCCGACAAAGGCGGCCGCTGGATTATCATCAAAAACAATTACGGAGATAAATAAAATGTTCAAGGGTAAAACTTTGCTGATCACAGGCGGAACAGGCTCATTCGGAAACGCGGTGCTAAACAGATTCCTAGGCACGGACGTAAAAGAAATAAGGGTATTTTCACGCGATGAAAAAAAGCAGGACGATATGAGGCGTCAGCTTAATAATTCCAAATTAAAATTCTATATAGGCGACGTAAGGAATTACGACAGCGTATTCGAAGCCACAAAGGGAGTTGACTACATATTCCACGCGGCAGCCTTAAAGCAGGTACCTTCATGCGAATTTTTCCCGATGGAAGCAGTCCGCACGAATGTCATAGGCACCTCAAATGTCATAAGGGCGGCTATAGCGAACAAAGTTAAAAAAATGGTCGTTTTAAGCACGGATAAAGCAGCTTACCCCATAAACGCGATGGGCATATCAAAGGCTATGATGGAAAAAGTGGCGATAGCGGAATCAAAAAATGTGGATGAAAAGGAAACCACCATCTGCGTAACCCGCTACGGCAACGTAATGGCATCGAGAGGTTCGGTCATCCCGCTGTTCATTGAGCAGATCGAAGATGGGAAACCGCTCACCTTAACCGATCCCGACATGACAAGATTCTTAATGAGCCTGGAGGAATCCGTTGACCTCGTCCTTTTCGCATATAAGAACGGCAGACAGGGCGACCTTTTCGTTCAGAAAGCGGCATCAAGCACCATCCGCGACCTCGCACAGGCAATGGTCAATCTGTTCAAAGCAAAGAGCAAAATTCAGATAATAGGAACCCGTCACGGCGAAAAGAAATATGAAACGCTGCTTACCAGAGAGGAAATGGCCTTCGCGGAAGACCTCGGAGACTTTTTTAGAGTACCGGCAGATACGAGAGACCTCAACTACGCAAAATTCTTTGAAAAAGGTGAAAAGCAGAAAAAAGAACTCACCGATTACAATTCAAGCAATGTGAAACTTTTGGATGTCAAAGGGGTCGAAAAAAAGCTGCTCACGCTCGATTACATCAAAAGCGAGATCAAAAGGCTGAAAAAATGAAACTAGGCGATATAGACGCATTAGTTAAAAAGGGCGAATCCAAAACCGTAGAATTTAAGAGAAATTTTGATACTGCGGCTCTTGAGACTGTCTGTGCTTTCGCAAATGCCTCAGGCGGAATACTCTTTATCGGTATCGAGGACGGAAAAATAGCTAATAAGGAATTTCAGATCGGCGATGAAACACTTCAGAAGTGGATAAATGAAATAAAAAATAAAACTCAGCCTCAGCTTATAATTGATGCTGAAGTCTGTGAATACGAAGGATCAAAAATAGTTGCTCTTCTAGTTGACGAATATCCGATAAAACCGGTAGCTCTTAAAGGCAGATACTATAAGCGTGTAAAAAACTCCAATCATCAGCTTTCTCTGGGTGAGATCAGCGACCTTTACCTGCGGACAATGAACAGCAGCTGGGACTTTCATCCGGATCCCGACCATACTATAAACGATATATCCGAAGAAAAAGTATTTAAGTTCATAAAAAAGATCGAGAAACGAAGCGGTTCGGAAATAAATATGACTCCGTACGAATTCATGCTGAAAATGGAACTTATCAGAGATAACAGATTATCGATCGGAGCTCATCTGCTTTTCGCGAAAGACAACTGCGTAATAACTGACATTCAGGCCGGAAGGTTCAAAAGCCCGACCAAGATAATCGATGACATTACCCTAAGCACAGACCTTTTTACGGAATCAGACGAGATCATCAGGTTCATACAGAAGAACATTATGCTCGAATTTATCGTTACCGGAAAGCTTGAACGCGAAGAAAGATACGACTACCCCATTGATGCGATAAGAGAGATAGTGGTCAACATGATTGTCCACAGAGACTACAGGGAAAGCAGCGGCAGCCTTATCAAGATCTTTGATGATAGGATAGAATTTTATAATCCGGGAAGATTATTCGGCGGAATTACCATGGAAGACCTTCTGAGCAACAACTATACATCACAGGCACGGAACAAGCTCGTAGCAAAAGCATTCAAAGAGATCGGATCGGTTGAACGATACGGCTCCGGTATAAAAAAGATCTTCGATATATGCAGAGATTACGGTGTCATTCCGCCAAAATTCGAAGAAAAATTCAACGGCTTTTTTGTCACCCTGTACAAAGAAAGGCTAGAGATCACCGAAAATGTACCAAAAGATGTCCCAGAAAAGGTGACTACCCCAATCGTCACCCCAATCGACACCCAAAAGGACGGAGATGATACAATAAATGATACAATAAATGATACAATAAAACAGATTTTGGGATTGATTGAATCCGATCCTGCAATAACAAGAGATCAAATTGCTGATACAATAAAAATAAGCAACCCAACTGTCTCAAGGGGAATTAATAAGCTGAAACAATTAGGCATAATAGAAAGAGTCGGTTCTAAAAAAACCGGCCGCTGGGTGATCATCAAAAAATAATGTTACGGAGAACGCTAAACTTT
>JAKQBN010000045.1 GCA_029559475.1 bacterium
TCCGCTCGTGTGGGTCCCGAACTGCCATACCTGGCCGTTACCCTGATTGTCAACTATCGTCCATGATGTCGGTAAACTCGTCGACGCGTTGAAGTTCTGAGTGAACGGAAGTCCGAATACAGGTACTGTACCTGACCCGCTCACCGCTATGTTCGTGCTCGGATGGCTCGTATCTGACGATGTTATCACCACATTACCGCTGTATGCCTGTTCCAGAGTCGGCGCAAAAGTCAGATCGAACGTTTCTGATGAATTTGGCGAGATCATATAGCTTATCGTGTTCTTAACAGCAGCTGCAACCGAATAACCTGCGATTGTAGTAATTTCTCCGGATAAATACTCTACTGCGTCACTGTTGGTTATAGTAAACTGCTTAATGCTGCTTTGCCCAACGCTTACATTTCCGTAGTTTAAAGATGACTGGTTGACGGCAAAAGTACCTCCTATCTGACCGAGAACGTTGAACTGATGCGGATCAGCAGAACCTATGAAAGGGTGATTTTCCACTCTGCCTGAGTTATCAGTCGCATGTATATAATATGATACTGTAGATCCGGCCGCCTGGCTGGGAATAGTAGCCGAGTAATTTCCGCTGCTGCCGGACATTGATATAGTATTCCAGCTTCCGCTGTTGATCTTGTAATACAAAGTCGCTGATGTAATGGTATGTCCGCCGTAGGATACTATCTTCGCAGATATCGGATAACTTTCAGCTGAAGATTGTTCTGTCAGTGTAGCGACATGATAAATATGAAGCATTTCTTTATCAATAACACCTCTTGTCCTGCAGTGCAGTGCATCGGTAGACTCCCAGGGCGTTCCGGTACTGTTGAGAACTCCTGTTATAGTGTATCCCGGCATCGCAGACTGATATACAGCCAGAGCTGCCGCATCGTTAGATCCGCTCATTATCGGCACAAAAACATGATCATTAAGAATAAGCGAATTTGTATAAGGTTCGTTATTCGGAGTATTAACCCTATAGATCTGATAAGGTGTTCCGTAAGAAGAAGTCTGAGCTTCAAAATAGTCAACAGTAGCTTCAATTTCATCATATTGAGCGTGTGAAGTTGGAACGGACCTAATAAGCAGCTTATCAACATCTAAAAATTTTCCCCAGCAGTCTATATGATCTATATAAGTATTGTTCGGATCTTCAACGACGTGATATGTGTGAATACCGAGGTAATCATTCATTCTCTGGTCAACTTGAGCCTGATTAATATGTAAAGACGTATTACTCTCTTCATAAACAATAGTTGTTGATGCCCCTACACCCATTCCGTCGGTCATATAATTACCCCCGGTGTGAACTACATTCATACCGTATAAAGGCTCATCCAGAAAAGGTGCTGTAACTACAGGAATGTTGTCATCATTAGTCCTGGGTCTGTTGTATGGAAAGTCACATATTCCAACTTCATTGTTGCCGTTAACAACGTACCAGGGTCCGTAATCTCTTGTCCAGTACGAATCTGAAGGAGCGATCAGAAAATCGCATTTTGAGGTATCTATGCCGGCAGATATATATGAATTTATTACCGTATTTTTTTCGCTTGTGCTTGCGACGATCGTAACGACATCTGTAACTTCAGAAAGCTGCTTGATGAAAGCAATCGGAAGTCCGAATCCAAATCCTTTATCTTTTTCTAGCTTATGAGCACCTATCATAACTCCCTGCATCCTTTCGAATTCGGCAGTTTGCCTGACGGGTCCTACAGGAGGATCAGTTTCAACGAATCCTTTGCCTATTTCATTCATCCTTCCAAGCTCGTCCGGTGTCAGCCAGTGAGGCATTGAGTTCGGATTGTTCTTGAACCATTCTTCGGTTCGTCTGATCAGTTCATCGTCTATCTTCGTCTGAGCGAAAATTACAGCTGACAGCAGGATAATCAGCATCGGTATCAGTTTTTTCATCATAGTCCTCATTTTATTTAAAATTATTTTTGTCTTGTTCTAAAGTAGATTTTTATTGCTTTTTCTACAACCTCGATCTTGTCTAACACCTCGTCAAGAGTAATTCCCGCGCTGAAGCAACCGTGCTTTTCAATAATAGCGAGGTCTTTCTTTTTAAGCTCGTTTAAAACAGCTAATGCAAGCTCGTATGATCCGGGAGTTTTATGACCGATGATCCCGATACCTTCAGGGAGTAAAAGCCGGATCTCTGAATGACTTGAAAAAAGGATTTTATTCACAGCTTCGGCTGTTTTAATATCGGGAATATTCAATAATGCGACCATATTCTCCGGATGGCAGTGAACTACAGCCCTGTATCCGCTTTGTCTTTTCTCATATTCATTATGAAGCAGAAGGTGAGCTACAAGTTCTGAACTCGGATTTTTATTATATTCTGCAGATCTGTAGTATCCTGTTCCCTTATCATTTACTGTAATTACGGAACAATAGTCTGATGCATTTCCCGATGCGATGTGTCTCATTCTGCTGCCGGATGAAGTAATCATTATTGTTTTACAAGCCAGATTTTCAAAACGGTCAGGAAGATCAGTATGATCGTTTTTATCGAAAGAAAAAGGACTTGCCATCCTGTAACTTATATTGCCCGCATAAGCTTCAGCCCATCCGTGTCTGTATAAAAGGTCTGCAGCGCTTATTATATTTTCAAAAACTCCCGCCAGTTCTTTATGCATCAAAATCCTCCGGGCTTTAATTTAATGCGGGAGATTGAACTTGTCCACTAAAAAAAAATAAAAATTTACTTTCATATTGAATATTAATAATTTAGATTTAGTGCCTGATTTATAAAATATTGGAGAATACATGGAAACAAAAATTATCAAAAGCGCGGAAAACAACATTGCAAAAGAAATGCTTCAGGTGACTTCGGCAACATTTCTGATCGCCTTTCTTTCGCAGATCGTTATACCCTTTAAGCCGGTTCCGCTGACCGGACAGACTCTAGGAATTCTTCTCGCTGCCGGAACTTTGGGCAGAAAGAAAGGAATGCTTTCTGTTCTTACTTATGTCCTTTTGGGTACCATAGGCATGCCGTTCTTTGCGGGCGGAGATTTCGGTCCGGCAAGGCTTGCGGGTCCTACAGGCGGATATCTGGCAGGATTTATTGCAGCGGCTTACCTTGTAGGTTTTTTAAGCGACAGAGGATATCTGTCGTCTTTTACCAAAGCATCTCTGGCCATGATCGCTGGAAACGCGGTCATTTATCTTTTCGGCGTGATCTGGCTTTCTCAGTTTACCGGATGGAACAATGTTCTAAGCGCTGGAATATTTCCGTTCATTCCCGGCGATATCATTAAAATTATAGTTGCAGCCTCGGTTATTCCTTCAGCAAGGAAGTTTTTAAGTTAAACCCATTATTATAAATAAAAAAGGGGAGCTTTCTGACTCCCCTTTTTTATTCAAGAAAATCTTTTTTTATACTTCGACTACCCAGCCGTCAGGTGCTTTTATATCTCCGTACTGGATCCCGGTAAGAGTATCGTAAAGTTTTCTTGTTACCGGACCTACTTCAGTTTCGGAATGGAAAATGTGATATTTTCCTTTGTGCATTATCCCGCCTATCGGTGAAATTACAGCAGCGGTTCCGCATGCGCCTGCTTCCTTAAACTGATCAAGTTTATCTATAAGAACGTCTCTTTCTTCTGTTTTCATTCCCAGATATTCTTTCGCGACGTGCAGAAGTGAGTATTTTGTTATTGACGGAAGGATCGAAGGTGATTTTGGAGTGACGAATACGTTATCGTGCGTTATGCCGAAGAAGTTCGCGGCTCCGACCTCTTCGATCTTTGTATGTGTCTTCGGATCGAGATAGATACAGTCAGCATAACCCGCTTTTACCGCAAGTTCGTGAGGAAGTAGGCTTCCCGTATAGTTACCGCCTACTTTTGCGGATCCGGTTCCGTTAGGCGCAGCTCTGTCATAATCCGAGGTTATAAAATTCACAGGAGCGAGACCGCCTTTAAAATACGGGCCGACGGGCGAGCAGAAGATCGAGAAAATATATTCTTTTGCCGGCCTTACACCGAGATTATCGCCAACACCTATTTCGAACGGCCTCAAATACAGAGTGGCTCCGGTTCCGTAAGGCGGAACGAATCTTTTATTCGCCCTAACTACCTGCTTGCAGGCTTCTATAAATCTCTCGACCGGGAATTCTGTCATAAGCACTCTCTGGCAGCTTTTTACCATCCTTTTCGCGTTCTCATCAGGCCTGAAAAGAAGGATCCTTCCATCTTTTGCAGTATATGCCTTCATGCCTTCAAAACAGCATTGGCCGTAATGAAAAACGTTCGATGATTCGCTTATGGTGATCTGGTTGTCTTCGACAAGTTTACCTTCATCCCATTTACCTTCCTTCCAGTGGCAGATGTATCTTTTGTCGGTTTTTAAATATGCAAAACCGAGTTTTCCCCAGTCAATATTTGCTTTTTCCATACGCCGCCCCTTATAAAATATACTTTGTTTGAATTTACGCTTTTTTATTATCCATCATGGCCTTGATCGCTTTTCCTAGTCTTTTCACTCCCTCAACGATCTCCTCATGCGACGCAAATGAGAAATTGATCCTCATCGTATTCTTTCCGCTTTCATCGCAGTGGAACACTTTTCCTATTACGAACGCAACATTATTTTCTATAGCCGTTATAAAAAGTTCTTCGGCATCCATCCACTCCGGAAGAGTTACAAAAAGAAAAAGTCCGCCTTCAGGATTTGTCCAGGTAACGCCTTCGGGCAGATATTTTTCGAACGAATCCATCATAACGTCTTTTTTTGCTTTGTACATAGTTATAATGTTGTTAAGGTTTTTATCAAAATAGCCTTTCTCAATATATTTTGTTGCTATCATCTGAACAAACGATGAAGTACAGAGGTCAGTTGACTGTTTTGCCGTTACGATCTTGTCCAGAATTGCCTCGTGACCGATAATCCAGCCGATCCTAAATCCGGGAACGAAAAGTTTTGAGAAAGTTCCGAGAAGAATTACTCTGCCTTCATCTGCGAGCTGATAGAACGTTTTCTGGGATTCTCCTTCGAATCTCAATTCTCTATAAGGGCTGTCCTCGACGATCAGAACATCATATTTCTGCGCTATCTTGATTATCTCGAGCCTTCTCCATTCAGGCATCGTTACTCCTGCGGGGTTCTGGAAATCGGGAATTATATATATGAATTTTGGTTTCTCGCCGACTTTTTTCAATATGCTCAGCTCTTCTTCAAGGACATCAGCCCTCATTCCGTATTTATCGTGCTTAACGCCTATCATGTTCGCGCCGTAATTCTGGAACGACTGAATTCCACCGAGATATGACGGAAGCTCGACAAGAACTTTGTCACCGGGATTTACGAGAACCTTTGGTATAAGATCCAGAGCCTGCTGAGATGATGTTACTATAATAATATTGTTGGAAGTAATGTTTAGACCCTGTTTCGCATATCTCTCTGCCAGAACTTTTCTTAAACCAGGATTTCCTTCTGTAGTTGAATACTGAAGTGCCGCAGGGCCTTCTGTTTCAAGAACTTCGCATGATATTTCCTGAAGCTCTTTAATCGGAAAGGTCAACGGCGACGGCAATCCTCCGGCGAACGAGATCAGGCCGGGTTTGTTGGTAAGCTTTAACAGCTCGCGGATAGCGGATTTTTTCATTCTTTTTGAGTTATCGGACAGTATTGAATCGAAATCTTTGACCATTTTATTCTCCCGGTTTTTTACTTAAAAAAAAGAAAGGAAAGAACTTGGTCAAAGTCAAATTAATTTTTTACAATAAATATATTTCGTTTGATAAACTTATAAAATCGGCCACGCTGAGATTTTCAGGCCTTTTCGTTACTTCAACAGTTGTGATCAGACCCGGGTCATCAATAAAAGCTTTCAGAGTATTCCTCAGCATCTTTCTACGGTTTAAGAAAGTTGTTTTTACGACAGATCTGAAATGTTTCATATCTTTAACTTTCTGAAGATTACCATTACCTGTAGTAAAATTGAACCTTATTATCGAAGATGTGATTTTCGGCTTAGGGAAAAATGCTTCGGGCGGTATGTCGAAAAGGATCTCGGGTTCGCAGAAGAATCTTGTAAAAACGCTGATGACCCCATAAGCTTTTGTATTTACTTTAGCTACGATCCTTTCAGCCACTTCTTTCTGGATCATGATCGTGAGAGACTGAATTTTAAGTTTATCATTATTAACTTCTGAAGCAAGTTCCATTACTTTGAAAATAATAGGGCTGGTCACGTGATAAGGCAGATTGCCGACGATTTTTATATTTTCTTCCTGAATATTTTCGACCAGATCGAATTTTAAAAAATCCTCGTTAAAGAGAACGAAATCGTCATCAGATATTTTATCTTCAAGATTATCTATCAGCCTCTGGTCTATCTCTACCGCATAAAGCTTCTTTACTCTGCCTGTGATCCTCTTCGTAAGCGCTCCACCGCCCGGTCCGATCTCGAGAACTGTATCATCAGGTTTAAGATTAAACGATTCAATTATTTTTGATATATAGAATTCGTCTTTTAGAAAGTTCTGCCCGAGAGATTTTTTCAGCTTTGGAAAAGTCATTTTACACCTAATAATGTTTATAGAATAATGAAATTATGATTATCACAACGATCGTATAGAAGAACGGCTTAATAAACTTTACTCCGTTCTTGATCACGAGCTTCGAGCCTATCGTAGCTCCTGCGATCTCCCCTATTCCCATAATAAGACCCGGAATAAACACCATCTTACCGCCGATAAGAAAGAATAACAAAGCAGTAATATTGCTTGTAAAATTCATAACCTTCGTATAAGCCGTAGCGGAGACCATCTCCTGACCAAGAAAAAAGACGATAAGGATCACCCAGAATGCTCCTGTCCCCGGCCCGAAATAGCCGTCATAGAATCCGATCGACAGACCGAAAATAATATAAAACCATTTTTCGCTCATCCGTCTTTCTCTTTCGATCTCCCCCGCCTTAGGCGAAAAAAGCAGATAAACAAGCACGCCCATCAAAAGAAAAGGTATCAGCTTCTTAAGAAGATCATTGCTCGTGATCTGGACAAGGATCGTACCTGCTCCGGCGCCGATGAAAGTAAAAACAATGCCCGTCCGCGCAGTCTTCAGATCAGCTTTCCCGCTTTTAACATAATGATAAGATGCCGTGATCGACCCGAATGTTGACTGAAGCTTGTTCGTGCCCAGAGCCATCTGAGGCGATAATCCCGCGAGCATCAGCGCAGGCAGAGTTATAAGCCCTCCCCCGCCGGCTATAGAATCAATAAATCCCGCAGCAGTACCGGCTATAAACAGAAGAAAATATGTCAGAAAGTCAGGTTCCATGTCCCTTCCAAAGAGTCGGGTAAATATAAGATAAAAAACGACAATAGTGAAACATTGATTTTACAATATTGCCCTTATTCTGCGACAAACTTTCTCGAATATTGGGTTTATTCTGTGACAAAAATAATGAAATATTGGGTTGATTTTGTGTAATATTATAGCTAATTTACTACCATAAGCAAAAGGAGTCCAAAATGATTAAAAGAAGTATTCTCGATGAACTTGAAAAATGGAGTAAAAAAAAGAACAGAAAACCTCTTATCCTCCGCGGAGCAAGACAGGTCGGCAAAACGACAGCCGTCGAAATGTTCGCGAAGAAATTCGATCAGTTCATACATCTTAACCTTGACAAAAAATCTGATCTTGCTCTTTTCGAAAACAACGATTTCAATAAACTCCTCGATTCGATCTTCTATGTAAATGGTATGAACAAGGATAAAAAAAATACTCTTGTCTTCATTGATGAGATTCAAAATTCACCAAAAGCTGTAGCCTACCTGAGATATTTCTATGAAAATACTCCCGATCTCTATGTCATTTCGGCAGGATCGCTACTTGAAACCGTCCTCAATGTTAAAATAAGCTTCCCGGTGGGAAGATGCGAATATTTAAAGATGCATCCGGTAACTTTCAGAGAATACCTCGAAGCACTCAAAGAGACTCAGAGCATCGAACTCATAGACAACTGCGAATTTCCCGATTATGCGCACGAAAAACTCACTGACCTATTCTGCGATTATACTCTCACCGGCGGTATGCCTGAAGCCGTTAAAGTTTATATCGAAACCAAAGACAGGATCGAAGTAAACAGAGTTTATGAAAGCCTTATAGTATCATATCTCGAGGATATTGAAAAATATTCAGACAATCTAAATTTTAGCAGAGTAATATCTCATACTCTCAAATTTGCCTTCAAAACAGCCGGAGAAAGAATATCATTCGAAGGATTCGGGAACGCGAACTACAAATCAAGAGAGATTGGCGAAGCTCTGAGACTGCTTGAAAAAGCAATGCTTATAAAACTTGCATATCCTTCAACTGACATCAATTATCCTTTTGAAGAAAACCACAGAAGAAAGCCAAGGCTTCACATTGTGGATACCGGTCTCTTAAATTACTTCTCGGGAATACAACAGGAAATGTTTTTATCAAGAAACATAACTGACGGCAGACTCGGAAGAATTTACGAACACATAACCGGGCAGGAATTAATGGCAAAATCCTTTTCGCCGCTGCATAATGTTTCATTTTGGATCAGAGAAAAAAATCAGTCAAACGCCGAACTTGATTATCTATACCAGTACAACGGGAAAGCTTATCCCATAGAAGTAAAATCAGGCAAAACAGGCACATTAAAATCATTACATCAATTCATAGATGAAACCGGAATCACTGAAGCAATCAGATTGTACTCAGGAAAATTCTCGATAGAAACAGCCTCAACCATAAAAGGCAATAAGTTCAGGCTTATGAATCTGCCGTTCTATGCCTTACCGAGCCTTGAAAAACTGATTGAGAGGGAATTCATAAAACAAAGCAAGTAAAGATTATTTTCTTTAGGAAGTTATGATTTGTATTCGGACTTATCTTCAGCGACTTGAGTATTCACTGAAACACCTTTTAACCATAACTCCGATTCGGCAAGATCAATATCATCGTTCCAGCTTATCCCATAGCCTCCGGAGTCCACTTTCACCCTTTTAAAAAAATTCTCATTTTGGAGTAATTTAAACGGTTCTTCTTTCAATAACGGTTTACAATCATAAACTTTTATCACTCCGTTAAAAAATTCTACTCTTAGAGTAAAATTATCTTTTGCTTCTACTTTTTTAATTCTATCATAACCCATCACTCTAATCCCGGCAAATTGATTATATCTTTTGTGTCCCACATCTTTTCAAGCTCTGCTTTATATTTCTGTGCCCATTCTTTTACAAGAGACTGGGCTTTTAAAGGCAAATCTCCTTCAATCATTGAAAGGTCAGAAATGCTGAAAACACCATTATACTCATTATAAACGGCATGAAAATGAGGAATTCCGTGCTCATTGAAATACATTTTGATTATTATACCATAGAATCTTGAAATAACCGGCATGTACACTCCATTTTCATAATCGCAATATACAAAATATTGTAGTTGGAAACAAATAAAAACTACTTCAAAACTACTTCTTTATTTTAGGTATAGAAGCTTCTTTGTATCCATTAGTATTCCGTTAACTGAAAGTTTACAGTAGTATGTACCGGAATTTACATTGCTGAGCATGATATTATATTCAAATCTGCCTTTATTCATTTTTTTATCCAAGACCGTTTGAATTAATTGGCCTTGAGTATTATATAATTCCAGCTTTACATTAGAATCATCTTTAAGATCTATAGTAATCTTTGTCTCATTGTTGAAAGGATTAGGGTAGATACTTTTGATATACGGCTTATCAGGAATGATTTCAGATCCGTTCTCTATTCCAGTTTGTAAAGCAGTTTGAAAATATACTTGCCTGTTGTTGTTATAAGCTATAAAGAAACGGTTGCTCCCGTTATAGAGAGACGTCAATTTTGAAAAATATACTGTGCTTTGACTCACAATATCTTGATACCAATTGATATTTTCGTATGAATGAATAATATTGAAATCGTTATACTCGAAAATATTGGGGTGTAAGTTGATATCAAATGAAGAGGGTGTCAGAAATTTTGTGTAAATGGCATTTTCCATTCATTTTACATAGCCGCTTAACTTATCAGGAAACATAATGTTCAACTGAGCGAAAATCAAGCCCCAGTTTTTTATAGCCATCGACCACTTTCTCATCAACC
>JAKQBN010000054.1 GCA_029559475.1 bacterium
CTGCGCTCTTTTTATCAGCTTCTGCAATACATCTTTTTGTTCCAGTTCTTCGGGTGTTAATTTCTTTTTCATAGACCTGTTCTCCTTTTTCTTGAAATTTAATTCCAACAGGCCATTTACACAAAATTATTTACACTCTCGTATTTGAAGTAATGTGTTCATTGCTCTCTGCTGAGCCAGCACTTAAAGCATTATAGTAAGTAGTGCAGCCGGATAACAAAATACCTACAAGAATAAGAAATAATACTATTTTGATAGAGTTTATCATATTATCGCAATCCTATTTTGTTTTTCCATCGACGATTTTATCATATTCTTCGCTGACAGGTTCCCACAGCTCTATCTTGTTGCCGTCGCAATCCATAATGTGAACGAATTTTCCGTATTCATATACTTCGATCTCATCTAAGACCTGAACACCGTCTTTCTTAAATTCTTCGACCAGCCTGACGAGATCTTCCACTCTGTAATTTATCATGAACTGCTTATCGGAAGGCTCGAAATATTTAGTTTTTTCTGCGAACGGGCTCCACTGAAGATAAGTTTTAACCGAAGGCTTTTCAGAATCCCTTGATTCGAAATTCGTGCCGTACGCATCGGTTTTTAATCCGAGGTGCTTATTATACCACTCTTTGAGCTTAACAGGATCGCTGCTCTTAAAGAATATCCCGCCGATGCCGACAACTTTTTTAGCTTTGATCTCCGTCTGATCAGGTTTTCCGCAACTCTCTTCGAGGCTGTTTAAAACAAAATCCCACGCTTTATCGAAATAATCATAGACTTTATCCCACTGTTCACCATCTTTCCATCCAAGATGAACGATCTCTACTTCCGTGCTTGTATTTGGCATTATCCTGAAATTTACAACCACCCATGTTTTATGCTCATGATTCCTGATATCGGGATACTGTGGTGGAGCGCTCCATGAAAATGACAGCATTCTTTCAGGCAAGAAGCTTAATATTCTACAGCCTTCGCTGCCTTTGAGCCCGTACGGATTAGCTTCGATAAAGTAAATCTCGAATGGACCTCCGACAGCCAGTTCGATCTTATTGTCAGCTCCGAAAAAAGTTTTCAAACCTTCATGCGTCGTCCATTTTGACCAGATATCCTGAACTAACCCATTCACGATTTTGGCTTTCCGTATGATCTTTCCGTTTGAAGTACCCATCATATCCTCCGTTTAAAGTATAAGCTCCCAATACCCGACATCTATCCATTTGTCGCATTTAAATCCCGTCTGTTCCATATGCGCGACCTTTTTGAATCCCAGCTTCTCATGCATCTTTACGCTATTTTCGTTTGGAAGAGTTATCCCGGCAAGAACAGCATGAACATTCTTTTTCTTAAGCTCTATCAACAATGCTTCATAAAGCTCAGGTCCGATACCCATAGCCGTGCAGCCGTCCTCGATATAAACCGTTGACTCTACCGTAAATTTATAAGCGCTTCTTTCTTTCCAGCGCATTGCATAAGCAAAACCATAGATTTTTCCTTCATTATCATATACCAGCCACAGATGATTTTCAGATACGCTGATTATCCTCTCCCTCATAGCTTCGACGGATACAGCCTCTGTCTCGAAAGTGACTGTCGTGTTCTCAATATAATAATTGTATATCCAGCATATCTGGGCGGCATCGTCAGGAACGGCTTTTCTGATCATTCAGGTTCTCCAGGTATTATTTGTCCATATAACTGATCTTGCAGGTCGTTGATTCTATTTCTACCTTTATCATTACGATAGTTTTCAGGCTCTGAGCACTGTGATGGACAGGTTCAGCTCCGAAATGTCCGGTCAGGTGATTTAATGCTTCCCTTTTGCCTTCTTCGTCCTCAATGATGTAAGCTTTGCCTGTCCCTGAAACACTTCTGTATTTCATAGTCAGAAGCCCTTCAAGATATTCAGGGTCGAGAGTAACGTTGAAAGCGGCTTTCGGATTTTTTCTTATCAGATCCAGCTTCATTCCTGACGGAGCGCAGTGAATATAGAGAGCATTATGGTAATATCCGTAATTCAAAGGCACGATATAAGGCTGATCTCCGTCTGTGAGCGCAAGCTGGCACCATATCGCTTCTTTTAATATTGCTTCAATGATCTTTTTATCAGTAACTTCTTTCTTTTTATTCCTCATATAAATCCCTTTTTTATTTTTTCCACCACTGTATGAGTCTTTTCTGAATATCCCTTTCCTTATACGATTTTGCTACATAGATCTTTTCGCCAGAAAAAAAATCCTTTTCAGTATAATACATGCAGGCAGCTATTGTCATAGGCAGCGGAATAAAATCCTGTACCTGTTCTACTCTGATATTATACATTTTCAGATATGCCGACATTTTTTTTGCCTTATCTATCGATACTCCGGGAAAGGCCGAGATCAGATAAGGCAGGACATATTGTTCTTTTTTTGAATACTGCCTGAACAGTTTTACGAATTCCTCGTATCTGCTTATCTCTGGTTTGAGCATTAACTTCAGGATATCTGTTTCGGTATGCTCCGGTGCGATCTTGAGAAGTCCGGATGTAAACTCACCTGCAACCGTTCTCATATATTCCTTATCAAGAAGAGCAAGTTCATGCCGGATTCCGCTGTTGATGAAGACCCTTTTATGCTCTTTAACCGCATCATAAAGATGAAGCAGTTTTTTATGAGAAATGTCGAGATTGGGACACAGCTTTGGAAACAGGCAGGAAAGCCTTACGCATTTCATGCACTTCTGAAAATCCTTTCCGTGCATACTGTACATATTCGCTGACGGTCCGCCAAGGTCGGTCACTGACTTTGATTTCAGCTTCCGTGCTTCATTTACCACCGAAGTTTCCGATCTTGACTGTATGAAGCTCCCCTGATGCTGGGATATCGAGCAGAATGAGCATCCGCCGAAACATCCCCTGTGTATCGTAATGGAATTCTTTATCATTTCGAAGGCTGGAATGCTCTCCTTATACATCGGATGCGGTTTTTTTTCAAATTCGACGTCGTAAAATTCGTCGATATGATCATCGGGAAACACCGGCGGATTTATTACTACAGTGCGTCCGTTGGTTTCCTGAATAAGACCTGTATTAAGATACGGATTTGTTGCCGTATGAACAGTTTTCTCGGATTCGATGAATTTATCTTTATCCGAGCTGACTTCTTCAAATGACGGCAGGCTGTGGTATGAAAACTCTTCCGGGAGAGCTTCATTTTTACCGGGAATAAATGCTGCGCCTCTGATATTCCTTAATTCAGATATTCTCTTTCCCGCTTTTAATCCTTCGGCTATGACGAGCGCAGTTCTTTCTCCCTGACCGAAAACCAGTATGTCAGCCTTAGAATCAGACAGTATGCTTCTTCTGATCTTATCCGACCAGTAATCGTAATGAGCGATACGCCTCAGGCTGGCTTCTATCCCACCGATTATAACAGGAACTCCTTTAAAATTCTCTCTGGCTTTGTTGGCATATACGATCACCGCTCTGTCCGGCCTCTTTCCGCCCTTTCCGCCTTCTGAATAATCGTCGCTTCGTCGGGGCTTTCTGCTCGCTGTATAATTGTTGACCATCGAATCGACGTTACCTGATGTGATCCCTACGAACAGCTTCGGGAGCGGCAGTTTCTGAAAATCCGCGTTAGTTATGATTTCGGGCTGAGGTATTATTCCAACTCTAAAACCTTTTGAGAAAAGATATTTTCCGATTATAGCAGCGCTGAAAGCAGGATGATCTATGTATGCATCGCCTGAAATTATAATTACGTCAAGGCTGTCCCAGCCGAGAAGTTTCATTTCGTTTGAGTTTACCGGCAGGAACATTTACACAGACCCCGTTTTATTATTCCGATAATTCTTTTATTAGGTCTTTAAGTTTGTTGCGCGTGATCATATCCTTGTTCTGAACAGCAAGCTTCAAAGCCGCCTTGATTATAAGTAAGGCGTCCCGTGTGCGTGAACTCTTGCAGTAAACATCCGCGAGTTCGAGAGTAAGTTCTATGTATAATTTTGAATAATCCGATATTTTAATAGCGCTGTGCCCGGCCTGAAGATTTAATATCGCTTCCTTAGTTCTGTTCTTTCTTTTCAGGATCTTACCCAGAAGCAGATAACCGAGAGCGATAAAATGAATGTTCTTCGCTTTTTTGGAATACAGAAGCGAGTTTTTCATATATTTTAGTATGAGCCCGATATCATCCCTGATCTCGTTCTTGTATTTATTGAAAGGATCATCCTCGTATTCAACTATCTCGTTATAGAACATTTCGGCCATATAATAATAGATCATACCCATACGTTTGTACAGCTTTTTCTCTCTGTATATCTTTAAAGATTCTTTGAAGTTCTTCTCAGCTTCGGCATAATTCTTTTTCATAACCTTCAGGCGGGCTGCGTGCAGAAGAGCGTAAGCGCGGGCAAGGCTTGAATTGATCTCCTTTGCGATCTTGCCGGCTTTATTAAAACATTTTTCCGCTTCAATCTGATTGTTCTGGAACATATTGCACGCTCCGAAATCCGAAAGCCTGTAGCTGATCTCTTCGAGGTTGTTCAGCGCTCTGAAGATCTTGATAGATCTTTCAAAATTAGCCATTGCCGATGTCAGATCTTTTGTCTCGAGATAAATATTGCCGAGCTGTCCGGCGCAAACCCCCTCAACATCTTTCAGGCTTAACAGCGACGCAAGTTCAAGAGCTTTTTCATAGTATTTTATCGAATCCTTTACTTTTCCGAGCTTGTAAGTTATCTTGCCGAGATTTCCCAGCAGAATGGACTGATATTTAAGATTACTGTTTTTTTCCGCAAGCTTTAGGCCTGACTGGAATGTCGAAATGCTTTTTGTGAATCTGAACTGGCTTTCATAAATAAGACCCATCTCGTTTAACAGAAAGCATCTGCTTTCATAATCTTTCGTTCTGGAAATATACTGAAGCGCTCTTGTAATGTAATTTACTGACAGCTTTATATTGCCTTCATTCTTCTTAAATACAGCGTAATTCTTGTAAAGCCTGCCCTTCTGCTCATCCGAAAGCTTATATTTTCTCATTATGTTCGAAGCTTTATACAGAAGTTCTTTCACTCTTTTTGCAGGAGAATAGCTCATCGAATTTTCGAGTATGGTAAGCAGTATGTCAAAATAGAATTCGTAATTATCGGATCTTTCGTATTTTTCAATTAAAGTATAGGATGTTTTTCTTGCCTTTATCTGGTCGTCCATCCTGTAAAGGATCTTGATTTCTTCCAGAATAAGCCTGTCCTTCTTCCCGGGATCGGTAGTGAAGGCAATCATCTTCTGAAGATCCTGATACGCGCTTTCTACGAAATGCTTTTCTACTGAGCTGTCATACGCCTCAAGTAAAAAATGAGCCGCCTTTTCATTCTCGCCAGCCTGATACAAATGATGCCCGAGCCAGTTCGCGTGGGTCAGCTTCGATCTTTCTTTCGTTTCCATAAGAAGTTCAGCCACGCGGCGGTGCCATATTTTCCTGTTCTCTTCTGATGCAGATGCATAAACAGCTTCGCTGATGATGGGATGGGTGAAAGTAAAATGATCCTCAAGATAATATTTCTTTATAAATCCGGTACCGGTAATTGCTTCAAGTTTTGAAGGGCTGCATCCGGGATAATATTTCTGTACAATTTTATGATCGAACTTGACACCTACTACCGAACATGCCTGAAGAAGCTCAAGCTCGTCGCGTGATAGTTTATTCAGATTAAGTCTTACGATCTCTTTTATGTCGGACGGGATGTTCTTCTTTTTATAATGTTTTGTTTTTTCGAACTGATTTTCTTTTTCGGTTACCATGCCGTCTGTATAAACGAATCTGAAATACTGTTCAAGGAAGAACGGGTTCCCGGCAGAAAGTTTAAGGATCACTTTTTCGACTTCAGATGATATCTTCTTGCCTCCGCTTAGCTGCTTGAGAAGCATGCGCATAGTGTCTTTCTTCAAAGGCGGAAGCTCCTGCTTAACAGGTTTAAGATATTTGTTGAACTCAAGATCGTCTTCGCTGTGGTAGGTTATCAGGAACGAGATCTTATTTATTTCACCTTTTTTATTCCTTCTGTTGCCCATTTCGACGAGATGAGATATACTGTATTGGATCACATACTGCATAAGGTCTTTTTCTTCATGCTTCAGATTATCTATATCATCAAAAATAAATATTACGCCTTCAGTTTTTTTAATAAAATAGTAATAATTAAATATGACAAGAAGACTTAATGCCTCTTTTAGATTCTTGAGCCTCAATTCCGGCGTTAAAGTATTATAAATGCTGTCTTTCAGATCGACGTTATACATTATTTTATAAAGAATGAACAGCTTGCTTTTGAATAGTTCCGCCTCGCTTTCGTCAGCAGTATCGTAAAGAAGTCTGCTGAAATATTTATCGAGCTTTTCCCTGACCGTAGCATTATCATCAAAAAGAGTTATACCTGAATCCTCTTCGATAATATATTTAAAAAGATCGATGATATTGTCCCTGTCCTCGACTTTAGAATGAATGATATGAAAATTTTCATTCGACATTCTTTTGACTATTTCTTCGACCATTCTTGTTTTACCGCAGCCGTGCCAGCCTGTCAGCGTAATTATCTTTCCGCCCTGCCTGAGCATCTGGTTAAGATAAATAATCTCCTTGTTCCTTCCGATGACCTTGTGAGAGTATAGCCCGTTTAATACTATCGTATCGTGATCTTTGACCTTTTCTTCGCACCTGTCGGCACTCTCCTTTTTCTTTTCGGAGACCTTCTGTATGTTATTTATGTCCCTTCCGGGATCTATCTCTTTCAGTTCTCCGTCATCAGAAGCTTCAATTACGTCATCCAGCTTTGAGGTAAGTTCTGATGAAACGATATAGGCCGCCCTGTCGTCCGATCCTGCAATAGATGCGAACATGGTGTCTTCAAAATAAACGATCCTGTGCTTAAGTTTTCTGAATGCCGCGCAAACCTTATGGATCTCTTCAACGCAGATCAGTCTGTTCGTGGAATCGTTCTCAAATGTTTTGGGAAATGAAAATGTAACAAGCAGCCTGAGTCCGAATTTTGACAGCTCGATCTTATTGACAGCGCCATCAAAGCTGAATGAGAACCTGAATATCTTCTTTATAAGCTTGTTGAGCCCGAAGAAATAATTGTCCGTAAACACTTTGTATTCAGTTTCGTCCGCGGCTTTGAGCGCAGATTCGATGTATGTCTGGGCGAATTCGTGTATCTCCGAGAATTCGATATCGATAAGAGTTCCTTTTTTAATATCTGTAAATTCTTCTTCCTCATTGTCCTTGAGCGCGTTATAGATATGCTCGGGCAGAAAAGCTTTTATTATCGATGTTTTAAGATTTAGATAACTGTCCTCGGCGGTTCTTATGGGATCCACGCTAAAATTTATGCTGTTTATAATATGACAGTTCTTTCTTTTGCAGTAATCCGCTCTTTCTTTTATTACGGCAAGGACATCCTGCGAAACTATAATATCACCGTCTTTTCCTTTAAATGCGTTATCTACAGCATTACCGGGTACTTTGCCGAGGATCACTCTTTCCTTTCTTTTTTCGTTCCCGAAAATGATCTCTATGTATTTTCCGTTGTCTATCCCCGCGCTGAAATAACTCTCGAATTCAATTCCGTGTTGCTTTTTTACTTCCGTCACGAAATCGTTATAAACTGATCTGAGATCTGCCGCGCATTTAACGGCATGCTCTATTATCTGTTCGGATGACTTTTTAATAAGCTCTTTTGTAAAAACAATGTCTATTTTGTTGTCGCTCAGGTTTATGAAAATACCGCCGTTCTCATGGATTACTTCCAGAAATCGCTCTATCAGGCCGTTGAACGTATTTTTATAAACAGAAACGAACTCATCTGAATCATTCAGCTTCAACAGCAGTTCGATGAAAAGGTTGAATCTGACAACAAGAACCGATCCTTCCTCAATAAATACGAGATCATCGGTCAGAAGCTTGTTCGCCGTATTGTTGGGAAGAAATCTTTTAAGTTTTTTCAGAAGCAGTTCCGTGCTCATAATTATACCCTTCTCTAGTATTTTCTTTTAAGCATCCACTTAGTAAATTCAATTAATTCAGAAGTATCATATTCCGCAGGTACGGATCTTATTATTTTCTCCGCCTGTTTTATATATTTTGCGGCTTCGTCTTCGGCTTTTTGTATTATGCCGTATTTTTCGTAAAGCTTTTTGACTTTGATCAGATCTGAGCGCGAAGCGTTTTCGTTCCCTGCAATAGAATCGAACGTTTTTAGATCCTTTTCGGACATCAGTTTTCTGGCAAGAATGTAGAGATAGGTTTTCTTGCCCTCCGACACATCGCTGCCGTAAGTTTTTCCGAACAACGCTTCATCCCCGGCAATGTCTAAAAGATCGTCCTGTATCTGGAAAGCAAGACCGAGCGCGCGGCCGTATTTTTCTGCGAGAACGACGAGGCTGTCAGGCGCTTCGGCACAAAGTGCGCCTATCCGGGACGGTACAGCGAGGAGTGCCGCGGTTTTATTATTTATCATACTTATATATTCTTTTTCGGATACATCCTCTCTCGTTTCGAATTCTTTATCGTATGCCTGACCCTCGCATACTTCGAGAAGTCCGTCAGTGAATACTTTTATTATTTTATCTGAGTTCTTGAATTTCTCTTTAATAAGCACTCTGTATGCAAGGCTGACGATCCCGTCTCCGGAAAGGACGCCCGTGCTGAGGTCCCATTTAACGTGAACAGTCTGCTGATTCCTTCTCAGATCGTCATCGTCCATTATATCGTCGTGAACAAGCGTGAAATTATGAAGAAGCTCCACTGCCAGAGCGGGATAGAGGACCTTTTTTTTCTTCCCTTTGAACATCCTGTAGAATATTCCGCACAGGATCGGTCTTATTCTTTTTCCTCCTATATTTACCGCATAACGCATAGGTTCATACAGGCTTTCAGGTTCCTGCGCAGTAAAAAGACCGCTGAGAGCCTCATTGATCTCTTTTCTATAATTTTCTATTTTAACCGTGTAGTCCATTTTTGTCTCTTTATTTTTTAGCTAATGGTTCCATCGGCGGAGTCAGTTTCTGCTGAACTATCCTGTATAGATTTCCGACCGTGTAATAAAGGATCAGCCCCGACGAAAGGTTGTTGAAGAGAACCGTCAGAAATACGGGCATAAAATACATCATCATTTTCTGGTTGGCATCGCCTGAAGCGGCAGAATCTTTCATCTGGAAGAACATGGTCACTCCCATAATTATC
This sequence comes from bacterium, assembly GCA_029559475.1. Classification (GTDB taxonomy): domain Bacteria; phylum UBA4055; class UBA4055; order UBA4055; family UBA4055; genus UBA12480. The sequence goes on from JAKQBN010000054.1 coordinate 9,225, forward strand.
GGCAGAAGCCCTACGTTAGCTCCGTACAGCGGTATCGAGAAAGGAAGTGAGAACATTATCTCGGGCAGCGAAAGGTCATTAATCCACCAGACGAACTCTGCGCTTCTGAATTCTATCGTAGCTCCGAAAACAATGAACATTCCATAAAGTATCGGCATCGGAAGAAGCGTAGGCAGACACATTCCGAAAGGATTGACATTATGCTTTTTATAAAGTTCCATGGTGGCAGCCTGCTGTTTCTGCATGTCGGTCTTATATTTTTCCTTGATGACTTTCAATTCAGGCTGGATCCTTTTCATTTCCGCCTGACTTTTATAGCTTTTTATTGTAAAAGGCAGAACAAGTGTGTTGACGAGGAGTGAAAGAATGATGATCACAAGACCGTAATTACTTATGTATTTGTGAAGAAATTTGAGCGTCCAGTAAATTCCTAAAGAGAAAGGCTTGACTATGTCCCAGCCCCAGTTCATAGTTTCTTCAAAACCCATTTTGTACGATTTGTATATCTCGTAATCCAGCGGTCCGAAATAAACGAGCAGATCTTTTACAGGACTGTTTCCTTTGTCGAAACCGGCCGAAAATCCCATCGAAGAAAAAGGCTCATCCGGCTTTGCGTAAGCGGGATAATTCTCGAAAGTTGAAAGTTTTTCGTTACTTGATGCGAAGAACACTTCAAAATATTTCGATCTCGTTGCGCCCCAGTCTATGCTTTCCACGGTCTTTTCCGTATCGTCATTATGATCGTATTCAACTACGTTATCGCCGGCTTTGTAATAAGTGGCTCTGTAATAGTCTTCCCTGTTCAGATTCTTCCCTCCGTCCGACACCTCGGTATATTTTACACCATCGGGCCATTTGATCAAAACCGCGTTCTTGTCGGCAAGCTCGCTGAATACAGGAGTTGTATCTATAGTCAGATCAAATGAATATTTGTCGCCGTAGAATCTGATCTTTTTCGTGTATTTTACTTCACCGTATTGATCTTTGAAAGTCAGAAGAAGTTCTTCGGTTTCAGTTGCTGATAGTACGATATTATCTTTATCGGCTTCATAAATCACGTTTTTAATAATCGTTCCGTTCTTTAGAGCGATCTCTGTGGAAAGATTATTTGTTTCATCATAAACAAGCTCGATAATCTTCGATGTATCAACTCTGCTCTTATATTTTTTCGGTTTCCAGCTTTTTATTACTCCGTTTTTTGTTGAGATCACAGCAGAATAAAGGTCGGTCTTAATAGTGATCTCTTTTTCTTCCGGAACAAATTTTTTCAGGCTGTCGGGCGTGATGTCGGCTGTGAGCGAAGGTTCTGATAAAGGTTTAGATAATGCTGAGTCAGTAAAATTTACAGCATCGGGCGAAATATTTGAAACATTTTCCTGCACTCTTTCTGTCTGCTGCTTCTGAACAGGCATCTGCTGCTTGGGCATAAAGAAAGGGTAAATGATAATAATAATGGCGATAAGAACAAATGCTAATATTGTATTTTTATCCATTGAGTCCGGCTGTTTTATTTATTGTTCGTTTGTGTTTGAATCTGAGCTTAAAAGCCCAGTTTTCGGGCGGGTCAAGATATCCTTTGTTAAAAGGATTGCATCGCAGAATTCTCCAGGAACCGAGAATAGAACCTTTAAAAGCTCCGTACCTGCTGATAGCTTCTACTGAATATTCCGAGCAGGACGGCACGAAAGGGCATCTACCCGTTTTGAACGGGGACAACAGTTTCTGATAGGCTCTGATTAACAAAATCAGTAAATTTTTCACTCCGGACGACCTCCAAAAAATCACTTTTGAGAGTAGAGTAATCCAATTCCGAGTAAGGTGATCTTGATGTGATGATTATCTGCAGACGGCCGGGGAAATACTGCTTGTTCTGCCTGAATATTTCCCTTAGCCACCTTTTAACCTTATTTCGAAGAACGGATTCTTTACCGAGTTTTTTACTGACAAGAAAAGCTGCTTTTAGATGAGTTAGCGAGTGTTTCGGTAAAATTATTATTCTTATTGATCTCAGATCGAACCGTCTTCCGTTTTTTAACGTTTCGGCGATTTCGTTCCTTTTTTTAAGAATGAGATTCTTTTTTAAAGAATTCTCTTTCACCTGCTCTTCCCGATTACCTTCTGATCTCGTCGCTGACCGTTAATCTTTTTCTTCCGACCTGTCTTCTTCTTGCAAGAACCTTTCTTCCGTTCTTGGTGGACATTCTTTCTCTAAAGCCGTGCTTGTTGATCTTTTTCGTGACTGACGGCTGGAATGTTCTTTTCATTTCTGATTCTCCGTTTTATTTTAATTAACTTTTTTCTATAAAAATAAAGTATCGAATATAAACTTTATTTAATCGAATTGCAAATCTTTTTTGAGGTTTATGTTAGTATCGTAATATTCGTCATTTATGGAATTTTAACGAACGGTTTTTTGACATCCGAGGTAATGGTTTTATCCGTTCTTTGCTATAAATCTTTATTTTATTATCACGAACTTGTTGAAAAAGAAGAAACTTTTTAAATGTGCTCGGTGCAGAATTCCTTACGCCCACACTTTTTGCAGTGCCTGCCCATCCATACTGAATCGTACTGATCCATGATCTTATTCACTAATGCCTCACTGTCGGTAATGAATCCGTTCTCGAAATTGCGGTTGTTCTCGCTTTTTGAACCCATGCCTGCACCAGTAAGGTTCGCGCTGCCTGTGTATGCGAATGTTCCGTCTATAATAACGATCTTGAAATGCACTCTCGGACATAAAAGTCTTTCCATGCCTTTGATAAGAGCGGGATATTTATCGAATTCCTCTCTGAAAATCTCTCCCGGTTCTTTAGCGTGGATCAGCCTTATTTCTACGCCTTTTTTTATCAGATCGGAAAGCACTTCAAGAAAAGGCACCATCTTGGTCTTTTTCTTGACATAAAGGTCTTTGATGTCGCTCGTGCCTATCCATACAAATTTTTCCGCTTTCGGGATCCTTTCTTGGATGACTTTTTCGTAAATATCTTTATTTGTTATGAATTCGGTGCTCATTTATCAGCCTTCTGTTTGTTCAGCCTTCTTTGAAGTAAGATTCCGCTTATGATGAAGATCAGCCCTATGAAAGTTGACGCGAGAATTGCCTCATTTAGAATTGTGTTGATAAATATCAGCGATAAGAACGGAGACAAAAATATAAGGTTGCTGATCTTGGCTGTAGTTTCCGACAGTTTAAGCGCTTTTGACCAGAATAAAAATGTGAGTCCCATCTCGAAAAAGCCTATGTAAATACCGCCGAGAAGTCCTTTGAATGAGATCGTGCCGAAATCAGAGAAGAAGAACATAAATATCGTGATATATACAGAGCCGAAAATGAAATTTACGAACAGCCGGACGGAATCTTCTTTATCGTCTTTAGAATTATAAATCCAGAAAAGCGCCCAGATGAACGTTGAGCCGAGAGCGAGAGCAACGCCACCCGCATCGGTGAATTGGAATGAAAGCACATCGCCCTGAGTTGAGATTATATATACTCCGAAAAAGCTTATCATTATAGCTAAGAAGCTTTTGAAGTTGATTTTCTGCTTTAAAAGCGGTATCGAAAGAAGAACCAGAATAATAGCCCAGAAATAATTTAAAGTCTGAGCTTCCTGCGCACGAAGAAGACTGTAGGCTTTGAACAGGATCAAATAATACATGAACGGATTTAAAGCTCCCAGAAATGCGGAATAAAGATAATCCTTCGGTTTAAATTCACGCAGAATTACGATCTTCTTTTCAATATTAAGAGCTATGAAAAGAATAAATGCCGATGAGGTGCTTGAAAGAAAAAGCATCTGGAACTGGTTGATCTCATTAAGCGTGAGCTTGAAAGCCACCGCAACGGTTGACCACAGCATCACTGCAAGGAGTGCGTAAATATAGGCTTTCTTCTGATCTTTCACTCTGCCGCCTTCAATTTTTCCTCAAGTTTTTCGTTCAGATCAGCCCATTCGTCCATTTTATATGCAAGCTGAACCTCAATATTTCCTATCTCCCTGCTCAACGACATCGTTGTTTCATAATCGTGCTCTAAACCGCCTGAAAGCAGCGATTCTATCTCGGTTTTTCTGACTTCATAAGCTTCGATCTCTGCTTCGGTCTTTTCAAGTTTCTCTTTGAAATATTTAGTTTCCTTGTGAAGCTGATTGCGCCTGTCCGCCTCTGCCCTTTTCTGATCTTTGGATTTGAACGCGTTTTTATTCTCATCCTTCTCTGAAGTCTGTATCTGAACCGCCTGATTTTCTGCCTGTGCGCGCTTTTCTATATAATAACTGTAATTACCTTCAATTATCTTCAATGCGCCGTCTTTTATCTCGTAAACCTTATTAGCGAGTTCGTCTAAGAAGAACCTGTCGTGAGATACTATTATGATAGTTCCTTCGTAATTTAAAAGAGCTTCCTGGAACAGGTTTTTTGTAGCTGTGTCGAGATGATTTGTAGGCTCGTCGAGAATAAGAAGATTACTTTTGCTTAAAAGTATCTTCAGCAGCGCCATTCTTGACTTTTCGCCGCCCGACAGAACTGAAATAGGTTTATAAATATCATTGCCGGAGAATAAAAATGCGCCGAGCATTGACCTTAATTTTGTATCGTTCTCAGCCGAACCGCAGGACTGGATCTCTTCCCATATATTTCTTTCGGCATTTAGATTCTCGCTGCTTTCCTGTGAAAAATAAGCTGGAATAACATTCAGCCCGAATTCAACATTTCCGGAAGTAGGTTCAGTTTCTCCGAAAACTATCTTGAACAAAGTTGATTTGCCGGCACCGTTCTTTCCTACAACTGCGATCTTTTCTCCGCGATATGCCGTAAAATTGATATTTTCAAAAACTTTCAGATCGCCGTAAGATTTAGCGAGACCCTTTACTTTTACTACTTCATTTCCGCTTTTTGTTGAATCGGGAAATTTTATCTTGATCTTCTTTGATTCATTTTCAAGCTCTATCACATCAAATTTCTCAAGCATCTTTATCCTGCTCTGCACCTGCGGCGCTTTTGATGCTTTTGACCTGAACCTGTCGATAAAATCCTGTATCCTCTTAATTTCACCCTGCTGAGCTTCATATTCCTTTTTTAAGGCTTCAAGCCGTCTTTCCTTCTCTTTTAGGTAAAATGAGTAATTTCCGCTAAAGATATTTAACTTTCCTTTTTTCAGCTCTATTATCTTGCTGACCATTTTATCGAGAAATCTTCTGTCGTGAGATACAGTCAGTATCGCACCCTGATGGTCCCTTAAATATGATTCAAGCCATTCCATGCTCTCCGCGTCCAGATGATTGGTCGGCTCGTCTAAAAGCAGTATATCGGCGTTCTTTGAAAGAACTACAGCCAGATTGATCCTAATCTTCCAGCCCCCTGAAAATTCCGTGCAAAGCCGGGAATGATCGTCATTCTTAAATCCCAGTCCGGCAAGAATTCTTTTAGCTTCGGAGTCAAATGAATAGCCGTTCTTTATCTCAAATTCATGGAGTATATTTTCATACTGCTTAAGCAGCTGAATGTATTCGCTGCTTTCGTGATCACTCACTGATATCTGTTTTTCAATTGATTTAATTTCCGCTTCTAGTTCAGTGATCTTGGCAGAATTTCTCATATAATTCAGCACAGTGATCTCAGGCAGTTCCGTAGCTTCCTGCGAAAGATAAGCTATGCTCTTGCCTGATTTGATCTCAATAGTACCTTTGTCCAGATAAACGTTGTTCATCAGGCTTCGCAGAAAGGTCGTTTTCCCTGTACCGTTATCTCCTACGATCCCGATCCTTTCCGTGTCTCTTATGAATATAGACACATTGTCGAAAATGACCTTGTCGGCGAATCTTAACGATATTTCGGAAATGTTGATCATAAAAAAGCCCTTTTTTTACAAGGGCTTAAATATAAGTAATTATTTTAGAAAACGCAGTATCAGAATTTTCTATTAATATAGTCAGCAAGAGCAGAAAGCGTATTTACATAGCTACCGTATTCATTATCGTACCAGCCGAACAATTTAGCATGCGTTACAGGAAGCTGGATCGTTTTTAAATCTTTCATCCCGTAACTTTCGAGCATAGCAGCCGGAATATTTATAAATCCCGTTCTTGTGTGTGTTTCATGACCTTCTATTACAACTGAAGCCTTATAACCCATCAGGTCTGAAGAAACGTTCTGCCTTTCAGAAAAAACCAGAAGGTCTTTCTGTGATCCGGCAGCGGCTTTCGCATAAATGTCGTTCAGATATTTTCTATTAATTATTGGATTCCCTTTTCCATCGAGTCCAGCGCTGAATGTAATGTTTAATATCAGCAGAGATACCGTACTTGTGGGAATCCTTACCGAATCGGCCATAAATCCTATTTCCTGTATCTGGGGAAGTATCGATTCCAGAGCTTTAGCCGCACCGGTAGTTGACAAAATAATATTATTTAAAACCGAACGGGTCTTTCTTAGATCTGAAGCTCCTTCTTTGGGCACAGAATCGAGAACGGTCTGTGTGTTTGTTGAAGCATGAACCGTTGACATGGAAGTCGTTAGTATTTTGGAAGTTTCCCTGTCCTCCAGAAGCGGTTTTATCATATGGGAAAGTCCTGTTGTGGTACAGCTTGCTGCAGAAATAACGTGATGTTTTTCAGGATTATACTCAAGATGATTTATTCCGTAAACCATCATTGAAGAATCCTCAGGCATCTTGGCTGATTTGTCTTTGATCTTGAAAGGAGCGCTTAAAATCACTTTTTGAGCTCCACCGATAAGGTGGCCGCGAAGACTGCCTTTGGCATCGTCGAACTGAGTTGTAGGATCAACGTACTGTCCCGTACAATCAACTACTATCCTTACATCTTCATTTTTCCACTGGATATTCTTGGGATTTCTTTCCTGAGTCAAAATTTTCACAGGCATACCGTCGATCTCGAGAATAAGTTTATCCTTATCCGCCACCTTTATAATAGAGCCTGTTTTGTTAATACCGTAAAGAAACTTTCCCAGTGGTCCGTATGTAGTGTCGCTTTCAATCGTTTGAATAAGATCCTCAATATCTTTCCCGACTTTACGGCCTAGATTTATCACAACGCCGTCGAACGATTTTTTTGCGAGCTGATGCCACAAAACAAGCTTACCTATTCTTCCGAGGCCGTTGATCCCCAGATAGTTCTTGTTTCTGACCTTGATTTCCATACTTTAACCCTCCTTAGGATTTTTGATTAAAAAGATTATAAATGATTTTGAATTGCAAATCAACCTTAATCTTTTGATTGATTTTTTTGTTAAATCTTGGTTACTTAAGCGTTATAACTGAATAATTACCTCTGTAAACACATCCTTTATTTCCATCCAGCGCGACCTTCTCACCTCTTTTTAAGGTTTCAGAACCAAAACTGCAGGTCTTATTCTTTTCGTCAACCAGCAGTCCGCCAGTATTTACGATACATATCTTTTTTAAACGTGCTGCGGTAACTGCTGCATGGGAAGTAGAACCGCCTCTCGCAGTTATAAGACCGTCACATTCGTAAATCAGTCCTATATCGTCCGGGACAGTATCGGGGCGGACTAAGATCAGCTTGATCTGAGGATCATTCTTCCTTGTGTTATGAAGATCCTCCTTATCGAAGATCAAAACACCGTTCATCACACCGTTCCCGATACCTATTCCCGTACCGAGTATCATTTTCTCATCTACAGGGCTTTCAAACACTGTTACTTCCGTATCGGAACTCAGGTTCTGATTTCTGACCTGGAGGATGTAAAGATCATCAGGATCGCTGGACTCAAAAGTAAACTCCATTTCCTGATGATCGAAGCCGTGATCTTTAATAAGCTCGACACATATATTTTCGATTTTTTTATGTATGCCCGGGAAAGCGCTTTTCAAAGAAATGTCTTTATTTTTGCAATAAGGCTGATCCGGAGAAACCGGAAGCGGGTTAACAAGTCCGCCGACAATATCCTCGCCCTGACTTATTGATGTGTAGTCTCCATTTATGTTTATTTCCGGTTTATCGGCATAGTCCGCGCGGGTGAAAAGAACTCCCGTGCCTGAAGTGTAGTTTAGGTTACCAAGTACCATTTTCTGCACTATAACCGCTGTTCCCCATTCATCGGCGATATCGAGAATTTTTCTGTAAGTTCTAGCCAGATCTGAATCCCATGAATTAAAAACATTTATTATAGTCTGCCTAAGCTGCTTGAAAGGATCATCTTCAATGTAAATATTATTCTTATCGAGCACATCTCTATATGCATGGGCTATCTGTTTCATCTGGATCGGGTTGAACTCTGATTTAAGTTCGATCCTGTACTCTTTTTTGTAATCCGATATGATCTTATCGAACACATCCCTTTCAATCCCGTTTGACATTCCCCAGGTCTGAAGAAATCTTCTGTAGCAGTCCCAGGCTGTCCAAGGATAATTTTCCTGTCTGCTGAGTCCTTCAATAATTTCCTCATTTACTCCGACATTAAGAAAAGTATTCATAGCTCCCGGCATAGAGATCGGTGATCCGGACCTTACAGACAGAAGCAGGGGATTGTTTTTATTACCAAGCTGCCTGCCTGTCAATTTTTCCAGTTTCCTTACCTGATAATCTATAGTTTTATCAATATCTTTCATCAGCTGCGGGTGATTGGAGATAGTATTTTTTCTTCGGAATATCTCAGTGCTGATTACAAATCCCGGAGGAACAGGATATCCCAGAAGATATAGTTTTTTGAGATTATAAGCTTTCTGCCCGAGAAAAACGTGATTGTCAAGATGAGGCGTTTTAGAATAAAGAGGACTTACTATCATTTCTTTGTCGAATGACATAATATCTCTGATCATCTCCGGAGGATAATTGTTAACCATATTGTTCATAGCGGTAATTATTACGGAAATGAACGCATCAAGACCCTGAAGAAGAAAAGCGTTAGAGAGCATTTCCCGGTAAAATTCCTCCGATTTCCCGTTTATCATGTTTGCAATACCTTTCTGGTCAAGGCCGGTGCAGTCAAATAACTGAGGAATAATTATCTTTAACGGATTGTCATAAGGCTTGAAGAAATATCTTTTGATTATCTCCCTTATGCTTTCGCTAATAAAACGGAACATGTTTATATACTGATGGAGACTGAAACTTTTTGACGTAAGGCTATATCGGAACATTTCCATATTGTGGTCGAGCTCTTTGATAGAGATCCCGTCAATTTTAAGTCCTCTCTGATAATACTGAAGAACTTTAAATATTTGTTCAAGTGAATCTGCAGTGATATAGCTGAGGTTGATATCGTTCTTCAATTCCATAATAAGCTGAATTGCCAGATGTTCCAGCTTAAAGATCTTGCCCATCGATTCGAATCTTTCTTCTCTGTAAGCACCGTACATTGAAGGTATTCCGTAAGCTACATGCCTTTTGTAATATATGTTTTCCCATCCCTCTGTTTTATTCTCGCTGAAAATGATATTGTTCAGTTGCTCCATTATTTCAAAGACCGTCTTAAGAGCCGTTTCGACCTTCTTCTCTTTTAATGACTCTTCTAGCTGATCTATCTTATCCGTAGCGGGGATAGTGAATTTTCTTAAATAACCGACAATATCGACGGTACTGAATGAATACTTCTCGACAAGGATATTATACAGTCTGCAAAGCAGGATCAGTCTCTTACCTGTAGAAGTTTCGAGCTCCCCTGCTTCAGTAACCCATTTTTTTATTTTTGATTCGCTCTGATCTATGATTTGCGCGGGATCGATCTTTGCTGTCAGTGCTATCTTGTTTATCAGATCATACTCACCGGAAACATAATCACCTTCAGCATCAATTGAATTTAAAACATCCTTATGAATCAGGTCCTTTATCATGTCCGTATTTTTTGTTACCCAGAACATAAAAATCTTTCTTGTTAGTTCAATGTGAGTATTGTTGCTTTCAGTATGCACCTGTTTTCTTAAAAAATGTATAAGTCTGTCCTGTCTGTAACTAAGTTCGTCGATTATCGTGGAAACATCCCTCAGTTCTCCTTCTGCACCGATCTCATTAAAATAGATCGGGAATATCCTGCACAGCTGCTTAACAAGTTTGTAAGATCTTTTAATATCGCAATTGAGCAGTCTTGATACATCTTTCTGAAAAAGATCAGTGTCAAATATCAGAACTCCGCCCAGTTTCAGATTGGCAGTCAGACCTGCCAGTATCATTTCGTATCTTGATGTATCGGATTCGAAAATATCAAGCCATGTTCTGATATTTACTACATGAGCCGGATCGACATTCAGCCTCCATTCATCTGTATGGAACGATGGTCCGGGTGATATGAACCCCAGTTCAATTGTTTTTTTTGCAAAATAATGACATAGTGGAAGTTCCTTTATTTGCGACAGTTTTGTCCCGATAGTCCTGCAGCACTCAAGTACTGAAAGTTTATTTGATTTTTTAAGATCAGAGAAAACCTCAAAGACATCGTCAAGAAAAGGTTTAATAAAAGGTTCTTCAAGCTCTTTAAAAATATCACTGAGAACTACATTGAGATCGTACATAAGATGATCTTTCTGATGACTCATGCATTCTATATCAAGCAGAAAAACAAGATAATGAAATTTATCAACTGAAGAAACGAGCCTGTCAATAAATTTCCGGTAGAAATTAGAAAATTCGAAATAAAGGGGAATGTTCTCTTCCAGAAAGGCATTGTCATTTCCTTTATCCAGAATTGCGTAGTAGCGCTGATACAATTCTTTACCCGTATCCGTCAACAGCTGAAGTGATTTTTCTGAAAAAAGATGTTCTCTGCCTTTTAACCAGTCTTCTATCCCTGTCTGTTCATCCCAATATTCAATGTTCAACCTGCACATTTTTGCATAAAATTCTATGAAATCTCTTCCGTATTCTTCAGTTTTTGACAACGCTGAAAGCTGTTGCTTTACTGTATCGGAGTTGATCAGTACAGCTTTTCTATCTGAATCGAGGTATTTTTTTAGAAGGTTAAGGATTCTGCCAATTAATTCAACGAAAGGTTTTTCGTGATTGATCAATATGCCTACAAACTCAATTAAAGTTCTTAAAAGATCCTTTTTTATATCGAACCCGAGAGGTTTTTCCATAAGGCTTTCAAAAATGTCAATCAGAATTCCCAAAGCTCTGTCGGCGCAATCACACCTGGCATACAGCCAGTAGTCACCAACACAAATTATTCTGAACCTGTGACTTATATCTTCAAAATTCGGATACTTGTGATGGATCTCGTTAAAAAATTCTTTGGTAAAATTATTTATTCCGTAATATGACTCAGAAATATCAAGAAAGTATTTATGGTCTTCAGGCAGTTCGATCGTATCCTGTTTGGTGTTTGACAGGTTGATCTCAAGTGCTTTTGATTTGAAATCTAATGTCATTTTATACTTCCTATTTTAATTATCAGATCGACAATTCTTCCGGAATACCCGTATTCATTATCATACCAGCTTATAAGTTGAGCTGTATTACTATTGATCACTTTTGTCATTAATGGATCAAAAATGCACGATTCCGGCCTGCCGATTATATCAGATGAAACAATCGGATCCCCGCAGTAAGCTATAATATTTTTCATATATCCTTCTGCACTGTTTCTGACAATATTGTTCAGCTCAGAGACATCGGTTTTTCTTTTCAGCACCACCACGATTTCAGCCAGCGCTCCGTCCAGAACCGGAACTCTTGTCGCTATTCCGTCAAACTTTCCTTTCAGTTCAGGCATAACCTCCAAAATTGCGTTAATAGCCGAGGAAGTGGTCGGTATTATATTGGAATATGCCGCTCTTGCACGGCGAAGGTCGCTATGTCCACCGTCAGTTAAATTCTGGTTCCCGGTCGCAGGATGAACAGTATTCAAAAAAGCTGATTCGATCCCGATCTCTTTTTGGATTACGTGCAATAGTGCACATACACAATTGGAAGTGCACGATGCATTGGATATAATTTTGTGACCGGAAGTCAGTTCTGAATCGTTCACTCCCATTATCACCGTTTTATCTAAACTGTCTTCGGATGGGCACGAAAGTATTACAAAATGTGCGCCGGCTTCAATGATCTTTTTAAGCTGCTCCTTTTTTTTGAATTTTCCTGATGATTCTATTACAATATCGACTTTCCAATCACGGCAGGGAATGTCTGAAGGAGAATCTGCATGACTAACAGGAATTATTTTTTCTCCAATTAAAAGAGTGTTCCCGCTGTATCCGACTGAACTTTTATAAACACCGTGAACAGTATCATATTTTATCAGATGCGCCAAAGTTTCTGCCGGCAATAAATCGTTCACTCCTGCAACTTCGATCTGATCATGTTCAAGGATCATTCTTAAAACAGTTCTGCCTATTCTTCCAAGTCCGTTTATGCCTACTCTGATTTTTTTCATTTAAATATCTGTTCCTTTGCTTATTTTTTTATTTTTCATATTAAAACTTTTTTATACCTAAAATCAAGATAATTGTTTAGGTTGAAAACACACTTTAATATTATGCCGAAATAGAAGTCGGACTGTGGGATTTGAAGGTTCTTCTCAGCTTGCTGTGTATAAATACTCCGTACACGTGCTTAAATTCTTCCAGGGTGTGTTGGCCGCTTCTCCAAACTTTTAATCCATAACATTATAATCTGTGCCGTTGAAAGTAAAAAGAATTATAATGGCGTTTTTTTTAAAATAAAGTTAAAATTCCGCCGTTTACAGATGCTGAAAAAATGAAATTGAATCAGGTACAGGAAAAAGTATATGAAAAAAATGATCATCATCGCTGTCACAGTCGCTGCAGTCCTTGCGGGGTCCTATTTTATCTTTAAGAAAAGCCCGGGCACAGGAAATGCTGATATTGAATATGAAACTGCAGTCATATCTTATGGAAAAATTGAGAATTCTGTATCTGCTACAGGCAGAATAGAACCTTTATCTAAAGTTGAGATCAGCACTCAGGTTTCGGGGAAAATAGAAAAGATATATGTTGATTACAACGACAGAGTAAAAAAAGGCCAGCTGATAGCTGAAATAGATAAAACGAACCTTCAGTCAGCCCTGAAGGAAGAAGAGAACGCATTAAATTCTGCTCAACTTGATTACGATTACAGACTTAAGCTGTATAACAGGGCAAAAGACCTGTTCGACAATAAATTCTCTAGTGATTCGGATCTTGAAACGGCTAAATACAATCTGGATAATGCCGCTGTTAAACTTGAAAGATCGAAGCTTTCTTACGAAAAAGCTAAAGATAATCTAAGCTACGCTATGATAACATCACCCATCGACGGCGTTGTTCTGTCGGTCAGCGTGGAAGAAGGCCAGACCGTAGCTGCCAGTTTCAGCGCTCCGACACTTTTCACGATAGTGAACGACCTGAGTAAAATGCAGGTGGACGCTGATATTGATGAAGCCGACATAGGCTCGGTCAAAATAGGTCAGGAAGTCGAATTCACGATAGATGCATATCCCGATGATAAATTTTCTGGAACTGTTTCCCAGATCAGGCTCGAGCCTGCGACTTCATCCAACGTCGTTACTTATTCAGTAATCGTTGATGCGCAGAATCCTGACGGCAAACTTTTACCGGGAATGACTGCCAGTTTGAATATTTACAGTATGAAACTTGATAATGTTCTTGTCGTTCCTGCAAAAGCCCTAACATTTAGGCCTGACGGCGAAAAACGCGGAAATTTTAAAAGACCGGGCAGGCACGGGCAGGATAATGAAAAACAGGTATGGGTTCAGGAGAGCGGAAGAATAGTCCCGAGACCGGTTCAGTTAGGAGCGACTGACGGTACGAATTATGAACTCGTAAACGGCCTTGCAGAAAATGATACGGTAATTCTGTCGGTTAAGAATAAAACAGGAAAAGATTCAGATAACAAAGAGAACCAGAATACCGAAAGAAGTCCTTTCATGCCCAATGGACCAGGTATGAGAAGAAGATAGGAGCTGTCAATGTCTGGCGAGAAAATCATAAGAATTGAAAAAATTGAACGCGACTATATAATGGGCGATGAAACCGTCAGGGCTTTAAGAGGAGTTGATCTTGATATCGCAAAAGGCGAATTCGTCGCTATTATGGGTGCAAGCGGATCAGGGAAAACCACTCTGTTAAATATCATGGGCTGTCTTGACCGGCCTACTTCCGGAAATTATTTTCTCGATAACGAGAACGTAAAACTTATGTCAAAGAACGATCTTGCCGCTTTCAGGAACAAAAAGATAGGGTTCGTTTTTCAGTCCTATAATCTGCTGTCGAGAACTACTGCGCTAGAAAATGTAGAACTTCCGCTGATATACAATAGAAGCATTCAGCATTCTGTCAGAAAGAAAAAAGCGAAAGACGCTCTGGCTATGGTCGGTCTTTCCGACAGGATCTATCATACTTCTGCGCAGATGTCAGGCGGACAGCAGCAGAGGGTCGCTATAGCGAGAGCCCTCGTTAATGATCCTGTTATTATTCTTGCCGATGAGGCTACCGGAAACCTTGATACAAAATCTTCTTATGAAATAATGAGCATCTTTCAGGATCTTAATGAAAAAGGTATAACTATCGCGTTCGTTACGCACGAATCCGATATTGCGCGCTTCTGTAAAAGAATAATCCGCCTTAAAGACGGGAACATCATCAGCGACAGGATTAATACTTCTGTAGCTTCCGCTCATCATCTTTTAGAGGAAATTATTGAAAAATCAAAACACGAAGAGGCGGCCCATCTTGAACAACTTTAATCTGACTAAAATAGCTTTTAAATCTATACAGAAGAACAAATTCCGAACGTTCCTTACTATGCTCGGAATTATTATCGGCGTAGCTTCGGTGATAACTATGCTCGCTATAGGGCAGGGTTCCAAGGCCAGTATTCAGAAAAACATTTCGGCGATGGGTTCTAATCTGATAAATATTCATCCGTCCTGGGGAAATACCAGAAGCGGCGCCAGAACCGACAGAAGCGCTTCTCAGTCTTTAAGCGTTGAAGACGTGGAATCGCTTGATAAGGATAATCCCTATCTCAAAGCTGTTTCTCCCGTTGTTTCGGCCAGAGGAGGTCAGGCTATATTCAGAACCGGCAACTCACCCACTTCAATGCAGGGCGTAGGTGAAAACTATCTTCCCATAAGAACTCTCGAAATAGGAACAGGATCTATGTTCACAGCAGCGGACGTGAAAAACGCCGCTAAGGTAGCGGTAATTGGAAAAACGGTCGTCGAGAATCTTTTTACAGACGGTTCTGACCCTGTCGGCCAGACGATACGGTATAATAAAATACCCTTTAAAGTTATCGGAGTTCTGAAAGAAAAGGGAGAGAATACTTTCGGTCAGGATCAGGATGATATCATTCTTGCGCCTTACACTACCGTTCAGAAAAGGATCATGGCAGTAACGCATATAAATCAGATCGTCACATCTGCAAAAAGCGAAGAAACCGTTGAACAGGCTATCGCATCAGCTGAAGAAATCCTACGTAAGAATCATAAAATTACAAATCCCGAAGATGATGATTTCAGGATAATGAGCCAGAAAGAGATATTGACATCTTTAAGCTCGACCAGCGCTATGATGACTATCCTGCTTGCTTCTATAGCGGGGATCTCGCTTTTCGTCGGGGGCATCGGGATCATGAATATTATGTTCGTTTCGGTCATAGAAAGGACCAAAGAGATCGGTCTCAGGCTCGCGATAGGAGCACGCGAGATCGACATCATGCTTCAGTTCCTTATCGAATCGATAATTATCAGCCTGACTGGCGGACTTGCAGGATTTCTTCTAGGAATATCTGCGGCGTGGGCAGTTAATTATTTCCTGAGCTGGCCGGTACTGATCACATCTGGCTCTATCATTATCTCGCTTGCGGTATGCTCGCTTACAGGAATTTTTTTCGGCTGGTATCCGGCATATAAAGCTTCTAAACTTGACCCGATCACTGCTTTAAGATACGAATAATTTTCAATTTTCATTTTGATTTCCAGGATACTGTTTTTATATTTATGCAAAATTAAACCGGAGCCGAAAAATGACAAAAGCCCTGATAAGTTCTGATATAAAGGATCTGAAACTAGTTAATAAAGGTAAAGTGAGAGAGATCTACGCGTTCGGTAAAGATAAACTCCTTATCGTGACATCAGACAGGATAAGCGCTTTTGATGTGGTCATGGGTCAAGCGATCCCGGGAAAAGGCAAGATATTATCCGAGATCTCGAATTTCTGGTTTAAAAAATTCGAAAATATAATAAAAAACCACATAATCTCAATTGAACCTGAAAAGGATTTTCCCGAACTTGCAAAATGGAAAGATCAGCTTGAAGGAAGATCAGTAGTCGTGCATAAATGCAAACCTCTGCCTGTTGAAGCTATTGTGAGGGGATATTTAGCCGGCTCGGGACTGAAAGAATATAATAAATCAGGAACAGTCTGCGGAATAAAATTAGAAAAAGGCCTTAAAAATTCTTCAAAGATCAAAGAACCAATTTTTACTCCTTCTACGAAAGCAGAGATCGGCCAGCACGACGAAAATATTTCGTTCGAAAAAATGAAACAGCTTGTAGATCCGGCAATTGCTGAAAGAGTGAAAGAAATAAGCCTGAAACTTTACAAAACAGGCAGGGATTACGCTGAAAAAAAGGGAATAATAATTGCAGATACAAAATTCGAATTCGGCATCCTCGGAAAAGAACTTGTTCTTATAGATGAAGTTCTGACGCCGGATTCATCAAGGTTCTGGCCTCTTGACGATTATAAAGAAGGCCAAAATCAGAAGAGCTTCGATAAGCAGTATCTTAGGGATTACCTTGAAAAACTTACTGAAGAAGGAAAATGGGATAAAAATCCTCCGGCGCCGAAGCTTCCCGCTGAAGTTACAAGAACTACAGCAAAAAAATATAAAGACGTTCTGGAAAAACTCGTTAAATGATTATAGAAAAAAAAGGCAAGACCGCTGACATAGTGATCAGTTCCGATCTTAAAGATGAGCGTTCCGAAGAATTCGTTAGTACATTGAGCGGTCTGGTTGAAGAGGGCATTCACAGAATTAATATAGATTTCGAGAACGTGACCGGAATAAGTTCGAACGCTCTTGCGGGCCTAGTTATATTGTGCGATAAACCTGACATCGAATTTAGCTTCAGGAAAGTCACTGTTCCCTTGATGAATATTTTCGGTATTGTTAAGCTAAATAAGCAGGTTCTTTTAGAAGACAATATCCCTTAATTCTGTTCCAGAACCTGTCTCAGCTTTATAGATATTTCATCCATCGAAAAAGGCTTTTCCAGAAACCCTTTTGCTCCGTTCATCAGCATACTCTCCACTTTTGCGGACATACTGTAGCCGCTGCTTATAATCACTTTTACCGAAGGATCTATTTTTCTGAGCTCATTAAATACCTTTTCTCCGTCCATTCCTGGCATTATCATGTCAAGAATCACGCACGATATCCTTCTGTTGTTGGAAAAAATGTCAACTGCCACTCTGCCGTTCTCGGCTTTTAGTATCTGATATCCGAGATATGAAAGCATTTCGGCCGTAGCATTCAGAACCATTTTTTCATCATCTACTACCAGGATGGTCTTATCTTTTGTATCAAAACTTTCTTTTACAGGCTGTGATGGGATGAATTCGTTCTCTGTTACCGGCAGAAATATTCGAAATTCCGATCCTTCGAACTTTACGCTGTCGAATTCCAGCGCGCCGTCATGATTTTTTATGATCCCGTACGCGGAGGAAAGACCAAGCCCCGATCCTTTTCCCTTTTTCCTTGTTGTAAAGAAAGGATCAAGAATTCTGCTTTTTACTTCTTCATCCATTCCAGTTCCGTTATCTTTAACCGTAAGCTGAAGATATTTCTGTTTTTTCAATCCGTGAGCATATAAGAAATCAGCTCCCGGCTCAACAAATTCAGCTCTTAATTGTACTATACCGGTTTCTGTTATTGACTGTATGGCGTTCAGTATGATGTTGGTAAATGCCTGTCTGATCTGAGATCGATCCCCTTCTACAGCATATTTTGCCTCGCAGAGATCATTCTCGAAAACGATATTTTTGTTGGATTTCGAAAAAACTTCTGATATCGAAAGGATCAGTTCTACGGGATCGAATTTCGTTATTTCATATTTTCCGCCTTTAGCCATACCCAAAAGCTGACGGGAGAGCGCTGATGCCTGTTTGATCTGTTCCTCGATAAGCTTTATCCTTGAGCTTATTTCTTCGTTCTGATCGTATTTCAGCTTGAGTAGCGATGTATTGCCCTGAATTCCCATAAGAATGTTATTAAAATCATGAGCCACTCCCGCGGCAAGATTACCGAGCGCTACCATTCTCTCCGACTCTCTTATCTTTTCATTGTATATCCGGTCAATCTGTTCTGCTTTTTTATATTCCGTTATATCGGGTCCGATCAGTTGGTATTCGTTTATAATTCCATTTTCATCAAGTAGAGCCCTTAGAGTGAAGAAGAAAAAATACTCTTCTCCTTTGATATTAACAGGAAATTCGAAAGCTGTAAGCTGTTTATTTATTCCTATTTCATCAAGTTTCGAGTTAAGAATCATCGCTTCATTTTCATTCAGGATCTCTACGATATCCCTGCCTTTGATTTTTAAAGTCTTGTTTTTGAACTTCTGATAGAAAGGCTTATTAAAAAAAATGATCTTTTTGTTTCTGTCAAGCCTGCAGACTATACAGGTCATGTCCGTTAAAATTGTTTTATACAATTTCTGGCTCGAAGAGAGATTTCTTTCGAGCTTTTCTTTTATCTCATTATCTCTAATTATAATATTCATAGTCCTGAATTTGATTACTGCAACAGACAGAAGTCCGAAGATAGCCATTATCAGAAGAATGAATTTTAACGGTATATACCCGCTTTTGGTCAAAAGCGCTGTTTCTGAAAATGCCGAAACCGCTGTCCATGAATTCTCGAACGGAAGGCTTATCTTCTTCATTCTGACAGAATAATCTTCTCCGTTCATTCTGAATCTGAATTCCGATAAAGACCCATCAGTATTAAGTTCTCTAAATTTATTTACGAATTCAACTGATCCTGAGAATACTTCGCTGATCTTTTTCCCTTTCAATACTTTTCTGCCGCAGTAAAGAATGTTCCCGGAATTATCTGCTATCAGCTGAATGTTTTCATCGAAAGATCTGACATATTTTTCCTTCAGAAAATCGGAGAGGTAGTCGAACGAGATCAGATATGCCAGCGACCCATTATATTCCCCGTTTGTAAATACAGGAGCATGAAGCGCGATGGCAGAATACCCCTGGACCGCCGTAAAAACATCGCTGAATACTGGTTTGTGATCACTAATTATCTTTTTCACATGTTCCTGGTAACTTATATCCGTACCTGTAAGTTTTTTATTATCGGGAACAGTATATAAAATGATCCCGTTTTTATCGGTTCTGGTTACAGAACTGATATACGGTTTGTGTATTTTAAGGCTGTTTTCAAGCTGATTTCTGCTGCTTTCGTCCAGAACGAAATCAGAATGATGCTCTGTTTCGAGCATTAAATGTTTAGAGAGCATACTGATAACTGATTCAATGTTGCCTGAAGCCTGTTCGATGTTGAATCTGTCTGAAAGAATCGCCCTTTCAATTATCTTCGACCTTGATTCTTTTACAAAATAATAAGAATAGTATATGAGAAGAAAAGAGATAATAACAATAAGCAGTATAAACACATAATTATTGAATCTGCCTTTCATAAATATCCTTTTTTACTTTTGCAATAAATTTTACGTAATTTCAATATAACGTAAAATCATTTTTAAAACAATAATTTTTTATTATTTTATTTTCTTTCTTTAATTGTTTATATTTGTTTATCTGAAAATTACCGGGGTATCTTATCAGAAATCATATACGGATATTAATGTTTATTTTATATCTGACTGTTTCCGGTTATGCTGCAGAACAGGGCGGTAAAGATATTACTGAGAAAAGGTTTCTGATACTGCCTTTCGGATTTTATACAACCGATACAAGCGTGGGTCTAGGTGTCTTTTCGCAATATGCAAAAGCTGAAGAAAATAAGATCTTCGGAAATGCTGTGTATACATTTAAAAATCAGTTCATGCTGATAGTTTCAGCGGACTTTAAAAACGACCGTTTTGTTTTTAATAATTTTTTCAAGATCAAAGACTACTATTCCGAGTTCTACGGATACGGTAATAACACGGATAAAGACGATCCGTTAAAATACAGGTTTTTTCAGATCGACAATACATTTGAATTCGGAAAAATGATTTCGGAAAAAATAAAGATCAGCGCTGCGGTAAATAATTTTCTTCATATCCCCGATGATCATAAAATCCAATTGGGCTATTATAATTACGGCGGCGGTAATTTTTATAACGGGATCGGCGGATCGGCGGAATACAAGAATATTTCCGGTGATTTCTTCAGGGACGGTTTTTTTATGAAAGCTCTTTTTCTAATCTATCCCGAAATCATAGCAAACCCGAATCAGTTTTTTGTTTGCGACTTCGAAGCCGGATTCTTTAAATCTTTAAATAAATCCGCATTTAATACTTTGTTGTCGCTGCGTTCAACTGCGGCAGATGTACACCCGGAAAAATTGTCAAGGATCGGTGGAACAAAAGTCCTTAGAGGTTATCCTGACAACAGATTCATTGATTATAACATGGCTGCTTTACAGACACAGTACGATTTCAGAATATATAAAGACTTTTCAGGCTGCGTATTTATAGGATGCGCTGAAGTTTTTGAAATGCCTGATGAGATCACAAGATTAAAAACAGCTTTCGGCGCAGGAATTATGTATAAGTATAAAAATCTGATCATGAGATTCGAAGCAGCGACATCACCTGAAAAAAACATCGAGATCATAATAACCGGGAACAGAGTGTACTGAATTAAAAAAGGGGCTTATCGCCCCTTTATTACTCAACTGCCTTATTTATCTCTTTTAAAAATTCATCTACATCTATTCCGTGAGCGATCAGCCCGTCTTCAAGCGTTTCGAACCTTGCGGCTATACAACCTATGCAGCCGAGGTTATATTTCATAAAAATGCCGTGAGCGTCAGGATACTGCTGGATTATTTCAGTAATAGACATTTCTTTTGTGACCTTCATTGTTTTCTCCCTTAATTTATTTATTAATGATTTCTTTTTTTATTTTTTCAACTGCTTCGAGCGCGAGCCTGATGCTGTGATGTTTCTTCTCAGGCATTCCGCCGAGAAGATCAGAGATTTTGTCGAAAGTGATCATATCAAGCTCTTCAGGAGTTTTCCCCACTATTATCTCGCTTAGAAGGGAAAAAACCGTGATCGTTCCTGAACAGGCTTTCAGTTTGTATTTGAGCTCGGTTATTACTCCGTTTTCTATTTTTACCGTAACATCCACATTGTCGAAACAGCCGCCTTCAGTATTTACGACGTTGCAGGCAGCGTCGGGATCTGGTATGCTTCCGATATTTTTCGGATTTGAAAAATGTTCAATATATTTTTGTGAATACATCAGCGTTTTTTCCTGTTCATTATATCTTCGATCTCATCCGCTTCGATAGGTATCGACTCCGACAGATTCCTGCAGCCCTTATCAGTTATCAGAACATCGTTCTCAAGCCTTATCCCGATCTTCTTTTCAGCTATATAAAGTCCCGGCTCGACTGTAATAACGCAGTTCTTTTCCAAAGGCGTCTGGTAGCTTCCCACATCGTGAGTATCGAGTCCGAGAAAATGGCTTACACCATGATAGTAGTATTTTGTCAGATCGCTCTTTTCTTTTACCATTTTCATATCGAACAGACCTTTAAAAAGAACTTCTTTTGTAACATCCTGCAGCTGAGCAAGAGTCACTCCCGGCTTTGCTTTTTTCATTACTTCCTTCGATGCTTTAAGCACAATGTTATAGAATTTTTTCTGATCTGACGTGAACTTCCCGCTTACAGGATAAGTCCTTGTGATGTCGGAAGCATAGTTTTTATATTCCGAGCCCGTATCTATCAGTATCAGATCGTTTTTACCGGTCACCTGATCGTTGTCTTCATAATGCAGTACCGTTGCGTTGGCACCTGATGCGGCGATAGTCTGAAACGCTGGCTGAACGGATCCGTATTTGATATAATTCTTGATCAGTATTCCTTCACACTCGTTCTCCGATATTCCCGGATATAATGAATGAATAAGATCTTCAAGCCCTTTGGTTGTTATTTCGATCGCCCTTTTGATCATAGCGATCTCGCATTCGGATTTTATCTTTCTTATCTCATCCAGTATAGGATTAACTGCTTTTATGGTTATAAAGGCGAATCTCATTCGAAGCTTAGATGCAAAAACCTGAGTGTATGTAGGAACTAAAAGATCAGTCGAGGTTTCGTTATACATCAGTACTTTTTCTATGCCTATTCCCGAAAAGACATTAGACAAATAATCATCAAGGTCATTGATATCCCTTATATCTGAAATGCCTGATGTTCTTTTTATATCTTCAACAGAGACATTTCTGCCTACCCATTTCTCTAAAGTAGGATCAAGTACCTTTCTGAAAAGTGTTTCATAAACTTTACCGTTATATTTGTAAACGGCCAGAACTGATCTTTTCAGCTCCAGTCCGGTCAGATAGAAATAATTGGAATCCTGCCTGAACCTGTAATGCGTGTCCCTGTTCTTGATCATATCCAGTGAAGAAAGAATGAATATCACTGTTTTTTCTTCGAGTTTTTCCGTTAATTTTTTCCTGTTATTTGAAAAGAAACCTTCAGGAAAATGAATTTCTTTAAACATCTGCTTCCTCAACTGATTTATTTATAACTTTATCTGAACTGTCGGCATTATCTGATACCGGAAAAGAGATCCTGAAAGTTGATCCTTCGTTCTTTTCAGATCTAATTGATATGAAACCTCCGTAGGTATCAACGATATTCTTAACTATACTTAACCCAAGACCCTGCCCCGCGCCTGATTTTTTTGTAGTATAAAAAGCTTCGAATATCCTGTCTTTATCTTCCTGGCTTATTCCTGTACCGTTGTCCGTTACTTCAATAAAAATATTGCTGTTTTCGGTTCCGGTAACGACTTTTATGTAGCCTTCTCCCGAACTAAGTCCTTTATCTGATATCGCATCCCTCGCATTAGTTAAAAGGTTAATAAGTATCTGTGAGATCTCCTGATAGCTGCATTTATATCTCGGCAGATTCGGATCGAGCGCAAGTTCGACATTAGCGCTGTATTTAATGCTGTTCCTCATTATAACTAGAACATCGTTGACAATGTCATTAATGAGATTGTCTGTTGTCTCTCTGTTAAAATGAGTGATGTTCGCCGTACTTTTCACTATCTGATCGATCAGATCGACCGATTTCTTGTTACTTATCACAAGATTTTTAATGTCGTTGAACAGCTTTGTGACCTTATGTTTTTCAACAAGCTTTTTGAGTTCCTGAGTACTGTTCTTTTTCTGTTTTTTATTCAGTTTAATAAGATCGTATATGAACAAAGCCAGATCGTTAAGGCTGAGCCTGACGCTGTCCATCGAGAATTTGATGACCTGTGTCGGGTTTTTGATCTCGTGCGTGATCCCCGCGACCATTGTTCCTAGAGAAGCAAGTTTATCCAGCCTGGCCGCTTCTTTTTCCGATTTTCTCAACTTTTCGTTCGATTCATTCAACTCCGATTTTGCTTTTTCGATATCTTCGAGAAGCTTTTTGTTCAGTTCTGCGATCTGTTCAGAATATTCTTTTAAAAGTTTCTGATTTTCAGCTTTCTGTGTGAAAGATCTGTAGGCTAAAAGTGCCAGTCCGGCAATAAGAAGCAGAATAATTATAAAAAAGTTGTTGATCTGCCTCTGCTTTTCGATCTCGAGTTTTTTAAACTCGTTGTCCCTGATAAGCGAAAAATTCTGTTTTTCTTTTTGAGAGAGTTCGAATTTAGCCTGAGCTTCATAAATTTCTCGCTGTTTTGAAACTGATGATATTTTTTCGTCTGCTTTAGTATATTTTAGTAGGTCTTCATATGCTTTTTTATAATCACCGGTTGCAGAATCAGCTTTCGCTTTAAAATAATAATTCTCCATTATAAGTTCCTGAACTTCCATGTTTTCTGCAAACATATTGCTTTTATCAAAATATGAAATCGCTGCTTTAAAATCCTTCATATTGAAATATGCTCTTCCGAAATTATGATCATTCAGAGCAATACCGTATCTGTCACCAACTTTGACAAAAATTTCATTAGACATTTCAAGATTTTCGATTGCTTTATCATTTTTATTCTGCGCTACATAAATCGAAGCCATATTATTAAATATCTTTGCCTGCCTAACGACATCATTTAAATTTTTATATACCGAAAGTGCTTTCTCGAAATTATTGAGAGCTTCTTCTGGTTTATCCTCAAAATTATAGGTTATCGCAATGTTATTGTAAACATCAGCAACGTCGGACATTTTTCCATTTTTTTGGTATATTTCAAGTGACTGGTTTAAAAAATCATGAGCTTTATTAAAATCCTTTATGCCTTCAAAAACAACTCCAAGTCCCCTCAACGCATTGGCTTCCTTTATCTCGTCATTTAGCATCTTTGCGTCGTCCAGAGCTTTAAAATAAAAGATCGAGGATGTTTTGTAATCCGAAAGAGAGTAGAATACACCGCCGAGCTGCTTGCAGTTTTCGTAAATAAATTCCGTATCGTTTAGTTTCTCAGCTATGATAAGAGAATTTTTGTATTCTTCTCCCGCAGCTTTGAAATCACCGGTGTTATAAAAAACGTCGCCCTTAGTGTAGCGGGCTTTCATAAGAAGTACGGGCTCATTCTCAGTTTCAGCAAAATCTATCGCCCCGTCAAGATATTCGAAGGCCAACGCATTGTCGCTTTCATAAAGAACTTTCGCAAGTTCAACAGACTTATCATATTTAATTCTGCCTTCAGATCCGTCGACAACAGCTTTTAAAGAATCGGATGTCGATCCTAAAACGATCGCAGACAAAATAAATAATACTATCAGAAACCTCATTTACAGCTCCGTTTTTACCGGGGGTTTACAACAAGATAATAATTTATAAATTAACTGGAATATTATCAAGATAAATCATTGAGTGTTTACCAAAACTTTATTATTATACACAGACAGATAATGAAGAACAGGAGTCGAATATGGACAGCAGCGCTTTTCAAATCTATAAAAAGATCAGGGATAATATTTCCGGCGTATTTAGAGGAGATACTTTCAGTATAGACCTTTTGCTTTTCGGATTCTTATCGAACGGACACATTCTTTTGGAAGACCTTCCAGGAACCGGAAAAACGACATTGTCGAAAGCGCTCGCAATGTCAGTAAAAACCGATTTTAAAAGAGTTCAGTTCACGCCGGACCTTCTTCCCAGCGATATAACGGGTGTAAACATTTATGATTCAAAAGAGAAAGCTTTCAGGATCCAGAAAGGTCCTGTTTTTACGAACATACTGCTCGCGGACGAGATCAACAGGACTACGTCAAGAACGCAATCAGCGCTGCTTGAAGCTATGGAGGAAAAGCAGGTTACGATAGACGGCGAAATATATGCTCTTCCCGATGATTTTTTCGTCGTTGCCACTTTAAATCCGGCGGAACTTCAGGGAACATATCCGCTGCCGGAATCACAGATAGACAGGTTCGCTCTGAGATATTCTCTCGGTTATCTGTCAAAAAAAGACGAATTGTCGCTTCTCGAAATGAAAAATCCTTCAAATCCTCTCGAATTCTTAAGACCATGCGCTGACAGAAGCGATCTCGATATTATCAAAAAAGCCTCCTCTGAAGTTCACGCAGAAGAGGACATTAAAGATTATATAGTCGAAATAGTACGTAGAACTCGCACATATAAAGGAGTACTTACAGGAGCAAGCCCGAGAGCATCGATAGCTCTTCTAAAGCTTGCTAAAGTCATGGCAATATCAGAAAATTCGGATTTTATTATCCCTGAATACATCCTCAGGCTCGCGCCTTATGTACTTAATCACAGAATAATTCTGGATCAGTATATCGAGAACAGCAGATCGGTTCAGGAAGAGATCATCGCGGCGATATTAAAAGAAACTCCTCTTCCGAGATAATATGTCAGCGGAATTCTTTTACAGAACATACGCGAAATTTTCAAAACGGGGCAGAAGATCAAGGCTAAAGATCACGCCCTTCGGTATGATAGTTATAGCTGTATGTATAATCAGCGGAACCGCGGGACTAAATATTTTCGATTACGGTCTTTACAGAATATTCACATTGACTTTATCATTGATAATTGCCGCAAAGTTTTTTAAAACTATGATCGGAGAAAGTCTGGCTGTCACAGTATTTTTCGATAAGCAGTACAGAGAAGGAGAAATATCAAAATACAGAATTACTCTGATAAACGGAGGATCCAAAGATCTCTCCGGTCTTGAGCTCGTACCTGAAATCGAAAACAGCATACCTTCGCTGCATGATTTTTTGAAAATGAAAGAACCCGGAGAAGAAAAAAGGAATATCTGGGACCGCAACATTTACTATTTCAGATGGGTCTGGCATATTTTAAGGCTTCACAAAGCTGAATTTACTTCTTTAAAAAATATATCGGTGAAAAAAAACGGATTCATTGAGACCGAAGGTTATTTTATTCCGCTGAAAAGAGGGATCATATATTTTAAAGGCATAAACGTTATTTCAAAAGATATCTTCGGTATCTTTTCTGAATATTATTTCATGAAGGCTGAGCATGAAATTGTTATTCTGCCAGCATTAATAAACATAGATGATCCGATCAAAAGCAGTATCATTACAGCCTCAGACAAACGAAATACTTCGAGGTCGAATTACCTTTTAAAGAATAAATCCGGAGACTTTATTGGCATGCGGGATTATCTGCCCGGAGACCCTCAGAAAAACATTCACTGGAAATCATGGGCGAAAAGAGACAGACCCGTTATAGTGGAAAAAGGATACGACAGGATCAAAGAATGTTCAGTTATTCTTTTAAACTGCGGAAGTGTAAAATACGATGATATCAGGTTCGAAGACTGCGTTTCATATCTGTATTCCTTTCTGAAATATCTGGACGGGAACGGTTTCGAAGTATCATTTTATTCGATCTCGGATAAAGCTGTCACTGAGCATTTTAGAGCCGAAGAGGAAAAAGGCAATTTTCATAAGCTGTATAACGTTCTGGCCGGGATCAGGTTTCTGGACGATCTTGCTGCCGAACAGTTTATCAGCGGACTCAGGAAGATCCATGACCCGTTTTGTCCGTCATACATGTTCTGTCTTGAACCGGAACCTGCTGTTTTAAGATTCGCTACAGAAAGAAACATCAAAATAATTACAGCATCTAATGACTATGCGCTGCAGGACAGTGGCTTTAGAATACCCCGGATAAATAGTTCTGTGATGGAGCTGAATCAGACATGAAAGAATTTCCTTTTCTAATATCAGCAGCGCTCATCTACTGGGGTTATAACTCGGATCATCTTCTGCTTTCATTCATTTTTGCCTTCGTTCTCGAATCTTTCAGATTCATTAAGTTCAGATGGGACCTTAAACAGTCGGATTTTAATTATATCTCCATGCTGAGCACGATCACCTCCGCCGGATATATTGTTTATTTTGTCAATGTCGAGATCAGAATAGGAATAATATCAGCTCTAATTCAGTTCATGCCCGTGATCCTGTTCCCTCTTATATTTTTCTATATTTACGGAACTTCGGATCATGTGAACGCAAAAAGGCTGTTCCTTCTTTTTGTTACAAATAAATACTCTGTAGTTCATCCGTACATAAGATTCTTCAGACCGGATTATTTTTATTTTACCGCTGTGCTTCTTGCGGGCAGCATAAAAGCGGGATTATATTCATTCTTTATTGTTTCCTTGCTTCTGATACCTGTACTAATAAAATTAAGATCTAAAGATCATCCGATCTTTAAATTTATAATTTCATATTCTTTAGTAATTATA
Source organism: bacterium (assembly GCA_029559475.1). Classification (GTDB taxonomy): domain Bacteria; phylum UBA4055; class UBA4055; order UBA4055; family UBA4055; genus UBA12480. Next base: position 37,101 of record JAKQBN010000054.1, read on the forward strand.
CTCTCTCTGATCATGCAGTCGGGAATTTACGGTTCTTTCTATCTGCTTAGAGATTTTCTGACCGATCTCTATATCAAAAACATCATGGATGAAATAGATTCAAGCATCGGACTCGGAGATATAGCCGGTCAGAAAGATAATTTTGTAATTGAACTCAGAGCTGAGTTTTATAGCGGTAAAAAAGGTGTTCACTACCTTCGGGACAGAGTTTATAATGCATATTACAAAGGTAAATGGTCTGAAGCCGGTGCGACGCAGACAAAAATCGAAATTAACGAGTTTGAATTCGGTAAAACTCCTATCGATTCTGTGAGGATCTACTTTTTTTCAGAATCTAAAAAAGACAGGATCAAGATACCTTTCAGCGCTATTGATTTCTCCGGGCTGAACATTGGAACGACTTATATCAATTCGCTGGGCAGTATATCGGCTGACAGATCGCAACATCTCGTCGATTACAAAACATATTCGCGATCCGACGCTCTAACGAATCTGTTCGGATTGCCGTCTGAAGCTGACACTAAACTCATTGACACGGATGCAAAAACCGCTGATATAATCATCGATTCGCTTTCACTTAAAAACCTTCCTCCCGATCAGGTTTTTAAAAGGCTTAGAGATCATTTCATTTCAGATTACAGATATTCTGTCGATTATTCATTTAAAGAAAAAGGCGACCTTTTAAAGACTTTCATTAAGGCTAAAAAAGGGCACTGTGAGCTTTTCGCTTCACTTTCATGCATCGTGTTCAGACGGCTCGGATATCCGTCACGCTATGTGACAGGATACCTGGTCAGTGAATACAGCAATCTAGAAAAAAAGTATGTCGCCCGCAAAAAGGACAGGCATTCATGGATCGTCGTCTGGAACAACAACGGTTCATGGGTAGAGATGGATACTACACCGCCAGATATAAGTTCCTTCAAAAAGAACACTTTTATCAGCAGATTTTACGATATGATGTCGTATATTTATCACGAAGCTTTCATGTTCAAAAAAGAGAATAACGATCTTTTGAGAAAAATATTGGTGTGGTCGCTTTTTCCTTTAGGGCTTTTCCTGCTTTACAGAATATTGAAAGATGTTAAAACCTACAAGGTAAAAAATGAAAACGGGCATGAAACCAATCCGTACAGGAGAGTTCCTGAACTTGACGCCATTGAAAAGGCGCTCGGCTCTTCAGACGTTAAACATGAAAATGAAACGGTAGGTTCGTGGTTCACCAGATTTAAGAACAGCCTTATATTCGAAAAACTCGAATTGATCAGAAAATATTATTACCGGATCAGATACGGCAGATCAGAACCGGATAATAAAGCGAGATCTGAATTCAATGAAGCTCTGAAAGACATAAATAAAGAAAGATCAGATCTTTGACTTTGAAAGGGATTTAAATTTACTGAATAGTCTTTTCATACCTTTATTTTTAACATAATCGGCTATATAACGATAACCTTCCCCGTAATGCGGATCAGGATTTTCCCTCATGCGGTTATTCAGTTTTTCGTTGCCATATAAAATATTAATCCGCGAGGCTGTATACTCAGCCCAGCCTTCATTGATTTTTAAGTCTTTTATTCCCGGATAATGTTTATCCATCCAGTCATGTGCCAGCTCGTGCGCGGCTACCTCAATGAACTTCACTTTTGGCAAATGATCGAGAACACATATAAAGATTGAGTCAGTTCTGCTTGTTTTGACATCTTTGCCGATTTCAAATCCGTATAGAGTTTTTGTTGTGGTTTCTGTTTCGGTGAATTTTTCGTGGATAAAAAGGCCGAGTTCTTCTCCGGGTTTTTCAGATCTTTTTTCCAGTTCGGTTTTGTTAACAAGCCTGAAATTTATGACGCTTTTTGTTGAAAGCTTAAGCTTATTCCTCATTACTTCTCTAACTTCTTTGAATATCTTTAATGCTTCGTTGTAATCGCTGACAGCCGATTTCTCGCATTCAGAGCAAATGTTTCGTCCGTCCGGAAGAATATTACAATTACCCGGATATCCGCAGGCAAAACAGACCGGAAGTGCAGAACAATCCTGACAGAAGAACCTTCTTTCACTTCCTCCTATCTCAACTCCGCCGGAAACCTTTTTCCCGCATAAATAACAGCTGTGCCATGTTGTCTGAAGACACTCGTTACTGCAGTAATTTTTGCCGTCCTGAACAAATCCCTGCTTTATATGCTTTCCGCAAACGCAACACACAGGCAGAGATTTTTCGAAGCATTCTTCATCGCAGTATTTTTTATCTCCGGCTATGAGATACGATGAACCGGCTTTGATCTCGTTTCCGCACTGGTCACAGAAAATCTTATCCGCAGGAAAGACAAGCGGAAAGACTGATAACAGAAACGGCACTAATGCGCAGATAATTATTCTATTCATCAAATTTACCTCCTGATATTAATTTAACATTTAATTTAGCTTTTTCAAAAATAATCTTTATATTTAGCCCTGTATAAATTGAGAAAGATATGCATAATCAGATCATCATACAGCAAATATCGATTCTCGCACTGCTGACCTTAATCGGTTATGTTTCAGCAAGGCAGGGAATGTTCTCCGACAGCTTTTCTATAGGACTCAACAAGCTAATCATGAAGATAACTCTCCCTCTGATGATATTTACTTCACTTTCAAAATTCGAATTTTCGGCCGAGATCTTTAAAAGCTCGGTCCTAGTTCTTATATTCGCTTTTATATCAATGTTCATTCTGCTTTTTGCCGGGACCGTTTCAGGCAGGATCCTTAAACTTCCGCATGAATCATATACAGTACACAAAATACATACTACTTTCGGTAATATCGCTTTTCTCGGGTATCCGCTTCTTGATTCTCTCTTTCCGGGAGGCAGCGGGCTTTTATACGCTGTAATTTACCACATAGCTGTTGAAGCATTACTATGGACTCTTGGAGTGATCATTTTCAACAGGAATAAAAAGATCAGTTTTGCTTCCAGCATGAAACATCTTATCAATCCGAATACTATCGCTTTTGCTTTAGGATTAGCTTCCTGTTCAGTCTCAATAAAATTATCTTATGTTCCCGATAAAGTTATGAGCGGACTGGGCGGTACTACGATCTATCTCTCAATGATATATATCGGCATAATGCTCAGTAAGATCAGTATAAAAGGAACTATGAAAGAAAAACAGATATATATTCTGACATTAAACAAAATGATCCTGGTGCCTTTTATTATGCTGATGCTTATCAATTCTGTTCAGTATATTTTCGAATTTTATATGGATGAAGCGGCAAAATCTGTAGTAATACTTCAGACTGCGACTCCGTGTATGGCTACAATAGTGATCATGGCCGCTGAATTTAAATCTGACGCGGAGCTCGCTGCCAAAAATGTTTTCCTGACGACTCTTTTAAGCGTTATCACTCTTCCGGTCGTTTACTGGCTTATAAATATATTCTGATCACCTGATCTTTATCGAAGCAAGGCTTATCAAAGCCAGAATAATGCTGACTATCCAGAATCTCTGTACGATCTTAGTTTCGGCTATTCCCATGAACTGATAAGTGTGATGTATGGGAGCTCTAAAGAATATCCTTCTGCCCAGCCTGTTTATGCCGATCTTCTCCTGGATCAGTACAGAAAGAGCTTCAGCTACGAATATTCCGCCGGCTACAAGAAAGAGCAGTTCCTGCTTTACAAGAATGACAGTAACTCCCAAAAGACCTCCGATAGCCATAGATCCCGTATCGCCCATAAAAACTGTGGCCGGATAACAGTTGTACCATAAGAATCCGAGTCCTGCTCCGAATAGGGCAGCCATAATGATCGTAAGCTCTCCCGTGCCGGGTATATAGTCAAAAAGCAGGTATTTTGAATAGACGGCGTTACCGATAAGATAAGCTAAGATCGCGTAAACGCTACCTGTTACAATTGAAGGAACAGTGGCGAGACCGTCCATACCGTCTGCGAAATTCACGGAATTAGCTATGGCGACCATCGTCAATACGATAAATCCCATGTAGAACCATCCCGTTTCTATAGAAAAAGGCCCCTTAACATACGGGATCGTAATTCTCGAGACAATACCTTCAGGGAACGGCGTAAGCTGAGAGTCCGTAAGTATCCATGCAAGACCGATAGCGAACAGGGACTGCAGTATGATTTTTGTAAGCTGCGTCATACCTTTGTCACTGTTCTTGTATTTTATTTTATCGATATCGTCTTTCGCGCCTATAGCTCCGTACCATACGATCGCACAAAGCGGAATAATGGAGAATGCAGAGGACAGGTTACTCCATAAAAGAATAGATACAACAAGAGACAGAATTATGATAAGACCGCCCATCACGGGAGTACCTTTTTTATCGTTGACGCCGATGCTGCCGTAATCTCTTACGATGTCCCTGTATCCGTTCTTATAAAGCCATTTGATTATCATGTTTCCGAAAAAAAGAGAAACCAAAAGAGCGGTTATCATAGCTCCTATTGAGCGGAAAAGGATCGAGTCGAAAAGCCTGAAGAACGATAAGAAATTATAATCTTTTGAAAGAAATGAAAGATAAAAAAACATGATATACCTTTAAGTATGTTTAAACCCCTATGGAATTATAATCAAACGGACGGCTTAATTCAATAATAATCTTTTCAGCTCGGAATAAGATCTCGGGATCGCAGGTTCGACAGGCAGTGAATTTAAAAACGCTCTTCCCCACCTGGTGTTAACAATGCGGCTGTCAAGTATGAGAACAATGCCGGTATCGTTCCTGTGTCTGATCAATCTGCCTATTCCCTGCCTGAATTTTAGTATCGTCTCAGGTACGGAATAACCCATGAACGAATCTTCGCCCCTTTTTTCAATATCCTCAGTTCTTGCCTGAATTACAGGTTCGGTAGGCACCGCGAAAGGCAGTTTTGTTATTATCAGAGTGTGAAGGGCATCTCCGGGAACGTCTATCCCCTCCCAGAAGCTGTCCGTACCTAAGAGAAAAGAATTCCTGACCGCCTTGAACTGCTTTATAAGATTAGTTCTGCTAGTATCCCTGTTCTGAACAGCTAAAAGCCTTTCCTTTTTTTCAAATACATCTTTAAGATCGCGATAAACAGAGTTCATCTGAGAGTAATTTGTGAAAAGAACCAGCGTGCCGTTATCGTGATCGAGACATAAATGTTTTAATATTTCTTTTACATCAGTTTCGTAAACAACAGACATTTTCGGATTGGCTATATAAGAAGGCGCGATCATTTTTAATTGCGATCTCAGATCGAAAGGTGTTCCCAGAAGCAGGTAATCCAGCCTGTCTTCGGTGTAAGAATCAAGACCGAGCTTTTTTGTCATGTATTTGAACCTGGATTCGATCGTCATTGTAGCGCTAGTAAAAATGATCGTCTTCATATTGTCATACAGATCGCTTTTTAAAATTGAGGCAACCTCGAGCGGAGCTGCGAAGAGACCGAGATTACTTTTATCTTCAGGTCCTGTAAGTTCGTACCAGAAAACGTAATTCTCGCGGCTGGAATTGATAAAAAATTCGAAAGAATCGCTTAATTCCTCAGCCTGATCGGCTACTGATTTGATCTCAGCCGAAAGATCATCGAAATCATGATTCTTTTCCGCTTCCATATTCATTATCACTTCAAGGCGTTTAAGAATGCCTGTCAGCTCTTCATAAAGAAAGCGAAGCACGGTTATATCATTATCTGATGTAAATACATCCGAAATATCCTGATACCTGTTCCTTATATTTAAAAATGAATTGTCGTTACCCTGCTTTGACAATATGCACCACGAAGCTGATTCGAATATCTTTTTCGTCTGATCGGCGGTATTTTTGCATTTTTCAAGAAGCTGATCATTAAGAGTCTTAATTGTCTGCCGGTCTGTTTTAAACCATTCCAGCCCTCTCTCTATCCTGACATTTACCCCGTGCTTATTGTTGTAGTTTATCCGCTGACTCAGATTTTTCATCTGAAAGTAATTATATTCGTACCCGAGGTATTTAGTGGCTGAATTTTCGACATTATGAGCCTCATCAATTACAAGATGACGGTAAGCTCCGAGAACAGCATTCTCTGAAGCCATATCGGAGAAAAGCAGCGAATGGTTTATTATGACAAGATCTGACTTAAAAGCGTTCTTTCTGATGTTCTGAAGATGACATTCATTATACATCGGACATTTCTTGCCTGAGCAGAAACCTTTATCGGAAACAAGCTTGTTCCACAGAAATCTGGAATAACCTATTTTGAACCCGTTATTCTCTTCAATGTCGCCCGTAAGTGTTTTTTCAGCCCAATAAATAAGAGGCATGAATTTTTCATACTCATCTTTCGAAAGGTGATCATCAGGTCTTTCAAGTATCCTTTCGTACCTGTTCCTGCAAAGATAATTATTCCTGCCTTTAAGTAGAACTGCTTTGAAAGATGATCTGAACATTTCGTGAAGCACGGGGAGATCCTTAAAAAATATCTGCTCCTGCAGATTCTTTGTGTTGGTTGAGATTATTACCCTCTCTTCGTTTAAAAGAGAGAAAATTATCGCAGGAACAAGATACGCGAAAGATTTTCCGACACCGGTGCCTGCTTCGGTCACGAGAATTTTTTCATTCTTAAAAGCTTCAGCACAACGTGCAGCCATGATATGCTGTTCTTCACGGTACTCGAAATTATCTATGGTCTGCTTTAAAACACCATCTGAGCCGAATATCTTATCAATAATATTTTCATCAGAAATAACTTTGAGTTTTTCTTCGTCCGGTTCTTCATTGCGTTCAAGAATATTCGAGAACGAATAAGGTTTTTCCTTCGCGTTCATCCTGCGGGAAAATGATGTGCGAAGATAATAATTCCCGAGATCGTGAAAAAAGCTGTTTATGTATTCTATTCCGGATCTTCCGGATACTTCTACAAGTTTTTTTACGGTTGAATCAGTCAGGCTGACAGCTTTTTCAATTATCTTTAAAAAAACATAACCGGTAGTCTCGCAGTCGTTAACAGCCCGGTGAAGATTGTCGGACCTGAGCCCGAAAAATTCAGCCAGGCTTGACAGTTTATGATTATGCACTTCTACAGGAAAAAAAATCTGACTAAGAAGAAGCGTGTCGTATAAAGCTCCTGAGGACGGCATCATTAGCTCGCCCGATCTCTTGATGTTCTCATTAATAAAACCAAGATCGAACTGAATATTATGAGCTACAAGAGGTGTAGTGCCTGTGTACTCAATAAAGTCGGGAAGAACTTCATTAATGTCGGGCTTTCCCTTTACATCTTCATTGCTTATGCCTGTAATAAGTGATATGTTCTCCGAGATTTTTATTCCGGGATCTATAAGATGAGAAAATCTTGATATGATCTCGCCGTTCCTATACTTTACAGCGGCGATCTCAATAATTTTATCGTAATGACAATCCGTGCCTGTTGTCTCAAGGTCGAATACTATGAATTCGTTTAGTTTCAGTTCTTTTAAATATTCTTTCATCGCTTCTATCTAAAATAAAAAGAGGAACATAAGTCCTCTTTTTATCTATTTAAATTAACATTTGGCGTGATCACGGTTTTATGTAACGCACATCGAGGTTCTTCGCTGCTAAAACTTCATCTAGTCTTCTTACCGGAGTAGTTGTTGGCGCATTATGAAGAAGATCGGGGTTTGTACGTGCTTCTTCTGCGATCTGTTTCATAATTTTTATGAAATGATCAAGAGTATCTTTGCTTTCTGTTTCTGTCGGCTCGATCATCATTGATTCATGAACAAGAAGCGGGAAATATATCGTAGGCGCATGAATTCCGAAATCAAGAAGTCTTTTAGCTATATCGAGAGTTTTTATTCCGTACATCGCAAAATTATCTCCGGAGAATACGACTTCGTGCATACAGTTCTGCTTATAAGGTAGATCGAATGTGTCTTCAAGCATTTTTTTAACATAATTAGCATTAATAATAGCGTTCTCGGACACTTTATGCAGCCCGTCGCACCCTAGGATCTTCATGTAAATATACGCTCTTACTATTACAAGGAAATTACCGTAGAATGAATGGACTTTCCCTATGCTTTCAGGCCTGTCGTAGCAAAGATAATATTTTCCGTTATCTTTACATACATGAGGAACTGGAAGGAATTTTTCAAGCTTTTTTACCACACCGATTGGTCCCGATCCGGGTCCGCCTCCGCCGTGAGGAGTTGAGAATGTTTTATGGAGATTATAATGCATTACATCGAATCCTAGTTCCGCAGGCCTTACAATTCCCAGAAGAGCGTTGAAGTTCGCTCCGTCCATATATAAAAGTCCGCCTTTGGAATGAACTATCTCTGCGATCTGTTTAATGTTCTGCTCGAACAATCCCAGAGTGTTCGGATTCGTGATCATAAAAGCGGCTGTTTCCTCATCAAAAGTGTTTCTTAATTCTTCTATGTCAACAAGACCGTTTTCAGTAGATTTTAACTCAACCACATCGTATCCGGCCATTACAATAGAAGCGGGATTAGTTCCATGAGCCGTGTCAGGAATAATTATCTTTTTTCTCGGATTTCCCTTAGATTCGTGATAGGCTCTTATAACTTTAAGTCCTGTCCATTCTCCGTGAGCACCGGCAACTGGCTGAAGAGTAACTTGGTCGAATCCTGATATCTCGCAAAGCATTTCAGCAAGGTCATGATATATCTCGAGAACTCCCTGAACGGTTTCATCAGGCTGGTAAGGATGAATTTCCGAAAAACCGTCGAGACCCGCAAGTTTTTCATTTATTTTCGGATTATATTTCATAGTGCAGCTACCGAGTGGGTAGAAACCTTTATCAACGTGGTGATTGTTGGTTGACATGTTAACATAATGCCTTACGATTTCAGGTTCGCTTACTTCAGCCAGACCTATAGGCTGGGTTCTCAAAAATTTTTTATCCGCATCTATTGTTTTAGACTGATCCCATGCCGGCATAGTGTATGCCTTCTTTCCTTCCTGGGATATTTCAAATATAAGTTTTTCCGCCATATATAACTCCGTTTAATTTTCGGCTTATAATAATAAGGAAGTTATTACAAAAAAACAAACTAAATCTATAAAATTTTATAGCAGAATTATAGATCGGAATCAATGCTTTTTATCCTGATCTTCATTCCGGATTCTATTTTCAGGCTATCAATTAGATCGGCGCATACTTCATCTTCCCGGATATTTTCATAATCCATCTCTATAAATTTGTTATCAAATTTATAGCCGCTGCTGTTTCGTGAAATTACAAATTTTCCTGTAAACTCCGGACCTTTCCCGGGGCTGACGTAGAACCTGTTGCCGAATTTTATAGATTCGTTCTTCCGGTTGATTCCGGAGATCATTATGTCTATGGACTCAACCTCGTTGAATACTTTTTTCTCGAAATCGGAGTTCAGATTAGAAACGAAAACGACTAGGTCGCAAAAATTCTTCAAAGAGTCAGTATATTCTATAATCTCTCTGATCGACCTGTTAAAGATTGTTACCTTGTCATTTCTCGTCATGTTTTGAGGGTCGATCATACCTGTTATACATATCTTTAGGTCCCGTTTTTTAAACTCAATAAAAGGAATACATCCTTCGATGTTCCACGCCGTCACGCATGATTTGAACTTGATATTATCCAGCAACTCAAGATCATTTTCGCCCGGTACATACACATCATATCCCAGAGAATCGAACAGCGCAAGAATTATGCGGTCGTCCTTTACGTCGTTACCCTGAGTAAAAATGTTGCCTGTACTGATATTGATTACCGAGTCTGAGTTTCCAACGCTGTCTTTTTTAAAAGTAATATGATTAAGAATACTCCCGTCCGGCAGCTTGGGACAATTACAGCTTTCATAATTTCCGTTAATATTCCCGGAATAGAAAATAATAGAAGTGTTTATTCCGGCGCAACCGTATGCCATAAAAAAAAGAAGCAGGATCAACCTGCTTCTTTTTTTTAATATCTGTTTATAACTACTCTCCAAAATCCTCTTCCTCGTCGAGAACGACTTCACCGTCGATCATTATATAAGGCGTAACCTCGATGATCAGGTTTGTAGTCTTCTTAGTTTTTACCTGATGCTGGAAAAGATATCCCAGATAAGGAATATCTCCTAAAAGCGGGAACTTATTAACAGAGTAAGTTTCATCTTCAAGAAGCATTCCGCCGATCCTGATCGTCTGTCCGTCTCTTACACGAACAGTTGATTCAGCTTTTCTAACTTTTGTCCATGGGATCTCTGAATTCGGTCCGACCCAGCCGTATATCGAAGAAACTTCAGCCTGAAGGTTTACCGTAATATCATTTTCTTCGTTTATTATCGGTTTTACTTTCAATTTAACGCCGACTTCTTCTTTCTGTACAGTCTGAGTAGAAGCTCCCTGCGATACTGTTGTTACTGTATAGGGAACGATATCTCCGATATGAACGTAAGCCGATTTGTTGTTAAGAGTAGCAATCTCAGGTTCCGCAAGAACTACAGCGTCCTGGTCACTGTTCTCAAAATCTAAACTCAACTGATACTCCTGGCCGATCACTCTATGCCAAACAGTATTGATGCCGCTTGTAGTTTCATGTTCATAATAAGGTGAAATAGCGAACGGATAATAATCGCCGGAATAATCACCACCGAGATTTCTTATAGGTTTCGATTCCGCGTCATAAGTAAAAGTATATCCGTCTGTTTCATCCCATTCCCAGGTACCCCAATCCTGATATGCTCCTTCTCTGATAGTAGTGGAATAGTTGCTTAATTTTCCCCAGTCAAGCCCATACCTTTCCTGAACATCGCTTCCGACTTCTTTTATCCTTGCTTTAAAAAGCACCTGCTGAAGAGGACGGTCGATCCTTATCAGAACTTTCTCTATCTCTTTTGAGACTTTCGGGCTTGCCTGGTATATCAGTCTGTTTCCCAGTTCGTCGATCTGAACCATTTTGGAAATGTCTGCAAGCATCGCCTTAGCTGTCTTAGCATCTGCATACTGGAGGTCGAAAACCGCGGTGTTCAGCCCGATCTCTCTGTCGATCTTTTTCTGTGTCGCGACGATGATCGAATTGTCAATGATCTGATAGCTAAGGTCCGTTGCTCTTACAACAAGGTCCAATGCATCTTTGATAGGGATCTCATTTAGAGTAAGAGTCACTTTCTTACCTATCGTTTCCTCGCTCTGCACAAGGTTAACGCCGGCTCTTTCCGCCAAAGCGTCAAGAACCTGAGCGACTGACTGATCGAGAGCAGTCAGAGATATCGGAGTCCTGAAATTGTCCGATGTCGTGTCATAAAGAAGTTTAGAACCGAAAACCAGCCCGGAAATACTGATCATCAGAATTAAAACAATACATCTCTTCATTTATACTACCTCCTAAATTTATTATATCAACAAACGATTATTTCTATCTTCCGCCTCTCGCCGGCCTTCTTCCTCCGGGCGTATCTGTTTTTTCAGATCCTGACTCTTTTTCTTCACCCGATGATGTGTCCATTAGTCCCCTGTTGAAAAGCGTCGCGTCTGAATTCGGTTTGAATCTGATGACATTTTTCTTATCTTCGCTATCAACGTATACAGCACGTTCATTTATAGCTATAACTTTGTTGCTGTATTCCTTACCTGGCTTTGTTTTTCCTGTAGGTTCGTTAGTCGATTCTATAACCTCTTTTAAGAAAGATTCGCCTACTGTTATCACATCCCCGACCTTAACTTCCTGAGTTCTTCCGTTTATGGAAAATTTAGCTTTCCCGTTAAAATAAAAAGAATAAGCAATTTTATCCCTGCCGTATAGTTTAAACGAACTGACCCATTTTGTTTTCTGAACAACCGTTTTCACAGAATCAGTCGATTCTGTTTCCTGAACTTGTTTTTTAATTTTTACAGATTTTAGATTGTAAATATCTTTTGAATTTATAGCAGCGGCCTGGACGAACTGTCTTATAAGCGAGTCTGCTATAACAACGCTGTCAACGCTTGATTTGTATTTTGTGATAAGTTCTTCTTTGCCCATTGAAGGGTCAATAGACACGACTTGAAATGCCAAAAAGACTATCGCCAGGAAAGAGACTACCATTACAATTATCTGATCTTTAGGAAATTTTTTCATTTTTTATAAATGCATCCGTTTTGTTTATAAATATTTTACGAACTCCAGCCTTGCTTTAAGATTAACAGGAACATTTACATTGTACTCGTCCTCATCTTTTGCAGCCCCAGCCCCGGCTTTAGAATCTGATTCCGGTTTACCTCTGAACATCTCTATCGAAACGATATTGATGACCTGCTCGCTCTGTTCGATCTCCTGAATAAGGTTCCTGATCTTTCCGTAGCTTGTTGACAAGCTTAAATTAATATAGAAACAGCTTGTACCTGATTTAAAATCGGTAACTTCGTCCAGCTCCTGGTTAATGTCGTTTCCCTGATATTCTATTCCTGCTTTCTGAAGCATAGTTTCAACATCTTTTATAAGATCTGCTATTACTTCTCCGTATGAAACCTTATTCTTGTCTTCTCTTTTATTATTCTCATATAATTTTTTAATGTTTTTTACGTTATGTTGAACTAAGCTGTCTTTAAAGAATTTCGCGCTAAGATCATC
>JAKQBN010000065.1 GCA_029559475.1 bacterium
GGTTTCGAGCTTGATATAAACTGCCTGATTTGCGGCGGAAAAGGATGCAGTGTATGCAAACAGTCGGGCTGGGTAGAACTTCTTCCATGCGGTCTTGTTCACCCGAATGTTTTAAAAAGCGGCGGAATAGATCCTTCTGAATATTCCGGATTTGCTTTCGGTCTGGGGCTTAACCGTCTCATAATGATGCGCTACGGAATTAACGACATCCGTCATTTTCAAAGCGGCGACATCCGTTTTCTAAAACAGTTTTAAGGAGAGCAAAATGTATCTTTCACTGAAAATATTATCTGAACTCGTTGACCTGGAAGGTCTTTCAATAGATGAAATCGCGAACAAGCTTACAATGTCGACTGCCGAAATTGACGGAGTCGAAAAAATCAATCATCATTTCGAAACAATTGTTACTGCAAAGCTTCTTGAAGTAAAAAAACATCCCGATTCGGATCATCTTACTATAGTGAAGGCTGACACCGGTTCGGCAATTTATGATCTTATATGCGGCGCACCTAATCATAAAACCGGCGATATCGCTGCTCTTGCGCTTGAAGGTACTAAATTTTCTGAAGACTTTATTATAAAGAAAACTAAAATCCGCGGTGTTGAATCGAGCGGGATGCTATGCTCTCTGAAAGAGCTTGGACTTTCGGAAGATCATTCCGGAATAATTATTTTTCCTGCTGATACCAAACTCGGAATTCCGCTTTCGGAAATATATAGTGATTATGTAGATACGCGGATCGAAATAGACAACAAGTCGATTACACACAGACCGGATCTCTGGGGACATATCGGTTTCGCGCGCGAGCTTTCAGCGATATTCGGGCGCAAACTCAAAAAGAATTATTTTACTGATTTGAATTATAATTTCGCCGGAGATAATAAGCTTTCTGTTGAAATAAAATGCCCTGAAGCAGCATACCGCTACACAGGTCTTGTCGTAAAAAATATTAAAATCGGAGAATCTCCTGACTGGCTGAAGGCGAGAATTTCTGCAATCGGAATGCGTCCGATAAATAATATAGTTGATATAACTAATTATGTGATGAGCGAAATCGGCGAGCCGATGCATGCCTTTGACAGAAAAAAACTTTCAGGTGATAAAATAATTGTCCGCATGGCAGAGAATGGAGAAAAACTTTCGACTCTCGACGGAAGCGAGCACAAACTGACAAAAGACGATATCGTTATCGCTGACAGCACAAAACCTATTGCACTTGCCGGAGTTATGGGAGGAGCAAACAGCGAGATCGATGATTCTACATCAGAAATAGTACTTGAGTCTGCGTGTTTCAACGCGGTAAATATTCGAAAAACCGCTCACCGTTTTGTATTAAGAACTGATGCTGCAATGCGTTTTGAAAAGTCGCTTGATCCGGAAATTACCGTACTTGCGATTAAGCGTTCGTACGATCTGATTAAACAGCTTATACCTGAGGCTGAATGTATTTCTCCTCTTGTGGATGTTTATGCGTCGCCGTTCAAGCCTGTAGAAGTAAACACATCCGCGTCTCACATCAGAAACATGCTTGGTGCAGAAATATCAGACGAAAGAATTGTTTCTATTTTAACTTCGCTTGATTATAAGGTTGAAAACAAGAATGGAAATCTGAAAGTTTCCGTTCCTTCATACCGTGCGACTAAGGATGTCGAAATAGAAGCTGATATCGTCGAAGAAATAGGGCGTATTTTCGGTTATGATAATATCACACCTGTTCCGCCGATGGTTGCCTGCGAAACTCCGGCTATTAATGAAAAACGTAAATTCGAGCGCGCTGTAAAGAGTATACTTACCGGCACTCATAATATGATTGAGGTTTATAATTATTCATTCGTCGGTGAGGATATTCTAAATAAAACTCTCTGCAACGAGGACAAAGAGCTTCGTCTCAGGAATCCTCTTTCTGTTGAACATGACAGACTCCGCCGTTCGCTTGTTCCGTTTATAGTGTCCAATGCTGAATATAATCTCAGGTTTAATAAAAAGTTTGCTATATATGAAATGGGCAGAGCTTATATCAAGAAAAGCAGAACCGATGCCGAACTGGCTATTGAGAATTACAGA
>JAKQBN010000038.1 GCA_029559475.1 bacterium
GTAAAAATAAACACGTCTCTGATGAGCTTAATTCCGATCTCGATCTTCTCATTCTCGCAGATCAGCTTTCCATACTCTTTATTTAACTCATCCACGCTCACTGCGGACGCATTCCCCAACAATCCTGAAAAAAATCCCATTCTTATCTCCGTTTTCTTGAAACCTATTTCCAACAGGCCATCTAAAAAAATTATTTACACTCTCGTATATTTCATCCGAGTTATTCTTTGTTTTGAATCCTTTTTTTATCTGCATTTCTCTTCATTAAAAGTATTAAAGCAACACATAAAATTATTGAAGTGCCACCAGATTTTCTTAAGTCCACCGATCCTACTCCATCAGTTAAGTAATTCAAAAAATACATTCCTGCTGAATATGTAATAAATATAATCGGTAAAATGATGATCACTGCTTTGATATAATCTATCTTTTTCATAAGCTAACTTCTCCAGTTCAGTTTTCATACTCTAAATAACAATGAGAGGAATATAATTACGAAATTACTTTTAATCAATTAAAAGAGGAGTTTTATTTACATTGATAAATCATGCTGATTTGTTTATATTTAATTGTTGTTATTTCACAATAAAACTATGAGGAATCTAAGTGAAGTTAGATAGAAAAGCAGTGAAGATCTTAAATTCTCATTCAGTGAATGACGAAGAATTCGTTATAGCTGACAGTGCTTCTCTTTTTGAAATGGTATGGGAGATAACCCGCGATCTATGGTCATTTACCGGAGGGTATGATGCTGAACGACGATTACAAAGAAATGCTGTCAATATTATCAGAAGAAAAAGTTAAATATCTGGTAATAGGCGCATTCGCTTTGGGAACATACGGATATCCGAGAGCTACAGGCGATATTGATATATGGGTTGAAGCGAGTATAGATAACTCAAATAAAGTTTTTAAGAGCCTTGCAAGATTTGGTGCGCCGACAGATAATATCGAAGCCAAAGACTTCGAGAAAAAAGGAATAATTTTCCAGATAGGAATAGCCCCAAGAAGAATAGATATTACAACTGTAATTGACGGTGTTGACTTTGAACAGGCATATCCAAAAAGAAAGATCGTAAATATAGAAGGGATCAATATTCCCATCATATCCTGCGAAGATTTGATCCTTAACAAAGAGAGCACGGGAAGAGAAAAAGATCTACTTGATGTTAAAATGCTGAAACAGAAGAATAAATTATGAAGATCATCGACTCGCATTTCCATTTTTCAAAGATAGC
This sequence comes from bacterium, assembly GCA_029559475.1. GTDB lineage: Bacteria > UBA4055 > UBA4055 > UBA4055 > UBA4055 > UBA12480. The sequence continues at coordinate 1,239 of JAKQBN010000038.1, forward strand.
GTCATTTCAGAAGGCTGCTGAGCTTAACGGGAATGACTATTCGAGAGCAGGCTTTATGAAGGAAGCTGAACAGAACGGAGTCGTTTCCGCCGTCTGCATGGGTATTTCAGAATTTGAGCCGGGAAGTTTTCCGGATGTACACACAGAAACGCCGATGACTTACGATATCGATTTTCTGCCTGATGACAGCTATTTCTGCGCCGGGATCAATCCGCACATGCTCGATCAGATCAATCTTATGCACCTTGAGAAAACACTTACAAGGCACGACTGCGCGGGGATTAAGATCTATGCCGGATATTATTACTACACTGTGACATCACCTATCTATAAAAAAGTTTACGAACTTGCGATGAAATACGATCTTCCGGTGGTTATTCATTCTGGAGATACTTTCAGCGACAGGGGACTTCTGCGATATTCTCATCCTTTGTATATTGACGAACTGGCCGTGAGATATCCCGATCTTAGGATCGTTATCTGTCATCTGGGGAATCCGTGGGTGATGGATGCGGCTGAGATAGTTTATAAGAACAAGAACGTTTATTCCGATCTTTCCGGTCTTCAGGTTGGCACGAAAGAGGTTTTCGGCAGGTTCAGCTCCAGCGAACTCTGGCTTAATACTTTCAGGACGGCTATGGTTTTCGCCGACCGTTACGATAAATTCCTTTACGGGTCGGACTGGCCGCTCGCTCCGATGAAGTCTTATATCGATCTGATCAAAGTTATGGTTCCCGAAGAACATCACGAAAAAGTCTTTTATGACAATGCGCTGAATGTTTTCAAGAAACTCAGGGTCTGAAACAATTTTAAAATAATACTTGCATAGTTTTTTCACATTCCGTATATTTGGGCAACTTTTACTACTTCAGAATATCGGTCTCGCACAAAAACACCCTGAAAAATACCAGAACAAAAACACATCAATGAATTGGAGAACAAAATGACAGAATTTAAATTAGTCGAGTACAGCCCGAAATATGCGAAAGCGATTGCGGACATGTGGAACGCGAGCAAGGACGGCTGGAACGGCGAATCGGATCATAAAACGGAAGAAGGCGTTCTTAGAAAAGAAGCAATTTCATCGCACTTAAATCTTTATCTCGCGCTTGACGGCGAAAAAGTTATCGGATATTGCAAACTATCAAAATATTTTGCTGAAGAGAATACGCTTTATGTTGACCTGTTGAACGTTGACCCCGCGTATCACGGTAAGAAAGCAGGAAAAATGCTTGTTAAGAAATCAGTTGAAAGAACTATTGAACTCGGTTATCCGAGGATCGACCTTTTTACTTGGGCAGGCAATACCAAGGCTGTTCCGATGTATAAAAAATGCGGCTTCTTCTGGGAGCAGATGGAAGGCGGTTCGACCCATCTTATGAATTTTATACCGACCGTGGTTCAGGCGGAATTATTCAGAGATTTCTTTAAAAAAGCTGATTGGTATGACGATTCAAACCGTAAGATCGACCTTATTCCCGACGGCGTGTCTGAGAACGGTTTTGACTATCTGACTTATTCATGGCAATATGACGGTAATAACCTTCTCGTCGAATTTGAGAAAACAGGCAGAGGTATCAGGCGTATCGAAACTGACGATTATTCTATTACATCAAGCGTAATTAAGAACAAGCTCGTTTTCGGGAAAGATTATACGATCAGCTATGAGATCGTAAATAAGACAGGTAAAAAGCTAGAAGTCGGGATCAAGGGGTTGACCGATAAGAATATTAAGACACAGGCTGATTTCAACGGGAATGTCAAAGGGAAAAAGAACGTTGAAGCTAAATTTAATCTCGATAAGATAGAAATAGATCAGAGTATCTGGCAGACCCATCCCTGCGTAATGTCCGAAATATCAGTGAATGGCAAGAAAGTCATCTTCAAGACAGGAATAAATCCTCAGTTCCCGCTCAAGCTGAAAGCCAATGGTAATTTCACTCTTGTGCATGCCGGAATAGAAAAAGAATTGTATCTTGATGTCGAAAACAATTTTGATGAGGAATGTAAATTCACAATAAAACTGCCTAAAGTTCCTGAAATAGAGTTCTCGAAGTACAATAACACCTTTTCTCTCAAAAAAGGAGAAAGGAACACAGTTGTAATAAAAACCGTACCTCGCGGTTCAGTACTTATCAGCAAAGATATTGAAATTACAGCGAAATTCAAAGACCGCAGTAAATATTCATACAAACAGAAGTTTGAACTCGCATGGAATACTTATGACGGAAAAGTATACGGCGAAACAAGTAAAAGCTATTACATGTCTTTGGGAAAATACTGCGTAAGAATTGACAAAGATGTTGATTTTAACGAAATGGTATTCTGGGAATCACTTTCCGATACTTACGGATACAACTCAGCCCCCAAGATCGGAAAACCGTATTCATCTGAATTCGTCAGAAAAGCGCCATATAAAACCGAATTCATCGGATCAGATAATGCAACTCATCTAAAGGCTTTCTTCAGATCTGAGGATTTTCCGGGTTGTGAATTTTCCAATAATTACAAACTAAACCAAAGCGGAATGCTCGAACAGTGGTTTGAGATCATAAGTTTTCCGAAAGGTTTTGAAGAAATATATGTCACCTGCGATCTGAATTTCAGGCGGCATAAAGTCATAGTTCCTTACAACGGAAAACTTCACAAATATGATCAGAATGCATACGGTGACACAGCGCTCGATTTTCTGAATAATGAAAAGATCTCAGAGAACTGGATGTTCGCGCAAGATGATAAACATTCAATTGCGTTGATATGGCCGGAGAACTTTAAGATGAATTTATGTTCATGGTTCCTGTCCGCTGAGCATAAATTTACCCGCGGAGGAAAGACCAAAAGCGATCCTGTAATATTCGCGATCGATGTTTTCGAAACAGTAAAAGATGTGCGTGAGTTCGCACTAAAGAAACACTTTGAGCAGCAAAGAACTTACGACAGTTTTGATCTTGAGATCAATGCTGGAAATCCCTTCAGCGATAAAAAAGTCAGCGGTTCATTTATTGATCATAAAGACAAGCCTATTGATGCAACAGTTAAGATCAGTTCTGTTAATGATACCGCTTTAACTAAAGTTCATAAAGCCGTTACGGAAGACAAAGTTCACAAAGTTGATTTCGGGTTTAAATTCAAAGGAAAAGATCCGATCGAGATTATAACAGCAAACGCAGATTATTATTCGAGGGAACTGAAAAAAACCAAAGCGGTCTTTATATGCGGTAAAGGTTCAGTTAAGACGGAGAAAGTCAAAGAGGGAGAAAACACTGTCTTTAAAGCAGATAACGGCATTCTGAAAATAAAATCATCGCCAGAATTCGCGCCTGCAGTATTTTCATTGACCTTTAAAGGTCGAGAATGGCTCGCTTCGGATTATCCCGAAAGGACGAACAAATCGTGGTGGAATTCATGGTTCGGCGGTATTCAGAGCAGACCGGGAGGACTCAAAGAACATCATATAATCGCGGAGAAAACTCTATCCTCGTTCGTAAATAAAACTGATTCGCTGGGAAACAAATGGGAAGGAATTGAGCTGGTTACGGCTATAAAGAAATTCGACGGTATGAAAGGGCTGACGATACGGCAGTTCTTCTTAATGAAGCCTGAAATACCTGTCCTTGCACTTTATACGGACATTTCGAATAAGACGGGCTATTATAAAGATTATCATCAAATGAGCGGGGCTATCTATATCAATCCCGACGATGATCTGAAAAATATAATTGCAAATATGGCGGATAAGGGCAGAGAAAATATGTTAAAGTGCGGATATGAGGCTGTAGATTCGTCAATAAATTCAAATTTGATATCTTTTACGAATAAGATCAGAAAGGAACATCTTCATTATTATAACGCCGACCCTGTATCACGCTGCTGGTTTTATTCGGATAACGCGGTCATTATGAACAATTTTAACGAAGGCCGTAAAATAAAGAACGGTGAAACGAAGGTATTTCCGCCCAAGTTCATAATATTTTCGGATATTGAGTTGACGGAAGAGAATCTGATCGACCTGCAGAATGTGAGGTTTGAAAAATAAGGAGATTAAAAAAAATGAACGAATATATTGAATCGAATAAGAAAAACTGGAATGAGAGAGTCGGCATTCATAAGAAATCTAAATTCTATGATGTTGAAGGATTTCTGAAAGGAAAAAGTTCTTTAGACAGGCTGGAACTGGAAGAGCTTGAAGATGTGAAAGGGAAAAAGTTACTTCACCTTCAGTGTCATTTCGGGATGTCCACTCTATCACTGGCCAGGCTGGGCGCGGAAGTAACCGGGGCGGATTTTTCTGACAAGGCTATTGAGCTGGCGAATGAGCTGGCTCAAAAAGCCGGACTCGATGCAAAATTCGTATGCTCGAATGTGCTTGAGCTTGATAAGAACCTCGAAGGCAAATTCGACATAGTGTTCGCATCATACGGAGTATTCTGCTGGATACCGGATCTGAACAGGTGGTTTGAAATTGCTTCGCACTTCCTTAAACCAGGAGGCAAACTTGTCATACTCGACGGTCACCCCTTCAATGATCTTTTCGAATACGACGAAGAAAAGAAAGAACTTGAGATGATCGGACCGTACTTCAACGACGGGCCTCACAGATATGAGGAGGACTATACATATACCGACGGCGAAGAAAAAATGAACAACACGACCCAGTATGAGTGGGCTCATCCAGTCAGCGATTTCATCATGGCCGCAGTAGATAACGGGCTCAGGATCACATCGTTCAAAGAATATCCCTTGATGAGCTGGAACAGGTATCCTGATATGGTAAAGAACGATGATGGCTATTGGATACTCGAAGGAAAAGATCTTCCACTGACATTCTCGATGAAGTGCGTGAAGGAGTAGTCTGAAAACCAATAATAAATTAATCTTTTCAGTTTGCTTTTTAAAATAATTGAACTTACTTTGTAAACGCAAAAATATGACAGCAGATTTCTGAAAGAGCCTTTAGAATAGGGAGATGGAAAAATGAAAATACTTGTTTTGGGCGGAACGTTGTTTTTGGGAAAACATATCGTTGAGAGAGCTTTGAAGAACGGGCATGAAATCACTTTATTCAACCGCGGAAAGCACAGTTCAGAACTATTTCCTGAGACCGAAAAGATCAAAGGAGACCGCGATTCTGATCTTGAGATCCTTCAGGGCAGAAAATGGGACGCGGTAATAGACACCTGCGGTTATATACCACGCATAGTTGAAAAATCCGCTGAAATACTTTCTAAGAACGTTAAAACTTATGTCTTTATTTCATCTATATCCGCATATAAAGATTTTTCTAAACCCGGAATTAACGAGCGTTCTAAGCTTGCTTCACTTGAAACTGAAGATAAAGAAACACTGACGAACGAAACCTACGGAGCTTTGAAGGCACACTGCGAAGCAAGAGTAAAAAAACACTTTCCGAAAAGAAATGTCATCATCCGCCCCGGTCTGATCGTCGGGCCTGATGATTATTCCGATAGATTCACCTACTGGCCTGTTAGAATTCAAAAAGGCGGAAATATCATAATCCCGAAAACAACAAATTATCCCATCCAGTTTATTGATGTCAGAGATCTTGCGGATTTTATAATATTGCTGCTCGAGAAAAATAAAACAGGGATTTTCAATGCGACCGGACCAAAGAACAGATTTACTTTTCAGGAATTGCTTGATATATGCATTCATTTCGCGAAGAAAGATGTAAACCTTATAAAGATGCCCGGGAAATTTCTTGCCCGCCAATTAAGCGAAAATGACTGCTATCTGCCTCTTGAAGAATCAAAGGGCGAATGGGCAGGGATCGAACAGATTGACTGCTCAAAAGCGATCAATGCGGGTCTTAAATTCAGAGATGTAAAAAAGACCGTAAAAGACACTTTAAAATGGTTCGGCAGCCTGGCTGAAGATCATCAGATGAGAGCCGGACTCAAGCCTGATATTGAGAAAGAGATCATCACAGAATGGAAAAACCGAAAAATCTGATATTTGAATATATTACAGCTTATATCTTCGCGGTCTTCGATCTCAGCCATTTTATTTCGGCTTTCGTCAGATAAGGCGAAAGTTTCTTTAATACTGCAGAATGATAAAGGTTGAGCCATTTTAACTCGGATATAGTCATCAGTGATTTTACTATGGGTTTCGTATCGATCGGCACATAAGTCAAGCTCTCCATTGAGTAAAATTCTCCTGACGGCGTGTTCCTGTAATTTCTCGTCAGGTACATGTTCTCGATCCTTATACCGTGTTTATCCTTTTTATATATCCCCGGCTCGACTGTCGTTATCATGCCCGGTTCAAGCGGAACATTTATCATGCGCTGGCTGATGCTCTGCGGTCCTTCGTGGACGTTTAAAAATGAACCTACGCCATGTCCCGTTCCGCATTTATAGTCGTACATTCCGTTCCATATCGGCTGTCTTGCCAGAACATCGAGCGCGTAGCCTGTAGTTCCTTTCAGAAATTTGGTGCTGACCAGATTAATGTGACCTTTGAGAACTAGCGTGTAGTCCTTCCTCTCTTCCCTGCTGAGCTTTCCGAGAGAGTAAGTCCTTGTCGTGTCGGTCGTTCCCTCAAGATAGTTACCGCCTGTATCGACAAGAAGAAATCCCTCGGGCTTCAAAACGGCTTGCTTTTCTTTTGTCGGAGCGTAATGCATCATCGCGGCGTTTTCTTTGTAGGCTGTTATTGTATTAAAACTATCGGCTACATAACCCGTCTGATCTTTTCTTAACTTAGTAATATATTCGGAAACATCAAGCTCGGACAATTTTTTTCTTCCGAGATTCTTTTCGAGCCATATCTGAAATTTAACTAGCACTACGCTGTCTATTATAAGCGCTTTCTTCATATTCCTGATCTCGACAGGATCCTTGATGCTTTTCAATAAAATTACGGGATCGGTTTTCTCTATCATTGCAGCTTTTTCAGGAATAGAATCATAAGCTTCTTTGCTTGTTCTTGAAGGATCGAACATTACAGCGCATTTATTATTCATTTCTTTTTTTATGAATGAATTTATGGCCTCATAATCATACAGATCAACGCCATTGACTTTAAAATAATCCATGACTTTCTTATCGACTTTTCTTTTGTCAACAAAATAACTGATCTTATCTTTGGAAACTATCAGATGGGAAACAGATACCGGAGAGATCGGAATGTCTCTACCTCTGATATTAAGGATCCAAGCGATATTGTCAAGTGAAGACTCAATAAAGTGATCAGCTTTTTCTAAAGCCATCTTTTCACGGATCGTTTTAACTTTTTCAAGTAGACTCATCTTTGCATATTTTTCGTGCGTCGATATCTTTGAACAGGGAGCTTCCGGCCTGTCTTTCCATATTTTATCGACCAGATCTTCTTTTATGAATTTAATTTTAAATTCCTTCAGGCTGTTTTCTATCTCTCTAACCTGTGAAACCGACATAACTTTGCCGTCGAATCCTATTTTTATTTCTTTTTTCGAACTGAACTTGATCTTAAGCCAATCATAGACGGTAACTGGGTTGGGAGTGTTCGTAATATACGGAAGTATCCCGCTTCCTTTCAGCTCGTTATCGGCCTGAATATCGTACCTTCCGTCAGTCCAAAGACCGGCATCATCTTTTGTCACAAGAACGGTTCCCGCTGAACCCGTAAATCCTGATATCCATTTTCTGGATTTCCATCTGTCCGCTACATATTCGCTCTGATGAGGATCGGAACTCGGAATATAAAACACATCGATTTTTTTATCAGACATAAGTTTTCTTAAAGCTGTAACTTTTTCTATTACCTTCAATTTATACCCCCGTATTAATGATAATTTTTTATTTCAGTGAAATATAAGTTTTTTTTTACAAATAATAAAAGAAAAGTTTTGTTATTGTATTTTTTCTGACAACTTTTTTGTTAATTAACAGTCTAAAGGTTGAAAATTAAAATTCGGGGATAAAATGAAACTCACTATTCAGAATCTGTCAAAAACCTACCCTAACGGAGTTCAGGCGCTTAAGAATGTTTCTCTTGAAATATCGAACGGGATGTTCGGTCTGTTAGGACCGAACGGGGCAGGCAAATCAACTCTCATGCGTACTATCGCGACTCTTCAGGAAGCAGACAGCGGAACAATCATGCTCGATGACATAGATGTTTTGAAAGAAAAACCGAAAGTAAGAGAGATACTCGGGTATCTCCCTCAGGAGTTCAGCCTTGATCCGAAAGTTACAGCGGACGATTTTCTCGATCATATTGCGCTTCTAAAAGGCTTAACTGACCCTAAGAACAGAAAAGAGACCACTGATGCCCTGTTCCATCAGACGAACCTGTGGGAGCACAAAAAAAAGAAGCTCGGTACTTTTTCCGGGGGTATGAAACAGCGGTTCGGTATAGCTCAGGCGCTGATAAATTCCCCGAAACTTTTAATCGTTGACGAACCTACAGCCGGACTTGATCCTGAGGAAAGGAACAGGTTCCACAACCTTCTTTCCGAGATCGGCGAGAACCATATAGTTATATTGTCAACTCACATCGTGGATGATGTATCTTATCTGTGCTCAAATATGGCAGTAATAAACAAAGGACAACTGCTTTTAAACACGAAACCTTCGGAAGCCATCAAGACAATAAAAAACAGAATATATGAGAAAGAGATCATGAAATCAGATATAAATATTTATAAAGAAAAATACCGCTTTCTTTCTTCAAGGTTCTTCAGCGGTAAAACATTCATCAAAATATACTCGGATTCGAATCCCGGGGACGGTTTTATTAATGTTGTCCCCGACCTTGAAGATGTATATTTTCATCATATAAAGAACGGTCTGACACGTGCTTTACACGCGGAGGAAGTAAATGTTTAACTCTATATTCAGGTATGAGCTGAAATATTCTTTGAGGATGATCTCAACTCATATATTCTTCGGCGTAATGTTCCTCTTCGCGTTCCTGGCTACGATAAGCGCCGGCGGGACTTTTTCCGGAGTGAATGTTTCCTTCGGAGGATCATCGTCAGCCAAAATATTCGTGAATTCTCCCTATTATATTTATCAGATGGAAACGATACTCGGCTATATCGGAATAATTTTCATAGCGGCTGTAGCGGCGAGAGTGATCAACAGGGATTACGAATTCGGGACTTATCAGTGGTTCTATTCGCTGCCGTTAAAAAAATCCGGTTTCGTTCTCGGAAGGTTCTCAGCGGGTCTTTTAGTCATTCTGTATATTTTTGCCGGAGTGCCTATAGGAATGTATTTTGGATCTGTCATGCCATTTGTAAATCCCGACAGGTTCTGTCCCAACGAATTTATCAATTATTCGTATCCTTTTATTACTTCAGTCTTGCCGTTTTCGGTTATGATGCTGAGTTTTCTTATGGGATTGTCCCTGTATTTTAAAAATACCCTTACGCTAATGATCGGCACGATAATAATGCTGATGGCCTATCCCGTTTTGGTCAATATGCCTGTAGGTCTGGATGCAAAATACTGGGTAGCGCTATTCGACCCCGTATCCCTTTTCACACTTGAGTATTTTACGCAGTACATTACTATAGCCGAGAAGAACTCTGAGCTCCTCAAAATTTCAGGCGTTTACTTATACAACAGAATGTTTGTCCTCGCGGCAGCGGCAGCGCTTTTCGTCTGGGCATACAGGAAATTCGATTTCCGTCTGATAAGTAATAACTCGAATATCAAAATAGAAAAAGAGGAAGATACGGTGAAAAAACCGGTCCCGCCTGCCCCTGCAGCTGCTCCGGGATTTATAGCTGATGCAAAAAAATATTTCAGCCTAACAATAAGTAATTTCATTTATATAATTAAAAGCGGCCCCTTTTTAGGCATTTTCATTTTCTGGATCCTGCAGACCGTCATGAATTCCTTTTATATCGGAATGCGCTACGAAACTTCTGTTTATCTTGTAACTGCGACGGTTGCAGAATTTCTTTATGAGAATATGGTCGTTTTCGTAATCGCTATCGTAGCTATATATTCCGGCGAGGTCATCTGGCGTGAAAGGGACAAGAAATATGATGGAATCTTCAATGCATTGCCTGTAACAACAGGGATGATCTTCGCCGCCAAACTGACATCAGTGCTTGTGCTGATATATTTCCTTATGGCTTCGAACATTGTTATGGGCATCCTGATACAGCTCTTCCACGGATATTACGAATTCGAACTTGTATTGTATTTTAAATACTTTATGATATTCGGATCGGTTTTTCTGATATTCATCGCACTTCTCTCTTTCGTGATTCATATATTCGTGAATAACAAGTACCTGGGTTATATGTTCGTTCTGATATTTTACTTAAGCACGATGTTCATGGCTGGTCTTGATTTTAACCATCCGCTTTATATGTACGGAATGGTGGAATTTTCTTATTCCGATATTAACGGTTTCGGATACACAAGCAGATTCGTAATAATGTCACTATACTGGCTGTTCTTCATTAGCGCCGTACTTCTTGCTTCAAGATATCTCTGGGTAAGAGGAAATGAGACCGGCTTTAGACAGAGGATAGCAATATTCAGATCACAGATTAACAAAATTACGGTTTTAGCGTGTGCAATACTGGGACTTGGGTTTGCAGTACTCGGCAGCTACATATTTTATAGTGAGAACATACTTAATAAATATGAGACTAACGCAGATCAGGAAAAAAATACCGTGCAGTATGAGAAGGATTATAAAAGGCTTGAAAGATCCGCTCAGCCTAGGATCGTCGATACAAAAGTAACAGTCGATATTTTTCCGGAAGACAGATCTGTCAGATGTTCGGGTGTATATAAGCTGAAAAACATGACCGACAGCGTCATAACGAAAATATATGTCGTTTCGGTCAGAACGGAAAATTACAAATACGATTTCTCGACAGGCGCGGAACATACGGACAGCTGCAGATACATGCATTTCGATACGTACAGGCTGAATTCGCCTTTGTTTCCGGGCGACAGTTTAGAAATGACATTCGAAGCTGATCATCCCGCAAAAGGTTTAACTGGCGGTGGTGCATACTATAACGGGACTTTCATAAATAATTTTGAATATTTCCCTCAGATCGGATATACAGCGTCGGCGGAAATGGAGGATGAGCACAAGAGAAAGAAATACGGTCTTCCTGCAAAAGAGAGAATGGCTCCTACAGATGACCCGTTCGAAAAATACAGGAACTATGTCGGGAACGCCTCATGGACGAAATTCGAAGCTGTTGTAAGCACATCATCCGATCAGGTTGCTGTAGCTCCCGGCAGATTGATCGGTGAATGGTCGGAAAACGGAAGGAAATATTACCGGTACAGAACAGATTCCGCCATATTAAGTTTTTTCTGTGTAAATTCAGGCAGATATGAAATAATGAAGGACAGCTGGAACGGCATCGATCTGGAAATATATTATCATAAACCGCACGATTATAACATCGGTCACATGATGAAGATGATGAAAAGCTCGCTGGAGGTCTTTACAAGAGATTTCGGGCCTTATCAGTTCAGCAATCTGAGAATAATCGAATTTCCCTACGGCGGATTCGCGCAGTCGTTCGCTACGACCATTCCCTATTCCGAAAACCTCGGCTTCATCATTGATTACAATTCCAAAAACGACAGAGGAGTTGATTATCTGGCTTACATCACTGCTCACGAGATCGGACATCAGTGGTGGGCTCATCAGGTCTGCTCGGCCAATACGAAAGGAACTACACTTTTAACTGAAGTTCTCGCACAGTACTCAAGCTATCTGGTTCTAAAAGAAACAAATGACGAAAAAGAGATCAGAACTTTCAGAAAGTACAGCCTTGACTCATATCTTAAAGGTAGAAGCCGTGAAACTAAAAAGGAACTGCCGCTTTTATACAATGAGAATCAGGGTTATCTTCATTACGATAAAGGGATTGTGGTTTTCGCAGCTTTTGAAGACTATATTGGAAAAGACAGCCTGAACTCAGCTTTAAAAAAATTCGTTTCAGACTGGAAATTCAAAAGCGACCCGTATCCGGTCTCGACCGACATTCTGCCGTATCTGAGCGAAGTAACGCCCGACAGTATAAAATATATTCTCGATGACATGCTCGGTAAAATCGTTCTTTATGATAACAAAGCCCTATCCGCCGAATGCACTAAACTTGAGAACGGTAAATATTCGACTGAGCTGACCGTTTTATCAAACAAATTCGAGGCTGACAGTCTGGGCGCAGAAACAAAAGTTAAAATGAATGATTATATCAATATAGGACTTCTCGATAAAGACGACGAACCTGTTTTCATTAAAAAATATATGATCGACAGGGACACAATGTCATTCCTGATCGAAACCGACAGCCTGCCTGTGAAAGCGGGGATCGATCCCTATATTCTTCTAATTGACAGAAAACGCGACGACAATCTGTCAGATGTAAAATATAAGTAATAAAAAAGCCGGTCTTAGACCGGCTTTAAATTATCTGGGTGTTATAAATTTTTTCGTTGTAAAATATCCGTCCCTGAGCGTGTCGGGAACGGCAGGGCTTCCCGTAACATAAATAAATCCCTCAAAATCAGCCTCGATGATCTCATTCGGTTTGATCTTTTTCAGCTTTATTACTGTATGATTCGCTTCGTCAGAGTTGGAATCGATGTAATAATCTCCGTATTCTACTGACTTCAGACTGATGCTGTTATTGACGCTCTCGTTCATATAAACTAAAGAATCATCATTTACGGGATCATAAAGAAATTTGACTGTCCATAGATCTCCGTTGTCATCTTTTGCTGAAAATAAGTATTTCTCGCCTTCTGTCGTTACCGAGTATTCGCAGCTTACGAAATTCCTGGCTGTGAATTCTTTACTCGATGCAAGACCTCCTGAATTTGCAGGATTCTGACCTATAGTCACCATCAATCCATTATCAAATGCCGGCGGATCTTCGCTTTCTTCGTCGCATGAATAGAATAAAAATACCGTAGCCGCGACAATTGCTAAAACAAGGAACTTTTTCATCTTATAACCTCCGTAATATTTATTTGTTCTATCCGTCATTTCTTCTGTCCATCAGATACCATATATCAGAATCGGTCATCTTCTCTTCCTTTTGTACAGACTTTTCCTGAACATCGGTAGTTTTTTTGAGCTTCTTTGAAGCGAACTGAGCCTGTGGAGTACCTGAATGATCTTCTTTTAATATCCCGTATATCTCAGCCGCTTTCTTATAATCTTTAATATAATTCTCTGCTATCATTCCGGCAGCCTGAAGTATTTTCGGAGTGAGAGGGCTTTTTGGAAATCTTGTTCCGATATCAACGTATTCATTCATCGCATCCATATACAGAGAATCGATAAATTTCTGTGATGAAATGTTAAACAAATAAGCTGCTGAATCCTCGATCACCTCTTCAGGCTCGATCCCTTTCATTATTCTTATGTAATTCGCGCTTTTAGTACCGGGATATATTTTTAAAAGACTGTCGCTGAGACCTCCGTATTTCGAACTGTCCGATAGAATCATGTAGAGCATCGCTTTTGAGGCGGTATGCGGATAATTTACTTCTTCTGAGAGTTCTTTGAAAATGACCATAGCCGTATCTTTCAGGTCGAATTCATATAACGCTTTTTCAGCGAATTTCATCTTATCTGAAATATAAGCATCTTTTATATTCTTCAGTCTTTTATTTTCAGAATCCGATGATCTTTTTGAATTTTTAGATCGGTCCTGTGACAATGAATCTTTCCGTACAAGATCATCAGATCGTTCTGATCTAGAGACCGTAGAATCACTTTCAGCCTGAAAGTTCTCTAATTTCTTTCTAAGCGCTCTGAAATCTCTTATCGAACCGATCCTTGCGGCAGCTTTCTGATAAAAATCGTTCCTCCGGTCATAGTAGCCGCTAGAATCGTACATGTCTTCAGCCGATGCAAGATCCTTTATAAGCCTGAAATAATACTCGCCGAAATAGTAAGCAGTCTCTGATAAAAGCGCTCCGTTATCCTTATTTTTCGGATTAGTTCTCAATATCTCATCGAGCTTTTTAAAGGTTTTAAGCGGTATTTTGTTGTCAAGATACATCTTCGCAAGCCTGATGTCCCCTTTAAGGGAATAATCGGCATAGATCTCATTATCGGTGAATTCTTCAAGGATTTTAATTGCTTCCTCAGTTCTGCCGGTCCTGAATAGCGCATCTGCATATGATATCGTGCTCGAAAAAACCTTTTCTCTTTCTGTATGAAGTGAAGCCAGTTCCTTATAAATTTCGGCAGCCGTGCTGTCTGCGTAAAGTTTTTCCGAAAGCTCCGCGGATAACTGCATCAAAGATATCTTTTCCGCTTCACCTTCAGCTGATTTAAAAGCCTGCGTCATAAGATCAAGAGCTTTTATGCTGTCTCCAAGAGAAAGATTCATCTGTGCATTCAGCTTTAAAAGTTCGTACGGTTCGATGTCGAGATTTTCAGTTTTAATGTTATCGATAAGTTCTTTTGCCTCGGCGTAATTTTTTTGAGCGATCTCTACTTCTGCAAGATGAATCTTTGCCTGATCTATAAGTTCAGAGCCCGTGTAATTTGTAATAAGTTCAGTAAATTTTCTCTGCGCTTTATAATAATCCTCCTGTCTGAGGTAACACAGCCCCATCATCAGAAGTGCGTCATCCACCCATTTACTGTCGGGATAGAATTCTAGGATCTTGGAAAGCTCTTTAAGGCTGTTCTCGTAAAGACTTTTATCTACCTGATTTTTTTCCTTTCGCTTAGTTTCTGCTTCATTGTAGCTTTCCTTCGCATTGTAGTACATATTGAAATAAGCGCAGTCCGAAAAGATCACGGCAATAAAGATCACTACTGATATTTTAAGAATAATTTTCAAATGACTTTTCCTCTTCTGCACATTTCTTCAACCGCCCTGAAATTGACTTTGCCGTTACCCATCAGAGGAAGCTCTTTGAATTTTATCACCCTCTTAGGAACAGCTATCGGAGAAAGTTCAGCTTTTAATTTTTTCTTTAATTCGTTTTCATGAACATCTGAAGTTACAGCGACAGCTATTTCAGCTCCCTTCGATACATGCGGAAGCCCGACAGCGCAGCACTGATGATCTTCACCAATATATTTCTCAACAGCGTTTTCAATAGCGGTAAGAGAGATCATCTCTCCGCCAATTTTTACGAACCTTTTCAGTCTGCCTTTGTGCCACAGATATCCGTCATTGTCGAACATTCCTATATCTCCCGTATCGTACCATCCGTTATGAATATGCAGCGATGTTTCTTCAAGATCATAAAAATATCCTTTCATTACAAGCCTGCCGCGAACGTATATTTTACCTTCCTGACCGGGAGGAAGTTCCTGCTCAGTCTCCACGTCAATGATCTTAACCTCCGCGCCGGGAATAACTTTGCCTATACTGCCGAATCTATTATGTTCCTGAGTGTTGACTGATATCACAGGACTTGTTTCGGTCGTACCGTATCCTTCCAGTACTTTCGCTCCGTGCTTTTCCAGATACATATCGCGTAAAGATCCTGTGAGTTTGTCTCCACCTGCCATGATTATACGTAAACTCCTAAAATCACCGGGTTCAGATCTCTGACAGTAACCTCTTAAAAATGTAGGCGTCGCAGTAATGATCGTTCCTTTATTCTTCTTTATACCGTATGCCACATTCTTATAATCCAGCGGATTAGGATAGGTATTAACCGCCGCTCCTGAGGTCAGCGGGAGAAAGAATGAAGTTGTCAGACCGTAAATATGGAACAGCGGCAGAACACCGATAAAAATATCATTTTCGTCAAAATGGAAGATCTTCTTTAAAGATTCCACGTTCGACATAATATTATCGTGGGTCAGCATTACGGCCTTCGGTTCTTTCTCGCTGCCTGTTGTAAAAAGGATCACGGCGATATCGTCAGGTGATCTGCCTGCAATGAAGAAGTCCGGCAGTATTGATTTCGCCGCAGCGACGATCTTCTGTGAAATGTTTATGGCTTCGATCATCTCTTCGACATATATCATGCCGTCTTTATGCTCAACCTCAAGTTTTTCGCAGAGTTTTTTCGATGTTATAACCGTATTGAATCCGCATTTTGACCTGGCATACTTGATATTGCTCTCCGCACCCGTGGAATAATTTATAATAACGGGAACTCTGCCTGAAATAAGGACGGCGAGTAGGCTGATAAAAGCACCGGCGGTCATCGGCATCATAAGTCCTATAAACTCGTCTTCCTTTTTCTTTATCACATCCGAAAATAACAGAGCGGCCGTCATCATCCGCCCGTATGTATAAGTCTGTCCCGTTAAGCTGTCGGTAATAGCTATATTATTCTTGTATTTCTTAGATGCTTTAAGTATCTCCTCGTGAAGGCTCATTCCGATCCCCTCATTTTCCTTATCACACCGGTCGTGGATCTGCCCGCTACAAGTTCGATCGTTATCACTCTGCCGCCCGCTTTTTTCACTATATCAGAACCTACAATATATTTTTTATCGGAAGGATCCGTGACGGAGGGATCGTAATCTCCCCCTTTTACCAGAACGTCAGGATTTACAGCCTCTATAAGGCCCAACGGCGAGTCCTCCTCGAAAAGAACAGTATAATCCACGGGCTTTAAAGAATCAAGCACGATCATCCTGTCTTCCTGACAGTTAACGGGACGGTCATTGCCTTTCAGCCTTTTTACGGAACTGTCGGAGTTGATCCCGACGATAAGAACATCTCCTGCTTTCTTTGAGGCTGCCAGATATTCGGCATGGCCTCTGTGAATAATATCGAAGACGCCGTTGGTAAAAACAATTCTGAGACCTTTCTTTTTATGCCCTGAGGCAATATATTTCAGCTGATCACGTGAAATTATCATTTATTTTCCAATTAATCCCCCAGATTCTGAAAGCCTTAACGAAAGGACTTTAGGATCAACGGGTATTATGCTAACATCTTCCACTACTATCGAAGCGGCATAATTAGCTATAGTGCAGGCTTCATTAAAAGTCGCTCCCGCACAGAGAAAGCTGACAAGTGTTGCTATTACAGTATCTCCGGCGCCTGAAACGTTGGCGATCTTTGCTGATCTTGCAGGTATTATATCCATTATGGCATTCTCGTTGAAGACCGCCATTCCTCTTTCGCTTAATGTTATTACAAGCTTTTTAAGATCTAATTTCTCCATAAGATCAGCACCGGCTTTCTCGATCTCAAGTTCTGTTTTGATCTTCCTCTTAAGTATATCTTCGGTTTCTCTCAGATTCGGCTTGAATATCGTTACGCCTTTGTATGATAGAATGTTTTTTATCTTGGGATCTACGGATGTTATTATGTTCCTCTTTCTGCACATTTCAATTACGGATCTGATCACTCTTGGAGTCAGCAGGCCTTTATTATAATCTTCAAATATCACCGCATTAACGCCGTCAATGTTCTTTTCGATCAGCGAAAGAAGCTTGTTCTCGTTCTTCTTTGAAATGTCCGCTGAATTTTCTTTATCGAATCTGACAACATGCTGATTTGATGCCAGTATCCTTGTTTTTACTGTTGTAGGTCTTTTACTGTCGACGAGTATGTACTTAACGTCGATCCTGTTTTCCGTCAGATTATCGACGAAGTGTACTCCGTACAGATCGCTTCCTATAATACCGAACATCATCGGTTCGGCTCCGAGCGATTTGATGTTCAGAGCTACGTTGGCTGCTCCCCCCGGCTTGATCTCCTCGTCTGTAATATTTACGACCGGCACTGGAGCTTCCGGAGAGATCCTTTCGGTTTTTCCCCAGTAATAAATATCAAGCATGACATCGCCTATAACCGCGATCCTTACGTTCTTCATGTTTTTCTGATATTTTATAAGATCGGCCTGTTTAATTTTTACCATGGGGTCTTTCCTTTTTTTATGTTTCCGATTTTATCCACAAAATAAAATTCAGTTGATATCTTGAACATTTCCTCATCTCCTCTTGAATTCCCGAACACGATTATCTGAGCGTCGGGATTAAAATATTCGGAATTTTTTATTCTTGACACTTTTTCCGCGTAATTGCAGTTCTTTCCTTTAAGCTTTCCCGTAAGTATGTTCCCTTCCTTTTCGCTCTCTGTACAAATGCAGCCGTCAAAACTGAATTTTTTCGCCATATAGTTCATGTAAATGTCAGGTGAAGCTGTAACGATAATTATTTTACAACCGGCGTCGCGCAGCTCGCCGATCTTTTTTTTGACTTTGGGAAAAACGTGCATCTGGAAGTAAAAATCCTCAAGTTTCTTTTCAATGTGATCCGTATTCATTCCTCTGAAAACCGCTTCAAAGCTGCGCCTTTTAGCTTCGTCCCTGGTTATAAATTTCAAAAAATACTCAATAACTATGAATATAAGTTCGGGAGAGGTTTTAAAGAAATTCAGATAGCCGGAAAAGAAAAGAAGCGATCTGATATACGAATCGCCTTTTATGAATGTTCCGTCGAAATCTGTAAATACTATCCTGCTTTCCAATAACTCTCCGTTTACTTTTTGTATTCAACGAATATCTTTTTGCTTCTGTTACCATAGGACACAAGCCTGTCGTCAAGGAGACTTATCCCTATCAGATCCGTTTCGGGAGCTTTAACAATTTTTACTATCCCGCTCTGGATATTGCCCGCGAACACTGCCCTTTCAAGTGCCACCTGATATATAAGGTCCTTGCCTATCTTGTTAGCGAGGATGTAGATGTAGCCCCCTGAACTGTACAGGTTCTTTATATAGAACTCGCTTTTCATTTTAAAGTTCGTCTGAACTATAAGATCACTGCTCTGGCTCAGGCCGTCGATAAGGCAGAAATGAAGATTTCCTGAATAAATATAATCGTTTATAACAAGATAGTTCATTGAATTGAAAGTAACAGCGCATAGCGTCGCTGAGGAAGTGAATCCCGTGTAGAATTCCTTGGTGATCTTTACTTGTCTGTTGTTTAAAAGCTCATTCATATCCAACTGTATTACAGTATTCAGATTATCATCGATCAAATATATAAAATCACCGATCTGCTCTATATCCTTGATGTTCGTGATAGGTTCCGGCATATCTACACTGAATTCGCAGTCTGTGCTGCCGAGTCCGCTGAAAATGTATAGCCTAGAAATATCATGAACTTTTGATGCTGCTACTACAAGTTTTTCACCGCATGTTATGACGCCTCTGATCTTCAGCCCGTCCGTCTTTTCAATATCGGGAAAATTATAACTTTCCCACGATATATCTTCTGCTCCGCTTTCGAATTTGTTTTTAACAAGGTCAAGAAAATACGGCGATATAATGAACATCATCACTATCAGCGATATACCCGTAAGAACATTGTACCTTTTTTTTATGGTAGGATCAAGGCTGAACAGATAATCCACAAGCGAGTACAGAGTCACGCCTATCACTATAAAAGAGATAGTGAAAGTCGTAAGATAATTTACTGTAAAGTTAATGAAATTAAGAGAAACGAGCATTCCGCCAAGAACAGCCATAAGAACAAGGATCGTAGTTAAAAGTCCGCCTTTTATTCTGAAATACAGAACGACCAGAATATTTATTCCTATCCCGATTATTGCAGCGCTGTATAGAAATGCAGGAGACAGTTTAGCTCCGTTCTGAATTGTGTTTATCATCAGAGAGTACATCAGAAGATAGACCCCCGCGAACTGAACTCCGCCTTTGATCTTTCCTGATAATCTTGCGCTCATTACCGTTCCCGAAAAAGACGCGAAGATCCTGATATAGGCAACGATAATGTCTCTGAAGAAAAAGAATATCATGAACCATATCGGGAAAAGTCCGTTGTAAGCAAGCGCGAAAAAATAAAAGAATCTGGAAATAGAATCTGAAAGAGGATCGAGGATCTTTCCTAGATCGGTTACTAATTTATCCCTTCTGGCAACGTATCCGTCTATTATATCGGATACTTCGGACAGACTCATAATAATATAGGCGATTATCAGAAGTTTTATATTCCCGCTGAAGATCAAAAGCACACCAAGCAGAGTAAGAGCTACTCTCGAGAGAGTAATTATGTTAACCACATTGATATATTTATTATTCACGTCTTTACCCTTACTTAATTAAGCGCTTTATATTTAAACATTATGAATATAAATAATAAATATTATCTTGTCATTAAAAAAAACAATATTATTATAGGACTGATTCCGTAAGGATGTTCTCTATGTTTTCCCATACGAGCTCAGGTCCGCTTTTTAAACATGAGTTTCTTAAAGTGATGTAGAGAGCAGGATCATTTAACAAAATATTTATGCTTTTTGTTATCTTATCTTTATCCGACGGGTCAATATTTATCCCGGTGTTCATACCGGCCACATATTTTTTCATTTCAGGAAAATCTGAAGCTATCTGCGGAACGCCTGCCTGAATGAACTCGAACATCTTATTCGGCGCGGAATAGTAATAGCTTTTGCCGCTGTTCCTGATCAGGCATAAGCCTATATCTGCGCAGACAGTATATCTGATCAGCTCCCCGTGAGAGAACGGGCCGATGAAAAAAACTCTATCTGACAGACCAGTTTCTTCAGTCAGTCTCACAAGGCTGTCTTTTTCAGAACCTGATCCGGCAAGTACAAGTACAGCCTTTTTTTCAACACCTGCAAAAGTCCTTATTATATCGTCAAGACCGTTATTTATAAGAAACGAACCCTGATACATAACGATCTTAGTATCTTTTTCAAGACCCAGCAGATCGTGAATCATGGTTCTGTTTTGAGGAATTTCCTTTTCAATAGGAAGATTTGTTACCACACGCACATTTTTCAAACCATATATATTTTCCAGTTCCTCAGCTATAGGAGCCGAAACAGTAATAACGCTCTTGGCTCTTTTAATAAAAAATCTTTCATAGCTTGTCCAGAATTTCTTAGCCGCAGGTCTGTTCTCCACCTGCGAATTCCCGTGCCAGAATTCATGCGCGTCGTAGATATAAGGCACCTTCTTAAGTTTTGAAACAATATATACCGGTAGTAATGGAAAAATGTCGTGACTGTAAATGATGTCGCACTTTTCTTTTAGAAGCTTATGCAGTAGCCTTAACCAGAATACTAACATATTCAAAATCAGCGGAACTTTTTTATTTATAGAGATCCGCCTGTGGGGTATATCTTCCCATCCGCTGAGTTTATCTATATTATATCTGATGCCGATCACCTTTACACTGTAACCGGCTTTTTTAAAAGTTAAAGCTGTCTTATAACCTCTGTACTCTCTGTGAAGTTCATCGAAAACAGCGAATATTATTCTCTTTCCGCTCACAGTTGCAGCTATTTCCCGCTTGATCTTTTATCCCCGGCGCTCTCTCCGGTCTTTTCGCTGTCTGAAATATTTGATATTATTTCATCTTCGAACTGGTCGCTCATTTCATCAGCTTCGATATAATCTTCGTGCTCTTTATCCCATTCCTCATCATCGGCTTTTTCATCAATTTTCGGTATCTCGGATTTTTTTTTGATCTTCTTAACCGGGCTTTCAACTTCAGTACTGCTGCCGGGATAAAAACCTTTTATTTTATCCTTTATCGCGCTGCCGTTCTTTTCACTGTAATAGAACCAGTACCATGCGGCGGAGGCTACAAGACCGATTATTATAAGCGCTATGATGATATCGAACAGCTTAGCGAAGAAACCGCCTGATCTGCTTTTTTTTGTTTTTTTGGGTTTTGCTTTTGCCATAAAGAACTCTTTTTTTAAATTAAATATGTTAAAAACTGTGCGCAGCCTATTATGAATCCGAGAACACCTCCGAAATACGTTACATATGCAAGCTGGGTTTTAGTGACGCTAAGAATAAGACTTTCCAGTTTTTCTAACGAGAAATCCTTTACTTTTTCTTCTACTGTAGCTTTTATATCCAGTTCACTAATCACTGCGGGCAGTTCGCTGTCCATCATTTCTATCACTTTATCTGAGATCATTTTTCTGATATCTGCAGTAATGAAAGCGGAAAGCATTCCGAACTGACCGTACATTTTATCGAGAGCTTCAGAGATTTTTTTTCTGACAGCTTCCTTTTTAAAAAGTTCGTGAAGAGATTCGTTCGAAAGTAGATGATCACCGACAGTAGCGCCAATTTTTTCTGCGAGTTTCTGATGCTCTTTGGGAATTACCCCTGGAGTGAAAGGTATTCTTATTCCAAATATATATTTCGGTTTAAAAGGCCTGAAAAGCATCTTTATGGCTAGGTAATTTGTAAACAGACCGATCAGAGCCCCAAGCAGCGGCGGCATGACGAATTTTATTATAATGTCAGTTGCGTCCAATTATATCTCCTACTTATTTTTTGTTTAAATTTCGTTAAGTTTTTAATTAAATTTGTAATAGCAAGACAGCCTCATGTTTTCTAGGTCCCTGTTTACGAACAAACCTCTAAAGGAGTCAGCTGCTTGCTGTTAATCCCGTTAAGTTGGTTAGGCGTAATAGCCTCAGTCAATATGGAGATTGGATAACAGCAATACCTTGCTAATTAAAACTAACCTAAGGAGGGTGCATGTACACTACTTTCGTAGGCATAGACATCTCGAAGTCGAGCTTCGATGTATGCATTCTTGATCACAGTAAGATCAAGCCTGTTCATTTTAAGTTTAAAATGGACTCTGATGATTTCAG
>JAKQBN010000074.1 GCA_029559475.1 bacterium
CTGCGAATGCTTAGCCATAATATCAATGTCTTATGCTCTTTGAAATAGCGTGATTTTTTTGGACTGTCTTGACTATGTCAATGAACGGGTTTTGGGCGGTTCTAAAAATTCATTTTATTAATAGTTGACTCCTTTTTTTAAGCTGATTTTCTTTTTTGCGTCATAGTTATGGCTATCGCGAAAGTGAAGACCAGTCCTATTATAGTTCCCCACATTCCGAACTGGCCTATTCCTGAAGGCGAGCTTGCCATCGCGAAATTATGTGTAAACCCCGCTCCTACTATCATACCCATTACAAAAATTCCGGCGTCAGTGTCGCCTTCACCTGAAAGAACGAGCTGCCTGCCCGGACATCCTCCCGAAAGTGCAAAAGCGAAGCCAGAAAGCATCATTCCCAGAAAGTTCCAGATGTGCATATTGTGTGCAATAGGCTGATTTTCAAATCCCGCGTTGAACTGACCGAGAAGCATGTTCATAACTAAAACTGACAGAGTGAATGCGGCGACTCCTAATATAAGATGAAAATCTTTAACAAGAATTATATCACGTATTGAACCCATAGTGCAGAAACGGCTTCTCTGAGCAAGTCCGCCAACCATCAGCCCGGCGATTATGCTTATGATGAACGGCGCTTTCATTGATCCTGGTCCTGTAACGCTGTTGAATAGTTTTGGAAAATTAATAACCAGCAGTGCGAAGAGAAATAGCATGAATACGGGCAAGACATAGCCTGCAGGTCTGCTTTGAGTGTGGCTCCTTCCAAGGCTGTATCCCTGCTTAATGAAGTACGATCCTATGCCTACACCGGCTATTAAACCCAAGATGCCCAGTATCGCGTTCCAGTCTCCGCCAGCAAGCCTTATGAATGCTCTCCAGGGACAACCTAAAAATACCAAAGCACCTATCATCGCGAACACTCCCAAAAAGAATCTGATCACGGTTGACGATCCTCCTCTAGGTTTGAATTCTCCCTTGATCAAAGAGATCAGAAGCGCACCAAGCATTATGCCGACGATCTCAGGCCTGATGTACTGAACGATATCTGCCCTGTGAAGTCCGAGTGATCCTGCAATGTCTCTTTCGAAACATGCGATACAAAATCCCATGTTCTTGGGATTACCGAAATACTGAAGCAGCGCAGCGATTATGCCGATCATAGTACCTGCAGTAATAATTCCTGCTTTTGTGCTGAAAAAATTCTTTTTCATATAATAATAACTCCGTTTTAATTTTTTAATTTAATTTTTTAAAATCGTGTTTTCGTATATGCAGTATTGAATTTACAACAAAGAAACAAAGAAAAACCTTACACGAAAGCCACCAGTTTAGGATTTGATCTGCCTCAGCCAAAACCTGCTTTAAAAATGAACCCTATAGTTAACTTTTCGTTTTTCATAGTGCCAAATTTGCGAATTAAAATTTTGTTTGTCAAATGATTTTTTATTTTCTGACAAATCTGTAACTCGGAATAATTCGTTCAGGTTCATAAGAAAGTTTTGCTTTTCTCAAGCCTTCTTTTCCCATATCCTGCTCTCTGTTGATGAATTTATATCTTTCTTTTAGATAGGACGCCGTTTCCTGATTGATGATCTGACCGGATCCTTTAATATCCGGATCATACTTCTCAAAATGAATATCGGCGGTATTTTCGTTTAATTCGCTGTAGAGTGAAAAAGCCGCTAGTTTTCCTGAAGTTAAGATCAGGATACCTTTGAGATCAATGATATCGCTGCAGGTCATGGCTCTATGAAGCACATTAAGTTCAAGCTTTCTTTCATCATCGCACATTTCACTTGTTTCTCTGCACCATTTTATTGACAATGCCGCGCATAATTCAATGTGTTTCTTGTTGAAAGTTTCGATTTCATAAGTATAATTTCTTTTAAATTGAGACACAAGATTTTTCTTTTTATGCAGTTTTTTACCGGGCAGGAGTGCGAGATGCTCTGACAGATAGATGTAATCTGAATTGCCTTCATCATAAGCAGGCAAAAAATGATCACTAATAGACGGATTGTCCTGTATATATTTTTCAGGTACGGAAACGAAATTACCCGGATATCCGTCATTTTTTATCATATCTGAAAGATCTTTCATCTCCGTTGCCGAAAAAGGATCTCCAAGAGGATAAAGCATTAATCCCGATGTAAAATTGAAGAACAGGAGTCTGTCTTTATACATACGCCATCTTACGTTCAGAAAATGACCCCATGAAAAAAGATTAACTATATTATAATCACAAGTTTCATATTTGTATTTTTTAAGGTAATTCTCTATTATATCAAGATCTTCAGATCCTATATCTTTGAACTTCTCTAATTCAAGTCTGTCCTTTGTCACTTTTTCCCTTCTGTTTTAAATAAAAACGGTGTATATCCTTTCATTTCTTCAAATCCGAGATCGGTATAAAATTTCTCGGCCCCCGGTTCAGAAATAAGTCCGATCCAGCTTATGTTGTCTGATCTTAATTTATCTACGAGAATCTGTATTATTCTGCTTCCGATCCCTTTTTTTCTGTATTCTTTTAAAACAGTTACATCCTGAATATATGCGTCACTGACACCTTCGCTGATAGCTCTGCCCATGCCTATGATTCTGCCGTCAGCTTCGGCGATAGCGAACAGATAAGTATTTTTAATAATAGTTGCCACATAATCATCTTTACTGTCGTTCTCCTTATTCCACCATCCGGCCTGCATGTAAAGATCCCTGATCTGAACAGGGTCCGCGCTTTTTACTATGGAATATTTTATGTCCAAACTCCCTCCATTTTTGATTAATGTAGTAATGAATAAGCATAAAATCAATGATTTCTATTTGAATATTTTTTATATATATTCCGGATTGTTCTAAAAAAGACGGGGGTCATTATGGATAAAAAGTTTAAATATTCGATCGCGATTCACGGCGGAGCGGGTGCGATACCGAAAACCGTGCCTGAGAAGGACAAAAAGGAATACATATATGCCTTAAAAGATATACTTCAGTATGGTAAAGAACTTTTAGAAAAAAGACATACGGCGCTCGATACAGTTGAACTTGTAGTTAATAAATTCGAGGACTGTCCGCTTTTTAACGCCGGAAAAGGAGCGGTATTCAACAGCGAAGGAAGAAACGAACTAAATGCCGCTATAATGGACGGAAGAGACAGATCGTGCGGCGCCGTAACCTGCGTGACCAGAATTAAAAATCCGATAAGCCTTGCCAGGATCGTCATGGAGAAAAGTCCGCACATTTTATTATGCGGTGACGGAGCGGAAAAATTCGCTAAACAGCACGGAATGAAATTCGTCAGGAATTCATATTTTTTTACGCAGAAAAGATACGATCAGTGGCTGAAAATGAAAGAAAAGGATATTACTGCGCTTGATCATTCTTCGGATCTTACAAATTCTGCTAAAGGAACAGTGGGATGTGTTGCCAGAGATATTTACGGAGATCTGGCCGCGGCTACATCTACAGGCGGTATGACGAACAAGAAATACGGCAGAATAGGGGATACGCCGATCATAGGTTCAGGAACTTATGCCGATAATGAAACCTGCGCCGTTTCGTGCACCGGGACAGGAGAGGAATTCATGCGCACGGTAGCGGGACACGAAATTCATTCGCTGATAAAATACAAGAAAATGAACATTAAAGAGGCTCTAGATCATTTTACAGTAAAGATACTAAAGCCTGATACCGGCGGACTTATTGCTGTCGATAAATACGGGGATCACGCATATTCATTTAATTCAAAAGGTATGTACAGAGGATCCGCTGATTCCGAAGGCTTTTTCGAAGTCAGGATATGGGAATAAAATCAGAAGGTTCTGACTAAAAAATATTATTTTTACTTGATTGAAAATCAGAATTATACTTATATTAATAATTATTTTTCCGGAGAGCTTATGAAAGGTTATGTTCTGTTATTTACTATGTCGGCAGCGCTTTTTGCAGGTGATAAATTCACAGCTAATGAGATAATCACGCCTGATATGTGGTCGGAAGGATTTTCTGCGGATGTGAAATTTACAACTAATTTTCCGGGCATCAAAGGAGAAGCATATAAAATATATTGTGACGACGAAGGAAATGTACGTACTGAGTCAGGCAGCGGGATAGTTTTGTTTATATACGAAAATGATGAGGAAAAGATATATATATATGATAATTTGACTAAAACAGGCATGGCAACTACACCTGATGCGGCAAGCGCGCCTGAAAAACCTTTCAGGCCTGCTGAGGATGAGACCCTGGAGCTGGTCGGAAGCGGAAATTTCGCTGGCGTTCAGTGCGATAAATATCAGACTGATACAAGAGGCACGGAAGTCAAAGGGCAGCTGTTTTATTACGTCGATCCCTCCGAAAAAATATTAATGGGCTATGAAAATATTTCAGCAGATCAGTTCAAAAGGGCTGAATATACCGGAACCGAATTCGAATCTGACAAAGAAATGTTCAAGCCTCTTGAGGGATACAACATAAAATAGAAAAATCTTTTTTACTTTTTTAAATTGAATTTAACGAATTATAGTCTTAAATTTTCAAACTTATTTTCAGGAGTTAAAATTATGACCGATTTTAAAATGAAAGCCTGCATGATAGATATTTCGAGGTTCCGCGTACCTAAGTTTGAAAGAATGAAGAAGATGCTGAAAAAGATATCTGATTCAGGCTATGATACAGTATTTTTTAACATAGAGCACACTTTTAAACTACCCGAGCATCCGAGAATAGGGATCGAGGCTGACGGGTACGATATGAATGAGTTTAAGAAACTTTCTTCTTACGCTCAGAAGCTGAACATTTCACTTGTGCCGCTTATTCAGTCATTCGGGCACATGTTCCATATTTTAAAATGGGATGAATATTCTTATCTCGCTGAATCCGACATGAAATGGTCAGTTTCAGTTTCTGATCAGACTTATATTCTGATCGACGATCTATACAGAAGAGCAGCAGAATCCTTCAATTCGGAATACATTCATATCGGCGGGGATGAGGTATATGACATGGCCTCGGGAAAAAGCAAACACCTTCTTGAGTTCATTTCGAAAGACGATCTTTTTCTGACCCACATACTCAACTTAAAGAACCTGGCGGCCAAATACGGTAAGAAGATCGTTCTGTGGGGCGATATGATAGATAAAAATCCGGAAGTATTAAAAAAGCTTGGTAAAGATATTATCGTATGCTACTGGAACTACGATTTCAAGGATATGCCTGATTCATACAAAAATATCGATGCGAAGATACTGGTCTGTCCGGGAACGAACACGTGGAAAAGCTTTTTCCCGAGATATGATTATGCGCTCAGGAATTTTAAACTTATGAAAAAGCGGGCTGATGAGCTTGATGCTTTCGGTTTTATGATCACCGACTGGGGCGATGCGGGTCACGTTCATCCTCTTTCGTTCACGGAAAATCTGTTCGATATAGCATTCAGGATTTTTATTGGTGAAGATATAAACAAATATGATGCTTCACCCGAAATAAATGAACTGATCACTCTTTTAGACGAGGTTCATTTCGCCGATTATCTTAACTGCGACTGCGTGAGGAACAAGCCTGAATATATTACCAAACTGCTTTTTCACGACAGCCCGTTCACAGGCAGAGGATATTCATTACAGACCGAAGAACATCTCGAGCTGCTGCTCTCAAAGATCGAAAAAGTAAAAGCAGCTATGGCGCGTACAAATTTTAAAACAGAATTTGGACGGGATATAAAACTTTTCGCACAGCAGACAATTCTGTTCGGGGACAAAATCAAGCTTCACTTGAAGCTGAGAAAAGAGTGTGCTCATGAAGAGGTCAGAAAAAGCTCCGAGGATTTTATTATCGGCCTTAGAAAATGGTTCGCCGCTTATATGAAGAACTGGCTGTCAACAAGTCAGCCGATGGGGCTGTATTTTCACATACACTTCATGAAAAAGATCGAGACGGATATTATAAAAGGGCTCAAGCTTTACGCCGACAGTGATTATTCGAACATTCCCAAGAAAAATCTTTATGACGATGCGGAATTTCTGAATCTGTTCAGCGTGGGAAGCGCGGATGCGCTTAAAACCCTCTGGGATAAATATTTATTATAGGATTGAACGATGTTCGATGAGGATGATAAACGGTTCATGAAAAAAGCGTACAATCTCGCTTTAAGAGCTTATGAAGAAGGTGAAGTTCCGATAGGAGCGGTGATAGTAAGAGAAGGGAAAGCGATAGGGGAGGGATATAACCAGACCGAGCTTTTAAAGGATGCTACGGCTCACGCTGAAATGATAGCGATAACCGCTGCCGAGAACTCTAAAGAAAACTGGCGTTTAAATGACTGCACGCTGTATGTAACCGTTGAACCCTGTATGATGTGCACGGGTGCGGTCTCGCTTTCCCGTATAGGCAGGATCGTTTACGGGCTGGAAG
This sequence comes from bacterium, assembly GCA_029559475.1. Lineage (GTDB taxonomy): Bacteria > UBA4055 > UBA4055 > UBA4055 > UBA4055 > UBA12480. Next base: position 6,406 of record JAKQBN010000074.1, read on the forward strand.
ATCCCCGCATGGGGTTTATTTCATCAAAATTCGACGGGCTGAAGGAACTTAATATAAATAAGGCCGTAACGGTCGAAAGGGGGCTGATGCGGGAAGAGATATATGAGCTGATGCAGAACTTTTTTATGGGTCTCAGGGAAAGAGATAAGAACAAAAGCAGAAATAATTTGTAAAATGCTCTGACCGAAGTTATCTTACAGCGCGAAAATTAAAAGGGAATTAAATGAAAGACATCAAAAATAAATTTCTGGCGAACATAATAATGATCTTCACTTTCGGACTAGTCGTGCCTGATGTTATTAAAAGAACCTATCCGTTCGAGCCGGGATCATTAAAAGACAGGAACATGCGCTTCAATAACATACTCTGGGCGCTGATATATTTCTTTTTTGTAGTGATGATCATCGTTGCCTGCTTCGATTCATTTTTCATAAACAGGGCGACTCTCGTAAAATATTTCACAAGGATCGCGCTTTCCATGCTTGTCTATATTCTGATATCAGACGGGATCGTATCAGTGATAAAGAACAGCGATAAAGCGAAAAAAATACAATAGGCCGTTTTATAGATAATGTCAGTCCAAAAGCTTAAAAAAGCGCTTTATTCATCGGAAGACCTCCAGAAGATCATCGGGAATATAAGTAAAAAAGAACTCTTGTTCACAAAAGGGATCACTTATTCATTCAAATCTTTTCTGCTCTCGTATCTAAATGAAAAACTGAAATATAAAGTGATTTTTCTTGCCGATTCTGTTGAGAACGCTGAAAAAATGAGGGACGACATAGCTCTGATCACTGAAAACGAAAGTGCATGCGAGCTTTTTCTTCCGGGCGAAAATTACGCATACTGTACAGGCGATATAGATGACGAAAGAAAAGGAACAAGGCTTCTCGCGCTGGATAAGATACACAGCGGTAAATTTAAAATATTATCGACCACATACAGAAATCTTTTCGAAAAGATACCGACCGAAGATAGTTCGAAAGACATTCGGATAAAATTAAAAAAGAGCGCTTCGGTAAAGCCGGAACAGCTGTCTGAAAAGCTCGTTGAAAAAGGGTTTGAAAAAGTAAACTCGGTAGAGAATATCGGCGAATTTTCGAGAAGAGGGAATATTATAGATATCTATCCTTATGCGGTCGAATACCCCGTCAGGATCGAGCTTTTCGGCGATGAGATCGAATCTGTCAGATTCTTCGATCCGGCGACGCAGAAAAAGATAAAAGAGACCGATTCAGTCGAAATATATCTTTCCGACATGAAATCCGAATCAGGCGCGGGTGTTAACCTTTTTGATATTATTAAACCTGAAAATACTGTTTTCTTCATGGAGGAATGCGATGACATTAAAACTAAGCTTGAAGATTATTACAGGGATCATATAATCGCAGGCTGGGAGAGAGTGGATCATAACGGCCTGCATTATGAAAAGAAATATTTTTCACCAGGAGATGTTTTCAGCCTTCTCCAAAGCCGCAAAGGCATCGTTAACGGATTTCTTGACGAAAAGAAAGATATTAAGATAGCCATCAAAGACCAGATATCATACAGATACGATTTTAAGCCTTTTCTGACTTCACTCAAGAACAATGAAATCAAAGGGATATTCTCTTACATTCTATGCGATAACCCCGGCCAGACGGAAAGATTTAACGAAATCATTCTGGAAGAAATACCTGAACTAAAGAATTTTTCAGTAGCGGACGGAGGTATCCACGAAGGTTTCTTCCTGCCTGATTCCGATACTGCAGTTTATACCGATCATCAGATATTCGGCAGGGTCAGAAGACCCAGACTTATACGCAGATTCAAGAAAGTAATTCCTTTCAAAGATCTGCAGAGGATGAAGTACGGCGATTTTATCGTCCACATAGATCACGGAATAGGCCAGTTTTTATGTCTTGAAAAAATTACAGTAGCCGGAACAGTTCGCGACGTCGTAAAGCTTCTTTATAAAGACGGCGACATTCTGTTCTTAAAGCTCGATCAGATACATCTGATACAGAAATATAAAGCGGGTGACGGAGCTGTTCCGGCGCTTTCAAAGCTCGGCGGAAAGCAGTTCCAGAAGCTCAAGGAAAAAACGAAAGAATCCGTAAAATCGGCTGCACGGGAACTGATAAGGATCTACGCGCTCAGGAAAACAGCGCACGGATTCGCTTTCCCGTCGGATACAGTCTGGCAGACCGAGCTTGAAGCATCATTCGAATACGAGGATACTCCCGATCAGATAAAATCTACAGATGATTTCAAACGCGACATGGAATCCTCCATTCCGATGGACAGGCTGATCTGCGGAGATGTGGGATTCGGAAAGACTGAAGTCGCGATAAGGGCTGCGTTCAAGGCTGCTGTATCGGGTAAACAGGTGGCTGTACTGGCTCCTACGACCATCCTTGTCGATCAGCACTACGAGAATTTCCGCGACAGGCTTGAAAAATATCCCGTGAAGGTTGATTATCTTTCAAGGTTCAAAAGGACTTCGGATCAGAAAAGGACTCTTCAGGAAATTAAAGAAGGAAAAGCAGATATCATCATAGGAACCCACAGGATCCTGTCTAAAGACGTGGAATTCAAAGATCTCGGTCTTCTCATCGTTGATGAGGAGCAGAGGTTCGGTGTTTCGCACAAAGAGAGGATCAAAGAGCTGAAAGTCAATATCGATGTGATGACGCTGACCGCCACTCCGATACCGAGAACGCTTCACATGTCGCTAATCGGTGTAAGAGATCTTAGCCTTATAAACACTCCTCCCGTCAACAGGCTTCCGATAATCACCGAGATACATCCTTTTAAAGATTCGATCATTTATGAAGCTGTAATGAAAGAGATCGACAGGGGAGGGCAGGTGTTCTTCATCCACAACAGAGTGGAGACAATATATTCAATGAAGTCCATTCTGGAAAAAATAGTTCCGAACGTATCAATGACAGTTGCCCACGGCCAGATGAAGCCTTCCGAACTTGAGCAGGTCATGCACGAATTCATGTATAAAAAATACTCGGTTCTGATAGCAACGACTCTTATTGAAAACGGTGTCGATATTCCGAACGTCAACACTATGATAGTAAACAAAGCCGATACTTTCGGGCTGTCGCAGCTTTATCAGCTTAGGGGCAGGATAGGAAGGTCATCAAGACAGGCATATGCATATCTTTTGACGACAGAACCTAACTCGCTGACATCAGTCGCGAGAAAAAGGCTTGAGACGATCTCTGAATTTACTGACCTGGGCTCAGGTTTCCAGATAGCCATGAAGGATCTCGAGATCAGAGGAGCAGGTAACATGCTGGGTTCAGAGCAAAGCGGTTATATCGAGAACGTTGGTTTCGATCTTTATTCAAAAATATTAGAGGAAGCGGTTCTCGAACTAAAGGAAGAAGAATTCAAAGAAATTTTAAGACACATAAAAACACCTTCAAGATACATTAAAGCGACAGTAAGTTTGAGATCGAAGATGTTCCTGCCTGAATATTACATCGAAGAGGATGCCGAGAGGGTGGAGATCTACCGCAGAATGATGAATTTTACCGAAGTGGCTGAAATAGACGAACTAACTTCGGAAATAAAAGACCGTTTCGGACCGATGCCGCCCGAGGCTGTCAATCTGTTCAACAGCCTTTACCTCTCGATAATAGCAGGCAGAATATTCATAAAAAGCATTTCATCGGTTGACATCGGCAGATATGAGGGAATTAAACTGGCGTTCGATACAGCAAAGCTGAACGAAGTGGAAAACACCGAGATCGCGCTCAACGTACAGGAAAATCTGTCTGAACAGACCAAAAAAATGGAATTTGACATCAGCGTTGAGAACGAGGGTGAAAAAGTATCAGTTGTTCTGCCTTATGATTCGAACCGGTACGAATTTACTGAAAAGTTCGTAAAACTTTTAGCAAAATAACTTTAAAAAATTATAAAAATATTAAACTTGATTTTAATTTGAGATAAATTTACATTTCCTTAAAGACAAGTAGAGTAACACTAAGACTAAAATTAAAAAAGGAGTTGTGCATGAGCATTTTAAAAGAATTCAAAGAATTCGCGATGAAAGGTAACGTTGTTGACATGGCCGTCGGTATCATAATCGGCGGAGCGTTCGGCAAGATAATAACTTCTGTGGTGAACGACATAATAATGCCACCCATCGGAGTTATGGTCGGAGGGGTTGATTTTAAGGACCTCGTAGTTACATTAAAAGAGGCAGTTCCCGCTTCAGTTGACGCGATGGGTACTGCTGTGGCTGAAATCCCTGCTGTTACGCTCAAATACGGTAATTTCCTTCAGGTCACTTTCGATTTTATTATCGTTGCTTTCGCAATCTTCATGATGGTCAAAGTTATGAATAATCTGAAAAGGAAAGAAGAAGCAGCTCCCGCCGAGCCTGCAGCTCCGCCTCCGCCGACAAAAGAGGAAGTTCTGCTCGGCGAGATAAGAGATCTGTTAAAAAAATAAATAAACTTTGGAGAAAGAAATGAAAAAGATGATTTCTTTACTAATCGGATTAGCATTGATAATTCCGGCGTTTGCTCAGACTACTGAAGGCGAAGCAGTTCTTAAAACAAAACTCGAAGCCAAACAAACAGGATGGACGAAAGGCGGTGTCGTGAACATGAATTTCTCACAGGCGGCGTTTTCTACGAAATGGCCTTCGGGCGGGACAAATTCGATGACTGTTACGTCTCTTGTGAGCGTATTTGCGAATTTCTCGGACGGAGCAAATGTTTGGGATAACAATCTTGATCTGGGTTACGGTTTCTCCAAGATCGGAAGCGCTGATCTTGTAAAATCAGATGACAAGATCGATCTTACATCAAAATACGGCCGTCAGGCTTTTCAGGCATGGTACTATGCAGGTTTGTTCAACTTCAAATCGCAGATGACGCCTACGGAGGTAGCTGGTGTAAAAGTTTCTGAATTTCTTTCACCCGGCGCAATGCTTTTCGCAGTCGGTATGGACTATAAACCCAGCGACATGCTGACAGCCTTCATTTCGCCGATCACTTACAAGGCGGATATGGTCATGAATGATGATTTTATACCTAATGATTTAAACGGCGATCCTTTAAGGGATAACATTGAATCGCAGATCGGCGGTTACATGAGGGTTCTTTATAAGCAGCCTCTTATGGAAAACATCAATTTCGAATCGAAACTTGAGGCTTTCTCAAATTATGACAGCGATCCGCAGAATCTGTACATTACCTGGGATAACCTGCTCACTATGAAAGTGAACCAGTATGTAAATGCAAATGTCAGCTTCAATATGATCAATCAGCCGGGAATGGAAGTAGTATATAAAGAAGTTCTCGGGATCGGACTGTCTTATAAATTTTAAGATTAAGAACTTTTAAAGGAGAGTAAAAAGAATGAAAAAGTTAGTTGTATCAGCATTATTACTGTTCAGCCTCTGCCTGTTGGCTGAAAAACCTTTCCAGATCGGAATAATCAATCCGCTTCAGCTTCAGTCGGAAGGCGAGAGCATAAAAGGACTGAAATTAAATCTGGTTCATAGTGCGAACAGCAATATGACCGGGCTTGATATCGGTTTTGTTAGTCAGATCAATTCCAGCTTTACCGGAATTCAGTGGAATTTTATAAATTTCAATCAGGGAAATTCAACCGGCATTCAGCTGGGAACAGTAACTCTGACCGGCGGCATGACAGGATTACAATGGGGATTGATCAATTTTACACAGCAGAACATGACCGGACTTCAACTAGGATTTTTAAATGTGATCAAGGGCAGCGGAAAAAATTTTCAGATCGGTCTTATTAATTACAATCCCAACAGCCCGATATTTATGGTGCTGCCTTTCATAAATTTTAATTTGTAAACTTAAAAATTCAGAGGAGGAAGCATGAAAATGTCATCTAAACTCGCGGCAGAATTTATCGGAACATTTTGGCTTGTTTTCGGCGGATGCGGAAGCGCGGTCTATGCAGCGGGAGTACCCGATATCGGCATCGGACTTGTTGGAGTATCACTTGCGTTCGGACTCACTGTTCTCACTATGGCTTATGCTGTAGGCCATATTTCCGGCGGTCACTTCAATCCTGCCGTCTCATTCGGTCTGTGGGCAGGCGGAAGATTCCCTGCGAAGGATCTTGTACCTTATATCATCGCCCAGCTTCTCGGAGCTACTGTGGCGGCAGCTGTGCTGTATATTATTCTTGTCGGAGGCGGTGTCGAAGTAAGTTCCGATCCCGGATCATTCGCGACTAACTTTTACGGCGAAGCAGTTTACAACGGCAGAGCTTTCAGTGCCGGAGCAGCGTTTTTAGCTGAAATGATCCTTACGATGTTCTTTCTTTTCGTGATCATGGGATCAACGCACAAAAACGCTAACGGCAAATTCGCAGGCGTTGCAATAGGACTTGCTCTGACTCTTATCCATCTGATAAGCATTCCTATCACGAATACATCTGTAAATCCGGCCAGATCTACTTCCCAGGCTCTATTCGTCGGAGGAGAAGCCATGTCTCAATTATGGCTTTTCTGGTTCGCTCCTATACTCGGCGCGATCATCGGCGGATTTATCTACAAAGTGATCACATCGGATGATTCAAATCATAAGAAAAAATAGATCGTTTCAAAATCTGTAAAAAGTCCGGAATTCCGGACTTTTTTTATTGTGATTTTCATTTTTTTTTCTTAAATTAAAAGCACGTTCAATTTAACTGTATTTTTGTAGCTAATTGAATAAGATTCCCGCAAAATGCGTGAATTCTTTAAGACAGAAGGAGAATGGATTGGAACCGTTTTATATTAGAGATCTTAAGATAAATAAACCTATCGTTCAGGGCGGGATGGGAGTCGGTGTTTCGCTTTCAAGACTTGCTACTGCAGTAGCTAACGAAGGCGGCATCGGCGTAATTGCGTCTGTCGGTATCGGGCTTTTAGAGGATGATTTCGGGTCTGATTATCCGGGAGCCAACAGGAGAGCGCTGATAAAAGAGATCAGGAAAGCTAAATCAGCGACGAAAGGCGTCATAGGTCTTAACGTGATGGTTGCTATCACAGACTATAAAGAGATCATAAACTCCGCAGTAGATGAAAAAATAGATATACTTTTTCTCGGCGCGGGACTGCCTATTGATGTCCCGAACGAGATCGGAATTGACAGATTTAAGCAATCAGGCGTTAAAGTCGTTCCGATCGTATCATCGGGTCTTGCCGCAAAAATAATACTCAGGAAATGGGACAGGAATTTCGGAATGATCCCGGATGCTTTCGTTGTTGAAGGACCTAAAGCCGGAGGTCATCTAGGATACAGAAAAGAGGATCTATTTAAAGAAGAATTCAGACTTGAGAACCTTATACCGCAGATCCTTGCAGAGATCAAACCTTTCGCCGAGAAATACAACAGGGAAATTCCTCTCATCGCAGGCGGAGGGATTTTTACAGGGAAAGATATTTACGATATTTTCAAACTCGGCGTAAAAGCAGTTCAAATGGGAACGAGATTTGTAGCCACTCATGAATGCGACGCAACAGATGAATTCAAGAACGAATATATAAAATGCACAAAAGACGATATTATTATAATCCAAAGCCCTGTGGGTCTTCCCGGCAGAGCCATTAACAATCAGTTCCTGAAGGATGTTGAAGCAGGCAAAGGCAAAAAGATCACATGCCCGTGGGTATGCTTAAAAAGCTGCGACGCAAAAACAGCTCATTACTGTATTGGCCAGGCTCTTGCCAACGCCAAAAAGGGCAATCTATCCGAAGGTTATGCTTTCTGCGGAGCCAATGCGTATAGAATTGATAAGATCATATCGGTTAAAGAACTTTTCGCGGAACTTGAACGCGAATACGAAGAAGCGGCAAAGAACAGCTGAAAGAAAAGATCTACTTTTTTGAGAACTTACCAAGAATTATTTCCGTTACGTATTTGACCTTTTCTCTTTTTACAAGCACCGAAAGAATATCTCCGGGGATAACTGTAGTTTTCCCTGAAGGGGCAACTATAAAATTGTTCCGGTTCAGCATAGTGATCGTTGTTCCGAACGGCAGTGACATTTCATACACCATGCATTCACCTGTATAAATATCGGGATCGATGTAGATTTCTATCAGCTCATAATCAGTTTCATGAACGGTAACGAGTTCCATGGTTTGCGCAGATTTTTTCCTATGCTTTGATATAAGCCTGAATTTTCTGGCGATCTTTCCGATAGTCGTACCCTGAATGATCATTGAAAGAGCTACGGCGAAGAAAACGATGTTGAAGAAAACGTGGTTTTCATCTATTCCGGCAGCAAAAGGATAGGTTGCAAGCACAATAGGAACTGCTCCCCGGAATCCGCTCCAGCTCAAAAACAATTTCTCTTTATACGTCAGCTTTGTGAACATTGTGCAAATAAAAACTGCCGCTGGCCTGCCGATGAATGTCAAAAGAATAAACAGCAGCAGTCCTAACACCCAGACTTCGGGGAAATTTTTCGGAAATACGAGAAGCCCGAGCAGTATGAACAGCCCTGCGCTCGAAATGAAAGAAAGAATTTCAGTAAACGAAGCTATTCCGGTTTTATAAGGAAGTTTGCTGTTACCCATAACATAACCTGCAAAAAAAGCCGACAGCATTCCGCTCGCGCCTATGACTGAGGCGAAACTGTAGCTTAAAAGTATCACTCCGAGCAGCAGAAGATAGAGATAGCCTATATCGAGGTCTTTTATCTTCTTGAAAAGGTATGAGCCTGCTAATCCGGCAGCTATTCCGATAATAATTCCGCCTGTAAGCTGCCAGAAGAACAGAAGTATTGCGGAGATGTGATCAAAATTCTCTCCCAGCGTGATCTGAAGTATCAGTGAAGTGGAAATAATGGCCATGGGGTCATTTGCGGCTGATTCGATCTCTGTGATCGAACGTATATTCTTATTTATTGAATAATTGCTTAATATCGAAAAAACCGCAGCGGCATCTGTTGAAGATATGATCGCGCATAAAAGCAGGGAGCTCAATATTGCCCAGCCTGTAAAATAGGCGAACGGTATCGCTGTTATTAAAGCTGTGATGAGCACACCAAGCGTAGCAAGCAGAAGGGTAGGTTTGATCACCGGCCTAAGGTTATAGTTCTTGGTTCCGAATCCGCCCGCGAAAAGAATGAACACCAGAGCAATATCAGCGATCTTCTGCGTGAGTATCTCATCATCAAAATATATCAGCCCTGTAATATCGCTTCCGAATATGATCCCGATGGACAAAGCTATAACTATGAGCGGAACGTTCATTTTGCTTGAGATCTTAGCCGCAAAAACTATCGCTATCAGTATTAACGCAGCTATTAAAAGCAGATACATCTCCCCATAAGTTTAACTACTCTTACAATATAAAACAAAATGGGTAGAATTAAAGAAAAATCTTTAGCATTTGCACAAGTATAATGTCCCCGTGTTTTTTTACACAATTTAAATAATATTGCACGAAGAATATTTATAACTTATATTGGTGAGTTAAATCTGATATTTCAGCAAGAGGTTTCAAATGAAAAAAACGTATATTCTAACAATTCTGACAATGTTATGCCTGACAGCTCTAAAAGCAGAAATAAATTTCACTCAACATGATCTTACATCACCTGTGACCATTTTTTACGGACTCAACGAAAGTCACAGTAAAAGCTGGGCTCAGATTACAAACGACGGATTGATCGGTATTTCCTATTTTAAGCGATCAGCCGGAGAACGTTACACAGGTGATTTAATCTACAAGTCAATTCAGCCTGATGGAACTGAAAAAGATGAAATTGTATCTACTGGCAATAGTTTGGAAGTTTCTGTACTTGTGTTTGATTCACAATCCAAACCGCATATTTTTGTAGCCAGTTCTGATGAAGTTGATCAGACAATTGTTCATTTCTTTAAAAGCAGTGATATAGCCTGGAGCTCTGAAAACATTGTCCATTTTAATAACGAAGGCGGTAAATATATCTATGAAATGTCTGCTGAACGCGGACCGGATAATTTGTTTCATTTATTAGTACTGAAAACCCGTTCAAATCCGGATTCTGAAGATTATTACTATGCTTATAAAAATGCACATCTCTATCATTTAAATAATGATCAAAACGGTAACTGGCAAAAAGAGTTAATCTATAACTACGACACTGTCTGGACTCTGGACGAATATTCCAAAGCTCTCAATCGTCAGGATATGAAAGTCGATAAAAACGGTAAGATCCATGTAGTTTTCAACAAACAGATCAACTCGTCCAGCAGGCTAGAGTATGCAACAAATAAAAACGGCTGCTGGGAAATTGAAACAGCAGTTAATTTTTCTGCCGGAACCCGCGACGATGGAGGCTGGTTCCCTTCCTTAGCTTTAGACAATGAAGATCAGCCTTATGTTTCCTGTGTTTATGTCGGAAGATGCTCCTCCGGTTCGGCTACTTATGCAAAATTATTGTTTGTATCAAGAGATGAAAACAGCTGGACGCAGGAAATAATCGCAGCCAATGATGACGGGTATTACGGTTCAGACGGCAGAAATTATACCGGGGCATTATCTCATCTGGTTTTTGATAAGAATAATCAGCCGCACATTGTTTTCTCGGACATTGCTTCTTCGCATTCAGCTATGAATTACTGGAATCTCGGCAATATTCGTTATGCAGTTAAGGAAAATGACAATTGGATGATATCTACGATCTACGAACAGCCTTTACCGAATGGATTTTTCAACGCTGTTGAAATGTATGGAATGTGTTTATTGATTTCTGATAATGTTGATAAAATTCGAGTATCGGACAGCAGCTTATTGTTAACAGCAGCACTGATTATTCTTTCACTCTGGTTCAAAAAAATATTGAGAACAGCAGTATTACAGAAGAGTTAATAAAACAAGATGAGTTGATGCATAACTACCCAAATCCATTCAATCCGGTAACCGTGATTAAATATAATTTAGAAAGTGCAAATAATGTAATTTTGAACATATACAATGCTAAAGGTGATCTGGTAAAAAATTTAGTAAGCAGAAATCAGCCTGCCGGTAATTACAGTGTTTCGTTTGATGCCTCCGGAATCAACAGCGGTGTTTATTTTTACAAACTGGCTTTAGATGGAAAAAGTGTTGTGCGTAAGATGCTTTTAATCAAGTAAAATATTGAGTTGTAAAATAAGAAGTTCTCAAACAGCTTTACTTCCACTCTATCGAGTCTTTGGAATATCTGCCCGTTCGCCTGAATGAACTTTCGCATTTCAATAAAGGCTTTCATGATTTTTATGCTCATCTTCACAGCGATTTCGCTTTTTAAGACTGCAGACAGCATCGCCACTCCCTCCTGAGTAAAAACATAAGGGATATTACGCCTACCACCTTTCTTTGTAGGCATCATCTGTGACCTCAAAGAAATTTCAGCCTTGTTTGAGGTCACAAATTGTGACCTCAGTTCTGGAACTTCCGAATATTTCAGCAGAAAGCAAAACTCCGACGGGAGTCTTTCAATATTCCTTTTTACAGACTGATTTAATACTTTCGTCTCAACTCCATACAGCTCAGCCAAATCACTATCCAGCATCACCTGATAGCCTCGGATCGAATAAATCCTGTCGCGAATATCCTTCGACACTTTGACCTCGATCGTAAAATATTGCTCCGCAAATTTCTTCAAATCAAGCCTGAATTGGTCTGAGATCGATTTAGTCACGATCCTAACTTGAACGCCCTTATTTATTTTCGTCAGATGAACCAACACAGTATCGTCAATATAATTATCTACAATAACGATAGACTTCTCCGCTTTTCTGAACAGATCGGAAACAAAATTATAGGCATCGAAAACCTGACCCTCAAAGAATATTCCCTGTTTGGGAAGCTGCTCTGCGGAAATCTGCAAATCTATTCTATCAACTTTTTGTTTAAAAGAATAAACATCATCTTCAATTTTGTTAAATCTGTTATTTAATGAATAACCTTTTAATAAATAATCTTTCAATATCCTATTAGCCCATATTCGGAATTGCGTTCCCTGCTTAGATTTTACTCTATAGCCTATTGAAATTATAACGTCAAGATTATAATACTCGACATTCTTTGTTTGATATTTTCCTTCCATAGTTCCATGCAGAGTGGTGGTCGCAAATTTTGCGACAACCACTTTCTTATCCAGCTCACCCTCGGAAAAAACATTATTAATATGCTTATCAATAGTTTTTACATCTCTATTAAACAGAACCGCCAGCTGATTTCTGTTCAGCCATACCGTTTCTGCCTCAACTCTTACATCAATCCTGCTTGATAATTCATTTGCCTGATACAAAACTATTTCATTGTTCATAGCGCCACTCCATTACTTTATTTTCTTCAACAGTTTTAATCCTGATTTATCCATTTTCGTAAAACCGAACAGCTTCCTGCCCAAATCTTTCAGCGATGCTCCGAGATGATACAAAACTTCACCGTCAATAATGATAAATCTGTCGTGAATATCCTTCGACACTTTGACCTCGATGGTAAAATACTGATCCTCAAATTTGCTGATATCAAGCTTGAACTGATCTGATAATGATTTAGTCACAATCTTGACCTGTACATCCTTTTTAATTTTCGTCAGATGAAGCAGCACCGTATCGTCAACATAATTATCTACGATAACGATAGACTTCTCCGCTTTCCTGAAC
>JAKQBN010000049.1 GCA_029559475.1 bacterium
CCGTACTTCTCTTTTTTATCCGAGACCTTTGACAGGTTTTCGTCTTTAATATTCGTCGAATACATAATCTGTTCGGCAGACTTATAGACAGTTTTGGGAATTATCCCGTTTAATTCATTAAATTCAATCTGTTTTAACCTTCTTCTTTTAACTTCGTCAATGCAGTTTTTCATTGAATCAGTTATCTTATCGCCATAGAAAATTACCTTTCCGTTGACATTTCGGGCTGCTCTTCCTGATGTCTGAAGAAGTGACCTTTTATCTCTTAAAAAACCTTCTCTATCAGCATCAAGAATACCGATCAGTGAAACTTCGGGCAGATCGAGGCCTTCTCTCAGCAAATTTATACCTACGAGAACGTCGAATTTTCCGAGCCTGAGTTCGCGTATAAGTTTTACTCTGTCCAGAGATAAAATTTCGCTGTGCATGTATTCAGCTTTGATCCCGTTCTCCTTCAGGAATTTAGTCAGATCTTCGCTCATTCTTTTGGTCAATGTTGTCACAAGAACTTTTTCTTTTCTTTCTGTAACGATCCGTATCTCTTCCATCAGATCGTCAACCTGACCTGTCGAGGGTTTTACGATTATCTCGGGATCAATTATTCCCGTCGGTCTTACGACCTGTTCTATTATTAATCCTGAAGACCTTTCCAGCTCATATTCAGACGGAGTAGCCGAAACATACAGTGTTCGTCCCGTTACTTGTTCAAATTCGTCAAACTTCAGAGGTCTGTTATCGAGAGCCGAAGGCAGCCTGAACCCGTAATCGACCAGCGTGGTTTTCCTGCTTCGGTCGCCGTTATACATTCCTTTGATCTGGGGAACTGTCGCATGTGATTCATCGATTATTAGAAGAAAATCGTCAGGGAAGAAATCTATCAGGCAGTAAGGTCTCTGACCCGGCTGTCTCCCGGAAATATGCCTCGAATAGTTCTCTATACCCGGGCAGAATCCCATTTCACGCAAGAACTCGATGTCCATTTTCGTACGGTTCTCTATCCGCTGAGCCTCGACAAGCCTGTTATCGTCGTAAAAATATTTTACCCGCTCCTTCATTTCCTCTTCAATAAAAGCCACAGCTTTCTGAAGTTTCGGTTGAGTTACCACGAAATGTTTTGCGGGATAAATATTGATCTTGTCCAATTTTTCGATCACGTTCCCCGTAACGTGATTTATGATCTCTATTTTCTCTACTTCGTCTCCAAAGGTATGAATTCTTATTCCAGTGTCATCATAAGCCGGATGGATGTCGATTATATCGCCTTTTATCCTGAAATTCCCGTTTGAAAGTTCATAATTGTTCCTCTCATACTGCATCTCAACAAGTGAATTGAACAATTTATTCCTGTCGATTATGTCTCCTTTTGTAATTTCGATCGAGAGTTCCTTATAATCTTCAGGCGATCCCAGACCGTAGATACAGCTTACCGATGCGATAATAATAACATCGCTCCTCGAGATCAGTGACGATGTGGCTTTCAGCCTGAGTTTTTCTATCTCTTCGTTGGACGAAGTTGTTTTTTCAATATAAAGATCCCTTGTCGGCAGATATGCTTCTGGCTGATAGTAGTCATAATAGCTGATAAAATATTCCACGGCGTTTTCAGGGAAGAACGCCTTGATCTCACCGTAAAGCTGGGCTGCAAGGGTTTTATTGTGCGAAATAATGAGAGTCGGTCTGTTCAGCCTCTGAATAACATTCGCCATCGTAAAAGTTTTTCCGCTGCCCGTTACGCCGAGAAGTGTCTGGTATTTCAGTCCGGAATTGAAATTCGAAACGATCTGATCTATCGCTTCCGGCTGATCACCTTTTGGTTCAAAAGGCGACAGGAGTTTAAATGTTCTTTTCAAGGGAATTTCCGTTTTTTTAACCGTATCAATTTAACAAGATATTTATAACATATCAACACTCTAAATGAACAAAATTTAATTGAAGAACGTATAAGAACGGGCTTGACATTTGTCCCGCCAAAAGTTAAATTCCGCATCTATTAATAATGTAAAGGGAAACAGGGATTTGAAATACAGGAAATTTACAATAAAAATACAACTGATCTTACTTATAACAGTTCTACTCAATTATACTTTTATCAGAGCGCAGAAAACCGAAGGATCATACGAAATCATCGATGTTATAGTTGAAGGAACGGAAGTGTCGGCAGATGTTGTTAAAATTTCATCGGGCCTCTCAAAAGGGAAGATTATTTTCGGTGAAGACATTCAGAACGCGATAAAAAAATTATGGAAGCTGGATCTATTTTCAGATATCGTAATTGACGTCACCAGGTCTGAAGGCAATAAAGTATTTCTGAAGATAATTCTGGAAGACTACCCCAGGCTGAATAGTGTAAAAGTGACCGGATATGATGAATTAGGGAAAGACGATATCGAACCTCTGATAAAGCTTCAGAAGGGACAGATCTTAAAGAACAGCGATATTTCAGATGTCGAAACTGCGATCAAGGATTTTTACAGGTCCAAAAGTTATCTTACTGCAGAAGTTGAATTCAAAAATGAAATGCTCAACGAAAAACAGACCGATCTGACAATTAACATCAATGAAGGCAAAGAGATTTTCATTGATGAGATCAAATTTTACGGAAATGAGAATTTCAAAAAAGATGACCTGATTGACCAGTTCGAGGAAACTCATGAGGACAGATGGTGGCGCGACGGCGAATATAACAGGGAGAAATTCGAAACGGATCTGGAAGCTATGACCCTGTACGCAAAAAATAAAGGTTATAAAGATTTTTACGTTGTAAAAGATTCTGTTTATTTTGATGAAAAGAACGAGAACATTTATATCGATATTACAGTGAACGAAGGAAAAAAATACGTGTTCGGAAAACCTTCATTCGCAGGTAATATTCTGTTTTCTTCAGAAGAGATGTCAAAAGCTCTTGAATTCGAAGAAGGGGATGATTACAGCTCGGATAAGCTTGAAATGTCGATCTACAACAATCTTTCAACTATGTACATGGATAAAGGCTATTTAAGAGCGAACATCATTCCCGAAGAACAGATGTCCGGAGCCGATACAGTGGCATACGTCTTCAAAATAACGGAAGGATCAAGATCGCGCGTTCGCAAGATAGATTTCGAAGGAAATACGAGAACGAACGAAAAAGTTCTCAGACGAGAAATGGATATATTCCCCGGGGATATTTTCAATAAAACAAAGATCCTGAGGAGCCAGAGGAATGCTATGATCCTCAATTACTTCGAGAATGTCACTCCCGACATGAAACTTGTCGATGACAAAGAAGTGGATCTGGTCTTCAGTGTTAAAGAAAAGCCGACGGAACAGGCACAGACATCTATAGCGTATTCCGAGGCTGACGGATTTATCGGTTCGGTCGGACTTGTGTTCAACAACTTCTCGTTCAGGCATCCCTTCACCCAGGGTGACGGTCAGCAGCTTTCGACGAATATAGAGTTCGGAAAGGATTATTATAAATACACATTAAGCGTTGAAGAGCCGTGGCTTAACGACACGCCTACTCTGATCGGACTCAGCGGAAACTATCAGATGCGTGACGATTCATATTCAGACACACAGATAATAAGCGGGGTGCTTAAACTCGGAAGAAGGTTCGCATGGAGCGACAACTGGATGCGCGGATTATGGTATTATTCTGTCGACCGCATAAAATATACCAATATAAGCGATAACGCTCCCGAAAAATACGAGCTTTACGAAGGCAAAACGATAATTTCATCTTCACTGACAGAATATCTGATCAGAGACAGCAGGGACAGGGCGGATTTTCCGACCAGAGGATCTCAGGTCACATTAATGACAAAACTTGCAGGCGGAATATTAGGCGGCGATGAAGAATTCCACAAGCATAAACTGGACATGAAATGGTATCAGCCTCTTGTTCAGAACAGGCTCGTTCTGTATTCACAGTTCGTGACAGGGCTTATGGATAAACTCAGAGAATCTTCTTATATAAGTTCAGGCGAATATTTTTATATGGGCGGCGGGGGACTTTCCGGCGGAGAGCCTCTAAGAGGTTATGACGAAAATTCCGTGGGTCCTTATGAAAGCGGGTACTTCGTAGGCGGAAGAAATATGTTCAAGACTTCGTTCGAATTAAGATTGAAACTTGTGGAATCGCCGATGCTTATTTACACTCTCGCATATTTTGACGCAGGAAATCTGTGGAGAGACTATCGCGATGTAAATCTATTTGAACTTCAGAAAGGCGCCGGACTCGGAATAAGGATAAATGTGCCCATGCTCGGGATGATGGGATTAGATATCGGATACGGATTTGATTATTATGACAGATTCGGTAAAAAAGCTGACTGGGATGACCAGTTAAGAACCCATTTCAGAATGGGCACAAATCTTTAAAAACCAATGAAAAGGAGATAAAATGAAGAAGATCGTAACAGTAATGGTGCTGATAGCTTCGATGGTAGTATTTGCCGAGATGAAATTCGGATTTATCAATTCAGATAAAGTCCTCGCCGAGTACAATGAAGCGAAAAAGGCAAAAGAACTGCTTTCTAAATGGAACAAGGAAAAGGAAGCTGAAGCCGTGAAGATGGAAAGCGAGATAAAAGCACTAGAAGAAGAGATAAAGAACATGTCGGTAATGGTCTCGGAAGAAAAAAGAAATGAAAAAATGGCTGAAGGACAGAAAAAACTTCAGGATTACTATCAGTTCAAAGATAAGGTATGGGGACAGACCGGAGATTTCTATAAAAAGAACAATGAACTCATGCAGCCTGTTATCGATAAGATCAACGAGGTAATCAAACAGGTATCAGAAAAAGAAAAGTACGATCTGGTATGCGATGCCAACACCGGAACTCTGCTTTATGCAAAACCGGAATACGAGATGACCGACAAGATAATAAAAGAATTAAATAAATAACGGAAACGATAATGATAAAAAGACTTGTTCTTTGTTCGATACTTACAGCAGCAATTCTGTTTCTTTTCGGCGGATGTTCAAAGAAAAACATGACTACTGATGAGTTTATCGCAGATCTTGTAAATGACGTTGAGATAGATCTTTCGAAGATCAACAGCGAAGTCGTTGTTCAGAACGAAGCCGATAAGGCTTTAAAAAGTTATAAAGATGATTATTCAAGTTTAATGGCCGACATAGATTCGCTGATAGAAAAATATCCTGATTCTTACGATATGAAAGCGATAAAGATTAACATTCTCAGGCAGTCACGTCAGGAATCTGATTACGTAAACGAACTGTATAAAAATGACAGCCTGAATTCGCACCATCAGTTCTTTCACGGAACTTCTTTAGAGCCTCAGGCCGGAAAAGAATTTTTCGTAAAAATGATCAAAGAAAAGAAAGACGATCCGTTCGGGTATCTCGGTCTGGCGTTCACTTATCTTTATTCACGCACAGATGATCTCCAGATACCGGCAAAATTAGCATATCTTTCGATCATAAAGGATCATACGGTCGATGATTCATTCGAAGTTCTGAGCTATATGTTCAGAGCTCTGAACAGAAGCGAGGATCAGGCTATGCTGAACGGCATTATGCTTGTGAAAGATCCGTCGAGCATGAACGCTTTCGAAAACCTTTTCTATTTCTATTACGAAAAGAATGATTACGCCAAAGCAAAAGAACTTTTAGAGACTTTCGTAAAGAACAATCCGGATCTTCTCAGCAATTCCGGAATCGCCGAAAGGTATCTGGATATAAATATGCCTGAGCCAGCTTCAGAATTTGTCGCGAAGGCACGGGAAACTGGAGAAACCGATCCGCTTTTAGATTTTACAGACGCGAAGCTTAATATAATAAACGATAAAGCTATTGAAGGTTTGACCCTTCTCGAAAAATACTGCGCGGCTAATCAGGGTGACAGAAATCTTGTTTACAGGATCACCGATGATCTTTTTGTCGATAAACTGATAAATGAAGAAAGGTATAGATCACTTCTAAAAAAGATCGAGGGTGATGCGCCGACTATCGGAGATAGAGTTACAGAACTTACAGGGAAGTATCTGGAAGGAACGGATTATGATCCCAAAGAACTTTCTGGCAAGGTTTATCTGATAGACTTCTGGGCGGAATGGTGTTCTCCATGCAAGATGGAAATGCCGAACGTAATAGCTGTTTATAATGAGCTTAACTCTAAAGGATTTGAGATCATCGGTGTGAATCTTGACGAGAAGAAGGAGAACGCACAGAAATATGTGACCGATAACAATATCAAATGGAAACATATTTACAGCGGCGCAGGCTGGAAGGACGCTAACGTTGAATCTTTTAGAGTTCAGGGAATACCGGCGACTTTTCTGGTAGACAAAAACGGGATCATAAGGTATAAGAATATAAGAGGAAAAGAACTTCTCATGAGTAAAGTAACTAAACTTCTCGATGAGAAAGCTTCAGCTCCATTAGTATCAGAATAAAATTTTTAAAAAAATGCCGCTATAGCTTAGCTGGTAGAGCAATGCTTTCGTAAAGCAGAGGTCGAAGGTTCGAATCCTTTTAGCGGCATTTTCTTTTTATAAACGAATCGGGGTTTTTGTTTTATGTTCCTTTTTTCTGATTATAAGGCTTTCTCAAAGAAAGGCATTAAAGACATAATGCTTGTTCTGGCCGGATCACTTATTATGGCGTCCGGCTACGTATTTTTCATAGTCCCCTATAAGATAATTCCGGGCGGCGTTTACGGTATAGCCATAATCCTGCACCATACACTAGGGCTTCCTACAGGCGCTACCGGTCTTGTAATGAACATTCCCCTGATATTATGGGGGGTAAAAGAACTGGGACCGAAATTCGGATGGAGAACCATTCTGGGCATGACAATAACATCCGGATTCATCGACCTTTTAACATTTTTATGGGGAGACAGACCTTTAATTGAGGATGATCTGATACTCTCTGCTCTTTACGGCGGAGTTCTGATAGGAGGCGGACTGGCTTTTATATTTATGGCTAAAGCTACTACAGGAGGATCGGACATCGTCGCACAGATTGCATACAAAAAGTCAAAATTACCGATGGGACAGCTTCTCATTGCGATTGATACCCTTGTTGTTATCATTGGTGTGATAGTTTTTAAAGACATCAAGCTGGCGCTTTATGCTATAATCACGATTTACTCCACAGGTCAGGTAGTCGATACTATAACAGGTGGTATGAACTACAGAAAAGGCGTTTTCATTGTTTCGAAGAAGTATAAAGAGATATCAGATTTTATTATAAAGAATCTCCGCAGGGGAGCTACATATTTCCACGGGCAGGGAATTTACAAAAATGATGAAAAGGAAATAATATTCACCGCACTTACCCGCAGAGAGCTTGTCGCGCTTCAGGATAAGATAAAGATGATAGATCCCGAGGCTTTTCTTACCGTGCTTGATATAAGAGACGTAAGAGGGGAAGGATTCAAACCTCTTAATGACGATTCAGTATAGAAGCGGAGATCTTATGCCGGACATGATAATCAGAGGAATGGCGAATAAGGAAGTCAGATTCTTTATCGCAGACTGCACTGAACTTGTTAAAAAAGCTGCGAAGATCCACGATCTGTCGCTCGGGAACGCAGTCGTATTCGGAAAACTTTTATGCGCGGGAATTCTTGCGGGCGCCGATCTTAAATCCGAAAAGGATCTTTTAACTATTAAAATTGACGGTGACGGACCTTCAGGAAAAGCTCTTGTTACAGTTAACAGCAAATGCCGTATAAAAGGAATAATCAGTAATCCTAAATCTGAGGCGCAGGCTGAAAATAAATCTGATTTTATTGACAGGACGGTTCTAGGGAAAGGGTCTATCATAATCATCAAAGACCTTGGCTTGAAAGCCCCCTATTCCGGCCAGACCGAAATGATATACGGGAACATTGCTCAGGACATTACATATTATTATGCTAAATCCGAGCAGATACCGACATCGGTCGGTCTGGGTGTTCTTGTTTTTCCCGACGGCAGGATCAAAAAAGCCGGCGGATTTTTAATACAGCTTCTTCCTAATTTCAGTGACACGAACGCGGAAATCCTTGAAAAGAACATAAGCTCTTTTCCGAATCTGACGGATGTTCTCGATATGGGTTATTCTCTCGAACATATCATTCAGAACATGCTGCTAAAAAGCATGACCGTCGAAATAATGGGGTCAGCCGAACCGTCGTATAAATGCGGATGCAGCAGATCAAAAATGAAAAAAGCTGTCAGGCTGTTAAAGAAGTCTGAAATTGAAGATGAGCTGACCAGGACAGGATTTATCGAAGTAAAATGTCATTTCTGCAACAGATCTTATAAGTTCAGAAAAGAAGAGCTGGATCTGTAAACTCCCTAATATAATATAATGAATAGATGAAGTATCCCTGACCGGATACTTTTTTTATGATATCGTTATTGCAATAAATTAATAAAATCAACATAAAATGCAATAAAATGTTAAAAATGTTAATATTAACTTGACAAATGAATGAATTATATTTATCTTTCCATTGTAGAAATTAACTGGAGGAAAAAATGATCGCGCAAATATATCTCATAACAAGAATGCTGAACGAAGGGAGGATCACCGAACGTAAGGCGAGCGAAATGACCGAAGTAGCAATTGAAAAAGAATATATATTCAAAACAGATAAATATTTTCCGTCAAAAGTGCTATCATATTAAAATAAGGAGAACCTGATGAAGAAAAAAATGACAGACTGTCCCGTTTGCGGTTCGGATCTCAAAGTATCGGAATACAAATGCACATCCTGTAAGACCGTGATCAGGGGAGATTTTGAATGCGAAGGCGAATTTGGAGGATTTGACAAGGAGATAATAGAGTTTATAAAAGTGTTCATTTATGCTGAAGGAAGCATCAAGCAGGTTGAAAAACTGATGAACTGCTCATATCCGAAAGTGAAAAATCTTCTGAAGAAAGCAAAAGCGGCATTGAACGTCGAAGATTCTGAGGATGACGATTCTGCGGAAATACTTGAAAAGCTTTCAAAAGGGGAGATTTCAACCGACGAAGCTTTAAATAAATTAACAAAAGGGAGATAAAAATGAAATACGATCTGAATGCAAACTGCATCAAAATGGAGATCTCGCTTTTAAACAGCGATCTCGAAATAACCGGATCGGAAAGGTCTGATCTCGAACTGGATTTTCCGGATCTGAGAAGAAATGCCGCAGAAGAGATCTTCGATATATCGTTCGAAGAAGGCATTCTTAAAATTACCCAGAAGAGCAAAAAACTTTCCCAGTTCATGAGCGGAGATGATTTTACCGTGAAATTATCAGTTCCTAAGAACGCCGAACTTGAGGTGGAAATTAATGATCTGAGCGGAGATATCAAAGTTTCCGGGGCCGGCATATTTAAAGGTAATGTAAAATCTAAAAGCGGAGACGTTTTAATTGAAAAAGTCGATGATCTTGAAGCTGAGATATCAAGTATAAGCGGAGACGTTATTATAAATGAATGCAAGGGATCGCTTATGACATCATCTGTTTCCGGGGATATGAAAGCATCGGTAACTGCATGTAAGATCCTTAAAGCGAAAAGCGTATCGGGCGATATAGAGATAACCGGTTCATTCGATCTGTCTGAAGATGCTATGGTTAATTCTGTTTCAGGTGATATAAAAATCAATTTCGAAAGTTATGCAGGACAGAATATTGTCAACCTGAAAAGCGTTTCGGGCGACATTGAGCTTGAAGGAAATAAACCCGCGGATGAAATGATAAAGATCTCTACCGTAAAAGGCGACCTGTCAGGTTTCAATCCGATCGGAAAAGACTTCTTTAAAAGCTGGACTTTCGGAAACGCGTTCAAAGATCTGAAAAGTCATTTTAAAGATATATCTGATGAAAATTCCGTATCTGAGATTAGAGAAACTAAAAAGGATGTCCAGAACGTCCAGACCGTTCTGAATATGCTCGCTGAAGGAAAGATATCGGCCGATGAAGCTGAAAAGTTAATAAAAGCCATAAAATAAGGACAGAAAAATGCTCGCGCTGCTTTTGATAATAACATTACCTTTATTTTACATCTTTAAGGGCATAATAATAAAAGAAACGAAATTTATCACGATAATTACCATGATAATTTTCGCCGGGAACATCTGTATAGCTTATTATATGAAAGACAACTGGCTTAAGACTGCTGTATTAGTATATCTTACTTATACATTCGCCGATTACCTGTTCCTGATGATATTCAAAAGGGAGATCGTAACGTTCCCTCTGATGACCAGGATCAGCATCATGAGCGACGAGGCTATCATATCCTACAAGCTCTTCAGACCCGCAATACTCATACCTGTAAACATCTATCTTTTCTTTAAAAGATATCCGAGGATCGGTCTTAACGACTGCATTGGAGTGGATATAAAGACGAAAGACGGAGCAAAAATAAAAATCAATCTATAAAGGAGGGCAAAATGCCGAACGAAAGAGAAAAAAAACAGATCCTGATCCTTCTGGAGCAGGGAAAAATAACTGCCGAGCAGGCTGAAAAGCTTCTAAGAGCAGTAGATTCGACAGAAATAGAAACAGAAACAAAAAAAAGTGAAGCTGCAGCGAAAGTGCAGGAGAGATCGAACATCAACATGTCAAAGCTCAAGGGAAAATTCAAAGTTGAAGTAGAAAGCGCAGACGGAGATAACGTAATGATAACCCTTCCGCTAATGCTGGCCAAACTTGCGTTCAATATGATGCCGGCGCAAAAGCTTTCAGAGATCAAGTCGAACGGGGTTGACCTTGAGCAGATCGTGAATAACATCGAGGAATTCGTAGAAATGATCGACGAGGATATAGTTAACGTAGAAAGCGCTAACGGAGATCATGTCAGGATTTATATCGAAAAATAAAATAACGCATCATCTTTTCAAAAAGCAGCCTTCAAGGCTGCTTTTTATTTTAAAAAACTATACATAATTATACTTGACCTTGTTAAAATATTTATTCATATTTTAATTCAGCATAAAGAAAGGTAAAGAAATGAACGATGTTTCAACAAATATCAAACCGGATAATTCTTCAAAAATAGATATAATCGGATTTTTGATGGTTGTTACGCCGCTTATATCATCAATAATTTTATGGTACTGGTTCTATCATATAAAGACAATGAGCATTACGAACGCGTATATTCTCGTGATAATTGCATCCACGGTTTTTCTGACCTCTATCTTCGCATCGATAGATTCCCACAGGCTCGGTACTACGGGCAGAGTTCTATTTCAGTTCTTCATTTTTCTTTTTCTGTGGCCATACAGCTATCCGGTCTATCTGTTCCGAAGGAAGAATTTCGGCGGGAGGAACCTTCTGTATCCGATCCTGTTCTCAATGCTGATCTTTATTTTCTCAGCCGGTTATTTATATTATTCTCTCGAGATGAAAAATATAAATGAAAATTCTATTTACAGAAGAAAACTGTATCAGAATATAACCCGGTAAGTTCAGTCAGATTCTCTTAGTTTTTCCATTATATTCAGGTTGACTATCTTTCTTGTATCTTTCGATTCTATTGTCGTAATAAAATCTCTATCTATGAATTCGTCAAGAATGTTTTCCATAAGTTCGACTTTATTGTTTATAAAATCTTTTGTTATCTTCTGGTTTATTTTGAAGAATTTTTCATGCTCTGCAAGAAGATCGTCAGAAATACGTTTATCTTCTGAGATCATCGAATTGATCTTTGCGTCACTCTCATTGAATTTTTCAAGATATTTCAACCTGTCAGCATTTAATTTTTTTAGCGCGGAAAGGTCTTTAGAATATTTGACTTTCAAGAGCAAGTCTGTTTCTCTGTCCAAAATCTTTTTCGTCTCTTCGTATAGATACTCAGCGATCTCTGTCTGATTGTTCAGCCTTGCGATTTCCAGAGCAGAAAGACCATTGCTGTTACAGGACATTACAGATACACCGCTTTCCACAAGAGACTGAACCTTGTCCAGATCCCCTTCTTTAATAGCATCAAAAAGCTTGTTTTCCTCCTTTGTACATGAACAAACCAGAACAATAATTACGAGAGCTAAGAAATACAGATAACGATTTTTCATACTTAATCCCCGGAAGCCTTTAATGAAAAGTAATTTTTCTTGCCTTTTTTCAGTTCTATCGTCCCGTTCTTAAGATGATCATCGGTCAAGATAAGAGCAGTATCTTCCACTTTTATTCCGTTCACAGAAAGTCCTCCCTGAGAGATCATTCTTCTTGCTTCGCTTTTCGATTCGAACAATCCCGCCGAAACACATACATCAGCCACTGGTTTTCCGACTATCAGGCTTCTAGGTAGTATCACTTCGGGAGCGCCTTCAGTACTTCCTTTCTTAAAAATGTTCCTCGCGCTTTCCAGCGCTTTGTCCGCCTCATCTTTACCGTGCACTATCATAGTCGCCTCGTAAGCGAGGATCTCTTTTGCGCTGTTCAGTTCTTCAGCTTTAAGCTGAGCGTATTTATTTATTTCTTCTAAAGGAATGAAAGTATAGATCTTCATAAATCTTACCACATCATCGTCGGTCGTATTTCGCCAGAACTGGAAGTAATCGTAGGGACTTGTCAGTTCGGCGTCCAGCCATACTGCCCCGCCTTCAGTTTTTCCCATTTTTTTACCGTCGGATTTTGTCAAAAGGGGATTTGTCATACCGTAAACTTCCTTTCCTTCGATCCTGCGAACAAGTTCGACACCTGCGATTATATTCGACCACTGATCATCTCCGCCTATCTCAAGCAGGCAATGGTATTTCTGATGCAGGGTATAAAAATCGTAAGCCTGAAGGATCATATAATTAAATTCCAGAAATGACAGGCCTTTCTCCATTCTTATCTTAAAGCAGTCTGCTGTAAGCATACGGTTCACTGTAAAATGCGGTCCAATTTTTCTGATAAAATCAATGTAGTTTTCAAATCCAAGCCAGTCATAATTATTTACAAGAAGCGCTTTTTCGTTTTTAAAATCAATGAATCTTGAAAGCTGAGATTTGATGCCTCTCATATTTTCTTCGATTTTTTCCTCAGTGAGCATTTCACGCATACTGTCCCTTCCGCTCGGGTCGCCTATTAGAGCCGTTCCTCCTCCGACTACGCAGATCGGTCTATGACCGCGTTTCTGCATATGCGATAAGATCATAATTGGGATCAGATGTCCGACGTGAAGAGATTTTTTAGTCGGATCGAATCCGGCGTATACGCTTATTGAAGGTCCGTTCAGTATTTCTTTTAGTCTTTCTAATTCGACAGTTGATTGCTTTACAAGACCTCTGGCCTGAAGTTCTTCGTATAAACCTTTCATGATACCCCCGTGCTTCTCAGTTCGTTTTTAATTTTTTTCCGCGGGAAATATAATCGTTTATATTTTTTTTTACAAGGAATTAAATATCTACAACAATAATATATTTTATTATTTTAATTTGCAGAAATTTAACTTCTTGTATATATTTAGCCCGGAAAACTTATGCAGAGGATCTATCGGACATGGAAAACAAAGATAAAAAAGAAGGCCTCGGATCGAATTTCATAAAGTCGTTCATCGAAGAAGACCTGAAAGAAAAACGCTTTGATCGCGTTCACACCAGATTTCCGCCCGAACCGAACGGTTATCTTCACATAGGTCATGCAAAAGCTATAACGATAAGCTACGAGACCGCAAAAGAATTCGGCGGTGTTTATAATTTGAGGTTCGATGATACGAATCCGGTTAAAGAAGATACCGAATATGAAGAAGCGATCAAAAGAGACATAAAATGGCTCGGATACGACTGGGAGGACAGGCTTTATTACGCTTCAGATTATTTTGACAGGCTTTATGAATTCGCAGTGCTTCTTATCAAAAAAGGTTATGCGTACGTTTGCGATCTGTCACAGGATCAGGTAAAAGACTACAGAGGATCATTGACCGAACCGGGGAAAGAAAGCCCTTTCAGGAACAGATCTGTAGAAGAGAACCTTGACCTGTTCGAAAGAATGAAGAACGGCGAATTTGAGGAAGGCAGCAGAGTTCTCAGAGCGAAAATCGACATGTCAAGCCCGAATATAAATATGAGAGATCCCGTAATGTACAGGATCCTGAAAAAAAGCCATCACAGAACAGAGAATAAGTGGGTAATATATCCGTCGTACGATTTTACACACGGACAGTCGGATTCGATAGAGGGAATCACGCATTCTCTCTGCGACATATCGTTCGAAAATCACAGGCCGCTTTATGAGTGGTTCCTGGAAAAACTCGACATTTTCAGATCGAGACAGATCGAATTCGCAAGGCTTAACCTGACTTACACAATAACAAGCAAAAGATTTCTAAAGCAGCTTGTCGACCAGAAGATCGTCAGCGGATGGGATGATCCGAGGATGCCTACGATAATCGGTTTAAGAAGAAGAGGCTATCCTGCCGAAGCTATAATAGAATTTATGAAAAGCGTCGGCGTAAGTAAAAAAGAAAATGTTATAAATATAGAGAACTTTGAATATTTCATAAGAGAGAATCTTAAGAAGAGCTGTCCGAGAATTATGGCTGTTCTCGATCCTGTCAAGCTTACTGTAAAAAACTATCCTGACGGCATGTCGGAAATAATTGAGATGGAGACATATCCGGACAAAGAAAACCCGGGCTTCAGAAAGGTGCTTTTTGAAAAAGATCTTTTTGTAGAAAGATCGGACTATCAGGATAATGATGACCCGTCATTCTACAGACTTGCCCCGGGAAAATATGTCAAACTTAGAAAATCATATATCGTTAAATGTTTATCCGCAGTGAAAAATCCTGACGGGTCTTTAGCTGAGATAATCTGCGAATACGTTCCAGAATCAAAACATCTGACCGAGCTTGACGGCAAAAAGATAAAGGGTATTATACACTGGGTATCACAGTCAGACAGCACAGAATGTACGGTCAGATTATACGACCGGCTTTTTAAAGTCGAAAATCCCCTCGATTCAAAAGGGCTTGATTTTTCAGAACTGATCAACTGCGATTCTTTTAAAGAAATTAAAAAATGCAGGATTGAAAAGTGTGCTGAAAGTTTTAAACCTGAAGACAGGGTTCAGTTCGAGAGAACGGGATATTTCTGCTTGGATATGAAAGATTCAGTTAAAAACGGACTGATCTTTAACAGAACTTTAACGCTTAAATAATGTAAAATAAGTGTTCCGCAAGGCAAGATTATCATTGATATTTGCTTATGCAGGGACTATATTACTGTGATTTTGAATTAAAGAATAAGGAGCTGAAAAAATGCGTAGAACTGCTATCCTGTTAACATCACTGATCATACTGATCTCTTGCAAGCAGCAGGATAAGTCAAAACTGAATGTAGCCGAATTTACATCAGGCGGCATCACGATGTCAGAACTTGAAACTTCACTACTTGAAGAAAAATATGGCGATGACATTGAAAAAGCAAAAAAAAGCCAGTTCGATGAACGGAGAGAGCATCTCAAAGAGATGGTTTTCAGAAAGATAGTTTTCGATCTCGCAGAAAAAAACAATCTCGATACAATTAAAACATTAAAAGATGAGTTCTCAAGAAAAGTCTATGCTCAGGCTATAATGAACGGTTTTGTTCGTGACAGTATTACCAGCAGATTATATTCAGATGAAGAAGTGGGAAAGATATATGAACAGCGAAAGATAAAATATTTTCCTAAACACATTTTAATTGATACGAATATCCATAAGGAAGGCCCTTCAAAAGCAAAGATCGACTCAATTTATCAAAGGCTGAAGGACGGCGAGAAATTCGAAGACCTTGCTGTAAAATATTCAGATGACAAACAGACAGGCGTGAACGGCGGGGATCTGGGCTGGGTTTTTGCCGATAACATGGTGAATGAATTCGCCGAAACTGTTTTGAAAATGAAAAAAGGCGAATACTCTGAGCCTTTTAAAACACAGTACGGTTATCATATAATTTATCTGAAAGACACGATGCATAATGACAAACTGAAGTCATTTGATAAGGAAGAAGATGCTGTAAGGAACGATCTCAACTCCAAACACAACATGAAATTCAATCAGATATATACAAAAATCATAGAAGATCTGATGCTCAAGTATAAAGTAAGGATCGATTCTTCTAATATAAAGCATTTCATCAAGCAGTATAAATCGAACATTGAAAGTGTGAAAAATGACCCCAAGTCAGATCCTCTCGACAAGTTCACTAATGAAGAAAAACAGATGGTCTTTTCTGATTTCGGCGGTTCTGTAATTGATGCGGGAAAACTTATCGGAGTACTAAAAGGATTTCCTGTCGACAAACGTCCTGAATTAAAAGGATACGAAGACATCAGAATGTATGTGATCGATAAACTCAGGAACAAAATCCTTGAGAAGAGAGCTGACGAACTCGGATACACAAAGAGAAAGGAATATCTTGAGACCGCAAAACTCAGAATGTACGATTCGTACAAAGATAAGATAATAAATCACTACGTCAGGTCCAAAGTTCAGGTCCCGACAGAAGACGAAGTCCGCAAATATTACGATGATAACAGGGAAAATTACAAAGAGAACGACAGCACATATAAAGATTACATCAAAGTCAAAGTCGGAATTTTGAATGACATCAAAGGTAAAAGACTATCATCGGCTATGAACCAGTGGAAGAAAGATCTTTTCAGCGAATATAGAGTGAAGATAGACCATAAACTCGTAGAACAAACATTTATGAATGTAAAGGATGACAGAAAATAATGATAAAAAGAGCCTGCTTCGTACTGATCTTTATGTCGCTATTTTTCCTGATTTCTGCTGCAGAAAATGAGAGTATGATCCTTACACCCGGAACTGAAAATATCGAAGTGGCAAAGTTCAACGGTAAGATTCTTAAAGAATTCGACGTTTTCGGATATCCTGCTGCTGTAAGGGACAGAAAAAAACTTTCTGAAGCAGAGCGAAAAAAATTGATCGAAGATTATATTATGAAACTAATTCTTCAGATCGAGAGCGATGTGCCTGAAGTAATAAATTCAGAAGATTATAAAAAAGCCTACGGTTCGCTGGTTCAGAAAAACGCTGCTGAATTTATGCGCGAAGAAATGATCAGGGAAAAGTTTTTTAACAAAAAAGCGTTGGACGGACATTACAAAAAAGATCCGGATAAATTTAAGGCTGACGGAAAAAGATCGGACGAGCTTATCATTAAAGATCTGAAAATCGTAAAAGAAAAGGAGATTCAAAAATTCATAAAAGATTATTTGAAAAAGCTGGTCAGGGATAAAAAAGTAGAATACAACGATAAGCTGTTCGATGAGATATCAAAGATAAAGTTCAAGGATCAGGCCGATTTTCTTGAAAAGATAAAATCAAAAAACCTGAATGCCGAACTTGTTAAATACAAAGACAAAACTGTTTATTTAAGACATCTGTACGATCAGATTCAGCAGGTAAAACCCTATCATTTGAAAAACCTTTCCGATCCTGAAATCCTTAAATCGCTCATCGACGGAAGCATATTAAATTCGCTTTTGACTGAAAAAGCTAATGAAAAATGGCTGGAACAAAATCCTGAAGTGATAAGAATGACAAAAGAGCAGATGAAGTATTTTTCGGGAGAAAAATATCTCGAGATTTTAACTGCCGAAAGCCGTTTCATTCCCACAAAAGACGAAATGATCGATTATTACATCGCTCATAAAGATGATGATGAACTGAAAAGCAAAAGAAAAATGTGGGTGTTCGAAATATTTAAAGAGTATAACAATGCTGACAGTATTAAAGAAAACGATAAGATCCAAGTCGCGATCGAACTCGAGAACATCAGGCAGAAAACCTTAACGGGCGAAGAGTTCGAAAAATACGCGAAATTTTATCCGAGACCATATTCTAAAGACGGAGAGCTGGGATTTATTTTCGAGACCGATAACGCTATGGTAGGTAAAACAGCTGCGAAAATGAATGCCGGGGACATTTCAGATCTTATTATCCAGGAGAAAGCAATATCGATAATAAAAGTGACCAAAGTCCAGGAGCCTATGCTTTATAAATTCGAATACGTTGAAGACATTATCAAGAGAAATCTGATAGAAATCAAAAGGTCTGAATTTCTGAATAATTATAAAAATGATATGCTGAAAAAATACGGCACGGAAATTTTCAAGACGGAACAACAGGAGAAAAAGTGATCTATAAAAGGGCGTTAATATTTCTGATCATCGCACTATCAATTAAGGTATCTGCTGAAGTCGTTGACAGAATAATGGCTATAGTCGGGGATGAAATCATTTTAAAAAGCGAAGTTGAGCAGTACGTCGAGCATCAGAGGTATACGTCGAAAAATGATTTTAATGAGAAGGATTTTAGAAAGACCGTGCTTGACGAATTAGTCTCCAATATGGTTATATACGATGTTGCGCTGAAGGATTCCACTATAAAAGTATCGGACGATGAAGTCCAGAGGATACTTGACAGCAGGATAAATAACATAATAGAGCAGGTGGGAAGCGAAGAAAAATTCGAGAAAATGTACAACACTACTGTCAGCGATCTAAAGAAGCTTTACAGATCAGATATAAGAAGGAGTCTCTTCATCGACAGACTGAAGAATAAATACAGCCAGAGAGTTTCGGTGAGCAGAAGGGAAGTTGAGGATTTTTACAATGTATACAAGGATTCTCTTCCTGCTGTAAGATCTACCGTCTCTCTTAGCCAGCTTGTTATAAAATTCAGCGGGGAGTTACTGCAGAGATCAAAGAGCGCGGATATTTTGAAAGAACTTAGATCAAGGATTTTATCAGGAGAATTGACTTTCGAATCAGCAGCTGAACAGTATTCACAGGACGACGCTACAAAGATCAAGGGCGGAAATCTCGGGTTCACGACAAGAGGCGATCTGGTAACCGATT
Source organism: bacterium (assembly GCA_029559475.1). GTDB lineage: Bacteria > UBA4055 > UBA4055 > UBA4055 > UBA4055 > UBA12480. The sequence goes on from JAKQBN010000049.1 coordinate 18,793, forward strand.
ATGAAAGAGCTGCTTTCAATCTCGAGCCGGGAGATATCTCAGATCCTGTAAAAACATCTTTCGGACATCACATAATAAAGCTTATAGAGAAATCCGGAGAAAAAATAAACACATCTCACATTCTGATAAAAGACTCAAGCACACCCGATGCCGATTCGACAGCACTTGGTTTCGCAGTAAATATAAGGGATTCGATACTTAATAAAAAAATGACTTTTGAAGAAGCCGTAAAAAAATACAGCGGCGATGAAAAAACAAAATATACGAACGGGCAGATCGGAATATTGGAAACTGACGAACTTGATAAAAAATATTCTGATATTTTTAAAAACGCTGAAACCGGCAGCATAACTGACCCGATAAAAGAAAATGACGGTTATTACATTTACAAAATCATCGATAAAAAAAGCGCACATGCCGTTGATATAGATCAGGATTATAATACGCTTAAGAACATAGCACTCGACAAAAAACGCAGGTCTGAACAAAAAAAATGGATTGATGACTTGAGAAAAAAAGTGTATATTGAAGTTAAGTAATAAATTACGGAAAAGAGAAATGTTAGACGCCGACATAAAAATACGAAAAATCATTCTAGCAGTAATCATACTGTCAGCTAATCTTTTTTCATCTGAGATCACGATCAAAGACGTTATGAATATTCTTGATACACAGGACAAAAAGATAGACGGAGTGATCTCGAATCTTCAGGTCGCACCTTTCAACAACGAGTTAATGAGCTTCGAAGTGACCAACGAAAATAAAGATCAGTCTGTAAAACTTTATCTGTTCAACGCGAGGACGAAAAATGTTTATCAGGTCGAGTCCGCGAGTTATGCGGGGGTTTCTAGATCAAAAAAGAAATTCTATCCGAAAGACAGGGGAGCTCAGTGGCATCCTTTTAAAAACTGGTTCCTTTTCTACGGTAACGGATTCAACAACAGGGATCAGCTTTATATCTGCAGGGTGGTAGTACCGGAACTGATCAATAATTTCGCTGTCAACGGCTACCGCATAAGGCTGAATGAGAACGCCAAGGAAGAAAAATCAAAATGTATCGATCCTGTTTTCGATATGACAGGCGACAATATCTATTTTGCCAGACAGGTACAGCTTCGCGATAAAAAAGCAAAATACGATAAAAGTTATAATATAGCAGTGATCAACGACGTTTTTAAATTCAGGGATTATAAATTTAAAGATGTCGAGTACAAAACACTTTTCGAAAAAAGATTCGATCAGGTTAAACCTCTATGTTCTCCTCAGGACAAGAATTTAATAGCTTACATATCTTTTAAAAATCAGGAAAAAAGAGGCGAGGATTATTATCCGGAATATTCTCTGAACATTTTCAATGCCTCAAATTCCGAGATAATTACAGTTGATAATATGGACGGCTACAAATATTATCCCTATACCTGGAGTAATACCGGTAATTACATTTTCTATTTCAAAGCATTGAGCCTATTACGTACACCGCAAAATTTTATCGACGACAAGATCAATCAGGTAAATCTTCATTTCGCAAAGATCAAATCGTCTCCCTCAAAAGTTGAGGCTTTACTGCAGACTAATGCAAAGACAGACATTCTTGTGGAAGATGTTGTAGCTTACGATCATGCGCTGTCATTTATCAACGAGAACAATATTCTTGTTTCTAAATGGGATCCGTACGAAACAATATATATGGCGGATATAAATCTGTGGAGAAACTCTGATAAAAATTACTTGCAGAAAATAGAATTCAATAAAGAGTTCGACACATTATATCCGATTCTGACAGGTTCCGACCTGTTTTTTATCGGGAACACATTTGTTAAAAACAATACTATATCTTCAATAAATCTTTCGTCAGTTCTTTTAAAACTTAGCGGAGGGGAAAAGCAGGATCAGCTTGCCGTCAAGGCGGAAATGGATTCGCAGGCATCTGACGACACCGTGATCGAAGAAGAGTTCTCTGAGGATGAAGAAGAATACGAAGAAGATACCGGCATAGTCGAAGTTATACCGGACAAAAAAACGGAAACTAAGAAAACCGAGCCGGAAAAGCCGTCGAACGATAAAAAGATCGCCGAACTTGAAGAGAGTAAAAATAAACTTGGTTTAGAACTCGCGAAGATAGACAAGCAGATATCAGATGAAACCATTAAAAAGGAAGCTCTCGAAAATGAAGTAAAAACATACACTGAAGAGTCGTCAAAACTGTTAGATAAGAAGAGCTCTCTTGCCGATAGAGTGATACAGCTTCAGGCTGAAAAATCTTCAACTTTGGAAAAAGATCTTAAAGTATCGGATCTGAAGAACAGACTTGCTAAACTTGAAAGTGAAAAGCTCACATTACAGAACGAAATGCTTAAATTAGAGAACCTTGCTCTATCAGAAAAAAATACTTTAACACAGCTAGAAACAAAAAGAAATGCTGATCAGGCGGAGAAATCGAAACTTGAGGGAAGTATAAGCAGCCTGAAAATAGAGCAGACGAAAACTTTACAAACAGAAAATAAAAAAGCAGGGTTCGAGCTGCAGCTTAAAGAACTGCAGGCGAAGATCAAAAACACCGATACTGAACTTGAATCCGTTCAGCAGGCGCTTACAATCGAACAGTCCCAGCTGAAAAACAATGAAAAACTTCTCTTAGATAAACAGAACGAAAAGAGCAGCCTTACAGCTTCGGTTGAAAAGCTAAAGAACGATAAGCTTTTAGCTGCAACGAAAGATAAAGATTCTCAGATAAAGGCAAGAGAAGCCGACCTTTCTGAGAACAGACAGAAACTGACCGGACTTGACGGGCAGATAGCAAAACTTACAAGTTCCAATGAGACCGAAAATAAAAATATCGCCGATCTGAGAAATGCGGTCGTAAAAAAGAACGAAGAGAAACTAGCGCTTCTGAATGCAGTTAATGATCTAAAAACTCAAAAAGCAGCTTCCTTAAAAGAACAGGTCGCTGCGAAGGAAGAACCTAAGAAAATTGAAGATAAAAAAGTTGTAAAAGCCGAAGAACCGGCTGAAGATGAATACGGCGATGAAGAAGAGTACGGTGATGATTCTGGATTTGACGAAGACGAAATATTCGAAGAAGTCGAAACCCGCTCTACCGGCAGAAGGGGAAGAAGATAATGAAAAAAAATCTTTTATTCGTTTCTGTTATTTCTACGGTACTAATATTTATATCTTGTACAAAAGAGCTGGAGATCGATAAGATCGGCTTTGAAAAAAGTTTCCAGATCGCCAAGAAAAAATTCAATGACGAGAAATTTCTAGATGCGCTGAACGATCTGAATTCCATTATTCTCAATTACGGAGGAGAGAACGGAATAGATTCTGCCCAGTATCTTATAGCAAGATCCCATTATATGCTGAAAGAATATTATTCAGCATCGTATGAATTTGAAAAGCTGGCTGACAATTTTCCCGAGTCGCCTTTGATAGAAGACGCTTATTTTAATACTGCCGAATGCTACAGGGAGCTTTCCCCAGAATACGTACTTGATCAGAAAGAAACACTGACGGCGATCTCCAAATATCAGATCTATCTTGATCTATTTCCAAAAGGCAAGTATTTCAGCAGCTCCAACAACAGTATAAAAGATCTTCGAGAAAAACTGGCTCGGAAAACCTTTGACTCCGGAGTACTTTATTTAAAACTGGATCAGCCGAGAGCGGCAAAGGTATATTTCAACGAGATAATCGACAATTACTATGACACTTCATTTTATATTCAGGCAGTAGAGAAAATCTCTCAGGCATACAGCGAAATGAAAGACGAATACAACTACAGACTGTATCTGTCGAAATATCAGGAATTAAAGAGCAAACAGGGCGATGAAGAATAAGATAGGATTATTCGGCGGCTCATTCGATCCAATACATTCAGCTCACCTTATTCTCGCATCCGTAATACAAAATGAATTCGGCCTTGAAAAGATTTTTTTCATTCCCAACTATGTGTCACCGTTCAAAAAGGAAAAAGCCGTAACAGACATTTCTCACAGAATTGAAATGATAAGGCTCGCGATAGCCGGTAATAACAGTTTTTTTCTGTCGGATTTTGAAGCTGCTCAGAATAGACCTGTTTACACTTATGAAACACTCCAGCATTTCAGATCCATATATCCGGATTCTTCAATTAGTCTAATAATCGGAGTTGATTCACTGCTCACCCTCAGAAACTGGAAAAATTCTAATTATATAATTTCAAATGCAGAGATAATTGTGGCCGGCAGAAACGGATCTGATCCGGAAAAAGTTTCCGGAATCAGTTATAAATTAAGCAGATTCTGTCCTGAAATAGGCATATCGTCAACTCTTATCAGAGAAATGGCTGCGAATAATTTAAATATTAAATATCTTGTAAATGACGATGTTCGGCATTATATTATTGAAAAAAAGCTTTACTGCAAAACTTAAATAGACTGGTATCAATATGAGTACAGAAGACAATAAAGCCTCACCGAGAAAAGACCTTTTAAATAACAGGGAAAATTCCAGCGGCGAGAGTATATACGGAAAATTCAGAAGCAGGATCCTCGATCAGGAACAGAAAGATATGATGGAGAAGGTCCAGCAGGGTGCCGAATCCGGATATGTTTTCGATTCAGCATCAGAAGACACTCTTTCTGGAGAGTACGTAAAAAAGATCGATAAAAAGGTGATCGTGCTTTACGTTGCGGTCTCTACAATAATACTGACTTCTATAATTCTTATTATAATAAGTCTGATTCCAGAACCCGAAGACAAGTTCATAGAATATAAAAAGAAGATCGCCGAGGTTGAAAAATTAAATGTGGAAAAAAGTAAGATTATTAATGAAATCGAAGGAATTGTATCTGAATTGAAAAAGAACGAGAAATATAAAGATATTCAGATAGCGCCTGAGGATGATAAACTTTTAACCGATAAATCCATGCAGTTTTTGTCGGAGCAGGTTTCTAAAGAAAGCAATACAGGATTAAAATCAAAGATAAATACGATCATCAAAAGTGACGAAGAGATAAAAGCCCTTCAGATGGATATTATTTCAAAGAACAAGGGGCTTGACGCTCCGGTAGTTATGACAAGGTCAAAAGGGCACGAGCAGATAGCATATGAATTTTTAACGATCAAGAAAGGGCTGAGCGACCCGGAGGCAAGGGAAGTTATCGAGAGCGTGAACGTGTTCGATTATACTTACGAAGGACTTTATGTCTGGAATTTTTATGAGAACGGATTCTACGGTTCATTTATTACAAAAGGCGAAGCCGACAAGTCGCCTAATGAGATAAAAAAGCTTGCTCAGACAGCATTCCAGGAAAGAATACTTGATCTGGAAAAGGAGAAGACAGCTCTAAAGAACATTACGAAACAGCTTGAAACCGACCTTAAAACGTCTCAAGCTAAAGTCGAACAGCTTTTAAGCGAAAGGAATAAACTCGGTGAGCTCGACAGCAAGAACAGACAGCTGAAAGAGGAAGTCATCAAGAAAGAGGAAATGATAAGCGAGCTGAATTCTGTCAGGTATAAGCTTTTAGCATACAATTTTGCTATAGAAAGAGGGATAATTTCCGATTCCGTATGGGAAGGTGTGAAGATCGAAAAAGCCTCCGGCATCGATTACTCATCAAAAGTGGACTTTTCAGTAACTGACAATATAATCATCAGACCTAAACAATTCAGTCTTAATTCTTTCACAGAAATATATGTTCTGCCCAAGTCATTAGTGAATTCGGGGGATATAAAAGTTCTGAAAAAAGATCAGATCTGTAAAATAGAATTCGTTAATAAAGCTAATCTGATAAAGAAACAGATCCTGATAATTGCTAAATAAAATAATACCGGGTATTTTATTTAGATAAATAAATCTTGACATAAAAGATAATAGTTTGTATCTTAAATCAGTGAAGTAAAGGGAAAAATGAAAAATTTTGCGCTTATTATAATACTTTCGGTGATCGGAGCAGCTTTTGCCTCGACTTCGATTATTAATCTCGGTGCGGAGTATTCGTCCGGTCTTGTCAAGATCGAATGGAAGAGCACTACAGAAACAAACGTAAAAGAATTCATTATCGAAAAGTCTTCAGACGGGACTACTTTCGGAAGAATGACTTCAGAAAATCCCAAGGGCAGTTCTTCAGATTATACTGTTTTTGATATGAGCCCTCATTCAAAACGCGCCGTCCTGTATTACAGGATCAAAGTTCTTGATTTTGACGGATCAGTACAAACATCTTCTGCTGTCAGCGTTAATGTTTCCACCGCCGGCATATCGGCTACATGGGGCAGCATTAAGGCCATGTTCAGATAATTTCCAACTAATTTATCTTATTATTACTCTTGCTTATAAATGATTTTTTTTATAATTTTATGTAATTACTTAAGACTCTGTCTTCAAGTATTAATATACAACTAACGGAGTATGATTGAGAGAAACCATTCTAACAGGTACTGAATTAAACGAAGATAGGGAGATCGAGAATTCCCTTAGACCGCTGCGTTTTGAGGATTTTGTCGGACAGGAGAAATTAATTGAGAACCTTAAGGTCTTTGTGCAGTCGGCAAAACTCAGGAACGAAAGCCTTGACCACACTATTCTTCACGGACCTCCGGGTCTGGGTAAAACAACTCTGGCCCACCTTATAGCCAACGAGCTGGGCGTAGATATTAAAGTTACTTCAGGTCCGGTACTTGAAAAAGCCGCAGATCTGGCCGGCCTTCTGACAAATCTGAAGGACAGGGATGTTATTTTTATTGATGAGATCCACAGGCTTTCCCCAGTAATAGAAGAATATTTGTATCCCGCGATGGAGGATTATACAATTGATATTATGCTCAGCAGCGGACCTTCCGCGAACAGCGTTCAGCTTCAGCTTCCGAGATTCACGCTGATAGGGGCGACGACCAGGGCCGGTAATCTTACTTCTCCGTTAAGAGCGCGTTTCGGCGTATCATGCAGAATGAATTATTATAATAATCATGACATTTACAGTATCTTAAACAGAAGTTCCAAGATCTTAAATATCGAGCTTGAAGAAGACGCGGCATCAGAAATGGCGAAGCGTTCGAGAGGAACACCCAGAATAGCGATCAGGCTTCTTAGAAGGATACGTGATTTCGCCTATGTAAAACATTCGGGAACCATTACAAGACCGATAGCAGTATCGGCGCTTGAATCGCTTGATATTGACGAAAAAGGTCTTGACGATATGGACAGAGCGATAATTCTCACAATGATCGAAAAATTCAACGGGGGACCTGTAGGAATAAAGAATATTTCGGTGGCTGTCGGCGAAGAAAGCGACACGATCGAGGAAGTGTACGAGCCGTTTTTGATCCAGGAAGGACTCATCCAGAGAACTCAGCGAGGGAGAATAGTTACCGAACTGGGTTACAGGCATTACGGAAAGACCTACACGGGCATAAGAGATAATCTGGGGTTATAATGTACGAAGTATCCGATTATGATTTTATACTACCGAAAAACCTGATAGCGCAGAAACCTCTAGGTAAGCGAGAAGCATCCAGACTTTTGATCCTGAACAGAGAAAACGGATCGTTAAGCACGGGCGGTTTTACAGATATTGAAAATTACATTCAAGAAGGTGACGTTGTAGTTCTGAATGTTACCAAAGTAATACCCGCAAGACTATTTGCGAAAAATCAAAATAAAGCAGAGATAGAGATCCTTTTACTTAAAGAGATCGAGGAGAACCTCTGGGAGATCATGATAAAACCCGGCCGAAAGGTTAAGCTTAACGATACGCTTCTGCTTGAGAACGATGCAAAATGCAGAATTCAGAGTGTTACATCCTGCGGGAACAGAACAGCGATATTCGAATGCGAATGCGATTTCTATGATTACATCGATAAATACGGAAAAGTGCCTCTTCCGCCTTATATTGAAAGAAAAGATACTGAAATGGACAGAAAAAGATATCAGACCGTTTACGCTAAAGTGCCCGGCGCGGTTGCCGCACCTACAGCAGGGCTTCATTTTACTGAAAGAATATTAAAAAGGCTGAAAGATAAAGGCGTTGTTGTCTGCAGTATAGTCCTTCATGTAGGAGCCGGAACATTTAAGCCGATCAAAACAAGATCGATACTTGACCATAAAATGCACAGTGAATACTATGAGGTATCGAAAAAATCAGCAGATATTATCAACGACGCAAAAGAGAAGGGCGGGAGAATATTCGCGGTAGGTACCACTGCAGTAAGAACTCTTGAATCTGTAGCCGACGAGAGAGGTTTTATTAAACACGGTAAAGGCGAAACTGATATATTCATTTATCCCGGATACAGATTCAAAGCGGTTGATCATATGATCACGAATTTCCATTTGCCTAAATCAACTCTGATCCTGCTTGTCTCTGCTTTCAGTTCAATCGAGATGATAAAAAGCGCTTATTCAAGAGCCATAAAGGAGGAGTTCAGATTCTTCAGTTATGGCGATGCAATGCTGATATTATAGTAATAAATCTAATACATTAAGGGAGACTCAAGATGATATGCCCGAACTGCAATACGATGAATCCGAACTCGATAAAAAAATGTATTAAATGCGGAGCCAAACTTGAAAAGGATTCCGGAGGGGCGGCTCTGAAGCCGGCAGCGTCAACGGACGGTCCGATGCTCAAAGCAAAAGAAAAACCCGCTAAACAAGAACGGATGCAGATGCCTATGAACGCAGGCGGAGAACCGAAAAAAAGTTCAAAATTCATATTAATACTTCTGATTGTCATAATTGCAGCCGCGCTATTATATTTTTTTAAAGATAAGCTATTAACTACGCTGGGACAAAATGATTATAAAGCGGATTCGATCAGGATCGCTGATTCTATCTGGACAGCTGATTCGATAAGAGTCGCCGATTCTTTGAAGATAGCTGATTCTCTCAGAATAGTCGATTCTCTCAGACAGGCGGCAATTCAGGATTCAATAGTTCTTTTGTATAAAGGAAAGAAACGTACTGCTCAGGATACTACAGTATATAAAACGCTTTCCGATGCGGAGAAGGCTCAATTGGGCAAGAAAAAGAAATCATATAACGAAAAATTCTATTATGCAAAAGATAACAAGAAGATGATTCTCATTAAGGGGCATACTTTTACGATGGGTACGAATAAGGGTACATCTGCAAATCTTAAAGCGTCGCCGGAAACATCTTTAGATCTAGAAAATCCAGCGCACTCGGTTAGAGTAAAAGACTTTTATTTGGATGAGACTGAAGTAACTAACGGTCAGTTTAAGAAATTTCTCGAAGAAACCAAATACAAACCTATCGGAAGTTTGTCGCATTTCAGGGACAGACGCTTCAATCACGACGACATGCCTGTAGTCGATGTTGATTACTATGATGCGGTAGAATACGCAAAATGGGCTGGTAAAAGGCTACCTTTTGAAAGAGAATGGGAATGCGCGGCAAAAGACAGCCATGATTATGAATACCCGACCGGTAACGATATGACCGAAAGCCAGGCCAGATTCGGAATGAACATCAAAGAAGGTTTTCCGAGAACGGTAAAAAGCTACAGGCCTAATCATTTCGGGATCTACGACCTCGCAGGGAACGTAAGTGAATGGGTCCACGGCGTCATATCACAGTATCCCGGGAATAAAACTCCTTCAAAATATTATGGTTCAGCTAGAGTTCCGAGAGGCGGATCGTGGATGAGCCCGAAAGAGGACTGCAAGACCTACAGGCGTGCTATCCTTGATATTTCAAAATCGATGGGGAATATCGGATTCCGTTGCGCTATCGGAAGGGATGAGGTCATTGAACTTCAGAATAAATAATATATAAACTTTTTCGGGTAGAAATATGTGGATAACCGCAGCCGAGTATTTTAATAAAATAAATGCTGACAGCCGGAAATACTTTGAAATTAACGAAAATATTTACGAGATAACTCCGGACAGGATCCCGATCGATTTCACTAAAATATTCAATAAAGAAAATTCGGTATTAAAATTCGAGATAGGGTTCGGTAACGGCGAATCTATTATTAAGCTTGCAAAAAAGAATTCTGATATAAATTATTTCGGCATCGACAGAAAAATGGACAGAGTGAGAACTGCTCTTGCCAAGCTGAATAAAGCTGAACCGATACCGAATTTGAAGATAGCCAGATCGGGCACTGATTATATAGAGGAAATGATAAGTGCAGGATCTTTCGATGAAATTATCATGAATTTCCCTGATCCGTGGCCCAAGAAGAAACATCACAAGAACAGAACGATAAACGATGATTTCGTAAAAATAATCCACAGACTGCTAAAGCCCGAAGGAATATTCAGGTTCGCATCAGATCATGAAGAGTATTCGATGGAAGTTTTAGGAGTGTTTCAGGATTCGGAAATATTCGAATCACTGTATGAAAACGGATTTAAGAATGAAGTCAAAGACAGAATACAAACGCAGTTCGAGAAGCACAAAACCAAAGCCGGACTAAAGATCTATCATCTGAAGTTCAGGAAGAAGCCCTTATCTTCTTAAGCTTTTTTAAGAGTCTGATCCTTTCCCTTCTTTTTGTGATGTATCTGAAAACAACATAATATGCTAGCGGATAGAAAATAATCCCTACAATAATACCGCCTATAGTTACCATCTCGAACATTATCAGTATATCTTTTCCCGCATAATGTATGTTGCTGACGTTGAGCTGAGTGAAGAGGAGTTTGAATCGGTCATACGAAAAGTCGTGAAGTATGAATATCCTGCCTAGAAAATGCTGTGCGTAAAAAACCGGAATGGCCATGACAGCGTTTGTGATCGTAGTGCTTCCGAGTACGCCTGCGAGCTTATTTACTTTAAAAATGGAGCACAACAACAGAGAGAATAACGCCTGAAAAGGTATAATAGGTAAAAAGCCGACGAATATTCCGATAGCGAATCCGTGCGCGATCTTTGAAGGTGAATCCTCTTTTCTTACGAACATCAGAAAATAATATTTAGCCATCCTGAGTATCTTAGTCAGGAACGGATGCTTTTTAACGTATTTATTCTCTGTTTTTTTCAATAGGTCCTTATATTCTTAATCTTTCCTCAAGGTGTTTTCCAAGCTCGTCTATACTGATCCTTATCTGCTCCATTGAATCCCTGTCTCTTACAGTAACAGATCTGTCTTCAAGTGTGTCGAAATCCACAGTTATACAGAAAGGTGTGCCTATTTCATCATGTCTTCTGTATCTTTTACCTATGCTGCCGACTTCATCGAAATCGATGTTCCAGCCGTAATTCTTAATAATTTCAAGATAGATTTTTTCAGATTCGTCCGAAAGTTTTTTTACAAGAGGCAGAACAGCCGCTTTGAACGGAGCGACAGCAGGATGAAGTTTCAATACGATCCTAGTATCATTCTCGCCGACTTCCTCTTCATTATAGGCATCGCATAAAAGAATTAGAGCGGTTCTCTGAACTCCGAGTGAAGGCTCTATCACAAAAGGCACGAATTTTTCTTTTGAAGCCTCGTCGAAATACGAAAGGTCTTTTCCCGACAGATTTATATGCTGTTTAAGATCATAATCCGTTCTTGACGCTATTCCGCAAAGTTCTCCCCAGCCGAAAGGGTATCTGTATTCAACATCCGTAGTTGCGTTAGAATAAAAAGCCAGTTCGTCTTTTTCATGATCGCGCATTCTGAGATTTTCTTTGTTAACTCCCATATTTATAAACCATTCATAAGTAAAATTTTTCCAGAAAGAGAACCATTCGAGTTCTGTGCCGGGTTTGCAGAAGAATTCCATTTCCATCTGCTCGAATTCACGCGTTCTGAAGATGAAGTTCCCCGGAGTAATCTCGTTCCTGAAGGATTTTCCGATCTGGCAGATGCCGAAAGGAATTTTTTTCCTTGAAGTCGTCTGAACATTTTTGAAATTAATAAATATCCCCTGCGCTGTTTCGGGTCTTAAATAAATTTGAGCCCCTTCACCCTCGATTACGCCCTGTTCCGTTTTGAACATCAGATTAAAAGCTTTCGGTTCTGTCCATTCAAGAGAACCGCATTTCGGACAAATGATTTTGTTTGAATTTATAAAATCCAGAAGGTTTGCCGGAGCCGTGAACTCACCCGCCCAGTTTTCAGGATACAATTCTGTTGAGTTTTTTTCATTCCAGTCCTCGATATGTTTATCGGCTCTGAACCGGGACTTGCATTTCTTACAGTCCATTAGTGGATCCGCGAAATTCCCGACATGACCCGAAGCTTCCCAGACTTTTGAATTTAACAGTATGGCCGAATCAAGTTCAACGTTCTCGGGTCTTTCTTTTATGAATTTTCTCCGCCAGTGATTTTTAATGTTGTTTAAAAGCTCTACTCCTAAAGGTCCGTAGTCCCAGGTGTTAGCAAGGCCTCCGTAAATTTCGGAACCCGGATAAACAAATCCTCTTCTTTTAGCCAGCGATACGATCTTTTCCATACTAAGTTCAGTCATTTTTTCCTACCAGTCTATATTTAATTTATTTTTGGAGTTCCTTTTAACATTAGATGAGCTTTTTTTGGTTTCATTTTTTTTTGATACCACTGCTTCGGCTTTTTTATAATATTCTGCGGCCTTCAAACTGTCGGCGAGTGAACTGTATATGTTTCCGATGGCAAGATTGGCTTCTCTGCCGTATTCTTTATCGTCAGAGAACCTGAGAAGAACTTCGAGATATTTATCCGGATTCAAATTTGATCCAGCAGCAGCGTTTTTATAGACAGCTTCCCTGTCTTTAGGGTTATGATCAAGATACAGCGACAAGTATTTTTCCGCTTTCTTATAGTCTTTAATCATAAGGCAGGCGCTGCCCAGCCTTTTAAATATTTCAGGATAGATCCTGCAATTTTGAGCTAAACTGTCCGTAAAACCCTTTAACGATTCAAACTCATCTAGAGAAAGCGAATAATGTTCGACGGCTTTATCGTACATGCTGAAAATTTCATTTACATATGCCAAGTTATAATATTTCTCAGCCGTTGTAAATATAGATGTTCCTGATTCTTCACTGTAGCTGATCCTTTCGGTTTTTTTCTTTCTGGCCGAGTACATATAAACGTCCGAAGCGTAATTGGTTTTATTATCCTTAAAATGAATTTGTCCGTTGATGCCAGAATATTCTTTCAGTTCAGACAGATTTTCGACTACTGATCCTGCAGGATTATTATTCTGAATACTCACAAGCATTTCGATAAGGGAATAACCGGTGATCTCCAGATCCTTAGGATTTCTTGAATTATGCTGTCTGAATTCATTTATAAAATCATTTAGTCTTACATCATCAGGATCATATGAGCTTTCTTTGATATAAACAATGCTATCCGCATTCATTGACACTTTATTCAGCATAGAAATATCATTCCATCCATAAGTGCCCAGCAATCGACCTTTAAAATTATAGTAAGCGATCTGTGAAATAACTGGTTCGATATCGGAGTTTGGAACAGGAAGAAAGACTGCGTCTGCGATCCCCGCGCTGTATGCGCTGATCGAATCTTCCGTCATGTATTCATTTACATCAAGCGATGAAATTTCAAGAAGCCTTTCGCGCAATCTTGTAAGCTGTTTTTTTAGATCATACGGATCGAAATACCACTCGGTGGATATTACCGAGCATCCTTTTTCTTTAACTTTTTCAGTAAATCCCTCTACGGATTCGATTCCGTCATCAGTAGCCGGAGCGAGAATTGCGAAAGTTCTGCACTCAAGAGAATCAATTGCGAATCCGGCCAGCATATTAGAAAGAGTATATGATGTTGTATTAAGTTGAAAAACCGATGAAGATATGCCTGAAAGGTTTTTGTCTGAAGCTGTAGGTGATATCAGCGGAATTTTTTTCTGCGTCGTGATCCCCGCCAGCGCTGCTGTAGCGTCCGAGCGCAGTTCTCCGATCACCAGGTTATACCGCGTTGAATTAATATTTTCCAAAACTTTTTTTATCATTAGAGGCATTTTACCTTCAGAATTAACTACGTCGAGCTTTATCTTTTTACCTTTAAGATTTAACTTTTTGACAGCGTACTCGAGACCTGAAAGAAGCTGTTTTCCAGCTTCTTTATCAACACCTGTGAGAGGTAAAACAGCGAGGATCTTCAACGAATTTCCGCTCAGATCGATAAGTTTGGACAGATATTTATCATTAGAGCTTTCACTAAGAATTTTAAAATCATCTTCGGTCATTCTGAAATTAATAACAGCTTCAAGTACTTTTGCGGAATTTTCTGCAAGGTCAGAAAAAGACGAATTGAGGAGAGCTGTCAGCATCAGCGCGGCTTCGGTTTCAAGATTCAGGTTGATCTTAGAAAGAGCAGCGAAATAAAGAGCAGTTTCCTTTATGCGCTTATTATCTGTTTTTCCGGAAAGTGTGGAAAGATACTTAACTGATTCTTTAAATTTATTCTGTTTGTACAAAGCAAGTCCTCTGAAGAGAGCTCCCTCAGGATTCTTTTCCGGCGCGCTGTGCAGATCGGACGTAAAGCTTAGAATATCCTGGTAAAATCCAGAATCATAAAGATTTTTCAGCTTATCAGGTTCGATTCCTGAAGATGCGCAGCAGAACAGAAATAATATTAGGATCGTCAATTGTTTCATAGCGGGTACCGTATCTACTCCACAGTTACACTTTTAGCCAGATTTCTCGGCATATCAACATTGAAGCGTTTTTCAACGGCTATATAATAAGCCAGAAGCTGAAGAGGAATAACGGTCAGCACAGGAGATAAAAGATTAGTAGTATCGGGTATCTTGATAACATAATCGGAGATCTTATCTATTTCGTCGTCACCGTAGCTGGCTATCGATATAACTACACCGTTCCTCGCTTTTACTTCCTTTATGTTCGTTACGACCTTATCATAAATAGTATCTTTTATGGCTATAAAAATAACCGGCATATTTTCATCGATCAGAGCTATCGGTCCGTGCTTCATCTCCGCGGCGGGATACCCTTCAGCGTGAATGTAAGAAATTTCCTTTAGCTTCAATGCGCCTTCAAGAGCTACTGGGAAATTATAACCTCTGCCCAGATATAAGAAATTTCTGGCTGAACTGAATTTCTTAGCTATCTCTTTTATTGTGTTCGAATTCTCAAGTATTGATTCGGCTAAGGAAGGCAGGATCTTGAGTTCTTTTACCATTTTATAGCCCTGCCTGAAAGAAAGATTCTTTCTGCGGGCTATATCTATTGTGATCAGAGCGAGAACGATCACCTGCGATGTGAAGGCTTTGGTCGAAGCGACCCCGATCTCCGGTCCAGCATGCAGATAAACTCCTGCGTCTGTTTCTTTTGATATCGTAGATCCGACAACGTTACATATTCCGATAACTACAGCGCCTTTTCTTTTGGCTTCCTTGATAGCTGCAAGAGTATCCGCCGTTTCTCCGGACTGTGAGATCGCTATGACAACTGTTTTCGGAGTTATGATCGGGTCACGGTATCTGAATTCTGAAGCATATTCGACTTCTACAGGTATCTTTGCATATTCCTCAAGCATATATTCACCGATAAGAGCGCTGTGCCAGCTTGTTCCGCAGGCCACAATATATATCTTTTCGGCATTTATCAGAGCACGGTAGATCTCGGGGTGCTCGCTAAGCCCGCCGAGTTTGGTCGTTCCTTCTTCCAGAAGTAGTCTTCCTCTCATGCTGTCAGTAATTGTTTTGGGCTGTTCGAAAATTTCCTTGAGCATGAAATGATCATAACCGCTTTTTTCTATGTCGGACAATTCGAAAGCTATTGTTTCGATATTTTTTTTAAGAACCTCGTCATCAAGAGTTTTATGGACAACGCTTTCTTTTGTTATAACAGCGATCTCTCTATCCTGCATATAAACTACTTCGGCGGTTTTTTTAACAACAGACGCAGGATCGGAGGCGAAGTAATTTTCATTTTTGCCGATACCGATCAGAAGGGGAGATCCGAGCCTTGCAGCTATGAGTTTATCAGGCTCATTTAGAGAAAATACGCCGATACCGTAAGTTCCTTTAACTTCCAGGAGCGCTTCTTTAACAGCTTTTTCAATATCACCTGTATAATGAAGCTGGATCAGATTTACCAGAATTTCCGTATCGGTTTCAGAATAAAAACTAAATCCGTGCTTTTCGAGTTTTTTCTTAAGGGACGTATAATTCTCAATAATCCCGTTATGGACAAGGTAAATTGATCCGTTGTTCGAAACATGGGGATGAGAATTGTCATGATTCGGTTCTCCGTGCGTAGCCCACCTTGTATGGGCGATGCCGATGTTGCCTACAACTGAGCTGTCGATAGATTTTTCCAGTTCAGCTATTTTACCTACATTCTTAACAAGAGTTGATCTCTTGTCTTTTTCACGATAAACAAAAATACCCGCAGAATCATACCCTCTGTATTCGACTCTTTTAAGCCCGTCGACAAGAAACCTTACACAGTCCTTTTTACCTATATATCCTACTATTCCGCACATAATTATATCCTTAGAAAATTACATTTTTTAAAGTTCCGAATATATGCAAATTATCCTTTTTAATCAAGAACGTCTTTATCCTTATAAACGAGCGCATCCTTAGGACATATCCATACACATTTTTTGCATCCGGTGCATTTATCTGCATCGATCTCAATTAAAGCTTCGTAAACTGTTATACAATCCGCTTCGCAAACGGCTACGCAGCATCCGCATCTGTCGCACAGTTTGTTGTCAATTACGATCACTCGGAAACCTCCGGTAAAGTTTTTTCAATATATTCAAGGACTTTATCTCTGTTGAAATGGCTGACTGAGCTGTAAGGTATAACCTCAACAACAGATGAATATTTAACGAATAAATTCTTAAATGATCTCATTCTAACAAACAGTTCATTGTTGGATAGCTTATCCTTTTTGCTTAAAATTATTATCTGAGGAATATTTAAGCTTTCGAACATATTTATAAGAGTCAGATCATTCGCAGTCGGATCATGCCTGATATCAAGAATTGAAAAAGCAAGTTTTATGTCTTTGGATTTAAGAAAATACGTTTTTATCATCTTTTCCCATTTAAGCTTTTCGGTCTTCGAGACTTCCGCATAGCCGTAACCGGGCAGATCAACAAAATAGAATAGCGAATTGATCAGAAAGAAATTGATCAGCCTTGTTTTGCCGGGCAGTTTGCCTGTTTTAGCAAGATTTTTCCGGTTAAGTATAGAATTTATCAGTGAAGATTTTCCTACGTTGGATTTTCCGGCAAATACGATCTGTATTTTTCCGTCATCGGCAATATCATCGCCCTTTGCAGAGCTGGTGATGTATTCAGAGCTCAGTATTCTGAAATTTTCTTTTATCATTTATCGTCCGTAATTTTTTCTATGATCTCTGAAATATGATTTACCGGAATGATCTCCAAAGAACTTTTGATCTCATAATCGATCTCTTCGAGGTCCTTCAGATTCTGTTTCGGAATATAAACTTTCTCTATTCTTGATCTTTTCGCAGCCATCAGTTTGGTTTTCAGTCCGCCTATCGCGAGAACATCGCCGTGAATAGTGATCTCACCCGTCATTGCTATATTCTGATCGACGGGGATCTTTTTTATTGCGCTGATCAATGAAATCACGATCGTTATACCTGCTGACGGGCCATCTTTCGGTGTCGCTCCTTCCGGAAAATGCAGATGGATCTCGTTCTCTTCGAACGTTTTTCTGTCAATGGAATAATATTCGGCGTAGGTTCTTAAATAACTCAGCGCGGCCTGAGCGGATTCCTTCATCACTTCACCCAGCTTTCCTGTCAGCCTGAGATCGGGTTTTCCCGGTATGATGTTGGTCTCGACTTTTAGTATTGTGCCTCCAGAGATAGTCCAAGCAAGACCGTTGACTTCTCCGATCTTTTTACCAGTTACGTTTGAAAAATCTTTATATTCTTCAATACCGAGAAAGTCGTTGAGGTTGTTTTCGTCCACACGGACCTGAACATCAGGATCAGAGGATATCTCCCTGGCGGTTTTACGGCATATCTTTGCGATCTTCCTTTCAAGCTCCCTTACGCCTGCTTCCATTGTAAATTCCGATATGATCTTGTAAACGGCACCATCGGTTATCGTCAGATTCTTTTCTCCGATACCGTTCACTTTTTTTTGTTCCGGTATCAGAAATTTTGAAGCTATCATGAATTTTTCGATATCGATGTATCCGTCGAGCCTGATCAGTTCCATTCTGTCCAGAAGCGGTGCCGGAATTTTGTTCTGATCGTTGGCTGTGGCTATAAAAAGGACATCGCTGAGATCGAATTCGATGTCAAGATAATTATCCGTAAAAGTATTGTTCTGTTCAGGATCGAGAACTTCTAGAAGCGCAGATGCGGGGTCGCCCCTGAAATCGGAAGATATCTTGTCGATCTCGTCAAAAAGGATCAGAGGGTTATTAACACCGGCTTTCCTTATAGACTGTATTATTATTCCGGGCATCGCTCCGATGTAGGTTTTTCTGTGACCTCTGATCTCGGCTTCGTCATGTAATCCGCCCAGAGCTATCCTGATGTATTTGCGACCGAGTGCTCTTGCTATTGATTTTCCAAGCGAAGTTTTTCCCGTACCGGGAGGTCCTACGAGACACAGTATCGGGCTTTTAAGTTTTTCTACGAGCTTAAGGACTGAAAGATATTCGAGAATTCTTTCTTTAGGCTTTATCAGGCCATGATGGTCTTCATCAAGAATATTTTCAGCGGTGCCGATATCGATATTGACTTCACCGGACTTTTTCCAGGGCAGTGAGATCACAAGCTCCAGATAATCCCTGATAAGCCCGTATTCAGGCGACATCGAATGCATTTTGCTCAGTTTTTCGACCTCTATATCGGTTTTTGTAACCGCCTGTTCTGTAAGTTCGCCTTTCTTTTTCATCTCGTTAATTTTTATGATCTCGGGTATCTGAACTGAATCCGCACCGAGTTCATTGCTCAAACCTTTAAGTTTTTCTTTGAGAAAATATTCCTTCTGCTCTTTTATCGTTCTTTGCGTAACTTCCGCTTCGATCTTTTTTTCAAGCCTTGCGAATTCAATTTCGTTTATAAGAACAATATGAAGCTCGCTGACAAGATTCTTGATATCTTTTATTTCGAGCATATTCTGTGTTCTTTTGTAGTTAAGGTTCAGGCTTCCCAGAATACTGTCCGCGAAAGATAACGGGTTAATAAATTCATCATCTATACTGAGGATGTAATCCGGTTTTTCGATATGAGGAAAAATATCGAGATAATCTTTGTAAAGTTTTTTCAGTATTCTTAACGAAGCTTTTGTGAGTTCATCTGTCTCGGCATCGATCTCAACAGGCTCGATCCTGGCATAAAGGTTCATATTGCTTTTATTGAATCCTGTAACCTTCGCCCTTTTTAAACATCGTATTACAGCTTTATTGCCGAATGCGGGAAGTTTAATTACCTGCATTACTTTGGCTATACACCCGTACCTGTAAAAAGATTCCGGCGCAAGATCGGATGAGAACTGGTTCTTTTTACCCAGAACGATTATCATGGAATCGCTAAGTTCGGCTTCTTCAAGCATTTCTGTCATCTGATCGGTTTCGATATTTACAGAAATTATATTCCCCGGAACTGGAATCTTATCCTTTGAGGGAAGAACTTTAAGAACTATTCCGCCTGTCATGTTTCCGGAAATATCAGAACCCGCGTTAAGATTTGAATACATAGCGCCTCTAAATGAATTTATTTAACTCTATTCGGAAAACAGATCCTTCTTGACCTGTTTCCTTCAAGAACAGTTTCCCGTTATGATACTGTTCGATGACTTTTTTAGCCAGTGAAAGCCCGAGCCCCCAGCCTCTTTTCTTTGTAGTGAACCCGGTATCGAAAATATTTTTTCTGATATTCGAGCTGATTCCGGTACCATTGTCGGCAATTTCGATAACGACAGCGTCTTTTTCTTCGAACAGCTTTATCGATATAATCCCTTTGGTTCCGGGTTTTAATGACTCGATAGCGTTCTTTAGAAGATTTTCTATTGTCCACTCAAGAAGTACGCGGTTAGCGTATATACCCGGCACCTTCTGCAGATCTTTCACTATCGATATTTTTTCGGGGTCGGCGGAAACTCGTTTGAAAATATAATCAGCGCTTCTTTCTACTACCTGACCGGGTTCGCACATCGCGAAATCGTGTTCTGCGGATATTTTTGAGAAACGGTCAACGATAACAGCTATCCTTTCTATATCGTCTTTGATCCCTTCGTCTACTTCAGAAAGGAATTCATGATCCCGGCTTAGCCTAGAAATATGTTCGTTCCAACCTTTTAATGATGTTAAGGGGGTTCCGAGCTGATGAGCGGTTTCCTTTGACATCGCGATCCATAGTGACTGCTTCTCGTTCCTGATCATGAAAATGTACAGATACCAGGTTATAAAAGCGGTCAGAACCATTGACCCGATAAGTATGAACGGAAAATATCTCACTTTCTCATTAAGGTCATCAGGTATAAAATAGAGATACCGTTTATGAGTTCCGTTCGCCAGTACAACTGGATCGAACCCGGATCCGCGGAAATAAGCCAAAGAAGCTTCAGGATCGTTTTTTACAGGAAGATCCGACCAGATCACAGGCGTATCTTTTTCGTTCACGATAAGAAAAGACCTTCCGGATCTGGCTAAAAACAGGCTTGTATTCTTAAACGCTTCTTCTTTCAGCGAATCACTTTCATCCGGATAATCGTTGTAAGCCTTAATAGTGTTTACGATCAGACTAGATGTGGTCAGGCTGTGATTCTTTAAAATCAGCCATGTATAACCCAATACGAAAGCTATAGCGAGAAAAGCCAGCGCTATTAGGAATAGCTTAGATACGAATTCATATTGCCTGTTAAGACCGTTTGTCATCTGGTCCGCCTGTTCCTCCGCTAATTAGCTTATCGAATTCTTGTTCGGTCAGAGATGTTCTTTTATTAATCTTAGGTTTCTGGGTTATTGCCGTAATTATTCCGGCTATCTTGTCAGAAGCGCCGCTATTGTCACCAATATATCCGGAACTGATTTCTGCTACTTTAGAATAGAGTTTATTGTCAGACCAGAGACTGTCGATGATATTATACAGCTCTTTGTCGTCGTTAAATATCATACCGCAGCTGAGCCTGTTCATTTCCTGAGCTTCAGGTGATTTATCAAGGTTAGGACCGAAGACTACAGGAAGACCGTATACCGCAGGTTCAAGAACTGAATGAAGGCCGTTCTTTGAAAACCCTCCTCCCACATAGGCTATACTTCCGTATCTGTATAATTTGGTAAGCAACCCGATCTTATCTATTATAACAACATCGAACTCAGACAATTTTTCTTTGCCTGTCATATTTGTAAAACTGATGGACGAGAGTTCTTTCTCCTGGCAAATACTTTCGAGCTTATATATATGGTCAGCTCCGATCTCGTGCGGAATAATTATAAGAAGGGCGGTTTTATACTTCTGCTTCAGATTCTTCCATGCGTTCAGAATATGCTTTTCGCCTGCAGGCCAGGAACTTCCGGCTATAAGAACGCGGTCGTTTCCTTTCAGCTGTTCGAAATGATTTATTCCCATCGGTGTACCGGCTTCATAAATAACCGCGTCATATCTTGTATCTCCGCTCACAGTGATCTTTTCCGGATAAGGGAAGATATCAAGAAATCTCTGCCTGTGTGTTTCGTTAACGGTCAGGATCCCCGTAAGGTCAGAAAATAAAGTTCTGAAAAAGAATTTCGCGTACCATTTATTCATTTTCGTATCATCCGCGAACAGGCCGTTTATCAGATATACAGCGACCTCCCTTTTTTTAAGCTCCCATATAAAGTTCGGCCATACATCATGCTTTGATATAAGAACAATGTCGGGATTGATCGCATTAATAAATTTCTTCGTTTCGAAATAAAAATCAAAAGGAGTGTAGGTTATAAGGCTGAAAGAAGGATTGTTCCTGTCTATGTGTTCATAGGCTGAAGGTGAATAAAGCGAAAGGACGATATTGTATTCCTGCTTTTTACATTCTCCGAGTTTTTTGATGACCGGAAGGATCTGTTTGTATTCGCCCATTGATGAGCAGTGGAACAGAACCGTTGTCCTGTAGGGATTCAGTTTTGTTCTTTCCTTTTCGATCTTTTTCAGTACGTCTTTTCTTACATTAACCGATTTTCTTAATTTTGAGCTGAAAACAGCAGCAATGTTTAGTGTGATATACAGCACGGGTATTATTATCATATTGTATACTATTTTTACCATTTATCACCGATCTCCGTTTAGAACCGAATTAATTCATAAAAAGATAGAAAATTATAAGTAAATATTCAAGCTTATTTTTATATTTAATCGCCACAGATAATGCAAAATAAAAATATTGCGCCGTCATTTTTTAATTATTATATTGCATTTCAGACATACAAAAAATCAAGGGAGGAAAAAATGGTTAAAAAATTTATGGTTCTACTGGCGGTCATGGCGGCTCTTTTAGTAACGTCATGCTCAGATGACAAAAGCTCGGATCCGAGCACGAACAGTTCTCAGGATTTCCAGAACGACATAACAGGCGTTGTCGGCGATGTAACTTCAGCTCAGGGAGCATCAGCTATGGCCCAGACTTCAGGGATGATGGATTATCTGCCTTTCGCAATGCCCATAAAAAGCATTAACGAGACTTTCGCAAAACTCGAAAAGGTGAATAAAGTATCCCAGATGTCGATGTTTAAAAAACTGTTCCCCGCATCCGATAAAGATCCCAAACAGGAAGATCATCTTATTTTTGTAGATCACGTAGGTACTTATACCCTGGCTTCTGTTACTTATTATACTGATCCCGATACAGGAGAGTCATACGTTACGGCCGCAACATGGAACAGTACTCCCGGTGTTCCGGCAGACAAAATAATCATCGACATTCCTAAATCAGTTTCAGGACTTGATAACGACGTAAAGTACATTCTCAACGGCTATACTGATATGTATGTTTACTGGACAGATTCAGAAGGATATTCGTACTATGACTGGTATCCGACTCATGTCGACTTCGATCTTCTTGTAGATAATGTCAACGTATTTGCCCTTGATATGACCGCATCAGGTTGGGCTTACCGCGGAGCGATGGACGATGTAATGGCTGAAACTATCGACTATAATATGGTAATGACTCCTTTTACTATGGTAATGACTCTGAATATGAACGGCACACTCGGACTCGATTTCACTATGAACCTGAAAGAGAACGCGATCACTCAGCTTAATGTAACTCTCTCCGTTCTGTTTTTGGATCCTGCATGGGACGACATATCGAGCATAGATCTCACATATACCAGCAACAATTACACTATAGAGCTATATGCAGATTCTGATTTCACAACATATATGGACTCTGAAACTGCTACGCCTCAGGGTACAGTTGATTTTATCAACGCGGGAACTGATGTTTATGTAAAAATATTCGAAGGTGACAATCAGATAGGACAGCTCAAAGCGAAAGTCGTTCAGGTTACAGATCCTGAAACCGGTGAGGTCTACGATTCAGTAGCATTCTACATCGAGTTCACCGATGGCAGCCAGATGACTATGGAACAGCTTGCTGCGTTATTCTCGGAATATGCTGAGTATATCGGGTAACATCTGTAAGAAACATTAAATAAAAAAGCTGTCGGATGACAGCTTTTTTATTTAGATTTAAGTCATCAAAACGGAGAAGCAGATGATCAAAGGATTTCTTCCTTCGACAAAAAAGGAAACTGAAGATCTGGGATGGAAAAGACCGGATATAATAATAGTTACAGGCGACGCTTATATAGACCACCCGTATTTTCAGGCCGCAAGCGCCGGCAGGTTTCTGAACGCGAACAGTTTCAGGACTGCTATACTTGATATGCCTGATATTTCAAAGGAAGACGACTGGAAGAGGTTCGGAAAACCTTCTTTGTTTTTTCTGGTAATTACAGGAAAAGAAGACTCGATGGCTATGAATTATACAGCGTATAAAAAATTCAGAAGTACAGATCCTTACGTTCCGGGAGGTAAGAGAACGCACAGACCTGACAGAGCCGTAATAAAATACTGCAATATGCTGAAATCGATATATAAAGAAGTTCCTATCATTCTTGCCGGCCCTGAAGCTGCGGGAAGAATTTCGACACATTACGATTACTGGACAGACAAGTTGAGAAAACCGATCCTGTTCGATTCTAAAGCTGATATGGTGCTTTTCGGAGCTATCGAGCATAATCTCATTAAGATCGCAGAACTTATTAAAAGCGGTCAGAGAATATCGGACATAAAAAAACTCAACGGGACTGCCTATATCAGTAAAGATGTCACGGATATGAGAAATTATAAGAGATTACCTTCGCACGAAAAGATCGAGAAGGACATCAGTATGCTTCCAGAACATCATCTGATGATTCATTTGAATATGAATCCGTACAGGTCGGAGATCCTTGTTCAGAAAGTTATGGACAGATTTTTAGTAATTCATAAAGTTCAGCAGCCTTTGGACGAAGAAATGACCGATGAGATCTTTTCAACCGGATTCAGGAGGAAAGCTCATCCGAAATATAAAGAAGAGATACCGATCCTAAGATTTATAAACGACCTGATAATAACGCACAGGGGCTGTCTTAACGACAGGCCGGATTCTCAGGATATTATTACGGAAGGAAAATTCATTTGTTCCCGATCGAACGAGAGGATCAGGCGCGAAGTAATTTCATTTATAAAATCGAAGGAGTACAACAAGACGATAAAGATCTTCGGGCTGCCTTTTTTTAACCATTATGCGATAAAAACCGGAAATCAGAAGCAGTGCGGCGAATGCGAAAGACTTTCATGCACATTACCGGGTGTCTGTCCGAATATAAAACCTCAAAGCGTAGAGATAATCAGAATAATCGAGGGATTCGATAAATTTCCTAACGTAAGAAATAATTTTTACGGAGGTGAACCAGATATGAAACTTCTTTTATCCGAGAAGGAAATTTATAAGGATTATCTGACAAGAAGAAATGACGGGAACATTCAGATCAGAGCCGAAAGCTTTTCTGATGATGTGAGAAGCCTTCTCGGCCTTGATGATCGCGCATCGATCGTGAAAGATATAAAATTTCTTATAAAAAGATCAGGCGAATACGGCAAGAAGTTAAATTTTTCGATCAATGTGCTGACAGGATTTCCTCTGCAGGACGATGAAGAGGTCAACGAGAATATTAAATTGATCAAAGAGCTTGGAACGGTTCCGGGAGATATAAACAGCTATATTCCGCTGCCCATGACACTTGCAAGCGTGATCTATTATACCGGAATCGATCCGGTGAAGGGAAAGAAGATAACGGCCGAGAAAAAGCTTAGCTTTATGAAGAAGCATAACGAATGGTACAAAAAAGCAAAAAAGCAGAACAATGAAAAAAGAGCCTGAACGGCTCTTTCTGAAATTAGTAGCGGGAGTAGGATTCGAACCTACGGCCTTCGGGTTATGAGCCCGACGAGCTACCAGACTGCTCCATCCCGCGATGAGTGAGCCAAATATATATTTTTTTCATTGTAAAGTCAAGTTATATTTTGTAATATCTTGTACAAAAAGATACGGGGTATTTTGGGTAAAAAAAGAAAAATACTGTATGCTGTCCTCAACTGGGGACTGGGTCACGCGACAAGATCGCTTCCGGTCATCCGGAGGCTTGCTTTTAATAACGATGTCACGATCCTGTCTACCGGGCGTTCGCTTGAATTTTTAAAGGCGGAATTACCGGATCTTGAGTTTATCGATCACGAAGATTATTCGGTACGCTACACAAAAAGCGGTTTTTCTATGATACCGTACATGGCTTTTCAGCTGCCGAAGATATTTTTAAGATTAAAAGAAGAGCAAAAATATACGGAAATGCTTGTGGAAAAATATAAATTCGACAGAATAGTTTCTGACAACAGATACGGAATATATTCGGAAAGCATACCTTCATTTTTTATCACTCACCAGCTCAGATTCAAGCTCCCCGGGCAACTGAGTATATTTGAAAGATTTTCAGAATATTTCAATAAATTTTATTTCAGGAGCTACAGGAAAATATTTATCCCTGACGCAGAAAAGCCGCCCTGCCTTTCAGGAGTGCTTTCGCATGATCTTGCGTCTATTCAGAGAACCAAGCTGGTCTATACGGGCATTCTCGCCGATCTTGATTTTGAAATTGAACCTGTTCAATCAGATTATCTGATCATTGTATCAGGACCCGAACCGCAGAGGAGCATATTCGAAGAAAAAGTTAGAGCTCAGTCAAAGCTGCTTAAAGGAAAAATCATCATAGTCTGCGGGAGAACTGAAGAAAGGAAAGTAGGATCCGAAGACGGCGTAACCGTTTACAGTCACGCGTCAAGGCGAGAGTTATTCGCGATGATGAAAGGAACGAAAACCGTAATCTCGAGACCGGGATAT
This sequence comes from bacterium, assembly GCA_029559475.1. Lineage (GTDB taxonomy): Bacteria > UBA4055 > UBA4055 > UBA4055 > UBA4055 > UBA12480. The sequence continues at coordinate 45,132 of JAKQBN010000049.1, forward strand.
TCAAGCGTAATGGAGATAGTAAGCATGAATAAGAAAGCGCTTTTCATTCCGACACCGGGTCAGACAGAGCAGGAATATCTGGCGGACTATTTTAGAGAAAAAGGATATTTCCATTCCGTAACCCAGGAAAAGATGGATCTTGCAACCGATGTTATTCAGGCAGAAAATACAGTTTGCAGTTTAGATATGATCCCAAATGATATCAGCGGAATGATAAATGAGATCGAAGCTTAGTTTTATAATATTTATTACCATTTTTATCAGCCTGACAGCTAAGGATCCAATAGAACTGATCTATTCCGGAAAAACGTATTTTACAAATGAAATTCTTGATACTGCTGCAGGAACAGAAACATTACCCGATAGCGCGCTGACTGAAGGAACCGTTCTTGAAAAAATAAACAGGCTTCTGGATTTTTACAGCTCAAAAGGCTTCCCTCTGGCAAAAATCAAGGTCGACAGCATTATCAGCGCAACAACAGCAAGTTCTGTATATCTCTCGATAGATGCCGGTGATTATGTAACATACAATTTTATCACTTTTTCAGGAAATAAGATATCAAGAAGTGAAACTCTTTTAAAACAGAGCGGTCTTAATATAAAAATGAGATTCGACGAAGAAAAAGTAAATGAAGCTGCCGGACTGATTTATTCAACAGGCCTTTTCATAAAAAAGCCGGAATTCCGGATCGTTAGACCGGAGGGAGAATACGGAATCGACTTTGTCGTAGAGGAAAGAAAATACATTCAGATATCGCTTATGGGAGGTTATTCTTCGGGCGATCAAGACGATGTTTTTTCCGGAACCGCGGGACTGGTATTTGATAATATCTTCGGCACCTTCAGAAAGGCTTCGGTTTACTGGGACAGGATCGGAAAATTAAGCGAAAAAATTAAACTTCAGTATAGAGAACCGTTCCTTCTCAGGTACAGAATATCAACGGGATTTTTATTCGAACAGAACTATAAGAAAGATGAGTTTTTATCGAGGCAGACAGGAATCGATGAGCAATATACTTTAAATTCGACTGCTTATATTATAGCCGGGTATAAGAAAAGCTATTTATATACTGATTCGCTTTATGCGGGACCGGATAACGATATGGTCACGGACAGGATATCAGGCGGAGTAAGATTCGCGAATGAATTTATTAGTTCAGCTATACCTGTGTCAGGCGGATATTCAGTATCGGCAGAGATCGCTTCTTTGAAGATCGATATAAAGGACTCTACGGTGATAACAGGAACAGAAATTATCGTTCATGCAGGATTTATCAAAAAGTTCAGGGACAATTTTTTTATAAAGACCATTTTTAATTATGATCATATTTTGTCGGACAGCGATCTGCCCCTTTTCGGAAAAATATATTTCGGCGGAGCTGAAAGTTTAAGGGGCTTCAGGGAAGATTTTTTCGTATCGGATATTTTCTTACTACAGAGCGCAGAATTCTATTTTGTTCCTGACTCAAAAGAACTCTCTTTCAGTTTATTTTTCGATAACGGGTTGTTTAATATAAAAAGAAAAAATATAGAAAAAATTTCAGGTCTGCATTCTGAACAGAGCTACGGAGGCGGCATGACAGTAATTTTCGGTTCGGGAGAGATAGCTCTTACAGCAGGGATCCCTGCACGCTACGGTATAGATGAAGGAATGCTCCATCTGCGATATTCTGTCAGGTTTTAAATTGACATATAGTTTATAAATAAATAAATTGTAAACAAATTTTTACAGGAGCAGGAGATAATGAGAAGAATATTACTGATAATCGCAGCTATCATATCTTTAAATCTGATGTGCGCCGCGCAGGACTATAAAACTTTAAAAGCATCGGACAAAAACGGCTACAGTTACGAATATGTAACGAATGATCCTACATCGACAAGGATCTATACACTCAAGAACGGATTAAAATTATATCTTTCGGTAAATAAAGACAAACCGAGGATATTAGGTTTTATCGCGGTACGGGCGGGTTCAAAGAACGACCCTGCGGAAACCACGGGACTGGCTCATTATTTCGAGCACCTTATGTTCAAAGGAACTGATGAAATAGGCACTATCAACTGGGAAAAAGAAAAACCTCTGATCGAGGAAATATCAGATCTTTTTGAGAAGCACAGGAACGAAACAGATCCTGTTAAGAAAAGCAGGATATATTTAAAGATCGACAGCTTATCTTATGAAGCATCAAAGTACGCTGCTCCGAGTGAATACGACAAGCTTGCGGCGTATATCGGAGCGGAAGGAACCAACGCATGGACATCGTTCGAGGAGACCGTATATACCAATGAAATTCCTTCGAATGAGCTTGAGAGGTGGCTGAAGATCGAAAGCGAAAGGTTCTCAAAGCCGGTCTTCAGACTTTTTCACACTGAGCTTGAAACGGTTTATGAGGAATTCAACATGAGCCAGGACAGTGATGGCAGCAGAAGTTTTGATGCTCTTCTCTCAGGTCTTTATCCCCATCATCAGTACGGAACGCAGACAACTCTCGGTAAAGGCGGACATCTGAAGAATCCTTCCATGGTGAACATAATGAATTTTTTCGAAATTTATTATGTGTCTAACAACATGGCTATATGCCTGTCGGGCGATCTTGACTATGAGAGCACAGTAAAATTGATAGACAGATACTGGGGAGATAAACCTTCAAAGCCGGTCCCGGAATTTATCCCTGCGAAAGAGGATCCGATCCCGCAACCTGTTGTAAAAGAAGTTTTCGGGCCGGACGCGGAATCGGTAATGTTCGGGTTCAGATTCGAGGGAGCCGGAAGCGAACAGATAAAATATGTCGATCTGATCAATTCTGTACTTTACAACGGCAAGGCCGGGCTGATTGACAATAATCTTGTACAGCAGCAGAAAGTTCTTTCGGCGTATTCATGGACATGGGAGAAGAAGGATTACACCGAACATATTTTCGGAGGCACATCAAGAGAAGGCCAGAGCCTTGACGAAGTAAAAGAACTTCTTCTATCCCAGATCGAGAAGGTTAAAAATGGAGAGTTCGAGGACTGGATGCTTAACGCGGCTGTAAATCAGAAAAAACTCGGAACGATATACAGGTTCGAAGGAAACTGGAGAGCATACTCTTTCGTAAACGCCTTTATAGAAGGCAGAAGCTGGGAGGATATAATAAAGTATAACAGCGAGCTTGAGAAGATCACAAAGAAAGACATAATTGAATTTGCGAACAAATATTACAAGGATAATTACGTCATTGTTTACAAACGCGAGGGCAGGGATTCGACGATAATGAAAGTAGAAAAACCGAAGATCACTCCCGTAGTGATCAACAGGGATACTATTTCTGATTTTTATCATTCAGTTAAGAACATGAAAATAAGTGAAACCGCGCCTGAATTTTTGGATTATAAAAAGCTGATTAAAGAAAAGAAAATAAACAGCGGTGTGAATTTAAAATATATAAAAAACACGACCAATGAACTTTTCTCGCTGTATTACCTTGTAGAAACCGGTACGAATAACGATCCGGAATATAAAAACGCAGTCGAATATCTCGATTATCTCGGAACTGAAAAATTTAGTCCCAAAGAATTCAAGCAGGAACTTTTTAAGAACGGGCTCGATATCAACTTCTGGTGCAACGGTAACAGAAGCTACATAAGCATTTCCGGGCTTGATAAGTCTTTTATTAAAGGTCTTGAGCTTATGTATGATCTTATGGCGAACGCGAAGCCCGATAAGGAAATATATTCCGATTACGTTAAAGGGGTTCTAAAGCAGCGGGATGATTTTAAGAAGGACAAGGACATGATATTCTGGTCGGCACTTCAGGATTATGCGAGATACGGCGAAGGTTCGCCTTTCAAAAACGTCGTAAGCTCGGACGATCTTCAGAAGACCGATCCTTCCAGATTAGTATCGCTCGTAAAAGAATTTCTGAATTATAAGCACGACATTTTGTATTACGGACCGAGAGAGATCGGAGAAATAGCGAGACTGATAAAAAAAGCGCAGCCTGAAATAAAAAAATATACAGATACTCCTTCCAAAAAAGATCCTGCCGAATTACCGACCGATGAGTCTAAAGTATATTTTGTGAATTTCGACATGGTGCAGATGAACATGATAATGCTTTCAAAGCTCGGTAAGCTTGATCTGAAAAATCTGCCTGTGATAAATGTATTCAACGAGTACTTCGACGGCGGAATGTCAAGGCTTGTTTTCCAGGAGATAAGAGAAGCGCAGGGACTTGCTTACGCTACCGGTGCCAGCTACGGAATACCGGAAACACCTGATAAGTCACATTATCTGTTCACATATATAATGACGCAGCCCGATAAATTCAAAGCTGCTTTGAATTCGATGGAAATGCTTCTTAACAATATGCCCAGAATAGATAAGAACTTTAACGACAGCGTTGAGAACATCAGAAAGAGGATACAGTCGGAAAGGATCATTAAGACCGAGATCTTTTGGAACAGAATTGCGAACGCTGATATGGGTATAGATAATGACATAAGAAAGAACATATATAACGAAGTTAAGAGTATCACTATCGATAAAATGTTCGAGTTTTATAATAAAGAAGTGAAGGATAAGAAGTTCGTCTATCTGATCATGGCGGATAAGAACAGGATAGATTTCAAAGAGCTGGAAAAGCTGGGAAAAGTCGAAGAATTAAGCCTTGAGAAGATCTTCGGTTATTAAAACAGGGTTTTTATGGCTGATCAGGCCGCATTAAAATACTACAGGGAATACAAGCCCGACCTTTTCTGGCAGAACTATATTGAATGTTTCTGGGAATTCGATATAGAGCCTGAAATTCTTACCGAAGCAAACCAAATATATCTTCCTGACGGCAATTCTCAGATCATAATAATCATCAAAGGCAGCTATGAAAGGTACTTCAAAGACGGCAGGAGGGAGAAAGTAAATTCTGCCGTAATAATTCCTCAGAGAACTCATGCGGTGAAGATAGATCACGAACCCGGTACTAAACTGTTCGGCATAACATTTAAGCCTTACGGACTGAGGTGCGTTATAAATGAAAAAATGTCCGATCTCGGGGATCTAAGCATACCTCTTGAAAAGAAATTCGGTTCTGAAGACGCCGGTCTTTTAAAAAAGGCTGCCGAAGAACCTGCCGAGTCGCGAAGGCTTCTTGAAATTCAGAAGATACTTACAAGGCACTTTCAGGCTCTACCGGTGAGAACAAAGATCATAGATATAGTAAATTTTCTGAATCTAAATCACGCGGTATCCATATCTGAACTGGCGAAGAAATTTTCTATGAGCACAAGTTCACTTGAAAAACTGTTCAGCGGATATATCGGGATCTCAGCCAAGAATTACATGAGGATCATCAGGCTGAACAAATCGGTCAGGTATTTTAAACGGCATTCAAAATATCTGCCGAACCTGACTGCAACCGGTATAGAGGCTGAATTCTACGACCAGTCGCACTTCATAAAAGATTTCAGGCAGGTATCCGGTGTAACTCCCGGACAATATTTTAAGGAAAACAATTTCTTCAATATTTTCATAATAAGTTCGATCGACAAGAAGACCGATTTCTGATTTTTTACGGATTTTTACAATTTAATCTTCCGCCGGAGAATTAATTTTCACTTAACAAAACGGCGGGGGCTTTTGTATGAAGACCAGAGAGCAGGTCGCGGAAGAGATAAAGTCTTTGATAATCAAAGATAGAAAGATCATTGCAGCGTGGGAAGGCGGATCGGCCGCTACGGGATATCTGGATGAATATTCCGATCTTGATCTTGCTATCGTATGCGAGGACGATCATGTTGAAAAGGTTTTTAAGAAACTCGAAAAGCTCATAGATGAAAAATACGGGATCGAGAGAAAGTACAGAGTGCCTGAACCTGCCTGGCACGGATTCTCGCAGTGCTTCTACAAAGTCGGCAACGTTCCGGAACTTTACTATCTCGATATAGCTGTCATCAAAAAATCTCTCCCTGATAAATTCACAGAAAGAGACAGGCACGGAGACTCTGTTGTATGGTTCGAAAAGGAAAAGATGATCGATCCTACTCCCACGCCTGAGAAAAAAGTTATTGAAAAAGGTAAAAAATACTTCAGGTACATCGCCGACTCTGATTTTCTTATGGAGATCGAGCTTAAAAAAGCGATTGCCAGGAAGAATTTTACGGAAGCTTTTCCTGCATATATGAGGCTGATCAGCAGCAACCTGGGAATATTACTCAATCTGAAATACCGTCCCTGCAAAGTCGATTTCGGACTCAGATACGCATACAGGGATTTTCCGAATAAAGAAGTGAAGCTGATCGAGGAATCTTTCAAAGCATCCTCGATAGAAGAGATCGAAGCAGGATCAAAGAAGGTGATGAAAAGGATCGAAGAGCTGAAAAAAGAACTTAGTAAGAAATGGAATTAAAATCAAGGAGAGACCATGCTTAAAAAAGATTTGAGCAAATTTAAAAATGAGTTCGCCGAATACACTGAGCTGAGAGTCCAGGAAAACCGGAACATCAATATCACTTTAGTGAACGGGGATGTTATGGGCAACCAGTCTTCGGTATCGAGCGGTATTTCTGCTCGGGTGAACAAGAACGGGAACTGGGGTTTTGCGTCAAACCCGGTGATAAGCGATATCGAGATCGAAAAAGTAATTCTTTCTGCTACCGAGAACGCAAATTTTCTGGGTACAAAGCAGAGCAGAGGAAAAGTAACTTTTCAGAAACGAATTCATAAATCCGAAAATGAATTCTATGCTAAAGGCGAGATCAAAGGACAGTCAGAAAAGATCGCTTTTCTAAAGAAAATCGACAGCTATATATCTGAAAAATATCCTGATCTGCTTTCAAGAACAATAGTGCTCAGCGCACTCGATATGGAGAAGAATCTGATAACTTCAGACGGTACAGAGTCTTATTCAATGATACCTAAAGCGCATATTTATGTGATCCTCAGCAAGCAGTCAGAAGGCGAGAATTTCGAATTGTATAAAGTTCTCGGCGGAAGCGGCCAGTTCGAGGATGTATTCAAAAAACCGGAAGACCTGTTCGCAGACATTGATGAATGTTATAAAAATCTTATAGATAAGACTAAAGGTGTTCATGCAAATTCAGGCATGAAGGATGTTATTTTGGATGCAAAACTCGCAGGGATCCTTGCCCATGAGGCAATAGGTCATACTACTGAGGCTGATTTCGTTTTAAGCGGATCAGTCGCGGCGGATTATCTTGACCAGCAGGTTGCAAGCCCGCTGATCAGCCTTGTTGATTTCGCCAACACATATAATGGGGAAACATGCCCCGTACCGGTTTATGTTGATGATGAAGGAACGAAAGCTGAAGATCAGGTGATAATAGATAAGGGAGTGCTGAAAGGTTATATGCACAATAAAGAATCAGCTCTGCAGCTCGGCCAGAACATAACCGGCAACGCAAGAGCATACAGCTTCGCTGATGAACCTATAATCAGAATGAGAAATACAGTAATACTTCCCGGGAAAAGCAAACTTGCCGATATGATAGCGTCGATAGAAGACGGATACTACCTGGTACAGTCGTCAAACGGACAGGCGGACTCGACAAGTGAGTTCATGTTCGGTATCACATTGGGTTACGAGATCAGGAACGGAAAGATAGGTAAAGCTATAAAAGACACTACGATCTCAGGAATAGCCTTTGATGTTCTCAAAAGCGTAACAATGGTTTCTGATGATATGGTATGGGACTGTTCAGGAATGTGCGGCAAGAAGCAGTCTATTCCCGTAGGAATGGGCGGCCCGGCAGTAAAGTGTAAAGTCAATATTGGAGGTAGATAAGATGAAATATAAAGAAATTCTGGATTACTGCACAGCAGAAATGAAATCGAAGGGCGCCGATAAATCGAAGTGCAGTCTCAATCTTGATGAAAAAAGAGAGCTGTATTTTAACAACGGCAAGATCAGCATGTTCAGGACTACCTACAACGCTAAACTTCAGCTTTCAGCCATAATAGGGGACAAGCTGGGAACCACTTCGCTGAACAAACTTGACAAAGAATCAATTGACTCGGCTGTAGAGAAAGCGATATCGAATTCAAATGCGTCTCAGCCTGACCCGGCTAATGATATCAGCGAATTTCAGCCGGCCGAGGACTTTACTTCAGGCGTGATGGCGCCTGACAATGATAAAATGTATTTCAGGCTAAATGAATTTCTTACCCATGTTAAATCAGCATATCCAATAACGCATTTTGAAGAAGGCGGCATCTCATACATCCGTTCAAATTATTTTTTCAGAAATTCAAACGGTGTCGATTATTCGCATGATCAGGGACTTTATCAGTTCATGACTATGTTCACTTCGAAGAAGGATAAAAAAATGTCGTCATTCAATTATACATACAAGCTGATGAAAGGACTTGATGAAAAGCTGATAGATATCGTAAACCTCAAAGCGCTTTTAAAGCAGAGCGCGGAAGAGATCGATGCAAGACCGTTCAACCAGAAATTCGAAGGCGATATTATCATAACTCCCGACTGCATGGGCGAGATGCTTTCTCCGATGCTCGGCCATTTAAGCGATTACTCGCACATTACGGGTTCTTCTCTGCTTAAAGACAGTATCGGCAAAAAGATAGCTTCAGAAAAGCTTACTCTGCGTTCAAATCCTCTTTCCGATGGATTTGCTGTCAAAAGTTTTTTCAACGATGACGGATATAAAAATGTTGAGATGCCTATAGTCGAAAATGGCGTGTTAAAGACTTTCCTTCTCAGTCTCAAAGGATCAAAAAAGACCGGCAAAGAAAGAGCTCTAACAGACGGTTCGAATATGTCTGTTGATGCGGGTGATATAAAACTCGCCGACATGATAAAAAATACAAAAAAGGGTATAATGCTTGCAAGATTCTCAGGCGGTAATCCAAATGATAACGGGGATTTCTCCGGCATAGCTAAAAACAGCTATTACATTGAGAACGGCGAGATCAAATATCCGGTTAAAGAGATCATGGTATCCGGAAACGCCTTAAAGATGCTCAATGACATCGAAGAAATATCAAGAGAAACAGTTGATTACGGATTCTGCAAATATCCGTGGGTGAAAATTAAAAATATCACGATATCCGGAAAATAAAATCTCTTCCCTCCAAAAGACCCCGATTAACAGTCGGGGTTTTTTATTTTGTTGAAAAAGATAAATAAATAGTTTATCATACTTTAAATCAAATACGGGAGACCGGAATGAAGAATAAACATGTAAATGAAACGATGGAACTTCTGCTTGGAAGAGGCAGTCTTAGAAATTTCTCGAATAAAAAGATCGAGCCTGAAATACTTGATAAAATTCTCGCTGCAGGGATCCAGAGCGCATCCGGCGGAAATCTTCAGCCGTATTCGGTCATAGTAATACAGGATCCAAAGATGAACGAGAAGCTCGGAAAACTCTGCTATCAGAAATTCGTCGGCACGGCTCCTGTAAATCTTCTCTTCTGCATTGACTGGAACAGGATGAAGCAGATCGCAGACGAAGGCTGTGCTCCATTTTCAGCGAATCATGCGTTCAGGCATTTCTGGATCAGTTTTCAGGATACTATAATAGCAGCCCAAAATATCTGTACCGCCGCGGATTCGTACGGAATGGGGTCATGTTATATCGGCACAGTGATGGAGTTTCTGGAAAAGCTTATAAAAATGTTCGAGCTTCCAAAGGGCGTTTTTCCGGTGGTTCTGCTGCCAATCGGATATCCGTCCGTCAAGATCAGAAAAGCGAATAAATTTCCTGCGGAGTTCATGGTGCATCACGAAAAGTATCAGCCTTACGACAATAAAAAGCTGTTCGAAGCTTATATGAAAAGGCAGAACAATACGACTTACGATATCGATGAGAAAAAGGTTAAGTTAATAGAGCAGAACTGCCTGGATACCGGCGGAAACAAACTCGCGAAAAAGTGCCTGAAAGAGATAAAAGACAAAGGATATATAAATCCTGTTCAGTACAGGTTCGGGCTTCATTATCCTGCAGGAGAGATGCCGAAGCTTAACGAAAAATTCCTAAAGATCCTGAAAAAACAGAACATGGATTTTTTTGAAAAGTGGCCTAATGATAAGGTAAAGAAATAAATGTGAAAATCCCCGATAGCAGGGGATTTTTTATTTCACCATAAAGTTGAAATTAGTCTTAAAATATAAGAACGGAAGGAACACATCGAAGGAATTACAACAACATTCTAATCTATAAATATTTGTAAATGTAAACCTTTAAAAGCGCAATATCAAAGGAAAAACCGGTTTTTATTTTAGCAGAATAACCTTTTTTACATAATCCGAATCGCCGGTTCTAAAGCGGCAGAAATACAATCCGGTCGGTAAGTTTTCAGGTGACCATTCGACTGAATAGTAACCTGCAGGCATGAAGCCGTCTTTCAGAGTATCAGTTTTCCTTCCTCTGATATCATATATGTCGAGGCTGACAGTAGCTACTTTTTCAAGCGAAAAGCGTATGGTTGTGGAAGAATTGAACGGATTGGGATAATTCTGCTTCAGCTCGGTCCGGTCGGGTATAAGTCCGGAGTATGGCGGATTTGCGATATCAATATAATATCCCTGCGCTAATTCAGGATGATTACCGCCTTTATCGGTGGCATAAACGTAAAGAACACCGCTTGAATTTAATTTTATTCTGTGCGAGTAAGAGTCAAATGGCGGATCTATCGGCTGAGACCGGGTTTTTACCCATTCTGTCCCGCCGGGAACCATGTATGAGATGTTATGGATTCCGGATTCATCCTCAGCAATTATTGTAACAGCAGCAGATCCGGCGGAATCGGTCTGAAAAACCTGAACTAAAGGCGGTTTTATTACTGAAGGACGGATAAGGCGGGTATCAGGCTGCGGATAAGAAGAAGGGTCATCAGGATAAGGGCCTGTTTCGTACGGTGCGCCTCTCTGTGCCCATGGAGACATCTCGATATCCGGTCTGCGTTCTCCTCCAGGTTTGTTGTTGTGAAGATCGGGATATTTTAATATGCTCCACATGCTGTCAGGAAAAACTTTGTTACTCCAGACACGAAAACCGTTCTTTTCATAAGCATATTCGACAAGCCCGTCGCACCGGATGCCAGACATATCTGAAACCGAGCCGTCAAATGAACTGCCGTAATATTCGATGCAGACCGGGATCAAATCCGAAGTGAAAGGAACTTCCGCATCAGTTATTTCTTTTGCTGTCATCGCAATGCTTCTTCGTTGCCCGAAGTCAAGATCGACATCTTCAAGCGTATATGCGCCGTAGTATTTCGATCCGTAGGAAGAAAAGGTCTCATAAAAAGGAACTTCGGCGGCATTTGTTCCGGAGCCGAGCGCGACTCTCGCTTTCGGAACACCCAGACTGTCAAGACCGGCAAAGATCCCTGCGTGATTATAATTATAGGCAGGCATATTCAGAACTCTGTAAACCGCATCGCCGTACTCGCATCCGGTTTTATTCCCGTTATATTTTGAATCAGGTACAGGAATAGTTTCCGGGCAGGGAAGAACTTCGTAAGCCGTAACCGAACTTAGTATAGCGGACAGTAAAAGAATCAGCACCATAATTATCTCCGGAAGTTTTTCCTCCTTCAGATAATATAAAAAACAAATTGTCAAGTTGCGAATATTTTGTTATATTCGGGCGGGTTTAAAAAACATTGCGGAAATGAAAAAGTATTTTAAAAAGACATATGAGGTTCTGAAGAAAGCTTTAAAGAGTCCAGGATATCTGTTCTTATTTCCTTTCAGGATGCACGGCAAGAGAAATTCAGCATTAAAACAGCATGGATTCCCGAAATGGAAAAAATCGATAATATGGATGGGCTGGGCAGTATCGGTATTTCATGTATTAGTGATCCTTTTCGGGCTTTTCTTTTCTGTACTTTACAGCTTTATCGATCCGCCGGTCTCGTCATTTATGATATACAGGGCGGTATTTGACGGATACGAAATACGTAAGAACGAGTTCATTCCTTTGAAAAAACTTCCCAAAGGAACTTCCCGAATGCTCGTCAGGGTCGAGGACAGTAATTTCTACGATCACTGGGGAATAGATATCGATGCTATTGAGTCGGCAAGGAAAAGGAACGAAAAGGCCGGATATAACAAATACGGCGGAAGCACGATAACGCAGCAGCTTGTAAAGACCCTTTTTCTTGTTCCTGAAAAGCTGCTTATAAGAAAATATGCAGAGGTTATCATTGCTATCGAATTCGATCTTATTCTGAGTAAGGACAGGATACTCGAGTTATATCTCAATAACGTCGAATGGGGGAAAGGTATTTTCGGGATCGAGGCCGCGGCAGTATATCATTATAATAAGCACGCTGTAAAGCTGAACAGGGAAGAGACTGCAAGGCTGATTACGATATTGCCGAATCCGTTAAAATACAACGTTAAGAATTTTGCGCGAAAGAAAAGTATGTCGAGAAGGTATTACAGGCTTATGCCTTCACTTGAAGAATAATAAATCAGGCAAAGTATGAAAAGAATAGCAGAAGAGTATATAAAAATAACGAAGATCATCAGAAAAGACGCGTGGTATTTTCTTGTCGGGAATTTTTTCGCGGGATTCGGGTTCACGGGATTCAGCCTTCTTTTTAATCTTTATCTGAAAGAGTCGGGTAAGAATGAAGGGACAATAGGGCACGTGCTTTCGACCGGTACGTATGCGACTGTGCTTATGATATTCCCGGCTGCTTATATAGTCAGAAAAATGTCTATCAGACCCATAATGATCATTGTTCCTGTCGTAATGTCCGCAGGATATGCTCTGGCTATTCAGGCCGATTCTCTTCAGATGATAATGGCAGGTATTGCTTTATCAGGATTCGCCGGAGCTTTCAGTTCGGTGATAGGGGGACCGCTATTAATGCAGAGCAGCGGAGAGACCGAAAGAACACATCTATTCTCCATAAATCACGCCGTAGCACTTCTTTCAGGCATAACGGGAAATCTTGTTGCGGGAAAACTGCCTGATTTTTTAATCAGCAAGAACATTTCTTTCGCAGTCGGATACAGATACGCGATATTCATTCATCTTGTAATCGCTCTTATCTCACTATACTTTTATGGGAAGATAAGAGTAAGGCACATTTCTTTCTCCGATAACGGTGAAGATGAAGACGGAGTGTTCAGGTTCAGGATCAAAACATCTAAAAAACTTCTCGCTTATCTGGCAATTCCGCCGATGATGGTAGGTCTGGGCGCAGGAATGACGATCCCGTTTCTGAACCTGTATTTCAAGACCAGGTTCGAAATGAGCTCTAACAATATCGGGATGCTGTTCGCACTGGCGCAGCTTTTTACGATAGGCGGTGCTCTCATTGCGCCGATGCTGGCGAGAAGGTTCGGTAAAATAATGTCGGTGATACTTTCTCAGATATTTTCGCTGCCGTTCCTTTTTATATTGGGAATGTCGCATTATCTTCCTCTTGCGATCACCGCTTTTCTAATACGTAATGCGCTTATGAATATGTCAGCTCCGATCTCATCGAACTATTCAATGGAATCGGTTCATCCGGACGACAGGTCCATTACCAGCGGGCTTCTTTCTCTCGCCTGGCTTTTCACATGGGGTATAACTGCAAACATCGGCGGATACTTCATCGAGAATTTCGGATACGAGCTGCCGTTCGCTTTCACGATGATATTCTATATACTCTCGTCATACCTGTATTACAAACTTCTGTATCCTTTAGAAAAAGAAGCGCGGGAAAAAAATAAACAGGAAGAAATCAAATAAATCAGATTTTTGTGGAAAGAGATGTTGATTTGATTTATATTTATCGGAAATTAAATAAAACTGAAAATTAAAGGAGTAAAAATGGGCAGAGGCGACAAAAAAACAGCAAAGGGAAAGACATTCAGACATTCTTCCGGCAACACAAGATTAAAAAAGAAACATCCGACAAATCCTCTTTCCCAGCCTGATCCGACAAAAAAGGCAGCGGTAAAAACTGATTCGATCAAAAAACTCGCTGAAGCAAAAGCCGCTCCGGCAGAAAAGAAACCGGCTGCAGAAAAGAAACCGGCTGCCGCACCAGATAAAAAAGCTCCGGCTGATAAAAAGCCTGCAAAAGCTAAAAAAGAATAGTATTTTTCTCAGAAATTTTAAGGCGCATTTTTCTGCGCCTTTTTTATTTGTCTTTTTTAAAATATAAATGTCTATTATCGTAAAGCGTCTGAAATATCTTCAGATAGTTTTCATAACGGAATTCAGGAATTTTACCCTCATCCGCTGCTGCTATCACCGCGCATCCGGGCTCATTTGTATGCAGGCAGTTATGATATCTGCATTGAGAACTGAGTTTGTAGATCTCCGGAAAAAAATTCTTTAACTCCTCAAAATCCATGTTCCACATTCCGAACTCCCTGATGCCCGGAGTATCGAGGACGAAACCTCCGTTTGAAAGAGGGTAGAGTCGCGCCTGCTTTGTAGTGTGTTTACCTTTCAGAGAATAAGAAGACGTTTCGTTCACTTTTCTTCTGAAAGCAGGGTCTATTGCGTTCAGAATAGATGATTTGCCCACGCCGGAATTGCCGATGAGAGCTGAAACCGAACCTGAAGTAAGACAGGATATCTTATCGATATTAATACTCTTCTCGACGGAAGTTTCGATGACCTCATAGCCGATCTGCCTGTAACCTTCTATATAATACTGCTCTTCGTCAGATATGCCGTAATCGGTTTTATTAACAACTATCTCAGTCTCGATTCTCTGCATATTGCTGTAAGCGAGTATCCTGTCGAGAAATCCCGTATTCATCCTCGGAGAAAAGACTGAACTTACCAGTAAAAGGTGGTCGATATTCGATGCGATAACCTGCTCTTTTCGCATTCCGTAATTCGCCGGTCTTGATATTCTGTTCATCCTGGGAAGGATCTCTGCCATTACGAGTTCAGAGCCTTCTTGTTCAATACGCACATAATCGCCCGGGCATACAGGATGATGTGATCTTTTTGTTGTATGCAGAAGAGTTCCTTTTAGATGGGCAACGCATTCTTTTCCGTCCAAAGAAACGGTATAATCGGTTCCGTTCCCGTAAAGAACCAGCGCTTTATTCATTCATAATCCGCTTAATGTGACTGCTACCGGGAAAGAACAAGAACAGCTTACCGCTCAGAATAAAAGCCTGCGAATCCTTTTCAGCAGTAAATTCCGCCGATTTTCTTTCCTTCATATCGAAAAGAGTGAATTTTTCAACTGATCCGGCCAAAACAAGATCGTTCTCGGCATAAATATAATTATATTTCAGGTCAGTATTTACCGACTTGAGAAAAACTCCTTCGCTATTATAGACCGACAGACTACCTTCGAACAAAACATAGATCTTCGCCGCCGAAAAGAAGAAGTCTCTGAAAGGCTTATCGGACGAAATAATTTTTTTCAGAATGTTATTAGTTAGTCTATAGATAGATGTACCGTCTTCAGAAGCCAGAATAATTGAATTGTAGGCTGACGGGAAAATGTGTCTGAAAATACCGCTATTTTCGGCTAATACAATATCCGAACTCTTTTTCAACCTGTAATTTTCATCGAGAAGGTAAACCGTTTTTCCTGCAGCGTCCGTGACGTACGAAAGATACTTGTCGTACTGAATAAAATGATCGAAATATCCTGACTGCGAAATATTTTTAAGATCGATCTTTTCTGTTATCGTACCGTCTTCATCAAATACAAAAATCTGTTTATCAAAACCGTCTAACACATAAATCCGCCCGTCAAAACAGCTTAGAGAATAAAAATCTCTCGGAAAACAGATTCTGAACGCAGTAAGAAAAATAAAAAAATAAAATTTCATGAACTCTCCGTAAAAGAAGTGTATTTTAATGTTTTAACTGATAAATCGCAACCAATAATTCATAACGTTTCAAAAATAAAATTAACTTGACTAATCGAATATATAGTAATAAATTTACCTAGCGGAAACAAAAAATGCTTCTGCAGAGTTGTATATAACGTAATATCTAAGACTTACGCAATGACAGAAGAAGAAAAAAAGAGCGTGGTTGATCATTGGAAAGTTCCAGAAGAAACGTTCGCGTTTAAAATAATTTCCAAACTTCTGACTTTCATAACGACGCTTTTCATATGGATCATAATGTATGTTCTGAATCGTACAAAATTCTACGGTAAAGAAATAATAATGAAAGAAAATGCGCCTTACGTATTCGCATCTAATCATACTACCATTTTCGACTCGGGATTTATCGACTGTTCCGCGTTCTTCAGAAAATCGCTCTTATCATACAGATACCTTCCTTATCATACTCCGGAATACGGTAATTTTTACAAAAATTCCCTTCTTTCATGGTACATGGACCATGTAAAATGCATTCCTCTGGAAAGGGGTAAGGGTATCGATCAGTTCGCGCAGAAGATAGTGACACAAAAACTGAAGGAAGGGAATATAGTTCATATTTTTCCCGAGGGAACAAGAAGCAGAACGGGAGAACTTCTTCCCGGAAAAGCCGGAGTGGGCAAAAGGGTCTATGAATCCAGAGTCAAGGTCATACCGTGCTACCATGAAGGACTCAGATCGATGCTGCCTGTCGGTAAAACGATCCCGAAATTCGGGAACAGGATCAGGATAATCATAGGAGAACCGATTTTCTTTGAAGAATATTTCGAAATGGAGAACGTTCCCGAGACATGGAGAAAAATATCCGACAGGATCATGGAGGAAATAACAAAATTAAAGGAGAAACTTCATGAGCTCGAAGCTTAATGAAATGCCTGATAAAAACTGTAACGAATTTCTTCAGGAAGAAGCTGAAGTACTAAAGGCGATAGGCCATATCGTAAGGTTAAAACTTTTGCTTGCGATAGAAATGAAAAAGTGCATAGTAAAAGGCCTTGTTGACTGCGTGGCGGAAGAACAGCCAATCGTATCACAGCAGCTTGCAGTTCTAAAAAGAAGCAAGATAATTGAAGGCGTAAGGAAGGGCAACACGATCTATTACAAGATAATCGACCCGACAGTCAAACAGATAGTGGGAATCCTGGCGGACAAATATAATAAGTAGCATTATTGTTATCAAATCAATTGATTTTTAAAATATTTATATTTATATTATAAAAGTGACGAACCAATATAGTATCCCCAAAAGGGGTCGGTTATGAAAAAAGTATCGGTATTATACCTTGAAGACGACGATCTTGATGTGGAGCTTATCAAAGAGACTTTGAACAGCGCTGACATAAGATTCAATCTTTTCCATGTTCAGAATAAGAACGATTTCAGGATCGCTTTAAAGACGATGAAATTCGATATAATTCTAGCCGATTTCAATCTTCCGGACATCGACGGATATGGAGTTCTTTACATCGCAAAAGAGATAAATCCCGATATTCCGACGATCATACTTTCCGGAACGATCAATGAGGAGATAGCTATCGACACCCTAAAATACGGCGCTATCGATTATATTTTCAAATCAAAGCTCGAAAAGCTGATACCGGCCATTGATTCCGCGCTTGGAAAAGCTGAAGAGAACAGGAAAAAGAGAAAATACGAAAAAGAACTCGTGATGTCCGAATCGAAATTCAGAACGATATTCCATGAACTGACCGAGCCTGTTTTCATCATAGATCCTTTTACGAAAAAGATAGCCGAGGCAAACGAGCAGGCTGAAAAAACTTTCGGTTTCAGAATGAACGAAATGATAGGCGGCAAAATGGAAATGCTGCTCGCAGATAAAAAGAGTTCATTTCCGGAAGCAGAGGCGCTTGAGCAGCTTTTTCTTTTAGATAAAGGTCCCGGAGAATCCGTTTTCATAACTAAGGAAGGAGATCAGTTCAGATCCGGATACAAGATCAAGATCATACCATGGGAAGATGCCAAAGCCTGGCTTCTTATTATTTTTACTGCATAATAGACTGATTCGAACTTGTAGCTACACTTACCGCAAAAAAATTAATAAATCCGTATTTTTTCAAAGTCTGTGATGCTTCTTTAGAAGTCGCTCCCGTTGTGATAAGATCATCAACGAGGATTATAAGAGTATCTTTATCGAGCTGTGCGCCTGAATAATCAAAAATACCTTTCACATTTTCCGATCTCCCGGCGGCGTTCAGCCTTGTCTGAGACATGTTATTGAGCTTTCTTACAAGAATGTCTTTTCTTACTTCCAGCCCCGTAACTTCCGACAGTCCGGAACAGATAAGTTCGCTCTGATTATATCCTCTTTTCTTCAGCCTTTTTATATGAAGAGGCACAGGAATCAGAACCGTTTTACCGGATTCAAAATACTCTTTCAGCCTTTTACCCATTTCTTTACCGAAAATATAACCTAACTCCGGCCTTCCGTTATATTTAAGTTCGTGGATCAGTGTTTTTATGGTATCATTATATGAAAATACGGACATGTAGTTTTTACTTTCATTCTTATGGATCTCAAGGTTGTTTAAGCATTTTCTGCAAATATATATTTCATCATTCAGATATTTAGCGCAAACGAGACATGACTGCGGGAACAAAAAATCCAGAATGCAGGAAATGAAATAAGCGGCCTGTTTTTTCATAAAGTTCATTTGATAATATTCTGCAGTTCAGACATAAATTCTTTCACATCCTTGAATTTTCTGTAAACGGACGCGAAACGGATGTATGCGACCTCATCTGTTTTCTTTAGCTTTTCCATTACAAGTTCGCCTATCTGAGATGTTTTAACAGTGCCGGAACTGTCGCTTTTTGTTATAAGGTCGTTGTATATTTCATTCACCATAGATTCGATCTTCTCGGGAGTGATCTGTCTTTTACGGCAGGCTATCATAATGCCGTTCTTTACCTTATCTCTTTCGAATTCCTCCACCGTGCCGTCGTGTTTTTCGACCATTAGCTCGATCTTTTCAATATATTCATAGGTCGTGAACCTGTAACCGCAGTCCGTGCATTCCCTGCGCCTTCTTATCGCAGTATCATCCCTTACTACCCTTGAATCAATTACTTTACTGTCTATCTTTGAACATTTAGGGCATTTCATAATGATCCTATTTTCTTATTTCATTAAAAAAAGTAAGATAACCGCATTCCCTGTTGTCGGAATGAAGTATCAGTTTCTCCAGAAGCGTTATGATAGCGGTCCTCGGGTCCTGATAGCCTGATTTTAACTTGATATCGCACTCGAGAAAATACCGCTGGCATCTGATAAGTTCGGTGACTTTATATTTCTTTGCGCAGGTAATAATGTCGGCATCTTTCCATGCGTTGTTGTATCCGGCTTCATAAGCGGCTTTATCGACCGGTACCTTACCTGTAACTGCCTGATATCCTACTTCAAAAGCGGAAGTGAAAACCCTCGAAAGAAAAAGGTTTATCGCGATAGGATCGGTCTTGTTGTTTTTATTTTTCATAATATTATCGCAGATCACTAATGATCTTTTAAGATCTTTTTCGGCCACACAATTCTGCAGTCTGAAAATATTGTATTCCTTTGAAATTCCGAGAACCTTCTCGACAATATCGTCAGTTATTGTCTTTCCTTTTGAATATTCGATCAGCTTATCGGCTTCGGAAGCGACCTGAGAAAGATTGGATGAAAGAGTAAGGCTGAGCATCTGCAGCCCTTCCATCGAAATACTGCATCCTTTGGAAGAAATATAGTTCTTGACCCAGTGCATGATCTCTCTTTCATTCTTTTCTTTAAACTCCAGACAGAGAGCTCTTTTATCAGATGTGATCTCTTTGAAAAAAGTTTTCCGTTTGTCCGGTTTAGTGCCTGTTAGAACCAGTACCGTCGTATCGATTTTCTTCTTGAGAAATCTAGAAAGCATGTCATAAATGTCGATGTTCACTGTATCAATGTCCGATATAAGTACTATCCTTTTTACAGACATTACAGGAAGCGAATAAAGAGCGGACCCGATAAGCTCGGCAGACATATTCTCAGCGTTGAAATGCGAGTAATTAAAATCTTTCAGATCGTTATCCATAAAGGCGGAAATGATCTCGCCGGTTTTCATTTCGATAGAAAAACTGTCTTCTCCTGAAAGCAGAAAGATCATAAATTTATTAAGTTCAACATCATTTTCGGTTTTTTTCGCCACAATATACATCCGTTAAATTAAGTTCCGTGAAATATAATTTTTATTAAATTAAATTGCAATTTCAGTTTTGCATTCTTAAATTCTCGGCGAAAGAAACCAATTAAAAAGGAGCTGAAATGCGAACGATTTTATATGATGAACATGTTAAACTCGGCGGAAAAATAGTGGATTTCGCCGGCTGGGAAATGCCTTTATGGTATAAAAAAGGTCAGAGCGTTGAGCATCATGCTACAAGGAAAGCCGTCGGGCTGTTCGATATATGCCATATGGGTGAATTCGACATCACCGGAAAAGGCAGCAGAGAAATGATGGCTAAGATTCTTACCAATGACATACTGGGAATGGAAGAAGGCCAGGCGATGTATAATTTCATGCTGAATGAAAAGGGCGGAGTCATAGATGACTGCATCATCTACAAATTCAATGACGAGAAATGGTTCCTCGTCGTTAACGCGGGAGGAATTCCGGGAGATTTCGAATGGCTGAAAAAGAACGCGCCGGCCGGGGTTTCGGTCGTAAATAAAAGCGACAATATGGCAAAACTCGATCTTCAGGGACCGAACGCGCCGAAAATTATTAGGGATCTGGCAGGAGAAGAAGTGCTCGATAAATTCGGTTTCTTCAGATTCAGAGACAACGTGAAATTAAAGAACATCAATGTCCTGCTTTCAAGGACGGGATATACGGGCGAGATCGGGTTTGAGATCTATTCAGACATAAAAGACGCAGTCGAACTCTGGAATATGCTTTTATCAGCCGGCGAAAAATACGGGATAGAGCCTTGCGGACTCGGCGCTAGGGATTCTTTAAGAACGGAAGCCGGACTTCCACTTCACGGACACGAGATACATCCGGACATCCCCGCTCTGGCAACGCCGTGGGATTTCGTATTCGAATGGGAGCATGAGTTTATCGGTAAAGCTGCGTTAAATAAAGTTAAAGCTGAGGGTATAAAAAGCCATACCATTCCTTTCGTAATGAACGGCAGAAGCAAGGCGATGCACGGATGGAACGTTTTTCTCGACGGAAAAAAGATCGGCCATGTAGTATCAGGCGTTCTCTCGCCGACACTGGATAACAAACCGATAGGATTTCTGATCTCCGAAATACCTCTTGAAACAGGAACGAAGCTGACGTTCTGCGAAGAAGGGAAGAACAGGATACTCGAAGGTGAAGTTTCTACATCACCCTTCGTAAAACCGACATCCCGAATGAAAATGAAGAATTTTCTGTAAATGAAAAAGGGCGGTCATCGAACCGCCCTTTTTTTTGACTTAATTATTATTTTGTCAGTACCATTTTTCTAGTCATCTTAGATCCACCGGCTTCAAGAGTGTAATAGTAAACACCTGAATTCAATCCGGCAGCGTCAAATCCGATAAAATGTTTTCCTGAGTTCAAAAGACCTTTTACAAGTTCCGCGACTTTCTGTCCTGAAGTATTGAAAACTGTAAGTCTGACATCGGCAGCTTTATTAAGTGTAAACCCTATCTGAGTAACCGGATTGAAAGGGTTCGGATAGTTCTGATATAGTTCAACAGAAGACGGTTCTGTAGAATTATCAATTCCGTTCGCGGAATTTACGCTTATGATAGCAGTTTTTTCATCCGTGACAGCTTTTCCGTAAGTGATCACATATTTTATCGTGTCAATACCGCTTGCATCCGTTTGCGGAGTATAGGTGAAGTCGCCGCTGTTCGAATTAGTAATTTCGAATGAGCCGAAAGAAGGTCCGTCAGTAACGCTGTAAACAGCCGTCGCATCGTAGCTTCCCAATAGAGTACCGTTCAATGAGACGTTCTGACCCATAAAGAAATACTGCGGAGCCTGAGAATCGGTCCAGTAATCAAGGCTGTTATTTACAAAAAGACCGTCGTTCACGCCGGTTAGATCATATGCGGCATCAAAAAATCCCTCGTCAAAAATCCAGTAAGCCGTGATCTTCGGATCCGGCATTTCGGGTTTTTTACCCATGATGTCTCTGATCTGAGATACTGAAAGCGGCTGATCCCACAAGATCGTTTCATCAAGCTGCCCGTCAAGATAGATCCCGTTAGCGTAGCCTAAAGTGATATATCTTGCTGTATCGTGAAGCATGGGTGACTGAGCTGTATATGATGTTTTTATATTGTCAATATTTCCGTTAATATAAATTACAAGATCTTTTCCGTCATAAACCAGATCGATATGATACCACTGTTCTGCTTTGAGAGTCTGAATGCCGTAAACTCTTCTTGTTAATCCGTCCTGAGTTTTTACGGAGAACTTAATGATGTTGTTACTTTGAACGATAGCTGACCATCCGCTGTTTGAAGATTCGGATTTAGAAGCGATGCCGTGTTCTCTTCCTACAGTATCGAGCTTAAGCCATGTTGAAAAAGTAATTTTCGTCATGTCATTTAGAACCTGTGCGTTTCCTGCATTTAGATAGGCTGCAGAATTGAAATCGTATGAGTTACCGAATCCTGCCAGAATTCCGCCTGCACCGAATTTTAAATAGAACTCATCGAAAGAATTATCATTTCTTGAAGCAGCTGTAATGATTATATGAGACAACCCCTCGCCGGTCTTATTTAAAGTTAGGATACTGTCCGTGATCATATACTGCGCGCCGTTCAGTTCGCTTGATGCGTCAATAGCAAAAGTCAGAGCCTGAGTAGTGAAGTTGTCGAAATGATCCATAAGATTTATCTGATATGTTTCGTCTGAAGTAAATACATCATCAATAGGATCATTAAGAGAAAGTTCTTTACTTTTCGGCTTGATCTCTCTTACGACAGCCTGCCATTCATTAAATGTAGATCCTCCCGGATTAAGATTGTCGATATGATAATAACCGTCCGCCGATCCGCCCCAGCCCCAGTTGAAATGGTAATAGCTTGCATCCTGATATCCGTCGCACACAAAAGCATGTCCGCCGTCAGTACCCTGGCCTGAATAATATACAGGAAGAGATCTGTCGATTTGATCCATCAGCATGTTTTTCCAGTTCGTGCTTGTATAAGAAGAGCGGTATTCATGAATCGCAGATGTGTTATACTTAAAATAAGTTTCCAGAGCATAAGGTACGTCCTCAGAAGAAGCACCTGACCCGTCAGCGCCATAATCCATTTCAACTGCTACCCCGGCATGATAGGATATCTGAGCTACTTCGTGGATCTGATCGGAAGAAGATCCTGATGAAATTGCGTTAGGCATCATATCCCAGTTGTATTTGGAAAGATAATAATTGGCTGATAGTGTTTGTCCCAGAACTTCGTACGAAGATGAGCTTTTACCAACTTCCGGGTACTGGTGATAGTTCATGATCTGCGCCATAGCGGTGGCCACGCATCCTACGACTGAAAGCGATCCGCCGTCGAGAGGGCAGTAGTTGTTGTAGATAGGGCTCTGGTTCCATGTCGTGGAGAGAAGAGGTTCCACAGCTTTTGAGCTTTTTGTAGTAATATTTCCTGATAGAATGTTTTTCCATTCCTGCGATACAGGTTCGCTGCTCAGTTGTTTATTTCTGATCTCTTTAATAGCTTTGCTGTAAAGTTCGAGCCAGAAACTTATATTCGCTTTTTCTTTATCAGCTTCGAATATTCCGTTCAAAGAATATCCGAGTACCGGTACGGACGCGTCATCGGCAGCGATAAGAACAAAACCTCCCGACTTGAAATTGAAAGCATAAAAAGCTTCATCGTAAAGAACATAGTCCGATATTTCACCGGTAGATCTATTCTCAGATTTGACTTTCATCCAGTTCTTTGCTGCGGTCTCGGCAGTATTTATCTCTACAGGAACAGCAAAAATAGAGAAAATAACCGATATTATCATCACAGCCAGAGTTTTTCGTAACATTTTGACTCCTTTATAATTAATGATCTAAATTAACGAACTAATATAAATAATAAAATGAAAAAAGTCATATTTATTTTTTAGTCAGATCTTCAAATGTTTTATAATCGTTCTCAGTTATCACATAAACCTGATCTTTTTCTTTTACAAAAGCCAGAAATGAGTCATGATGTTTGAATAACACAACTTCACCGATATCGGAAGAAGAACTTTTATAGTTAACTACAACTTCAGGTACAACATCATTTGATTTCAAAGAATCATTAAAATCAGAAGCCCGGAAGGATGAGAGTTTTGTGAGCGTTTTTTGGATCTTTTCTGTATCGGCAGTTACGGAATCACCATTAAGGACAGCTTTCCATACGTTCTGAACTCTCTCGGCTGAAAAATTTCCGGACTTTGATCTGACAGAAAGATAAGAGATATTATCAGGATTTTCTTTTACGATCAATCTGTCTCTCCACATTTTTACATCGGATGACAGCCTGTAGCGCGGAAATATCGTGCCCAGATAGATCCTGCTGTCATTATGAACTCTGTAGAATGAATAATTCCTGTCCCTGTCATCGGATCCGATAATGTAACTGATGCTGCTGTTATCCTGCTTTCTGACAGAAATTATCGTTCCCGTGCTGTCGACGCCGAATTTTGAGAATTTGTCCTGTTTTTCAGAAATAATATTCTTTAATTCAATATCATTAATAAACTGCAGCATAGTCTGAACAGCAGCCGGTTCAGGTTCAAAATTCCCTGGCTCCTTTATCTGCCATCTGTTTAAACCTTTCGAAAGAAGGATCTTTTTTCCGTTCTTCTCAAATGACACCTCAATGACGGCTGCCGAATCGATTTTCAGTATCTTTCCGTCAAAATCTTCTGTTGTTTTTACAGGTTTTTTCAGAAGGTAAAAAGAAAGTGCGCTCAGGATTATTATGACCGAAAGAAAAATTATATTTTTTTTCATGATATCTCTCTCCGTTATCTTTTTAGACTGAAATCTTTTCTGTTCCTGTTATTTCTCCATCTTAGAATTCCGATAGTAGCCAGAAGTATAGGGATAAGAGCGATATTGAGCCATTTTATGATGGTTTTGCCTGTATCCTCCACTTTATCCAGAGGCCTTTGAGTTATGACTTTCGAGCGTATGCTTATCAGCGCTTCATCGGCGGTCATCCAGTCAACAAGGTTTAAAAAGAGATTTATATTCTCCTGAGAACCGAATTTACCTTCGCTGAAAAACTCAGAATCTCCGCTAACTACTATTCTTGTATCAGTTCCTTTGCTATCTGAATTATAAAAAGAAGAAAAAGATCCTGTAAGAAGCGCGATCACAGGAAGGCTCTTTTTATCAAAAACGTACTGATCTATGTCCCTGTCCGCCATTATGTTGTAAGTCCCTGACTGGGTGAAAGAATTTTCGGATGTTCTCGCTATTACCTTGAGATCAATGCCTTTTGATGAAGCGGCAGATGTATCGAGAGAGCTTGCAAAATACAGATCTACGGCTTCAAGTTTCTGAGTAACGGGGCTCGATCTGTCAAGACCCGTTATTCTCGGCAGGAAAGGATATTTAATCGGATTGGCAATAGTGAAAAATCCCTTCTGCTGTCTTACAGTCACTATTCCCGCTTCTTTATCCCCGATAAGATCAGTGTTCACTTTTACACCGTAATTCGACATCAGCGAATCAATATTAAGAGAAATATCCTGCGCGTTCTGGTTCTGAAGGCTTACCTGAACCTTATCAATGAAAAAAGCTGTTTTTCCGCCTGAAACTATATAATTATCTATGGCCTTGAGCGCATCATGCGTGAAATTCTCTTTAGGTCCTATGATCAAAAGAGAATTTATTCTCTCCGGTGTCAGACTGCCGTCAGCCTGAACTTCATCTACTACATACTGGGAAGAAAGCACCTGAACAGCCGTCTTTATCTCTTCAAAACTAACGCAGCCCGCACCGGATAAAATACCGACGGTCGGAAGTTTGTCCGTTGTCAGCTTTTTGATCCTGCTGGAGATTTCGTATTCCATAACAGGAAGATCACCCTGCTGAATGAAAGGAATTATCTCTTTTTTATCTTCGTATAATATCACCATTCCCATAAATATACGTTTTATCTTGAACTCGTCCTTTTCGAGTATCTGCGCCTGAAGTGAAGGAAGCTGATATTCCATGATCTGTTTAGAAAATTCCTCGTTCGATGCGTCTATGAACTCGTAGTCAAGATTTCCGTTGGAATAAGCTTTATATTCATCCAGATTGTCTTTTATAAGCGCAGGTATGGTTTTCATTTCGGGTGGCAGTTCGTTCGAAAAGAAGCATTTTACTATCACTTTATCATCAAGACCGGCAACTAAATTTTTACTTGCGTCCGACAGAGAATAAACATCTCCTTCCGTTAGATCTATCCTGAAGAAAAAGAATGCGGATATAATGTTTATCATCAGAGCGATAACGGCTACATATATCAGGCTGAGATCATAATTGCTTTTTTTTCTCATATTTTATCCTCAAGAATGAATTTTACTTTTTTCTGCTTTCAAGCGATTTAGAGGCCGCGAAAAGAAATACGACCGTAATAGAAATAAAATAGACCAGATCCTTTGAGTCGATCACGCCTTTCAGCATGTTCTCATAATGAACAATTACACTGATGTACTCAAAAACTCCCGGAAAAGGAAGAAAGATAAGAAGGCTGTTGATCACGATAAGAATAAATAGAATGAAGAAACTTACTATAAAGGCTATGATCTGATTGTCGGTAACAGATGAAGTATATATTCCGATAGCCGTAAATGCCGCTCCTGTAAGAAAAAGTCCCGAATATCCGCAGAAAAGAACGCCCCAGTCGGGTTTTCCAAGAATGCCGATCGTCAGAACACCGGGAAATGTTAGAAGAACTGCCAGAACGAGAATTGCCATTGATCCGAGAAACTTTCCGAGTATTATGTCGGTGTCTTTTAACGGCAGAGTGGTCAGAAGCTCAATAGTTCCGCTTTTTTTCTCCTCGGCAACCATTTTCATAGTTAGAGCCGGAACGAAGAAAAGGAAAAGGAAGGGAATGATGTTAAAATTAGATCTCAATTCAGCCTGGCCTCCTTCAAGAAAAAGTGTATTGGTGAAAAACCATCCTGTAAGTGCAAGGAAAAGAATAAGTATTATGTAGGCTGCGGGCGAAGCGAAGTAAGATCTCGTCTCTTTGATAGATATGTTAATAATATTTCTCATGTTATTTCTCCTTAAAGCGTTAATTCTCTGAAAACTTTTTCCAATGAATCTTTTTCAAGCTTCATTTCTACTATTTTTGCGTTAAGTCTGACGCATTCGTCGAAGATCCTGTCTCTGATATCCGAGTCTTTATCGAACTTAATAGAGTAAGAGAATAATCCGCCAACGGATGATTTTCTTTCGGCTTCGATAACGCTATAGATCGATTTAAGATCATGCAGAATATCGTCATGAGCTTTAACGGTAAGTGAAAGTTCTTTCGAGCCGGATGAAGAGCCGCTCATCGATTCGGGATCCCCGTCACCGACGATCTCGCCTTTATTAATGATGATCGCCCTGTCACAGACCGCCTGTACCTCCTGAAGTATGTGACTGGAGAAAAGCATGGTTTTCATTTTGCCGAGTTGTTTTATAAGCTCACGTACTTCAAGTATCTGGTTAGGGTCCAGACCGGATGTCGGCTCGTCGAGAATAAGAATTTCGGGATCATGAATTAGGGCCTGGGCGAGACCGACCCTCTGCCTGTAGCCTTTCGAAAGAGCGTCGATCCGCTTGTAAGCTACCGATCTTATATCGCACTCGTCGGATACTTTCTGAATACGGTCCATTATCTTTTCCTTCGGAATGTTCCTCACAGAAGCGATAAATTTAAGATAATCAAGAACCGTCAGATCGGAGTATAAAGGCGCGTTCTCGGGAAGGTACCCTATCATCTCCCGGATCTTAAGGCTCTGATTGTAAATGTCGAAATTGTCCACGATGACTTCGCCGGAAGTCGGATACATGTAGCATGTTATGATCTTTAGAAGGGTGGTTTTTCCGGCACCGTTAGGACCGAGGATACCGGTTATTTCCCCTTTGTTGATCACGGCGCTGAAATCCTTCAGGGCTGTTACGTGCCCGTAGTTCTTTGAGACGTTCTTGATTGTGATCATAGTCCTTTCCTGTAATTATTTGACATTTGAATTACTCTTCAGACCCCAAATTTAACATATATGCTGGGGTTTGAAAAGTTATTTTTGCACTTTTACTGAACAATTTCATTTTTGTTCTGTTAAATCAATTTGATTGACAAAAGTTTCTAAATTATATATAATTCGACGCAATTAATTCAGGGTCAAAGAAAGAATGAAAGAAGAAAATAAAGATACGAAAATAAAACATGCAGTAAAATCTATCGCAGTTCTGATAATAACTCTTTATCTGATAATGTCATTTATAGTATCGGCATACAGGATACCTACAGGTTCGATGGAGAGAACTTTGAGAGTAGGAGACATGCTGCTTGTGAACAAATTCATATACGGGTTCAGATCTCCGGACTGGTTCGGAATACCCTTCACAGAATTCGGCTTCGATATACCCTATTTCAAAACACCGCTTTTTAAAAGCATAAAACAGGGCGATGTAGTTGTTTTCAAACATTTCGACGAACAGATGAACCAGTGGCTTTATTACGTAAAAAGATGTGTTGCTCTTCCGGGTCAGACAGTCGAAGTTGTAGATAAAGAACTTTTTGTTGACGGAAAAAAGTTCAGCGAATTTTACGATACTGTCGAAATCGATCATGGCACAGAAGACCTCAAAGCTAAAGCAAGATTTGTTGATATGAATATTTATCCGAAAGGTGCAGTTCAAAACGGAATTTTCAAAGGTCTAGGCAACAGGGATAATTTCGGGCCTCTTACAGTTCCCGAAGGATCATATTTTATGATGGGCGACAACAGGGACAACAGCTACGACAGCCGTTACTGGGGATTTGTAACTGAAGATTTTATCGTCGGTAAACCGATAATGGTCTATTTCTCATTCGATTCAGAATATCCGCTCACAAAATTATGGAAAGCTATTCGCTGGGACAGAATAGGGTATTTTATACAGTAAATCTTTTTAATAAAACAGTTGCAATTATAATTTCAGATAATTATATTTGGTTTCGCGTGTGAAGACGGTTGATTTTCAGGCACAAACCGAGGTCAATTATGATATTCATCCGTGTCTTTTTTGTTTAAAATTCAGAAAAGACGAAATGGGAGAGACGAAAACTAATTAAAATAGACAGAACAGGAGAAACAATGAAAACAATCAGCGCAAAGCACAGCGATATAGACAGAAAATGGCTAATCGTAGATGCTGAAGGCAAAACACTCGGAAGAGTCGCTACCGAAATAGCCTACAGGCTTATGGGAAAGCATAAACCGCTCTACACTCCCCATATAGACCTCGGAGATTTCGTCATCGTAGTAAACGCGGAGAAAATAGTCCTCACAGGGAACAAAGAGACCGCGAAGACATATTTCTCATACTCCGGATATCCGGGTGGAGATAAGTTCACAAGCGTGGAAACGATGAGGGAAAAACATCCCGACAGAATTATTACATTCGCAGTCAGCGGAATGCTCCCGAAGAACAAGATGCGCGACAGAAGGCTGACCAGACTGAAAGTTTATGCGGGACCGGATCATCCTCACGCAGCACAGCAACCTGAAGTGTTAGTTTTTAAATAATAAATATAAGGAAATCACATAAATGAAAGCAAATGCGCACGGATTTATTACTGCTGTAGGAAGAAGAAAAACTGCCACAGCCAGAGTAAGAATAAAAGCAGGATCAGGAAAGATCACGGTAAACAATTCGGTAAGTCTGGATTATTTTAAGAAAAAGATCCTACAGATGGACCTAGAACAGCCTCTCGATATAACAGGCAATACGGGAAAATTCGATGTTTTCGTTAACGTAAGAGGAGGCGGACTTTCCGGACAGGCAGGAGCTGTTAGGCTAGGGATCTCCAGAGCTCTCGTTAATTACGATGAGACTTTAAAAAGTTCTCTGAGAACCGCAGGAATGCTGACAAGGGATTCCAGACAGAAAGAAAGAAAGAAATACGGACTTATGAAAGCAAGAAGAAGATACCAGTTCTCTAAAAGGTAATTTCTTCTATTATAAAATAAAAGTATTCCGCGATCTTCTGCCGGGGTGCGCAGCTTAATGCGTGTCGGTAAAAGAGATGAACGGAATACGGATAATCCGGACAAAAAGCCCGGATGGCGCTCGTAAGATAGCGTTAAAACCCCAAAAGGAGACAAAATGCCGAGAGTAACAACACACCAGCTTCTTTTAGCAGGATCCCATTTCGGGCACCTGTCAAAAAGATGGAACCCCAAGATGAGACCTTACATCTTTACAAAAAAGAAAGGAATTCATCTTATCGACCTTAACAAAACCGTAGAAAAAGTCGACGAAGCCTGTGATGCAGTCATGAAGATAGTGGCTAAAAGGGGAAAGATCCTTTTCGTAGGAACAAAACCTCAGGCCAAAGACCTTCTAAAAGAAGAAGCGATCAGATGCCAAATGAACTATGTAACCGAAAGATGGCTTGGCGGATTTTTAACTAATTTCCAGACGATCAGGAATTCCATCAGAACGCTTGAAGAACTAGAGAGAAAAGCTGTTGACGGTACATATCAGAAGATCACGAAAAAAGAAAAGATCATGATCGAGAAAGAAAAAGCCAAGCTCAACAAGGTACTCGAAGGCGTCAGGACAATGAAAGTTGTTCCCAATGCGATCTTCGTTGTCGATACGATCAAAGAAACAATTGCGATAAAAGAAGCGAAAAAACTCAACATTCCCGTTTTTGCTATCTGCGACACGAACTCGGATACAGACGATATTGATTATGTGATCCCGGCAAACGATGATGCTTTCAAATCAATCGGCCTTATCACAAAAGTATTCAGCGACGCTATACTTGAAGCAAGCCAGGTCGCCAACATAAAAAGCGCTGATGAAGGCAGACCGGTACAGGAAACGGCGGTTTCAGATTCAGATAAGAAAAGAGCGCCGAAAAGACCTTTAAGAAAACCCGTCAGGAACGAGGAAGAAAAAGAAGAAACAACAGAGAACTAAACAAAACATATCGGAGACAGATTATGGCAGAAATAACAGCAAAAATGGTAGCGGACCTCAGAAAATCGACCGGATCCCCGATGATGGACTGTAAAAAAGCTCTGGCGGAATCCAACGGTGATTTTGACGAAGCAGTTAAGATATTAAGAGAAAAAGGAATGGCCAAAGCGGCTAAAAGGATCGGTAACGAGACCAATCACGGAAGGATATTCTGCAGAATTTCGGAAGATAATAAGACAGCTTCAATGCTCAAATTAACATGCGAAACTGAACCTGTGAGAGCTACTCAGGAATTCATCAGTTTCGGCGAAAAAATGTCAGCGATCGCATTCAGCGGAGATTTTGCTAAGTTTGAAAGCGAAGAGATAAATACGGAGCTTACTGAATTAAGAGCAAAGCTCGGCGAAAATATTACGATCATCGAATATGAAAGATTCGAAGGCGATGTGGTTTCTTATTATATACATTCTAATCTTAAAGTCGGTGTTCTGATAAAGCTTTCTCTTAGCGACAAAGCAAAAGCATCGAGCAATTCAGTTATAGAGCTTGCAAAGAACCTCACGCTTCAGATAGCTTCTCTATCACCCAAATCGGTATCATCAGACGATCTTGATCCCGAATTCGTAAAGGGCGAGCTCGAAATTATAAAGGCGCAGCTTAAAGAAGATCCTAAGAACGCTAACAAGCCCGACAATATTCTTGAGAAGATAGTTGAAGGCAGAAAAGGAAAAATATTCGCGGAGTCATGCCTGTTGGAACAGGAATATGTAAAAGAAAAAATGTTCGTAAAAGAACTGATCGCATCTGTCGAAAAACAGGAAGGCGTTCAGATCAAAGTTGACAAATTCGTCCGTTTCCAGATAGGAGCTCAGCAGTAAAATGATCATTAAGGCTTTGTTAATTCAAAGCCTTTTTTTTAACTACATAAACGGGTGAGGCTTATAATGGAACAGACTAAATATAAAAGGATCCTTTTAAAACTTTCGGGAGAGGCTCTAGTAGGTGGCCAGGGATACGGTATCGACCCTGAAGTAGTCAAATATACTGCGAAAGAAGTTAAAGAGATACATGATCTTGGTGTTGAGACGGGAATAGTGATCGGCGGCGGAAATATATTCAGAGGCCTTTCAGCTCATGCGAAGAACATGGACAGGATCGAAGCTGACTATATGGGAATGCTTGCAACAGTGATCAATTCTATAGCTTTAAAGAACGCCTTGAATTTGGAAGGACTGGAGGCTGTAGTTCAAAGCGCGATCCCGATGTCTCAGGTAACAGAACCTGTGATAATCAGTAAAGCGCTGAATCATTTTAAAAAGGGAAGAATCGTGATCTTTGCCGGCGGTACAGGCAATCCTTACTTTACTACCGATACTGCAGCGGCTTTAAGAGCCGGAGAGATAAAAGCCGACATCATCATAAAAGCTACAAAAGTAGATGGTGTTTACGATTCCGATCCTGTTAAAAATCCCGCAGCAGTTAAATTTGATAAAATATCATATATTGATGTATTAAATAAAAATCTTAGAGTGCTTGATACTACTGCCATCAGTTTCTGCATGGAAAATAAACTGAAGATCGGCGTATGCAACCTTTTAAAGAAGGGATATCTTATGAAATTCTTGTCCGGAGAGCAGATCGGGTCGATAGTAGAATAGAATAAAGTTTAATATTTTTACCAAGCCGTCATCCGACGGCTTTTTTAATTAAAGAAAAAAAAATAAATTTATCTTGACAAGAGATGATTAATGTTATAATTTTACTACGTGTGTATGAAAATGTATAAAAGTGGGGAAAATGAGTTTCTTTTCCGGTAAATACAAGTACTCGGTGGATGAAAAGAACCGCATAAACTTCAAGAAATTTCTAAACAGAGTAGATGAGGATGATAAAAAAAGCGGGATCTTTCATCTGTTGAAACAAACAGTGAACGTTCTCGGTACTAACGAATCATATCCCGTCTTCTATATTTTTACGGAAAAGACCTGGAAAGAATTTTACTCCGGACTTGAAGAAACAAGAGAGCCGGAAGAACTGTCGGCATTCAACACCCAGTTTTGCGACGAGGCGACACTTGACAATATGGAAAGAATAACGTTCCCGAAAGAATTTCTAGGCTATATAAAATCGAGCAAAAACCTTTTTCTGCAGGGATTCGGCGATAAGCTTCAGGTATGGTCTCTCGAGAATTTCGAAGGCTACAGCAGAAAACTGACTGAAAGCGCTCCGATGAAAGATTTCTATAACATACTGAGCAAGAAAAAGAAATAGATTAATAGATCATTAACATAAACAAAGAACCTCTTCCGCTACTTCGGTAGCGGTTTTGTATTTAAAAGGAAATAATATAAATGATTTCAGACTTCTATCACATACCTGTCCTGCAAAATGAAACGGCGCAGCTTCTTGTGACGGATAAGAACGGCGTATATCTCGACTGCACGTTAGGCGGCGGAGGTCATGCGAAAAAGCTCCTGGAATCGATCTCGGAGAAAGGTTTCCTTCTCGGTATTGACCGCGATGAACAGGCGATCAAATACGCCGGTGAGTTTCTGAAAGGATTTAAGAATTTTAAAAGCGAGAAGATAAGTTTTTCAAGACTCAACGAACTCGATCAGATCGTTTTCGGAATGAAATTCGACGGGATACTATTAGATATCGGGGTATCATCTAAACAAATAGATGATCCGGAAAGGGGATTCGCTTATTCTGCCGACGGCGAACTCGACATGAGAATGGACAGATCGGCAAAAATTTCCGCTTTTGACGTTATCAACGGCTACTGCGAACAGGAGCTTACCGATATTTTCTTCAGATACGGCGAAGAAAAGAATTCAAGAAAAATAGCTCGGAAGATCGTTCAGCAGCGGGATATTAAGCCGATAAAAACAACCCGGGAACTTGTTGATGCTGTCTCGTCAGTAATTTCCTCTAATTTCAGAACGAAGACGCTTTCAAGGATCTTCCAGGCCGTAAGAATTGAGGTCAACGGAGAGCTTGACGAGCTTATGTCAGTTCTTAAATTCAGCCTCGAGATCCTCAAGCCGAACGGCAGAGCGGCGGTGATATCGTACCATTCGCTCGAGGACAGGATCGTCAAGCAGTTCATTACAGAATTTTCGACAGGCTGCATATGCCCGAAAAATTTCCCTAAATGCATCTGCGGAAAAGTACCGGTCATCAGGAATCTGACCAAAAAGCCCGTATGCGCGTCCGAAGAGGAGATCGAAAAAAATTCAAGGGCAAGAAGCGCAAAATTAAGAGTTTATGAAAAAATTTAAGGGAGGATATATGCCGTCCGAACAGTATGCGAGAGGTAACGGTGCGAAAGCATTAAAAAAGAGGTTCAATGTTTTCAGCAGGATCACAAAGTATGTTCCGCTTGCGCTTATAATTGCAACATACGTTATACTTCAGGCTCAGGTTAAGGCTGTTTCGAGAGAGAACAGCAGACTTTTATCTGAAAAGAACATTCTTAATGAGCAGCTCGAAAGATTGAATTCGGATTATGACAAGATGATCCCGTATGGTGAGATCAGGGACTATGCTGTAAACAGTTTGTCAATGAATTCATCTGCAAGCAACATCAGGACTTTTGCAGTACTTGACAAAGATAATATTTTCGAAAAGTCAAAAAGATCGGATCTTCCCGTTCTTTTTGAAACAGATTACGATCTGGCGTCAATAGAACTTCAGGAACCGGCCGAAACAAAAAAAGAGCAGTAATTGATCAGAAAATCTTCCGGCATAGTCAAAAAAAACGATAAAACGGTCGATAAGAAATTAAGATCGAGAGTTCTATTTATAATAATTTTAAGTATAATCGCTTATTCGGTAATAATCTCAAAATTATATATTGTTCAGGTAATGAACCACGATTATTACGCAAAAAAATATAAGGAACAGTCCAGGAGAAAAATAACGTTATTTTCGCCCAAAGGAATAATCTACGACAGAAAATATCACAAGCTTGCTGAGAACATCGGCTTCAATCTGGCTTTCGGAATTAATACAAAATACGTTAAAAATAAAAAAGATCTTGCAAAGAGGATTTCCAACATAACCGGTGCGGATAGCGAAAGATATATGAAAGCGTTGAATTCAAAAACCGGTTTTGTATGGGTAGCCAACGATCTGACAGAAAAAGAGAGATCGCAGGTTCTCGGTATATTGACCGAAGAAGAAAGTTCAGCGGCTTCATTCGACGTAACTCCCAATAGAATTTATCCGCAGGGTAAAACAGCCGGACAGATCCTCGGTTATATCGACATTGACGGGAAAGGTCTCAGCGGAATAGAAAAAGAGTACAGCGATAACCTTTCGGGTAAAGACGGTTGGGAATACATTTTTAAAGACGGGAAACAAAAAAAATCATTCGGGCCAGAATTGAATAAAAAAGATCCGGTACCCGGAAACAGCGTCGTACTTACAATAGACGATAATTATCAGACAATTGTGGAAGACGAGCTCGCAAAAGCGGTTACGGAATGGAAAGGCCAGAAGGGCGTTGCGATAGTAATGGAGCCTAATTCCGGCGAGATACTGGCTATGGCGAGTTATCCGGATTTTGATCCGAATAAACCGGGCGACTATGATCCTTTCGCGAGAAAAAATAAAGCTATAACAGATTTTTACGAACCGGGCTCAACATTCAAAACTCTGTCCACAGCGATCTTATTTGAAGAGAACCTGGTGAATGAAACCGATATGTTCTTCTGCAGCAACAACGGATACAGGATAGGATCAAGGGTCATTAAAGATTCACATAAGAATCCGGTTGAAAACATGAATTTCATGGACGTAATCGCGAATTCGAGCAACATCGGGACACTTCAGGCTATGATGCGGCTTGATAAACAGAAGCATTATGAATATTTAAGAGATTTCGGGTTCGGCAATAAAACTGAAATAGGGCTTATCGGAGAAGTAAAAGGGTATCTTTTAAAACCGGGAAAGTGGAGCCAGACAACACAGCCTACTATAAGTTTCGGACAGGGTATAAGCGTAACACCGCTGCAGCTCGTAACTGCTTATGCGGCAATTGCAAACGGCGGAAATCTTGTTAAACCCATGATAGTAAAAGGGATAATTGACAAAGATAACAATATCGTAAAGAAATTCGAGCCCTTTAAAGTAAGAAGAGTGATAAGCCAGAAGACTTCCGAAAGAGTTAGAAAAGTTCTGCGTTACGTTGTAGAGAACGGAACAGGTAAAGGAGCAGAAATACCGGGATTAAAGATAGGCGGAAAAACAGGCACATCCCAAAAAGTAGTTGCCGGAAGCTATTCGAAAAACTGCTACGATGCAAGTTTTATAGGTATGGTACCTTACGACGATCCTAAGCTGATATGCTATGTAATGGTAGATACTCCAAAAGGCTGTATATACGGAGGAACAGTATGCGCTCCTGCTTTCAGGAACATTATAAAAAGGATCTACGATGAGAACAGGTCGAGATCTTTCTCTGATAATAAAAATGAATCGCTTATGATAGAAGTTCCGGATATAACCGGAATGAAAATATCGGATGCGGAAGATATTCTTAAGTCTAAAGGTATAGTGTATAAAGTCGAAAGCGAATGTGATGTAATAGCATATCAGTCACAAAAACCGTTCAGCCTGATAAAGAAGAGCGAATGTTTAATAATTTCAGGTAAAACAGATACCGCAACGAGAAAAGAGAAACTGAAACTGACGCCTTCGGTTACCAGCCTGTCATTAAGAGAGGCAGTTAAACTTCTGCACTCTCTCAATATTGAAACCGTCGTAGAAGGAAAAGGAAGCGTTTACAGACAATCGGCGTTAATAAAAGATGAACTGACGGGAGCGGAAAGATGCAGCCTTTTCTGCAGGCTGCCTATACCTGATAAAACGAAAAAACTTGCGATGA
The DNA here is from genome assembly GCA_029559475.1 of bacterium. Taxonomy (GTDB): domain Bacteria; phylum UBA4055; class UBA4055; order UBA4055; family UBA4055; genus UBA12480. The sequence continues at coordinate 82,017 of JAKQBN010000049.1, forward strand.
AGAAATAAAATGAAACTGAGCGTTCTGCTTGACAGAATTAAATATTCGGATGTTCAGAATTATAAAGATCAAGAGATCGGGCACGTGATCTCGGATTCTAGAGAGAAATTCAGAAATTCGCTTTTCATAGCTGTAAAGGGCTTAACAAGCGACGGGGCGGAGTTCGCTTCCGATGCAGTAAATTCGGGAGCAGTTGCAGTAATATACGAGACTGAAATAACAAAAATGCTGCCCGGAATAGTATATATTAAAGTAGAAAACGCAAGGCTGATCCAGTCTCTCGCCGCAGGGCTCGTTTACGGCGAACCGTCAAAAAAGATAAACCTGACCGGAATAACGGGAACCAACGGCAAAACGTCATCAGCTTATATATACAGGCACATACTTAACAACAACAACATTAAATGTTGTCTTCTGGGCACGACCGAATATGATCTGGGCAAAAGAATATTCACGCCCGTAAGAACGACTCCGGACGCGGTCTTTCTTCAGAGATATTTTAAGGAAATAGCGGATTCAGGGGCAAAACACGCAGTTATGGAAGTGTCATCTCATGCTTTAAGCCTGAACAGAGTCGAAAATATCTCCTTTGACGCGGCAGTATTTACCAATCTTACCCAGGACCATCTGGATTTTCATCATACAATGGATGAATACGCAAATGCGAAATCTTCTCTTTTTTCAAAGCATCTTAAAAAAGACGGACTTTCTGTCATCAATGCTGATGACAAATATTCAGGCATGATGAAAAGATCTGCCGCATACGCCGTAAGAACGTTCGCAGAAAAAGATAATTTAGCAGATTTGAAAGTTAAAAGCATCGAATACTGTCCGGCCGGCATGGAAATAATCTACCAATACGGCAGAACTACATTCGCGGTCAGGACGAACATTACCGGAAGATTTCAGGCGATGAACATTGCCGGAGCGATTCTGTGCGCGTTGAGTGCGGGGCTGGATACAGAAGATATAATTAGAGCTTTTAAAAGGCCGCTGTTCATTCCCGGGAGAATGGAAAAAGTATATGAGGACAATTTTTCCGTCATAATCGATTACGCTCACACTCCTGACGCGCTCGAAAGGGCTATTAACACCATTATCGAGTTCAAAAAAGGCAAACTCATCACCGTATTCGGATGTGGCGGCAACAGAGATCAGGAAAAACGTCCGCTAATGGGAGACATTTCAGCGTCATTATCTGATTATACTATCATAACAAGCGACAATCCGAGAGATGAAGATCCCGAAGAAATTATTAAAGCGATACGTTCGGGCATAAAAAACGGGAAATATGAAGCTATCTCCGACAGACTTGAAGCTATAAAAAAAGCAATCGGAATTGCCGGTGACGATGATATCGTGCTTATCGCAGGAAAGGGGCACGAAAATTATCAGGAGATAAAAGGAGTGAAATATCCTTTTTCCGACAAAACATCAGTATTGAATCTATTGGAACGGCAAAATGGTCAGACTTAGCGAACTATTAAAAGTATCAGGCATAACCGGATACGAAAACGTTGACAGAAACGCTTTAGTTTCAGGAGGAAAAACAGATTCCAGGCTGATAGGCAGCGGAGATATCTATTTCGCATTTAAGGGCCAGAATACTGATGGACATGATTTTGTTCCGCAGTGCTCAGAAAAAGGCATGGCTGCCGCTGTTGTTGACAAAGATTATAAGAACTCAGGGGAATTCCCTGTAATATACAGCTCTGATGTAGAAAAGACTCTCGGAGAATTCGCTTCGGCATGGAGAAAACTGCATAAAGCCAAGATCATCGGAATAACCGGAACCAACGGCAAGACAACGACGAAAGAGATCCTGTCGAAGATACTTTCGTCAAAATTCAATTTGATATCGACATTTAAGAACTACAATAATCAGATAGGCGTTCCGCTTACTCTGCTTTCTATCAAAGACGATACAGAGATCGCCATAGTTGAATTGGGCACCAATCATCAGGGTGAAATAGAATATCTTGCAAACCTTTCCGATCCGGATACCGGCATAATTACCAACATTGGCGAAGGTCATCTTGAATTCTTTAAAGATAAAAAAGGCGTTTATCTGGAAAAAAGCAGCCTGTACGAATATCTTTATAAAAAAGGCGGCAGAATATTCGTAAATACAGACGACGAATTTTTACGTGAGTGGAAAAAAGGGAATATAACGACTTTCGGCTTTAAAAATTCGCCGGACATCACATTCGAAAACGTGAAACTTAACGGAAAAGGGTTCCCTGAATTCAGCTTTAATGGTTTACCGGCTTCTCTGGCAGTACCGGGAATACTGAATCTGAAGAACGCGCTCGCTGCAGCTGCAATAGCCTGCGGATTCGGAATGAGCGCTATTGAAATTACCGCCGCTCTAAGTCAGTACAGATCGTCCGATAAAAGATACGAGCTTGTCAGATATAAGAATTCAGATGTTATCCTTGACTGCTATAACGCAAATCCGACCTCTATGGAGAATTTTTTAAACGACATTTCACTTATGGGTAAAGATTTTGTGCTGGTTCTTGGCGATATGCTCGAACTCGGAGGCGCATCCGCAGATTCCCATAAAAGGATCATTTCTGCTGCTGCCAAGATCGGGTTCAGACATGTTTATTTATATGGCGGCGAAATGAAGAAAGCTCTTGGTTCAGAACATCCCGGATCATCTGTTGAGCATATCGAAAATCTCGGGCTGCTTAAATCAGAATTCGACAAAGTTGCTTCTGAAGGCGCGAGAATAGCCGTAAAAGGATCGAGAGGAATGAAACTGGAAAAATTAATGGAATAGATCATGCTTACAAGACAAGCTACTGATGAAGGCACAACATACGATTTTCTGCTTCTCGCAATGGTTTTTATACTTCTGGTATTCGGTTCCATTATGGTCATGAGCGCGGGATCGTTCATAGCGGCTGAGAAATTCAATAACGATAATTACTTTATATCAAGCCAGTTAAAGAACGCATTTATCGCGCTGGCGGCATTTATTGCGGGAATGACACTTAATTATAAAATCTACAACAGTAAAATACTTATGTACAGCGGAATGGCGGTAACAGTACTTGCGCTTGCTTATCTGCTTATATCAAATCATGGAGAGAGCATTAAAGGCGCGAAAAGATGGATCTTCGGATTCCAGCCTTCGGAGATAGCGAAGAACATGATAGTTTTCTATTTCGCCTACAGCCTTGATAAGTACAGGGATGTATTAGATAAATTTCTTAAGGGTTACGTGTTTCATCTTGTTATACTATGTGCGATCGTGGGAATGGTCTTTTTACAGCCGGCCTTTTCGACATCCATGATGATATTCGCGATAGGGTATTCTATGTTCTATGTCGCCGGAATGAAGCTGAAACATCTTCTCTCATCGATGCTTCTTTTAATACCCGTCATTATAGCTGTCGCGATAATGCAGCCTTACAGAATGGACAGGATCAAGACCTTCTTTGAGCCTGATAACGACATTTCAGGAAAAGGCTGGCAGGTCGAACAGTCCTTAATAGGTTTCGGGAACGGCGGTATAGACGGCGTAGGACTCGGCGAATCAAGGCAGAAGGAATTCTATCTGCCGGAACCTCACAATGATTTTATATTTTCGATAATCGGAGACGAGCTCGGTATTATCGGAACGGCACTTCTGGTACTATGCTATATTGTTATAATGCTCAGAGGGTTCAGGATAGCTTCACGAGCCCCGGATTATTACGGGTTCATACTCGCTTCGGGGATCACTTTAACCATACTGATATATTCAGTATTTAATATGTGCATCACTCTCGGGCTTGTGCCGCCGACGGGACTTCCGCTTCCGCTCGTAAGCTATGGGGGAACATCTCTTATTATGACTATGTTCAGCATGGGAGTTCTTTTAAACATATCATATAAAAGTAAAACGGACGCATCCTGAAATGTTTGAACTAAAGCCTAATATGAAACTGCATTTTATAGGCATCGGCGGAGCCGGAATGCTTCCTTTAGCTGTATATTCCAGAGATCTCGGGTATTTTGTTGCCGGATCGGATCTCAGCGATGAGAATTTTCATATTTTAAGAAGTGCAGGTATAAATCCGGAAAAGGGGAATCCGGGCGTAGCGGCTGATACAGATCTTGTGATATACAGTTCGGCGGTGAAAGACGACAACGAGGAGATGATATCGGCGAAGAAGCTGAACATCCCCAGAATAAAGAGAGCGGAGTTTTTAGGCCTTATAACAAAATATAAACATTCTGTACTTGTAAGCGGTTCTCACGGTAAAAGCACTACGAGCGCGATGCTCGCCGACATTCTCAACGGTTACGAAAAGATCAACGCGACGGCATTAGTCGGAGCAGAGACTGTGAGTAAGAATTCAAATTATTATAAGGGCAGCGGAGAACACGTAATACTCGAGGCGGATGAGTACGACAGAAGCTTTCTGAAACTGTTTCCTTCCGATCTTATAATACTGAACATTGATGACGATCATATGGACATTTACGGCGACATCGAAGGTCTGAAAAAGGCTTTCACAGAGCTTACCGGCAGGCTGAAAGAAGATTCAATTCTAATCTATAACGGAGATGATGAAGCTGTAGTTCAGGCAGTATCTGAGCATACGGGAAGAAAGGTTTCATACGGCTTAAACGACGGATGTATTTACCGCGCAAAGGAGATCGAATTTAAGGATTTTTCCACAAGATTCATTTTTACAAAAAACGGTTCGCCGGTAACTGATCTGAATTATTATTATTCAGGAATTCATAACGTATATAATATGCTTGCATCGGCGGCTCTTTTATCGGAATACGGCATAGACGGAAAAATCATATCGGAATTAGCGCTAAAATTCAAAGGGGTAAAGAGAAGGCAGGAGATCATTTTCAGAAATGACGATTACATACTGATTGACGATTACGGTCATCATCCGTCCGAAGTGAGAAGTTCGTTAAATAATCTCAGGCTTAATCACAGCGGAAGAATGATCGTAATGTTCCAGCCGCATCTGTATTCCAGGACAAAATATCATTCAAAAGGATTCGCCGAAAGCTTTAACGATGCGGATATAGTGCTCATATCACAAATATATCCGGCGAGAGAGAAATTCGATCCGTCTGTTTCTGGCAAGAACATTTATATGGATATGAACGAGACCGAACGCAGAAAAACGACGGTGTTCGACAATTTTGACGATCTTTACCTGATGCTCAAAAGAGACATGAAGCCGGGCGATCTGATCGTGAGCATGGGCGCGGGCGAGATTAATAAACTTCTTTATAAACTTAAGAAAGAGCTGGGGAATAAGTGAACGTTTTAGATAAAATAAAACAGGCCTGCAGAACCGTACTGACCGGTGAACCGATGAGCAAGCACACTTATTATAAGATAGGCGGTCCGGCGGACATGTATGCCGCGCCGGAAAGCGTCGAAGAGCTTAAAAATGTTATTCAGATATGCAGGCAGTATAAAACTGATTATTTTATGCTTGGCAACGGATCGAACATTCTGGTCTCTGACAACGGATTCAGAGGCTGCGTGATCGACACTTCAGCAAAATTTAAAAGCATATCCGTTTCGGACGGGGTTATAAGCGCAGAGGCCGGATGCACTATGAATAAGATAGCAAAAACTGCATTAAAATATTCTCTTACAGGATTTGAGGAGCTTGCAGGCGTACCGGGAACGATAGGCGGCGCATTAGTAATGAACGCGGGATGTTACGGAAAAGAAATATCAGAAGTAGTATCAGAAGCTGAAATACTTGACAACGGGTCGATAATGACTATTAAAAGACCCGAAATGATCTTTGGGTACAGGGAATCAAGCCTGAGATCAAGGATCATAGTTTCAGCAAAGATCAGGCTTGTGAAAGGAATTAAGCAGGATATCGAGGAAAAAATGAATGAAATTCAGGCGAAAAGAAAGAGCAGTCAGCCTCTGCATCTTCCCTCATGCGGATCTGTTTTCAAACGTCCTGAAGGACATTTTGCGGGTCGTCTCATTGAAGACTGCGGACTAAAAGGAAAATCAATAGGCGGCGCTATGGTATCCAATATGCACGCGGGTTTTATCGTGAATTCAGGCGGCGCGACAGCTTCGGACGTAGCAGAACTGATAAGAGTAATTAAAGATAAAGTCTATAACAGAACCGGCATCAGGCTCAAAGAGGAAGTGATCTATGTAGGTTTTTCAAAGGAAGATCTGAAATGAATTTCTTTAAAAGACTATATGAAAAACTCAAAACGGCGGTTATGTGGCTGCTGCTTCTGACAGGATCGGTGCTGATTCTTGTGTCCGCTTTCTATCTGTTCTCTCTTTATAGAAGCACGGATATCTTCGATCTAAAAAAGATCGTCGTTAAAGACACGAGGATACTTGACAGCGATAAAGTGATCGGGATTTCCGGGATCAAAAAAGGAACAAGGATAATGGATATTGACAGAGAATCGGCTGTCAAAAAGCTCAATAAATCGCTTTACATCGAAAATTCGAAGATCACGCTTCTGTATCCTTCAACAATTATTATTGAAATTATCGAAATCGAACCTCTTGCGTATGTCAAATCGGACGGGATACTTAAATATGTGGACAGCTCGGGCAATATTCTCGGACCCGCAAAGGCCGCAGGCGGTTACGATCTGCCCATCATTAATTCTGAGGGCATGAAAAAGACCGTCGAGTTTCTGAATTATGCAAAAAATTCAAGTCCTCTGGCTTATCATCAGATATCCGAAGCTGATCATACAGAAAAGGGAATAGAGCTTTATCTAAACAATTCAAGTACAAGGGTGATCATAGGTGATGAATGTTTGAAAAAAAAGATCGTTATTCTTGAAAGCTTCATAAAGGAAGAGTACGGCAACATACCGTTCGGAAGGGTCGATTATATAGATCTCAGGTTCGACGGCCAGGTCGTAATGAAAGAGTTCAGTATGGCTGATAATAAATCCGGAGAGTTGTAAATGTATTTACTCGGAATTGATTTCGGCAGCAGGTACATAAAGGCTGCTCTGTGCGTAAAAGATATTGAAACAGGAGAAATTACCGTTCTAAAGCTCTATAAATTCCAGCATAAAGCCGCCAAGCAGGGTACGATAACCGATGTCGTAAAAGCCAAAGAAGCTTTTACCGAGCTTATCGATAAAATGAGGACGGAATTTCAGGATAAGATAGATAATTATATAATTTCCATTTCGGGTGAGAATGTTAATTCGTACTCCGGAACCTCCACCATACCTTTATGGAAGCAGGAGAACGAGGACAGAAGAGTAAAGATCACTCATGCGCATGTTAGTGAAGTGATAAAAGCTGCGAAAATGACGGCTTACAACAGGGATGACAAGGTTGAGCTTCATTCGATTCCGCAGGAATTCCAGATAGACGATCAGCCTGCCACGCAGAATCCCGTCGATATGTACGGCGTAAAGCTAAGAAGCAGCGTTTATGTCATACAGACCGACAAAGCCAATATGGAGAATCTCGGAAGCATTCCGGAAGAAATGTCTTTCGGGAATTACAGGATAGTTTATTCCCCTCTCGCTACTGCCGAAGCCGTTCTCGATCCGGACGACAAGGAGGCCGGAGCCATAGTTATTTCCATAGGCGATCAGACTACTGAACTTGTAGTATATCTGAACGGAATAGTGAGAATGGCTAAAGTGATCCCTTTCGGATCCGCAAATATAACGAAAGACCTGAAAATAATGCTGAAGACGGATTATGCAACAGCTAATATTATCAAAAAAGAGCAGGCGACGGCATTTCCGAAGGACGCCGATCCCGAAAAAATGATCGAAGTGCCGAACTCATCGGCTCAGAAAAACGAATACACTGAAGAGCACATCGCCAGGGTTACCGAAGCGAGGCTGAAGGAAATTTATGATTTCGTTACAAAAGAGATATATAAGGGATCGTATCAGAGGCAGGTTCACACTCCCGTCATAATAACCGGGCCGGGAAGCAGGCTAAAAGGCGCGGAAAAACTTTTCTCCGAGATCAACAACTCGAGGACGGTTAAAGGAAAGATAGTCGGAGTAAAGAGCAAGATAGATGTTATTTCAGATGATTATTTTACTGCTGTCGGGCTTGTAAAATACGCGGTCAATTATGACATTTTCTCTGACGAGAGCGCTGACGGAGGCAGAAGATCGGTAGCGCAGAAGCTTAAAAAGTTTTTTGCCGATCTGCTATAGAATATAAAATTTTACGGAGGATATAATGTCAACTATGATTTTCGAGTTCGACAACGAGATCAAAGGAAGCGCGAAGATACGCGTTCTGGGCGTCGGAGGCGGAGGATGCAACGCTCTCGACAGCATGATCGACATGGGGCTGAAAGGTGTTGAGTTCATAGCCTTGAACACGGACGCTCAGGCTCTTCAGCAGTCAAAGGCGAATACAAAGATCCAGATAGGCCCGAATACGACCAAGGGTCTGGGCGCGGGCGCAAATCCCGACATCGGCCGTCAGGCGATGGAGGAGGACAGGGAGAAGCTGGTCAATCTGCTCACCGATTCAGACATGGTTTTCATAGCAGCGGGAATGGGCGGCGGAACAGGTACGGGAGCGGCTGGAGTTCTTGCGGAAATTACTAACGAACTTGGAATACTTACGGTCGCGATAGTTACGAAACCGTTTAAGTTCGAAGGTCCGAAGAGGGCTTCCAACGCGGAAAAAGGCATCCAGAAACTTAAAGAGAACGTCGATGCTCTTATTATCATTCATAATCAGAGGCTGGCTCAATCTACTGCCGATCCGAATACGTCTATTAAAAAAGCCTTCCTACAGGTCGATGAGGTTCTTTACAAAGCCGTCAGGGGTATAGCCGACCTTATTACAGTGAAAGGGCTCATAAACCTCGATTTTGCCGATATTAAAACAATTATGAAAGGGATGGGCGACGCGATGATGGGTGTCGGCGAGGCTGAAGGTGAACACGCCTGCATAGAAGCTGCCCAGTCCGCGATCCAGAGTACTCTTCTCGAGAATATCGATATCAAGGGTGCGAAAGGAATTCTTGTCAATATCTGCGCGAATGAGGATCTATCGCTGTTCGAGGTCGATCAGGCTATGGAGCTTATCTACGATGCGGCCGGAACTACTGACGCGAACGTGATCTTCGGTGTTGTTACCGATCCCGATATGAGAGATAAGGTGAGAGTTACAGTAATAGCTACCGGGTTCGATTCCGGCGCCAAAAAAGACAAGAGATCAGAATATGAAAAGCTGAATACTGCAAAAGACGTAAAGTCGGTTGAAGTCGGAAGTGATGTTCCGGGGTCAGTTAAAGGTGTAAAATTTCAGCATGATGATTATGAAATCCCGGCATTTTTAAGAATGGCGAAGGATTAATATGCAAAATCTTAACGAGAGCGAGATCATTAAAAGGTTCATCGGCCATTTTCAGTCGAAAGCGGATTCAACGTACGGTCTGAATCTGTCTGTGAGAGACCTGAAGATCGAAAAGCCTCAGCCTACAATGGATTTCAAGGATTTCAAGAACGGTAAAGCTTCGTCCAAAACTGATGTGTCGTTCGAGCTTGCAGGCTGGAAAAGCTATGCTGAGGACGGTATTAAGAGTTTTATGGATTCTCTTCTTGACGATGACGATATGTTCGCGCCTGTTGTGGACATCGAAATCTTCGAGGTTCAGAATAAGGGCAGGATGTCGGTTAAAATGACCTTCTCGACGGTTTATACCGGCTATGATGTCGAGACCGAGGAAAAGGTTTCAAGCGACATTAAGAAGGGGAATCTGAACAGGAACGATATTATCGAGGAGATAGAGATAAGGCTTTCCGAGATCTATACACTTCTGAAAAAACTTAAGGGTTAATATGTATGAGATCATAGTTAAACATCATTTTTCATCCGCGCACAGGCTGATCAACTACGACGGCGAGTGCAGGAACCTTCACGGGCACAACTGGAAGATCAAGGTGTACGCCCGCGCCGGGGAACTGAACGACATCGGTATCTCGATGGACTTTAAAGAGTTTAAGAAGATCGTGAGGGAAGAAATTGATAAGTATGATCATGTTTTTCTTAACGAACATCCGGATTTTGAGGGCATCAATCCCACTGCCGAGAACATCGCGCGGATACTTTTTCAGAAGCTTTCACAGAAGATCAACGACGGGGTTCTGAAGATATTTATGATCGAGGTCTGGGAGTCCGACAATAACGGGATGAGGTATTTTCAGTAAATATCTGGCATTTATTATCACTCGCCATGATATCCTCCGAAAAAATATCGGCATTAATTTATCTCGTCATATCATTTTTCAAAGCAGGCCGCAACCGGCAAAGCCGGCATTAATTGCATGATGATTTGGGAAGAACACGTACCGGCGACAATGCGAGGATGCGTTCCTGCTTCTCAAAATATATGACTCGAACTTGAAACCTCTATCGGTCAAACATCGAGACATAATTCATGAAGGATCAACATCCGTTACGTGTGAGTTTAATTGTAGTAATTGAACGAATGGCTGCAGGATGAGATCCGGAATGAAGTTATGCCGAGCATAAAATAAATAGATTGCATTGACGGCGCAATATTATTATAATTGAAAATAAAATGATACAACGACATTATCTGGCGTACCGGCTATGGTATATTGGATAAAAAACGGAGAAAACTATGTCAAATATCGATTTCAGTATAATATTTTACAACGCGAACGGCGATTTCAGACAGCCTGAGGAGATCGCGGAATCGATTCTGCTTATCAAAGATATTAATCAGAGCTACAATATTAAGCTTGCTATGATGGAATGGCTGAAAATAAAAGGGCATGAAACTTCATTTCTGCCCGAGATCAAGGCTGTTTACGATCATGCGAGGGAATTGTCGGGCATTGGCGTCGGCAGAGAGATAAGGGAAGAGGACTTCCTGATCCTTATGGAAAGATGTGATGCCGAAGGGCTTTTGTCGAAATTCAGAAAGTCGAATTTCAGGAATTATAAGAAGAGCCTTTTAAAGCTTATGAACTATATGGATCTCGATGCTGAAAGCAGGATAGAAAAAGCAGTATATGCCGACCTTGAAAAGAACGGGCTTTATCCCGTGGTTCTTGACGGCATCAGGGAATATATAAACAAAAATGAATTCTATTTTAAAGGGCAGATATACGACAAGGCAGTTGATTCGATCAAAAAGGACGGAGCAAAGGATAATGTTTTCAGCCTTAATTTCTATCCGGGCGAATTATCATCAAAGGAGCACGGATTTTTAAATGCCCTCGGAGCACAGAAAATCGAATTCAATGCGGAAGGTAAATATTCTTCACTCGTGAAGGTATTCAGAGGCGAGGCGGATGCGGGATTCAACCCCGACGATATAGACTTCATCGTGTCGGATTCAAGACTGGATGAAGTCAGGAAGATCAAGCATCTGATCATGGGCAAGATTACGGGAGATAAGCCGGAATTCAGACCGGATGATTTTACAGTCGTATGCTCAGACGAGCAGACATTCAAAGTGATAAATAATCTGTTCTTCGCGGAACAGATCCCTGCGTATTCATCATATAAATACGCACTGAACGATATCTCGACCGATGTCTTAAGGCTCATCAAAGCCGGGATCGAAGGCGACGCTCAGAGCATTCTGAATTTTTATAATCTTTATATAGCGAATGAGCCTATTCAGTTCTCCGATATGACAGGAACTGATATCAGAACGCTCTATACCAAGCTTACAGCTTCTAAATCGGATCTGAAACTGAAGCCAAAAAAAGGTAAAGATAAAGATATTGGGGAATTAAAAAAGCAGTTTATAAAAGAGTTTCTAAAACTTCTGAATATTGATGATGAACAGGTTTCGGTCGATAAAGCTCTTTCGGTTTTGAATTTAAAAATTAATAAATTGAACGATCTTTTAAAGTTCGTAGATAAAAAAGTCGAGCTTGAAATCTTTTCATATAAGGAGCCGTTTTATAAAATTTTCGGGGATCATACTAGAAAATTTTCGGAATATATCGAATATCTTTATCTGATCAGTTCAAAATCGAACAAAGAAAAGCTGAATAAAGACATGTCAGGCGTCAGGATCAACATGATGACAGAGCCCGGCTTCAGCGGGAAATTTCTTATTTTCGCCGATATGTCGGAAGGAAATTTTTTAAAAGCATCAAACCCGATCGGAATACTCAAAAAAGATAATTTTTTCAGCATGTATAAAAGCATCTACGGTGTTGATCCCGAGCAGGCTGTTTTCGAGAACTTCAGAATACTGACTTCAGGCACGATCGAAAGGGTCGCTATGTTCGTTCCCCAATGGGGCGACGAGTTCATTCCTTCGACGAAGATCGATAAAATTTTAGAATTGTATCCGAAGAATAATTTAAATATCGAAATTGTACCTGAAAAAGAAGGTTTGAATGATCTGTCGGCTGAATTCAGCGTTACGCTCAAAGACAGGCTTGAAGATACTGACTTCGGCAAGCTTGAAACGACTGAGTTGAAACCCAGACCGGCTCAAGCTGAATTCACAATAGCCCTGCGCGAAGGGAACATCGAAAAATATCTCGTATCGCCTTCAAAGGTCGAGAGCTTTATGTCATGCCCGGCAAAACATGTTCATGATCTAAATCTGAGCTACGATCAAATAGAATCGCAGATGCCTTACACAAAAGGGAATTTCTTCCATAATACTACCGAATCTTTTCTCAGGCATTATAAGGGGAAAGATCTTCTGACAGGATCAGAATATTCATTAGTAACCGGAATTTTGAGTTCAAATAAAGGCAATGACAAGATCGCTAACGAAAGATATAAGGAGTTTTGCGAATTTTACTGGTCGGGACTTGAAAATGAAAAATTCGGTGCAGCCTATATAATCCTTCATGATAAGATAAAAGCATCAGGAGTTGATGCTGAAATAGATAAATATTTAAAAATTCAGACCGAGAATGATCCGTACGGCTATTTCGCTTATGAGAAGCAGAAATACGAGATCATCGGTTTTATAGCCAGACTGATCATCACAATGGGAGAAACTCCTGCCGAAGTTTCAAATACCTTTTCTACCGAGGTAAAATTCGGCAGCTTTGTTGTTTCGGAAGATCCTGAGATCAGGATCAGGGAAGCGTATATTGATTTTATGTTCGTTGACAGAACAGGCAACGTGCGTATATTTGATATAAAATCAACAAAGAAATTCGAAGAGTTTGAAGATGAAATATTAAATTATCAGAAAGTTCAGATACTGATCTATAGAGAGGCTGTTTCGAGACGGTTGAAAAATGAATGCGGTGTCAGCTTCGATGTCCTTAACGACGGGAACAACAGAGACTGCACGATCCTGTCTGATGACTATTTTAATGCAATAGGTAAAGATGCGACCGTGACGGCTGATTATATTTCATCGAATAAGCCGTATATCCTTTCAAGCAGGGAGCAGAACTTTAAGGACTTCCAGAAGATATTGACTGAAAGGCTGAACGATCTTAAACAATTTGCACCGCTGCCTAATTCAGGCTGTGAATACTGCACGCTGGCGGCATCATGCCCGGTTAACGAACAGTCAAAATTCGACAGGAAGAATATTGAAACATTCAGACCTTCAGACAAGGCTGAAAAGCAGTTCGTTCAATATACTCCGCAAGACGTTAAGAAGACTGCCGGAAATAAAAAAACGAAAAAGTTTATAATATTCTCCGGCGATAAAGAAAAAGCGGTTAATTTAAATGAAAATACGATCATCTCAGCAGGTGCGGGAGCCGGAAAGACCGAAGTCCTTTCATCAAAGTACGTTAATATGCTCGTAAATCACGATGCGGATACCGAAGACATAGTCTGCATCACTTTCACAAAGAAAGCCGCGGGAGAGATGCAGAAGAGGATATATTCAAAATTGAACGATGTGATCGAGAGCGGGTTCTTTTTCGTAACAGATCTCGGCGCAGATCCTGAAAAGTACAGAATAGACGAAAAGAAAAAAGCGAAGCTGATAAAAATAAGGGACGGATTTTACGAGAACAACCTGATCTCTACCTTCCACTCATTCTGCAACAAGTTCATTTCGGACTACGGATATTCAAGCGAGAGGCTGAAAAATTACGATGTGGCTCAGGACTTGTCTGACGATTACAGGATAAATGATGAATCGGTAAAATTTCTGAAAAGGGAATTTGACAACGGGTTTAAAGAGATATTATCAGACAACCTGAACGGAGAAGAATACGCAGTATTTAACGACTGGCTGACTTCAAGACATCTTGTCTATTCAGGCGATTTCGAGGGTGGATTCATTCCGGACCTTCTCAGCCTGTACGCCGAAATGAAACTCAGCGGAAGAGAACTTGAACAGGATCAATGGCTGGTTCCGCTTGATAATTATATAAATCAGATCGAAGAGAGATTCAGAAAAGAAGCTTCAGATTACATTGAACTGAAAAAACAGGCCATAGCCATGCTGGAAGAAGAGATCGGTTCATCCGGTCAAAATGAAAAGCTTTCAAGCCTGAAAGACAAGATATCGGCAGATCAGGATTTTACCTATAAAAGCGTACTTTCCGAGAAGAAATTTCCCGAGCTCAGGGAGATCGTGACTGAACTTACTGAAACTCAGGCTTATGAATATATCAACAAAAGATCGGTTGATTTCAGCCTGAACGGAAATGAATGGATGATCAAGAAGGCTGTTTTCGGGATCATCTCAGCTTTAAACGGCTATATTTCGGAATATAAAGCTTTAAAAGGACTTTTGGAGCAGAACGATCTACACCTTCACTTTCTCGAGATGCTCAAAGATGAAGATGTGAGAAGTGAACTTCACAAAAGGTTTAAATATATCCTCGTGGACGAATTCCAGGATACCAACTGGCTTCAGGATAAAATACTGGAAAAACTGAAAACTGCCGGAAATAAATATTTTCTCGTCGGCGACAGAAAGCAGTCGATCTACAGATTCCAGCAGTGCGATGTTCAGATCTTCGAAAAATACTTGGAGAAGTTTAGAGTTCTTCACTTCAGTGATAACTTCAGATCGTCTCCGCAGATAGTAGATTTTAATAACTCCGTTTTTTCACCGTCGGCAGCGAACGGCTATGATATCATCAAAGACAAAAACGAGCTTTCAAAAACGCCCGAAGGGAAAGTCAGCAGGTACCCGTCATCCGTCAATTTTGTCAATATCAACAGTGCAGGCACAAAAGAGCTTGTAAAAGGAGACGAATCCTATGATCTGTCTCAATCACAGACGGGCATGATCAGCAAGATGGCAGAAGCGGCATTCGTATCTGATACAATTCTGAAGAACTACGAAAACGGCAGAAACTTCGGTGATTGGGCTGTGCTTATACGCAAATACACCCACATCGGATTTATAACCGAGGCTTTCAGGAAGAAGAACATTCCCTATACTCTCATTTTGAAGCGAGATCTGTTCATTCTCAAGGAAGTTGCCGAATTTATCAATATTCTCAAAACAGCCATGAAAGTGATAAACCCGGCGGAGATCGAATTCTTACAGGGCTCTTACAGCCTGCTCCAAAGCATAAAAGAAGGCGATCCGCTTATCTGTGTCATTTATAAAATATTCAGCCATGAAATTTACAGGAATTATCTTGCATCGTTTCCGGATTACGAAACAAAGCTTGCAAACATAGAGATACTTATCGAAAATCTGCTCGGTCTTCTTACAGAATCTGAGAACGACAGGGAAAGGTTCCTCACAGAATTAGAAAAGAGCATCAGGAATAATTCTGCGGGTGTTGTAGTCCAAAAGCCGGACGCGGTGACCATTATGACCGTCCACAGCGCAAAAGGCCTTGAATTTGAGAATCTGATACTGGCTAATGTTGACGAGTACGATAAAAATCAGACCTCTACCTTCAATTATCTTAATTTATGGGAGAAAGGCAGCAATTACATTGATTTCTCCATGACGGGATATAAATCTGCTACAGGCATGAACGGGCGCAATTTTTTCAAAAACGAATATATCAAATTCAAAAATAAGGATTTTGATGCCGCCGAAAGAGCCAATCTGCTTTATGTCGCGCTCACGAGAGCAAAGAGTTCTCTGACGGTAGTTATTCAGACAAAAAATGAAAGCGACGGCAGTTATGAGGAAGATAAAGTAACAGGCTGGGCAAAATACCTCAATAAATTCGGTGCTGAGAATAACGGAGAAATTGAAGGTTTCAGCTATATTCAGAAAGATATAAGCGAATTCGATCTGAGCGGGTATTTTGAAACCAGCGCAGGCAGTGAAAATAAATATCATGCCGAGAAAATTTATGATGCGGCATTTGAGGCTAAAGGCAATAAAATAGATTCAGCTACGGGGCTGTCTCATAAAGATGACGAAGTCACGCATGAGAAAGGAAATACGACAGCTATAGACACTGGTAATTTCGTACACCTTTTTATGAGTAAAAAAATATCAGTACTTTTCAAGCCTGATTTTCAACTTGAAACAGAGCTGAAAGAATTCAAAAAGACTGATACCGAAAGCAATTCGGTCAATCTCAAAGCAGTTCAGAAAATGATAGAAAATATAATGGATGAATCGGTTTTTAAAAAATACGCTGAATGCGGGCATATTTTATGCGAAAAAAATATCGTGGATACAGGAAAGAATCTTCAGGGCTACATTGACCTTGTACTGCTTTGCGGTGATGAAGTCATAGTTCTCGACTATAAAACATACCTGAACAAATTCCCGGACGATGAGCTTGTCGCAAAATATAAGCATCAGGTAAATATTTATGCCGATGCGCTCTCAAAGATATATCCAGATAAGAACGTCAAAAAATACCTTTTCTTCATAAGCACAGATAAAGCTGAACTTAAAGAAATCGAATAAAAGGAGTCAACTATTAATAAAATGAATTTTTAGAACCGCCCAAAACCCGTTCATTGACATAGTCAAGACAGTCCAAAAAAATCACGCTATTTCAAAGAGCATAAGACATTGATATTATGGCTAAGCATTCGCAGGACAAA
>JAKQBN010000055.1 GCA_029559475.1 bacterium
CTTATCGGGATTAACAGCAAGCAGCTGACTCCTTTAGAGGTTTGTTCGTAAACAGGGACCTAGAAAACATGAGGCTGTCTTGCTATTACAAATTTAATTAAAAACTTAACGAAATTTAAACAAAAAATAAGTAGGAGAATATCATGGCCGTGGAAAAATATCAGTTCGAGAGGGTGCTTGCGGCTCTGCAGGCTC
Source organism: bacterium (assembly GCA_029559475.1). Taxonomy (GTDB): domain Bacteria; phylum UBA4055; class UBA4055; order UBA4055; family UBA4055; genus UBA12480. Next base: position 196 of record JAKQBN010000055.1, read on the forward strand.
TGACGGGCAGCGGTTTTATCAGAAGGAAGAGCTTTATGGACGAATGCAGGGTGAGTTCGAGAACTTTTGACAGGTTTATAGCTGACTTAAGGCTGTACATCCCGATAAGATATGACGATGAAAGAGAAGTCTATGTAGTTGACACGGCGCAGGAGGAAAGGCGGGGCGAGATGCTTGAATCCTATAAGAAGTTAATGATCAAGGATGATTTTCTGCTTTTCTATGCTTTCGTGAGGAGTATGATCAAGAGCCGGTATTTCTTTCCGCCGTTCTCGACAGATTCGGGGACATCTTCTCAGCCTAAGGATTTCGAAAAAGTGCTTTCGATGCTCGAAGAACTCGTTCTGCGCTCCGATAAGGCTATTTACGATAAGGTGGAATATTATCTTTCCGGGCACTATCAATTAAGGAACAGGCCGCATTATAAGGACGTAATTCAGAGGATACTGAACAGCTTTAAAACCGAATGCCTGATCGGGTTCGACTACTTCAGAACTAAGGTGAAGGCGATGCCGTTAAAGCTCGTTTATTACAACGGTAAATGGTATATGATAGCCTACGCTGTCAATGCTGGCGGGGTGGTGAGGAATTACAGAGTGTCGCATATCAAAAGATCAGAACTTCTGCACGGTGAATATTTTCCGGTCGTGGATATCCCCGAATACAGCTTTAATAAGTCTTTCGGGATCTATATGGACGAGGACATTAAGAGGGCAGTGATCAACATTTACGGCTCAGCGGCGGATGACGCGATGGAGATCGTCTGGCACAAAGACCAGTTCACGCAGATAAAGAAGGATAAAAACGGCGAGAAATACGCGGAGATCAGGCTGGATTATCCTGAGAACGGCGCGGTCGAGCTGATATCGAAAACCCTCTCGTTCGGAACTCATGCCGAGATAGTTTCGCCGCCTGAACTTAGAAAGCAGTGGATAAAAGAGATCACGGAGATGCATAAAAGATTTAAAGAAAAGAAATAAAATGAATCCTTTACATTTTATTAAGTTTTGAATTAAATTACTCATAAGAAATTATTCATCGGAGAACATAAATGGAAACAGTTTTATTCATAGTCATCGGGATGGTCATAGGCATATCGATAGGATATTTGTACGGCAAAGTAAATTCAAATGCGGTCATTGATAAAGAAAAGGAATTTTTCGGATATAAAGCAGCCGCGGAAGCTCAGTTAAAATCCCTCGGCGATAAACTGGATGATAAGAACAAAGAGATAACGGAATTGAAGGGAGATATCTCAAAGAAAACCGATGAATTGAATATTATGAATCAGGCGCTGGCTAAGTCACAGGCGAATAATGAAGCGCTGAACGAGAAACTTGAGGATCAGAAGAAAGAGCTTGAAGAACTCGGCAAAAGGCTGAATATGGAATTTGAGAACATAGCGAATAAGATTTTAGATACGAAGACGGAGAAATTCACCGAGCTCAATAAGAATAACCTCAAAGCCATTCTCGAACCTCTAGGCAGCAACATTGACGAATTCAAGAAGATAGTCAATGAGACTTATGATAAAGAATCAAAAGAGCGTTTTTCGCTGGGTGAAAAAGTTAAAGAACTGGCCCTGCTCAATCAGGTGATAAGCACGGAGGCCAAGAATCTGACCAATGCGCTCAAGACACAGTCCAAAACTCAGGGAATGTGGGGCGAGATGATCCTCGAGACCATACTTGAGAAGTCGGGATTAAGGAAAGGCGAGGAGTATTTTACGGAATACCAGCTCACCGATGCCGACGGCAAAGCCTTAAAGTCCGAATCCGAAAATAAAAAGATGCGCCCAGATGCCATAATCAAATATCCGGACAACCGGAGCATACTGATAGATTCAAAAGTATCGTTAAATTCATTTTTAAGATTATCGGAAGCGACGGATCCTGTAGAACAGCAGACTGAACTCTCTGCTCATGTGGCAGCGGTCAAAGACAGAATAGACGAGCTCAGCAAAAGAGGCTATGACGATTACGACAAGACCTTAGACTTCGTCATGATGTTCATACCCAGCGAACCGGCTTATATTGCGGCTATGCAGGGCGATCCCGGCCTGTGGAATTATGCTTATGACAAACGGATACTGCTCATCAATCCCACCAATCTGATAATATCGGTCAAGCTGATCTATGATCTGTGGAAAAGGGAATACCAGAACAAGAACGCGATGGATATAGCTGACCGCGGCGCGAAACTATACGATAAATTCGTGGGCTTCGTGGAGAATTTAAGAGAGGTCGAAAAGCACATGGATAAATCCAAAGAAGCGTTCAATGAGGCATACAAGCAGCTATCGACCGGCAATGATAATCTCGTACTCCAGACAACCAAGCTCAAAGAGCTGGGCTTAAAAAATAAAAAGAATCTTCCCCCCGATCTGTTCGATTAACAAAAAACAATAAATATTTTTCTTACTTCGCCATTATGTGGCGTACACTATCCTTTACATTACCTCCGTGACATTAAAAAACGGAGGACAAAATGCCAAAAAAAGATCATACACACCTCGTCTGCATACTCGACAGGTCAGGTTCAATGGGAAGTGTAGCCGGTGATGCCATCGGAGGATTCAACACATTTCTCGAAGATCAGAAAAAACAGCCCGGATCGATGACCGTTTCGCTTGTGCTTTTCGACAACGAATACCTTATGCCGGTAAAGAATGAGGTAATAAGCAAAGTAGAGCCGCTTACATCAAAAACATATGTTCCGAGAGGAATGACAGCCCTTCTCGACGCGGTCGGGAAAACGATAAACGACACGAATGCGGAACACGCCAAATTACCTAAAAAAGAACTCCCGGAAAATGTCATAGTCTGTATTCTCACCGACGGACATGAAAATGCTTCTAAAGAATTTAAAAGAGAACAGATAAAGCAGATGATAGAGAATCAGAAAAAAGATCACGGATGGGAGTTCGTGTTTCTCGCTGCTAATCAGGATGCGTTCTCCGAAGCAGGGTCTATCGGAATTGACAGAGACAATACCTTTAATTACCGCTCTGATTCAAAAGGAACGAAAGATGCTTTCAACATGATGTGTGAAAGCGTGACGGACATAAAAAGCAAAAAAAGTAAGAAATAGCTTGATAAAACGGGAGTAAAAATGAAAATTCACGAAATTAGAAAACAGGATGATATAGATTTCCAGACTCTAGGTTATTTTATCGCTTTTGAATTAGAAAGCGGAGATGTGGTACTTGATAAATTCGCGAAGCTAGACGGCGCAGTCAGAAAAGGCAGAGGCCCAAAGCAGTTTGTGTATGTGCCGGGGACAAGACCGGACAGAGTCGTACTTGTCGCTCATGCCGATACATGGTGGGATGAATTTAACGGATTCGGCATGGGATTTAAGGAAGGTCTGGGCGCGGATGACAGGGCTGGCTGTGCGATATTGTGGCTGTTAAGAGATACAGGCCATTCTCTGCTGATCCTGAACGGCGAGGAACCCGGGCTTCAAGGCGCAAAATATTTGAAGGAAGAGCACACTGATCTGTTCAATGAAATAAATTCACACCGTTTTATGATCGAATTCGATATCAGGAACGGCAGCGAGTTCAATATTTTTGAGATAGGCACACCTGAATTCGAAGAATATATAAAGAATAAGACGAATTATACCCGGGAGTACCGCTCCTGCACCGACATCGAGATCCTGTGCGAAAGGATATGCGGGGTCTACCTGAGCGCAGGCTACAAAAACGAACACACATACAAAGAGATGATAGACATAGAACAATGGAAGCATACGCTCGATCTGTGCAGAACCTGGCTGAAAGAAGAAATGCCGGAATTTTTATTATAACGCCATTCTGCGGCAAGGGAGCAATAAAATGTTCAAAGCGTCACTTAAGCGGATAATAGAAGAAAGGATCAACGCGGATGGTCTGACCGTAAAAGAACTGGCGGTAAAGCTGGATTACAGCGAAAAATATGCTGAAGTCGCTGAACGGAGGCTTCAGAAGATACTTTCAGGCGAATTTTTGGGCATGACGGAAGGTGAATATGACTTTAAATATACCAACAGGGAAATACTGACGCTGGTATGCGGGTCGCTCAAGATAAGCGAGGCCATAATCGAGTGCGGAATAAATGAAATATGGGAAGAATTCCACAGGCGCAATTCGGTTTTCACTACTTACATAAAGATTGTGCCGGAAAATGATATCCGTCCCTACGGAATGTCTTCATGCTTGCTCGATCATCGCATAAGAACAATTTACATGCCTGTAGGACTGACAGAAGAAGAATTGTCTTTCAGGTTATATACCGCGGAGAATGAATGCAGGGAACATTATGCCGAAAATAAAGGCGATCTCGGCAGAGGCTACGGGCGGATACTGTCATACAGATACTATTACGCCGGGAATGCTTATGTGGATATTATCCCCGAGAACGGTGATGTAAGAATAAAAGGATTAATTTCAGGTAGTTAAAAAATTATGAAAAAAAAGTACACATTTGAATCAGTCACCGGAATGTCTTATGAAAAATATTTAGAATTAGAAAATAAATATCATGAAGAATCAACGCGTAAATATGAAGAATTTATGGAGAAAGATATTGCTCATAAAAAAGTATTGTTAAACAGTCTTTATAGAAAAAAATGTTATTTAATGAAAAAATACAAAGCATATATAGAGGAATACCCTGTTTTTTCTATTGTAATAAATGAATCATATAATCATGTCAAGGCAGAAATTGAAGCAGATGGTGTAACTTATGTTGTTTTTACTTCCGTATATTTTTTTACTTATTATGTATCAGACGATATTAAAATTCGCTTTATGTCAAAAAAAAAGCGTGAAGGCATCTAACGAAAAAAAAGGATCCTGAATGGACACTAGATTTACCATAATAATAACAGAATTCCGGCCGTTTGTGGACGAAGAAATGTATATCAAGATCGAAGAAATCGATGACGGAAGTCTCGCACTGATAAATAAAGAAAATGAGACGATCGAACAATTCGGAAAAGAAGTAAAAACCAAAGTCCTGAAGCTGCTAAAGAAGATAGATATTTCAGAACCGCCGAATTTCGTATTCGGGTGCGACGGAGTATTCTGCAGTATAACGGTCGGATCAGGCTTCAACAGATATACATTTGACTGGTGGGATTCAGTACCTCTAAATAAAAACTGGAGACCACTCCGAAAAATAAAAAAGATATTCATGCCGGAGACTGCGACATGAATCGTACAGATAATAGAAAAAACTATGCAGGGCTGCCGTATATTCCCGAATTCAGACTAATACTGACGGAATATGAATTAAAATCTGAGAAAACAACAAGAATCATTCTTGAAGAAAACAGCGACGGAAGCCTGACTTTAAAATCAGACGACGGCAAAAAGCTGGATCAATTCACTGAGCAGGATAAAAATTACATCTATGAACAGCTCGGAAAGATAGATATTTCAGAACCGCCGGCAGACACAAACGAAACCGAAGGCAAAGGTTACAGCATAACAGTATGCGCAGGATTAAACAAACTGACATTTCAATGGCGGAACGAAACGATAGACAAAAACTGGCAGCCGCTCATCAACATTAGGGATAAGTACATGAATTTACCGGAATGAATGAAAAAAAATAAGAAATAGCTTGATAAAATAGAAAAAAAAGGTTATATTCGGGGCGCAAATTTAAACAACTCAAAGGTGAATACTAAAAAATCCTAGATCGGATCTCGAAAGGCCTGAACTAAATAACTTACAAACTAAGTTCTTTAGTTGCTGTTAATACCGGCAAGTATTTCAGGCAGAAGATCTATGAAAAAAATCTAGGAGGGTATCATGCCTGAGAGCCATTCCGCCCAAAGATTTCTGTCAGCTCTGACACAGTTATACACCAAAGGCTACATCGACAGCCGCAAGTTTAAAGAAGATAATGATATCAGCAGCGACCGCACGCTGTCCAGATTCATAAAAGATTTTAAAGAGTTCGTGCCTGTCGAATATGACAGAGCAAAAAAAGTTTATGTCAAAACAAATACAGACGCTAATGATTACTCAGACATGCTTGATATGTTCTCCACCTTAAGAACCAACGAAGAGATGTTCTTCTTCTACTCCTTCGTCAAAAGCATGATCAAAAGCGGGAGTTTTCTGCCTCCCGTCAGCACCTCAAAAACCAATGATTCCGAGTATGACAGCATACTCAGAAAGCTTGAAAAGCTGATTGACCCGAATGATGCAGGAATGCACTCAAAAATTGAATATTACTGCGATACTGACTGTGATACTGACAATAAAGTCCGCTTCAACAAAGTCTTCTCAGAAATATTCAAAAGCTTTAAAACAGACAGACTTCTCAGCTTCAGATACAAAAGCAGAGAAGTTACAGTGCAGCCTGTTAAAATAATAAGATATAATGAAAGGTGGTATCTTGCAGCCTTAAAATGCAATGATAACAATAAGCCCGCTGTATATGAGCTTGCCGCAGTTGATTATATAAAAGTTACAGACAGTCGTGCCAGCTTTAATGTTATTGAGCCTGACAGCAGAGAGTTCATCAAACTGATCGAAAGATCATAAAAAATTACTACTTCGCCATTATTTGGCGAACTCACTTGTTTATATTACCGGTAACGAAAAAAACAAACGGGAGAAAACCATGAAATTAGCCGAAGCCCTGATAAACAGAAAAGACCTTGAAGTAACAATAGCCGGTCAGCAGCAAAAGAATACAGAGCATTAGATACAAAAATACAGAACATCAACTGGGCTACGGAGCTTTTGTAGCCTGCAGGTTTTTATGTTCTTTGAAATACGGAAAGGAATGAGGAAAAGAGTTACCCGACATCTCCATTACGGTGATCAATCTCAGTGCAGCTGGCACGATAACCCAAACTTAAGATTATACCGTTATATACCCTGTCCTCCTTTGGAGGTCAATGCTTAGCCGGAAGGCTTAATACTTATTACCGGGCGTAGTTTCTTCTTCCTTTCCGATAAATTAACGAATAACAGACAGGAGCAATCATGCCGCAGGTAGTAGAACACATAGACAGGATCGCAAGACAAAGAAAACAGGCTGTACTTTTTGCAGAACAAACACCATGATGATCCCGAATACGGGGAGGATTTCTAAGATAAAATTTATTAAGAATTGTTTTGATTTAACGTTTAATATAGGATAAATTTACAGAACTTAGGAGATAAAAAAATGTCGATCCAATTATTAAAAGAGCTTAACGGGAACAATACAGGAATATTCAGTCAATTTATCAATACGCAGAAAACATGCCCGAGGATCGCTTGGTACCCATCTGCAGGGTCAGATTTCCGAGCACTTCTTTTTTTAAGCCCGTTATACGCAAAAGCGAATCCTGCAAATTCACCAGAGCCTTCAAGCCCAGATTTATTCCTTTTTACGGATTATTTTCCTTGGGAAAATTCAAAATTTCTTGACACAGCAATTATACATGACGATGGCAGATCAAAAGTAACAGTCGAGGAAATAGAAGAACTCCCAAAGATTGATCTACCTTTACACAAAGAGATCGTAGATTTTTCGAAAATCAAGATAACAACAAACAGAGTTGTTTTTATGAATGTCCGGATTGAAAGTAAAAGCCTCGGTACTTTCAAATTTCCGATTGTTTATATATTTTCTGAAAATGAAGCTTTCTTCTGCGAAAAAATGCTCCCCGCTAAAGCAAAAATCAGCCATATAATACATATCAGGTACGGCGGTGGCCTTGGAGGTGGAGGAAAAGCAAGGGGCGGCTGGATATCCCGAATTCTAAAACAAGTCGGTTGCGAAGTCCTTGTTTCAGATGGTCGTCATAACGAAATGGGATCAGGCGATGAATTCATGCTGAATTACTGCAAAGAAGCAAATGCTGATGACAAATTCAGCCTGAACATTATCAGAACTGTAAAAAGCGAATCATGGTCTAACTATGGCAATGTGAACTGGAATGTAGTAGCCAAATCTCAACAAACAAGTTGATATTAATAATAGTGGATAATTGAAATTATTTTAATTTAGGAGAATGGTAATGTTTAAGAATTATTTGAATGCAATAAAAGATCAGATAATTTCTGGGAATGTGCTTGAGAGAAATTTAAGAGCAGCAATTAATAATTTATTAAATGAAATAATAAAAGAAAATAATCTGAAGCTATTATTAACTGAAGAGCCTGAAAAAAAAGAAATATTTGGCACTCCTGATTTTAAAATAACATCGTCCCATAATATTATTGGCTATATAGAAACAAAAAAAATCGGTGAAGATTTAGATAAAATAATCAAATCCGATCAAATAAAAAAGTATCAAGAACTGTCAGATAATATTTTATTGACTAACTATCTTGAGTGGGTATGGATAAAGGATAAAACTGTAAATAATAGGGCTGTGTTGTGTGATTTCTCAGACTTGGAGAAATCAAAATACAAACTAGAATCAAGTAAAATTGAAGCTGTAAGTAATATTATTAGTAATTTTTTTTCACAACCACCAATAGGGATTTCAGATTCAAAGAAACTTGCAAATGTACTTGCAATTAGAGCTAAATATCTTAAAGCATTTATTTTGGAGGAATTAGAAAATGAAGACAAAAAATCTGAGACGAGTAAATTATCTGGACTTTATTCGACATTTCGTGACTTTGTTTTTGACCAGCTTAGTTTAAGCGAGTTCGCAGATGCTTTCTCCCAAACTCTAGTCTATGGTCTTTTTTTAGCTAAGCTAAATGCTGAAACAAACAAAATTGATCTATATAACGCAAAGAAATTTATTCCACAATCTTTTATTTTAATTAAAGAACTTGTGAATTTTCTCGATGAACTTGATAATGAGGAATATAAGCCTATTCGTTGGATTGTTGAAGAAGTTTTGACTGTTGTTAACAATTTGGATTTAGAATCAATTTATAGCGGTTTATCTTTCAAAACCAGAAAGAAGGACCAAGATGATTTTACAATTAAAGACCCATATGTTTATTTCTATGAAGATTTTCTGGGAGCTTACGATTCCAATTTAAGAAAATCAAAAGGTGTGTACTTTACCCCACCAGCGATAGTCAATTTTATTATCGATAGTATAGATGAAATAATAAGAAAAATGTTTGAAGTAAAGGAAGGTCTTGCGGACCATAAAAAAATTACTGTATTAGATTTCTCCACAGGAACAGGTACATTTTTAGTGGAAATAATTCAGAAAATTTTTGAAACTTTACCTAAAGGTTCAGGTAAGCGCAAACTTTTAATTAAAGAACATATTTTAAAAAATCTTTATGGGTTCGAATATATGATTGCGCCTTACACTATCAGTCATCTTAAATTGTCACAGTATTTAAAAGATGAAGGTTACGACTTACAAGCCGATGAACGCTTTCAAATATACCTAACTAATACACTTGTACCAATGGATGGGCAATTAAAAATTCCTCTATTGCCCGCCTTATCAAAGGAAATTGAATCTGCACAAAAAGTGAAGGATTTCCCAGTTTTAGTAATAACTGGTAATCCACCGTATAGTATAAAGTCAAAAAATACTGGTGACTGGATAACGCAACTTTTAAAAGGTATTGATATCTCTTCAGATGGGAAAAAAGACCATCAATTAAGCTATTATATGGTAGATGGGAAGCCCTTAAATGAGAGGCAAAATTGGTTAAGAGATGATTATGTGAAATTTATTAGTTTTGCGCAATGGAAGATGCAGAAAGTAGAGAATGGTATTATTGGCATAATTACAAATCATACATTTTTGGATGGTATTACTTTTGGAGGGATGAGACAAAGTTTATTAAATAGTTTCGATCAAATGTTTTTTTTAGACCTTCACGGAAGTGCTAAGAAAGAAGAAAATGTTCCTGACGGCATAAGGAATGATCCGGTATTCGATATAGGGCAGGGTGTTTCTATTTCTTTTTTTATAAAAAAAAGAGGATTAGATAAAAAGGTGTATCATGCAGATATGTGGGGCAGTCGTGTTGAAAAATATAAGCAATGCTTTGAGAACTCAATATTTACATTAGACTGGAAAGAAATAAATCCTGTGTCTCCATATTATTTTTTTGTGCCTCGTACTGGTAATTTCAAAGAAAAATACGATACTTACTGGTCTGTTACTAAGATATTTAAGGAATTCAGCCTACCAATAATGACTGGAAATGATCAAATAGCTATACAATTTAGGAAAGATGAAATTGAAGTCATTGTAAATGATGTAAAATCGATTACAGAAGATGAATTAAAAAATAAATATAAAATGAATGATAAAAAAATGTCTTGGATAGTCAATTCAAAAAAAGAAATTACAATGTCAAATTTTGATGCATCTTTTTTTCAGATCGTTTCTTATCGCCCATTCGATAAAAGGATAACATATTTTACTGGCAAAAGCAATGGTTTTCATAGCCGTCCTGGTACAATTACTAAGCATATGTTGTATGAAAACATAGGAATGCTTCTTCCAAGGCAGTTGGCAAGCAAATCTTTCCAGCATGTTTTCTGCACAGGAACTATTCCTGATTATAACTGTATATCAACATCACAAAAAGAAGCAAATCAACTTTTTCCGTTGTACATTTATTACGAGGATATTATTGGAGATAAATGGCAAACAACTCGAAAATCAAATTTTACTGACGAATTTAACAAATTCATCAGTACTAAATATAAAAGTGAATTTAAGCCTGAGCAAATATTTGGATATATCTATGCCGTGTTACATAGCGAAACATACAGAGAGAAATATTTTGAATTTTTAAAAGATGAATTCGCAAAAATACCATTTGTTTCTAAAATTGATGATTTTAGAATTATATCTGAAAAAGGAACAGAATTAGTAAATGCACATTTGTTAAAATCATTTACAAAGTCAGGATTTGGTATTTTTATGGGTGAAGGTTCTAATGTTGTTGATAAGATTGAGTACAATGAGATGTCAAAAACAATATCAATGAACAAAAGTCAATGTTTTGAAAATGTACCAGTTGAAGTTTATAATTTTAAAATCGGTGGATTTAAGCCCATTTATCAATTTCTAAAAAGTAGAAAAGGTCGGTCATATCCTTTGACTTTAGATGAAATTGAGACTGTAGAGAACATAATAAATGTTATTGCTTTTACTATTGAGAAAATGGAAGAGATAGAGGAATTAACAAAAGATTGGATATAATGAACTGGAATCTATAAAATCATGATAGAAAAAATTGGTAATATAAAATGTACCGGAATCGATAATATTGAGCGTGATTTTATTTTGTCCAAAGAAAATGATAATTATAAAAACATAATTACATTCTATGTTTCATTACTGCCCATTATTGATATTCAACCTAATTTTTACATGGTTGTAGAAAAAGTATTCAAGCCTAACAACGCTTATAAAGTTACGATGATAAATTGTAACAATGATGAAAAATTTTGTAAAAAAGGAATTCCGGATTCTTTGTTGCCAAGAGTAGCTGATTATTTGCAAACGGAAATTATTTCAAGCTCAGGTATAAAAGAGTTTAAAAGTACTGTCGGTGAGACAAGATATCCCGAAGCGACTACGATGTGGGAAAGATTAAGACAAAAAGGAATTGCTACATATTCGAAAAGAGAGGATATTTATACCATTGATTATAAGCTACTAAATTAAAAAAATCGAGGCACAAAAGAGTCAGGATAAATGAAGAAAAAAGATAAGTTGAAAATTATGGTATCATCCACTGTTTACGGCAGGGAGTATGAACTTGAACAAATTTACGCTATACTTACAGGCTATGGTTACGAAGTTATCATGTCTAAGGAAGGTTCGGTTTATCTGCCTGCCGGGGCTTCTATTCCTGAGTCTTGTCTAAAGGCTGTAGAGGACTGTGATTTGTTTTTGGGTATAATATTCCCTCGTTATGGTTCAGGAATTACTCATCAGGAATTTAAAAAAGCGATTGAATTGGGTAAACCAAGATGGTTTATTGCTCATCAATATGTGAATTTTGCCAAAAATATATTGGACCAGTATATGTTTAAAAAAGACGGCACTTTGAACATATCGTTTAAATTTAAAGAAACTTCTATGTTGGATAGTGCCGATATTGTGCACATGTACAATGATGCAGTATTGAATCATTTGAAGCCTGAAGAGAGAAGATCTAACTGGGTGCATCATTTCTTTAAAACGGATGAGATATTCACTTTTTTGAAGACGCAATTTGAACCTATCGAATCGAGGTGTGCTGAGATAGAAAAAATAAAGGGAACAAGAAAATGAAAGAAAATCAAATAATCCAAAACTTGATTGCCGATGGAGAAAATGAACAGCTTGGATTCAAATCGGATGTTCTCAAAGATTCAATTGCTAAAATTATTTGCAGTTTTTTGAATTCAAAGGGCGGTACGGTTCTTATCGGTATTGATGATAAAAAAAATATTGTCGGTGTGAAAAATGCCGATAAACTTAAAGCTGACCTCGAAAATTATCTTGTTGCTGCCATTGTACCTGAAGCCCCAGTAACAGTTTCTATAGAAAAAATTAACGGTAAAAAATTATTGCTATTAAAAGTTTGGGGCGGTTCTAAGCAGCCGTACATTTTTAACGGTAGCATTTATTATCGAAGAGGAAATATTACTCAGAAAGCTACCTCAAAAGAGATTTCAGACCTGATCCACAACAGATCAATTTCTGAAAAGAACTGGGAAAGGCAGGTATTTACAGAAGTAAGCTTGGAAGATCTTGACAGTAAATTAATTATAGAAACGATTAAAGAATCGCATAAGAACAATAAGACTAATTTCACCGGTGATGACATTTTAAAATTCCTTATTCACTACGGGCTGTATGAAAACGGTGCTTTTACAAAGGCTTGTGTAGTTCTATTCGCAAAAAATCCTGTAAGGTTTTTACCGCAGATCAGAGTAAGGCTGACCGAATACCCCGAATCTAAAACAGATAAAGCATTAATTAGAGACAAGTATTTTGAAGGTAATCTTTTTAGAATAAGAGAAGATATTGAGAAATATATAAATGGCTTAGGAACAAGAAGCGTTTTTGACAAGAATCAATGGAAACGCATTGATTTTTCTTTCCCGAAAAAAGCTTTGCAGGAAGGCGTGATAAATGCTTTAATACATCGTGATTATTCCAGCTCGACAAGCGGAGTGGCAATAAGCGTATATCCCGATACTTTTGTTATTTCAAACAGCGGTAAGTTTCCTGATGATATTCAGATAAAAGATTTAAAAAGAAACCACAGGTCGCATCCTGTTAATCCTGATATTGCCCACATAGTTTATTTGCGGGGATTCATTGATAAACTTGGCAGAGGTACGGTAAAGTTAGTTGAAGAATGCCGTAGTGCCGGATTGAAGGAACCGGTTTGGAAAGAAACTTCAGAAGGTGTGACTTTGACTTTTCATGGCCCAAAAGCACTTTCAGAGAGAAAGCAGCAAAATGAGGCTGTAAATGAGGCTGTAAATGAGGCTGTAAAAATAAGATTATGTAAGGAACTTGTTACTATTTATGTTGAAAAAGGAATAGGATTAAAGGAACTTATGATTAAATTCAATATGTCAAGAGCTACATTGCAGAGAGATATTGCAGTTTTAAAAGAATATAATTTAATAATATTTGCCGGTTCAGCTAAGACAGGTGTTTATAAATTAACCGAAGAACTGAAAGGGAAACTTGACAGTGTTCCAGCAGCGGGAAATAAAAGTTAGACAGGAAGATTAGACGGGTTGAAGTCCAGTTGTACAGACAGTAAGGTCGTAAAAAGTGGTCTGTTCTTCGCCGGATTCTGTCTTTACCGTTACGCTGTAGCCCGCGTTGATTTTGTCGGCGGACATTTTCTTCGAGAATTCCGATAAGATGCGTTTAATGCTCTCGGTTATCTCATTGGTCTGTATAGTAAAAGAAAAGTCTTTTTTCCTTCTCACGCGCACCCATCCCTTAGCGAACAGGCTCTTCATGATTTCTTCTCTGGCTTTTCCTTCCCAGCCGTATTTCTCATGATACTTATCGAAAGCGTCTCTGACCTCATCAGCACCAAAACCGAAATATTCCGGATCTGCGAGTATGGCAGATATGTGCTTGTTTTCGACCGGAGTGACTTTTCCGTCAGGGCTGATCCAGTATGCTTCTTTTGCAGTTTCGAATTCCATGCATTAAATTTAACCGAAAAAAGAAATAAAGTCAAAAAGTTTTGAGACCGCCATTATTTGGCGTTATCACTGTATTATATTACATCCGGTATCAAAAGTTGTCTAAACTTAACCGGAGGAAAAAATGGAAGATCAGGTAAAAAAAATTGACAGAAGCGTGACTTCACACGCATACATTGAGATCAGAGACCTGAGGCGGTTCGCGCTTAAAGGGAACAAAATATCGGTATTTGACAACGAAGTGCTTAAGGCTGAATACGAGTTCCAGCTGGAATTCGAGGCCGGCGGGGCATATCAGAAGATAAATTATGTAATGGCGTGCGGAGGCAAAAGCCTGATAATCAAGCTGACTACAGAAATACCAGACCTCGAGATCGAGGAGTTTCATATAACATAGAAAGCGAGGGAATAACAGAATATGAAAGTATTACAAAACATTATAGATTATCTTCTGCAGGAGAACAAAATCAAGCAGGATGATTATAATTACCTTCAGCAGAAGGGTTTTTATGTCTTAGATTATGATGATCTGGATTTTTATGATGACGGATACTGGCGCATAGTTGAACAGGAAAATGAAGATTATTGGAAGTATTATGAGGAAGATTATAATGATATTGAATTTGAGCCTTCTTTAGCAGATAAAAGAAGAAGAAAACAGGGTAGAAGAGCCCGTTTTGAAGGACCGAAAAGAATCCGGCGGGCAGCATAAATAAGACTGGAGATAAATTTATGATGGAAACGATCACTTTGAACCAGGCTAAGTCGCTGATCAAGGCTCTGGCAGCTAAAGAAAGTATATTATTGCTGTCAGCTCCCGGAGTAGGAAAATCAGATATCGTGAGGCAGGCAGCAACTGAAGCGGGTCTTGAATGCCGTTCGCTGCTCGGAACTCAGATCGCTCCGGAAGATGTGAGCGGAATACCCCGTATAGTAAATGAACGCTCCGTATTTTGTCCTCCTCGGATCTTGTTGCCGGAAGATCCCAAGCCATTCTGTCTGTTCCTTGATGAATTTCCCGCTGCCGCACCGGATGTCCAGAAAGCACTGTACGCTTTACTTCTTGAACGCCGTCTCGGTGAACATTTACTGCCTGAAGGTACATGGGTAGTCGCCGCGGGTAACAGGCAGGAGGACAGAGCGCTTGTACGGCAGATGAGCAGCGCGCTTGTGAACAGGACTTTTGTCATGCAGGTAAGGGTGGATGTGAAGGAATGGATGATATGGGCGCAAAAGAACAAGGTCAGGCAGGAGATTTTATCGTTTATAGCATTTTTGCCCGAAGCATTGATGCGTCAGGTACCGGCAGAATCAGTTCCGTTCTCTACACCGAGAGCTTGGGCGTCTTTGTCAAATGCTCTTGATCTTGCGGAAAAAGCCGGAATTCTCGACGATGAATTGTTTCGAGCCCTTTGTTTCGGGAGAGTATCGCCTGCCGATGCCGCTATTTTTTGTTCAATCAAAGAAATGAAAATAGATCAGTTCCTTCCGGCTGAAAAATATGTACTCGATCCTGATATGTTGCCAAAAGAGCATACTTCGCTCTGGTTCCTGCTGAACCTTATACGCAGCAGACTGTTGAAAAAAACAATTGAATTTGAGCCTGTAGTGATAAATAAGTTTCTTATGAGCCTGCCTCAGGAACAAAGATTTGCGATGTTTGCGGACTCTGTAAAAGAATGGGGAGAGCTTGGAGCTCAGGAAGCTTTACTTGAATCGCTAAAAGAAATAACGGTGTTATCATAAATATTAATGAAAACATACTTCAAGAAGCAAAACAGGCACTGCATATTGTCCGCATAACCGTTCCGTATCTTGCCGAACTTGCCGATGCTGTAGAACTTATACCGGATGACAGGATCGAAACCGCAGGTATATTTGCTTCGGGAAGGCTGATATTTAATCCTGAGTGGTTTGCAAAACTTTCATTAAGAGACAGATCGTTTGTCATTGCGCATGAAATTATGCATCTCGCGCTTAGAACTCATCACCGGACACTCATTCAGGACAGAGAACTGTTTAATATCACACATGATTTTATAATTAATGAATATCTAAAAGAGTCGTTTGGTCTGACTGAAACTCCGGCGGACGGCCTTGACTGGCAGACTGAATTCGGACGATATTACGATATAAAAGACAAACCGGCAGAAGAACTTATGAAGTTTATAAAAGACTCTTTCGGTAAGGAGCTTGATCGAAAAAGGATATACAGGCTGGTTTGCGATGTGTTTTCTGATGAGCTGGAATTAAAATTATTTCCCGGTCTGTCAATTCAAGATCTAACTGCAAGAAAAGCAGACATAAATAGCAGATCGTTCAAGGCTATCAGCACCAAACTCATAATTGATAAAGCTGATTTAATCTTCGGAAAGGGTACAACTACCGGCGATAATTCAAGTACTTATGATATGATTAGATCATTATATAAACCGCCGTGGGAGGCGGCTTTACAGAGCTGGATTGATTTCGCCATTCGGACAGGCCATACCTATTCACGCCCGAGCCGAAGAGGACAGAGCGCAGATTATGTTTTGCCCGGATATAAAAGGGAAGGCCATACACTGCATATTCTTGTTGACACAAGCGGTTCAATGTCAGGCGCACTAGGAATAGTACTGGGCGTAATAGCATCTTTCTGTGATGATCTGCAGGTTGAAAACATTCACATAATTCAATGTGATGCAGGTGTAAGCGACGACAACTGGTTTACGCCAGATCAATTAAACAGATTTAAGGTAAAAGGGCTCGGAGGAAGCGATATGTCTCCCGGAATGTATCGCCTGCAAAATGACCCTGAAGTCCAATATGCCCTGATAATTACCGACGGTTATATTGATTATCCGACGATCTCTATGCCATATCAGGTTCTCTGGGTATTGACGGAACAAAATTGCAGCTTTAAACCGGATTACGGTCAAATCATCAGTTTGCCTGCGTTGAAATAATTGATGTTGGTGATGACGGCACTGTTCTTCTGCACAGGCGTTTATGCGTGGAGTTATATCAAGGATTATTCGTCGGGCAAGCGGTTGTATGAGTTCGACGGCGAGTATATCAAAGACTATTCGTCATAATTCCCAGAGTTATCGTCGCGCTGATCGTGCTGCAGGGATTGTAAGCTACTCATTAAATTTCAGATAAAAAATATCATATTTAGATAAGAGTGTCATTAGATGAACGTCATCGTTTCGTATATTGCGGGTAAGTAAGCGGAGATTTTTATGAATACGCATGAATTAGAAAAGTTTGATGAAGATATCATCAGGGACAAGATCTATTCGATCCGGGGATTTCAGGTAATGCTGGATTCTGATCTGGCAGAATTGTATGGTGTTGGGACTAAGATACTTAATAAAGCAGTGAAAAGAAATAGCGCTAGATTCCCTGCGGAATTTATGATGAAATTAACTCAGGATGAATACGAATGTATTTCAAACTTGAGGTTCCAAAATGGAACCTCAAGTTGGGGTGGTACAAGATATCTTCCTTTTGTTTTCACTGAGCAGGGAGTTGCAATGCTCGCAGGAATTTTAACTAGTGAGACAGCTATAATAATCAGTATTAAGATTATCAAAGCTTTTGTCGAGATGCGTAAATTCATTCAATCAAATGCGCAGGTGTTTCAAAGACTTGATAGAGTAGAAATCAAGCTGATAGAAAATGATGTTAAATTCGATAAATTGTTTACCGCTCTTGAGAATAAAAAATTCCAGCCTAAGCAGGGAATATTTTATGACGGGCAGGTTTTCGATGCGTATAAGTTCGTGTCAGACCTGTTCAGGAGCACGAAAAGTTCCATTCTTATAATAGATAATTATATTGACGATTCGGTTCTGATTCATCTGACAGTGGTTTCAAAAAGCGTAAAGGTTAAGATACTCACGAAATCTATATCGGATAAGCTTGTTTTGGATATAAAAAAGTTCAGCGAACAGTATTATCCTATTGAGGCTAAAGTATTCACTCTCGCGCATGATAGGTTCATTATTATTGACGATAAAGATGTTTATCACTTTGGAGCATCATTGAAAGACTTGGGAAAAAAATGGTTCGTGTTCTCGAAGATAGAGAAGTCTGATATGGAATTATTAAGCAGGCTGGAGAAAGTGAAATAATTTTTATCCAAGCGCCATTATTTGGCGTTGTTCCAATGTTATATTCCGGATATGAATGTTAAACTCAGAAAAAGGAGAAAAAATATGAAGGGACCGGTACACATAAAACTGATAGAAATAGCATCTGATGAGATGAACCTGACGAGACAGGTAAATACGGACGAGATAAAAATGCTTATGAACGATTACGGTCTTACGAACAGCGAGGCCGTAATTTTCGCTTTTCTTTTAAAATATTCCATGGAAAGAACTCACCTCGAACTTGAAAAATTCGACAATCAGATCGTACGCAAAGGCGATGAAAATTATATAAGAATATACAGAGACCTTAAAAGCATGCAGAAGAAAGGTGTCATCGCGTTGAACGCGGAAGGCAGAAGGAGAAGGGGGGACGACCTTTTTAATCCCGCTATATCAATAGATGAAGCCGTTTTTTCAAGATTAGTCCTCGGAGAGGATATGTTCGCCGATACCGATTTTTCCTGCCCGTACTCTATACTCGAAACCGCGGATGAAGTAATAGACTCTAGGCTGGCTGAAAAGATATCCGGCGAGCAGTTCGAAAAAAGGATCGATATGCTAATGTCCAAAGCCGATCATAGCCTTGAATTAGTAAAAGTCCTGAAAAAATATGAAATAATAGAAAAAGCGCTGATCTTCAGAGCCTGCCTGAACGAAATAAAAGGCGACAGCGACGATACGATCAACGGATTCATATCAAATTTCGTATCATCCCTTTCGGAATCCGGAAGGATAATGAAGAAAATATATGAAAAGCGTATGAAATGCTTTAACGACAAGGTACTTGAGCTTAAAGACGGCCGCGGGATATTCGGGCTTATGGGTAATCCGGTTTTCATTATAACGGAAAAATATTTCGAGAAGATGTTCGATACGAAAACAAAGATCAAGATAAAAGAATTCACTCCGCGCTATACAGAACTTGTTAAGCACAAGGATATGAAAAAAGAACTTTTTTTCGAGCCGGGATTGAAAAAGGAAATAGATACGATCGCTTCCGCGCTCGAAGCAAAAAGATTTAAAGAAGTCTCGAAAAAGCTTAAAAGCAACGGGTTCCCTCAGGGTATAGTATCTATATTATACGGGTATCCCGGTACAGGGAAGACAGCGAGCGTTCACGAGATCGCAAGAGTTACGGGACGCAACATACTTCAGGTCGATATATCGAACATAAAGGATATGTACGTCGGCGAAAGCGAAAAGAGACTGAAGGATGTTTTTAAGGAATACAAAAAAGCGAAGAACATTTTTAAAAAAGCTCCTATCCTTCTTTTCAACGAGGCTGACGCCATAATAGGTAAAAGGATCAATGTGTCCGACAGCGTGGACCAGATGTATAACAATATGCAGAACATAATTTTGGAGGAGCTTGAAAAATTCGAGGGTATATTCTTCGCCACGACTAACATGATAAACAACATAGATGACGCTTTCGACAGAAGATTTTTATTCAAGGTGGAATTCGGAAAACCTTCACCCGAGATCAGAAAAAGGATATGGTCGTCCAAAATGAAAGATATTCCTGAGGAGTGGACAGATATCCTTTCGGTCTATGAGCTTACCGGAGGCCAAATAGACAACATAGTAAGAAAATACATGATCGACAGCGTGTTGAAAGATGTAAAAGGTATCGACGGGCTCAAAAAGTTTTGTTATGCGGAAACTGCTTTTAAAAAGGAAGGAACCCGCATTATCGGTTTCGGAAGATAAGAAAAAAGCGGGAATATCCCGCTTTCTTCATCTCTCTTTGCAGAGGCATGTGCCCTGAGGGACAGAGTTTATCACGAATCCCCTTTTAGCCGAAGCCAGAAATTCTTTATTGCCTATTATCGAAGCCAGCTTTCCGTCGTGAGAACACAAAAGCACTTTTCCGACATTCGCATTCTGAACATGGAATAAACATTTCGAGTTACCTTCTATTATATTGTTTCTCATCCAGTTCTCGAACCTGCTTCTGTTGTTCGGGCCTACGGGAAGGATGATATCGCTTATCACTTTCCAGCCTTTCTGCGGAACTGAAGGCTCGTTATTATCGATAAAAAGATACGAATAGTTAAGCTGTCTGTGATCGATCCCGGTTATCCTGTCTATGAAGGTGACGCCTTCAGGGACGTACCATGTGTTCTTGAACCAGCACCAGTCTGTCCTTTCGCTCTCTGAAGACAACGGGCATTCAAGAGTGTGAAGGCAGGGCGAAAGTACGCGGAACTTCCCGTGCATCTCTTTTAAAAGGGCGTTCCTTAAAGAACCGAGGGATCTCGAATGAACGTCCTGCCCGGGCTCGATGATAAGGAGGTTCCCTTTCATTACATTGATCAGGGATTCAAGCGTGACCAGCCTGTGTTTTTCAGGAATCTCGTTAAACACGTTAGCGCACAGTATGATGTCCGCATTTTCGGGAACTTTCAGCGCGGAGCTGTAATTATTATGTTCGATTTCAAGTGACGGAAAAGCGGCTTTCAGAAGTTCAAACCCGGCATTGAGCATATTTGACGATCTTTCAACCGACATTATCTTTATCTTCTTTCCGGTCAGATCGATCCCCGCGAAATCCAGCGAGATCAGAAAGCCGGCGGTCGCGCTCAGCGGTCCCGCTCCAAAATCAAGTATCACAAGTTCGTCCTGACATTTGCAGATATTTTTTAAAAGATGCGCGTTCTGCCTGTTGGTCAGGATAGCGAAAGTCCTCTGAATGTTCGGCATGTAAAAAGATGATATGTAGGCGGCGACGAATTTCTTTTCATCTGAATACTTTTTCGTAAATTCGTCCCTGTTCTCATTGAATGACTTCCATAATGTCTTGATCCTGTCCCTGAGCCTGTCGCTCTCAGATCTTTTCTTATCTCCTTCGAGGGTGGAAAAGTCTTCCGTACCGATTATCATCTTCTGCCAGGATGAATAGAAAGCATTCCAGTCGAAGTGCCTGTATTTCAAATACGAGTTGAATGAGCTCATTGTTTTCCTTTGTTTTAAAATCCGCCCAAATATAACAGAATCTTCAGATAAAAGACAGAAATATTTTTTATTAATTTGTTTTAAATTGCTTGACTTTATGCTCAAAAATTTTTATCATTCGTCAGAATCATAATTAATCACCAAAATACTACCGGAAGATCCAGGTAAAATCATGAAAAAAATGTCAGAAAAGAAGATAATTCAATTAGCAAAAAACGTATTTGAGACCGAGATAAAAGAGCTTGTCAGGGTTTCAGAGAAGATAGACGGAAGTTTTTATAAAGCCGTTAAACTTATTCTCGAATGTAAAGGAAAATTGATAGTATCCGGAATGGGAAAATCGGGTCTTATCGGCAGAAAGATAGCCGCGACTTTATGTTCGACAGGTACGCTGGCGATATATATGCATCCGGCTGAAGGGCTTCACGGCGATCTCGGTGTTGCTGAAGATAACGATGTAGTGATAATGATCGGCAAAAGCGGCGAATCGGATGAGATAGTTTCTATGCTTCCAGTGCTCAAAAAGATCGGCTGTAAAATAATAGCTATTACCGGAAACATAAATTCCACGCTTGCAAAGAACTCGGATGTCATACTCAATTCATACGTGGAAAAAGAGGCATGCAGCCTTAATCTCGCACCGACTTCAAGCACGACGGCCGCGCTCGTTATAGGAGATGCCATAGCCGCCGTACTTTCGCAGCTCAAGAATTTCAAAGAGGAGGATTTCGCTCTTTTCCATCCGGGCGGAACCTTAGGCAAAAGGCTTCTTTTAAAAGTCTCGGATTTCGTTCATCCTCTGTCTGAAACTGCAGTTTGCACAGAAGATACAAAATTCAGGGATGTTCTTATCAGAATGAGCGAAAGAAATCTCGGAGCCGCTTTAATAATCGAAGACGGGAAACTTAAGGGAATAATCAGTGATGGCGATATAAAAAGGATACTTACAAAATTCACAAACGCGGATAACCTTACCGCCAAAGAGATGATGACTCCTAATCCCAAGACGATCGAGTATGATATGATGGCGTATGATGCGTTGAAGATCATGAGATCGAGCGGAAGTTTCAGCGTAATGCCCGTTCTTCAGAATGACGGACCCGCAGGCCTGATCAAACTTCACGACCTGCTGAAATCAGGTTTATAATCATAAAACGATAATGAAAAAAGACAACTCAGACAGCCTTACCCCGATGATGAAACAATACCAGGAAATAAAAAGCAGAAATCCTGAACATATTTTATTTTACAGGCTGGGTGACTTCTATGAGATGTTTTTTGATGATGCAAAGACCGCAAGTAAAGTTCTGAACCTTACGCTTACCACCCGGGGTAAACATCTCGGCATAGAAATACCTCTGGCAGGTTTTCCTCACCATCAGATAAACAATTACCTTTCTAAAATGATCAGGGCGGGCTATAAGGTCGCGGTCTGCGATCAGGCCGAGAACCCGAAATACGCAAAAGGGATCGTAAAAAGGGAGATAACAGACATCGTTACCGCAGGAACCGCGCTTTCGGATGAAATGATCCGGGGCGATTCCAATAATTATATCGTATGCGTATTCACCGATGAAAAACACGGAACCGGATTCGCGGCGGCGGATATTTCTACCGGAGAATTCACCGCATACAGCCCCGAAACAGCGGCAGAACTTAAAGAGACGGTATCTCTTTTCGATCCTTCGGAAATACTTATTCCTTCAACCTGGTCGGAGATCGTTTTCGACGACAAAAGGACGCTGACAAAGATTGAAGACTATAAATTCTGCGGAACTGCGGCATCGGAAAAGCTCAAAGAATATTTTAAAATATCATCGGTCTCTTCACTCGGATTTACAGATGATGAGCCGGCAGTTATATGCGCCGGAGTACTTCTGGAATATCTGTCTGAAAATCTCAAATCGGGATTTTCCCATCTTGAAAAACCGAAAAAATACAGCGATAAGAATATCTGCGCGATAGATTACAGGACGAGAAAGAACCTTGAGATCCTGGAGCCTGTAAATTCAGACGGCGACAAAAACGCCACTCTTTACGGCGTAATGAACAGGACGAAAACTCCTATGGGCGCAAGGCTTTTACGAAAATGGCTGACAATGCCGTTAAGAGACAAAGAAGAGATAAACAAAAGACTGGAGATAACGGAAAAGCTGCTTTTAGAGACCGCCAGGAGAAGAAAGATAACTTCTATCTTATCGGATATGGCGGATATAGAAAGGCTTTCCGGAAAGATCAGCGCGAAAAAGATCAGGCCGGATGAGCTTTTAAGGCTTAAAAACTCGTTGAATCTGCTGCCTGAAATAGCAGAACAGCTGAAAGGAACGGGATCTGAATTTATTGACGGGCTTATTTCAGATTTAGCGCCTGATGAAGGAATTATCAGCCTGATCGACAATTCGATAAACGAGCCTGAAGGAATAGGCATAAAAGAGAAAAGGTTCATAAAAAAAGGCAGATCGAAAGAGCTTGATGAGCTTTACGATATAATGGATAACGGAAAAGATAAGATCCTCGCCCTGTCCGATACTATCAAAAGCGAACTGAACATACCGACCTTAAGAACCGGCTACAACAAGGTATTCGGTTATTATTTCGAGGTAACGAAAAAGTATTCGGAAATGATACCTGCGGGATTTATCAGAAAGCAGACTCTTGTAAATACGGAAAGGTTCATAAATCAGGAACTGAAGGAGTTCGAGGAGAAGATATTAAACGCGGACGAAAAGATAGAAGAGCTCGAAAAGGAAGTTTACGCCGGAGTTCTTAAAGAGGCTGAAAAGCACATTGAAAGCATAAAGCGAAATTCAGCCGTCATAGCCCGTCTCGACTGTTTAAATTCGTTCGCCGCATCGGCGGAGGCCGAAGGCTACATAAGGCCTGTCTTTACGGACAAGAACGAGATCATTATAAAGAACGGCAGGCATCCGGTAGTGGAGAAGATGCTGAAGCACGGGCAGGATTTTATACCTAACGACCTTACGGTAACTGAAGACAGGAACCTGCTTATAATAACCGGACCGAACATGTCCGGAAAATCGACATTTTTGAGGCAGACCGCGCTTATAGTCATAATGGCGCAGGCGGGAAGCTTCGTTCCAGCAGATAATGCCGTTATAGGCATGACGGACAGGATATTCACGCGGGTCGGAGCTTCAGACAACCTGAGCGGAGGAGAAAGCACGTTCCTCGTAGAAATGAACGAAACGGCCAATATCCTGAACAACGCTACAAAGGACAGCCTGATAATCTTCGACGAGGTCGGCAGAGGGACAGCCACTTTCGACGGACTGAGCCTGGCCTGGGCGATACTAGAGTACATTCACGATGAACCGCGTCTGATGTCAAGAACACTTTTCGCGACCCATTATCACGAGCTGACCGACATCGAAAGGATCTGCCCGAGAGCTAAAAATTTCCATGCCAGCGTAAGAGAGCATAAAGACGAAGTGATATTTATGCGCAAGATCATCGAGGGCGGCGCGGACAACAGCTACGGAATTTATGTGGCCAAGCTGGCGGGAATACCGGAAAAAGTCCTTTCGAGGGCGAAAGTCATACTCGGGAATCTCGAGGAGAACGAACTTACTCCCGATTCGAAACCGGTTATCGCGAAAGACAGGGATAAAAAGATCGTTGCTGACCAGCTGAGCCTGTTCATCTTCGATAATGATGGATTAAGGGAAAGACTGAGAGAGACCGATCTCAACAACATCACGCCGCTGCAGGCTTTCGACAAGCTGAAAGAACTGAAAGAAATGATTTAAATAAATTAAGAGGAATATAAAATGCAGAAAAAAACAGGGACAAAGTTCATATTCGTTACCGGCGGAGTGGTTTCCGCTCTGGGTAAAGGAATAGCGGCTGCGAGCATCGGCCTGCTTCTCAAACAGAGAGGGCTGAAGGTTTCTATCCTCAAGCTTGATCCTTATCTGAATCTCGACCCGGGAACAATGTCGCCTTTTCAGCACGGAGAAGTGTTCGTGACCGAGGACGGAGCCGAGACGGATCTTGACCTGGGCCACTACGAAAGATTCATAGACGTTAATATGACGAAGATGAACAACGCCACTGCGGGTCAGATATACGAGACCGTTCTGTCCAACGAAAGAAGGGGTGACTATCTCGGAGGAACTGTCCAGGTGATCCCTCACGTGACTAACGAAATAAAGAACAGAATAAATTTTATAGCTAACGAACATAAACTGGACGTGCTTATAGTCGAGATCGGCGGAACCGTCGGCGACATCGAAAGCCTTCCGTTCATAGAAGCGATCAGGCAGGTTAAATATGACGTGGGAACGAAAAACGCTCTTTACGTCCATCTTACTTACGTGCCCTATATATCTGCTGCGGGTGAATTGAAAACCAAACCGACACAGCATTCGGTAAAAAATCTTCTGGAACTTGGGATACAGCCTGATATACTTATCCCCAGAACTGAACAGACGATCCCGAAAAGCTCGAAAGAAAAGATCGCCCTTTTCTGCAACGTCGAAAAAAGATGCGTGATCGAAGCTAAGGATCAGCCGTCAATTTATCAGGTTCCGATCGAGTTCAACACATACAAGCTTGATGATATAATCTGCGAAAAGCTCGAGATCGAAGCTCCCGAATCGAACCTCGAAGAATGGAAAAAATTCGTAAAATACATTAAAACACCCGCGCACAATGTAAAGATAGCGATCGTCGGTAAATATGTCGGCCTTAAAGATTCATACAAAAGCATTATCGAGGCTTTCATACACGCGGGTAGCGAGAATAAGGCTAAAGTCGAGCTGAAATGGGTCAACAGCGAAGATATAGAGCACAGCGGGCCTGACGGTCTTTTATCGGATGTTTCCGGTATATTAGTTCCCGGAGGCTTCGGAGACAGAGGCATCGAAGGTAAGCTGCTCGCAGTGAAGTACGCCCGTGAGAAAAAAGTACCTTTCTTCGGAATTTGCCTGGGAATGCAGTGCGCGGTCATAGAGTTCGCCCGCAACATAGGCGGAATGAAGAACGCAAATTCGACAGAATTCGCGAGGAAATTAAAATTCCCGGTGATCGATCTTATGGCCGATCAGAAGAAGATCAAGAATAAGGGCGGAACGATGAGACTCGGAGCTTTCGACTGCGAAATAGAAAAAAACACCAACATGTTCGCGGCATATCAGAAACCTCTGATATCAGAAAGACACAGGCACAGATTCGAAGTTAACAACGAATATATAAACACTCTCGAGGACTGCGGACTTATACTTGCCGGAAAGAACAGCGAACTTAACCTGATTGAGGCAGTAGAGCTTCCAGATCATCCGTGGTTCGTCGGAGTTCAGTTCCATCCCGAACTCAAATCGAGGCTGACAAAAACCCACCCACTCTTCAGGGATTTCGTTAAAGCAGCGCTGAATTATCAGAAGTAGGCATGATGGTAAAAGAAGAGATCCAATATCTGTTCGACCGCGGGATGTTCGGAATGAAGCTCGGTCTGAAAAACATAACTGATCTTTTAGAATTCGGTTCTGTCGATCTTAAAAAGCTGCCGGCTGTTCATATTGCAGGAACTAACGGCAAAGGCTCTACATCTAATATCATAGCTCAGGTAATGACAGCTAACGGATACAGGACAGGTCTCTTCACATCACCTCATCTGCAGAGGTTCAACGAAAGAATAAAGATAGACAACTTAGAAATATCGGATGATGAATTGTCTGAATACATTAAATTTTTCAGGCCTGCGATAGAAAAATTCAACTGCACGTTCTTCGAGGCCAATACAGCGATAGCGTTTAAATATTTTACTGATAAAAAGGTCGATCTGGCCGTGATAGAGACAGGGCTGGGCGGAAGCCTCGATTCCACTAATGTGATCACTCCGCTTTTATCGGTTATCACGGGAATAGATTTCGACCACCAGAAACAGCTGGGATCATCGGTTGTTCAGATCGCCCGCGAAAAGGCGGGGATCTTCAAAAAAAGTGCGCCTGCCGTAGTTAATTTCAGAAGAGAAGCAGCAGGGAAGGTTCTTAGGTCATACGCAAAAAAGACAGGATCGAAGTTCCATATAGTCGATAAGCACAAAATCATGTTCAGAAATACTGACGGGAAAAAGACCCTTGAGTTCTATCTTAACGGAAAACGCGTTACCGCGACGGTAAATCTGAAAGGAAAATATCAGGAAGACAATCTTAGAACCGCTCTTACAGCTCTCAGGTTCATATCGAAAAAGTTTAGTCTCGATCCTGAAAAGACAGCCGAAGCTCTGTCAGATATCAGGATAAAAGGAAGGATGGAGACTTTATCACAAGATCCGTTTTTTATGATCGACGCGGCGCATAATACAGAGGGGCTTACTTTTTTAAAGAACGAACTTGAAAAAGGAGCGTATAAAACGGTGCATCTGATAATCGGTATGGTAAAGGATAAGGATTTCGAGAAAGCACTAAAGCTTATCTCGGAAATCAAAGCTGAAAAATACTTCACACAGGCTGACAATAAAAGAATGCTCGACATAGAAACGATAAAAAACTGCAAATATTTAAAAAGAAGCGGCGCTGCGGGATTTTTCGAAAAGCCTTCTGAAGCTTTCGATGAAGCCGCAAAGAGGTATAAAAAAGGCGACATAATAGTCGCATCGGGTTCGCATTATATGCTCGGCGACCTTTTAAACGGAATAGAAAACAAATTAAAATAAAAAAGGAAAAGATCATGGACGAACTGCAGAAGTACGATCTCAAAACATTAAAAAGCATGACGGTCAGGGAACTGACTGAGATAGCCATTAAGCTTGGCATCGAAGATTACGCGACTCTTTTAAAGCAGGAGCTTATTTTCAAGATCCTGGAAGGCAACACGCAAGAAGAAGAGGGACTTGAGGGTGACGGTCTTTTAGAGATAATCGCGCTCGATAAGGATAATAAATATGGATTTTTGAGATCCCCGAACACGAACTATCAGCAGGGCAAGAACGACATTTACGTTTCTCCCGCTCAGATAAAGAAATTCGGATTAAGGACAGGCCACTATGTATCAGGCCAGATCAGAGCGCCCAAGGAAGGGGAGAAGTATTTCGCTCTTTTAAAGGTGGACAGCGTGAACGACATGGATCCCGATTACATCAAGAAGATCATTATGTTCGAGAACCTGACGCCGTTACACCCTAACGACAGATTCAAGCTCGAAAATAAAAAATTCGGCGTCGAGAATGAAACTTTAAGGATACTCGATCTGTTCTCGCCTTTGGGAAAAGGGCAGAGAGCGCTGATCGTATCTCCGCCGAAAGCCGGAAAAACGACTATCATGAGACAGATAGCCAACGCGATAGCGGAAAATCATCCTCAGGCCAAGATAATGATGCTTCTTGTAGACGAAAGGCCAGAAGAGGTCACAGAGATGCAGAGAAGCATTAAAGGCGAGGTCATCAGCTCCACATTCGACGAAAAACCCGAAAAGCATATTTCAGTAGCCAGAATGGTTCTCGATAAGGCTAAAAGAGAAGTCGAGTACGGAAAGGACGTTGTTATACTTCTCGACAGCATCACAAGGCTGGCAAGAGCCTATAACGCGGCGGCTCCCCACAGCGGAAGGATCCTTTCGGGAGGTGTGGACGCGAACGCTCTCTATGAACCGAAAAGATTTTACGGAGCTGCAAGGAACCTGGAGGAAGGCGGAAGCCTGACGATAATAGCCACCGCTCTGATCGATACGGGAAGCCGTATGGACGAAGTAATCTTCGAGGAGTTCAAGGGAACAGGCAACCTCGAGCTTGTTCTGGACAGAAGGCTCGCCGAAATGAGGATCTATCCGGCTATAGATATAAATAAATCAGGCACGAGGAAAGAAGAGCTGCTGCTCGAGACCTCAACCCTGAATAAAATATGGATATTGAGAAAAATGCTCGCACCGATGTCGAATATCGAATCAATGAAATTCATGAAAGAGAAGATCGTACAGACAGAGAACAATACAGAGCTCTTCAAGATGATGACTAGCGGTTCGTCCTTTTAAAAATATTTAAGGAATCAATTTGGATAAATTCAAACGATATACTCCCTATCTGATATTTCTTACGGTAACAGTTATTCTTTTCGGAGAATTTTTGTTTACGAACGGAGTTCTTTTCAGCTCTGATCAGCTTGAGAGCGGTATTTTCTTTAGAAAATTCTATACAGATTTCGTAAAGGAATTCGGTGAAATGCCGATGTGGGACAGATATATTTCTTGCGGCCTGCCTTTCGTAGACGCTACGCACGGCGATACTTTCTATCCGGCGGCTCTTTTACAGTTCTTCATTCCGCTGCATAAGGCACTCGGATTAAAGCTCGTTCTGCATGTATTTCTCGCCGGCGTTTTTATGTTCGTTTTTCTCAAGAATTACGGTCTGAGAAAAATATCCTCTTTTGCAGGAGCTTTAGCTTATATGACGGCTCCGATGCTTGTTACCCTCGTTTATCCCGGCCACGATGCGAAAATGTATGTCGCGGCGCTTTTTCCTCTCGGCATGAACTTTTTGTATAAAGGCATCGAAGGCAAAGGGAATAAAAATTATGCATTCTTCGGCGCAACATTAGGATTTATGATCCTTTCATCTCATCTTCAGACTACCTATTTCGCTATGTGGTTCTATTTCTTCTACGCTCTCTACAGAGCCGTCAAAGATTATACAGTTTCAAAAAAGCTGATAAAGCCCGTATCGGGATTCGGCCTTTTCTGGGCAGGGATCATACTCGCCGTCTTCATAGGCGCGGTCCAGCTCGTGCCTCCTTATATGTACACGAAGGAATTCTCGATAAGGGGGACCGAAGCTAAAACATCTTACGAGCACGCCATTTCCTGGGGAATTCATCCCGAAGAGGCGATGTCGCTTGTCGTGCCTGAATTCTGCGGCGAGAACAGGACTTCCCACGTTCAGAGCTACGAGGAACAGCAGGAAGTAATAAAAGACGGCGGAAATTCTTACTGGGGAAGGAACTCGTTCAAACTGAACAGCGAATATTCCGGCGTGATCCTGATACTTTTGACGATACTAGCACTTTTCATTTACAGAGGCAAACATTTCGGCGATGTCGTTTTCTTTTTCTGCTTCGGCGTGTTCACTCTTTTATATTCGCTGGGTGACCATACACCTCTTTTCAGGCTGGTTTACCATATCGTTCCCGGAGTGAAAATGTTCAGAGGCCAGGGAATGATACTCTTCTTGTTAACTTTCGTCCTTGCAGCCTGCGCGTCTGTGATCCTCGATCACATCATAAGCCTGAAAGAAGACGGAAAAGCTGAAAAGTATGTTAAGCCTTTAATGATCGCTGCAGGCGTAATATTGGCTGCGGGATTAATAAAGGCGGCCGCTGCGGGCAGTATGATGGAAATTTATCAGACGTTCTTTACGCCCGAAAGAATGCCGTCTGAAGAATACTTAGGGACCATAAGTAAAGGGATAATATTATCAAGCCTGCTGATGTCGGGCACACTTATATTAATCTGGCTATATCTGAAAAACAAGATGAGCGCGATAGTATTTATCAGCCTGATCTCCGTACTTATATTTGCCGACACATACAGAGTCGACCGGAAATTTATCCGTACGGTTTCAAAGGATGGTCTCGGTATAAAATTCACCGATATCGATATCACAAAGCAGCTAAGGCAGCTTGAATCTGATGAAGGATATTTCAGAGTTTTGGATCTGAATATGTTCGGAGCTAACCAGCTTCCTATACACAAAGTCACAACCGTAACGGGATTCCATGACAACGAGCTTAAATGGTTCAGAAAATTCAGAGGCGTAAATATAGACGGTGTGAATACGGATGAAAATTTTACGTATAATTTAAATGAGTATTACAATAATAATTTTTTAAAACTTTCCGGCGCCAGATTCATTTTGTACAGGCCTGAAGGCTCGCAGGGAGAGATAATCCCCAACCAGAACTATCTTCCGAGAGCTTACACAGTAAGCAGTTGCGTAGTTATACCTGAAGAAGATAAGATCGCTGGAAGGCTGAAAACGGATTTCGATCCTGCAGCGGTCGTGATATTAGAAAAGGAACCGTCCATAAAACCTGTAAACGATTCTATCCCGCCGGGAAATGTTACAGGCTACAAATATCTTGGCAACGAGATAGAACTCACGGCTGTGATGAACAGGGACGGTTTTGTTGTAATGACTGACAATTATTTCCCGTACTGGCACGCATTCGATGAAAGCGGCAAAGAGATCGAAATATACAAGGCTGATCTCACTTTCAGATCTATCGAACTGAAAAAAGGTGAACACAGGATCACCTTCAAATATGTTTCAAAGCCGTATGCAGTCGGAAAATCTGCAACAATATTAGGGTTGATTTTTTTATCCGTTATTATTATTTTTGAAAGTTTTATACGGAATAAGCGTAGAAAATTAAAATAAAGAGGGAGTGTTTATGATCAACAATCTGTTCTGGCTGGCGCCGATAGGCTCTGTAATAGCGCTTATCTTCGCTTTCTACTTTTACAAAAAACTTCTGAAAGAAGACGAAGGCACGGACAAAATGAAAAAGATAGCCGCGCATGTAAGAGTGGGAGCGATGGCATACTTAAAACAGCAGTACAAAGTAGTGACGATAGTGTTTGTCATTATAGCTGTGCTTTTCGCGATTATGGCTTATGTTCTTAAGATCCAGAACGAATGGGTATGGTTCGCGTTTTTAACAGGCGGATTCTTTTCGGGGTTGTCGGGATTCTTCGGAATGAAAACGGCGACTTACGCTTCAGCAAGGACTGCTTTCGCCGCTCAGAAATCATTAAACGACGGTCTAAGGGTAGCTTTCCGTTCCGGAGCAGTTATGGGTCTTGTAGTAGTCGGACTGGGGCTATTGGACATTTCGTTATGGTTCCTTATCATGAATTACTTCTATCCTTTCGGCGAAGCGAATAATGCGATAATCATTACGACTACTATGCTTACATTCGGCATGGGAGCTTCGACTCAGGCTCTGTTCGCAAGAGTCGGCGGAGGTATATTTACTAAAGCCGCTGACGTGGGAGCTGATCTTGTCGGAAAAGTCGAAGCGGGAATTCCCGAGGACGATCCCAGGAATCCGGCCGTTATAGCTGATAACGTAGGAGATAACGTTGGCGATGTTGCAGGTATGGGCGCTGACCTTTATGAATCTTACTGCGGATCGATACTGGCTACCGCATCATTGGGAGCCGCTATATTCGTAGGAAAAGCTGATACGTTGATGCAGTTCAATTTCGTTATTGCACCGATGCTAATCGCGGCTGTTGGTATAGTTCTTTCGCTTATCGGTATTTTTATGGTAAAAACAAAAGAAGGCGCTTCGCAGAAAGATCTTCTCGCATCTCTGGCTACCGGAGTTAATATCAGCTCTGTGCTGATAGCTGTTGCTTCTTTTATGATCATGAAATACCTTGATATGGATAATTATCTCGGAATTTGGGGATCTGTCGTTACCGGACTTTTGACAGGCATAATAATAGGTAAAACTACAGAATACTATACATCACATTCGTTCAAACCTACTCAGTCAGTCGCTGATAATGCTAAGACGGGACATGCGACCGTGATTATCGCCGGTCTCGGACTCGGAATGCTTTCAACGGCTATACCGGTGATAACAGTTGTTGTAGGTACAATACTCTCTTTTCTTTTCGCATCGGGAGGAGATTTGTCTCATGTATCAATGGGATTATACGGGATCGGGATCGCTGCCGTAGGGATGCTTTCGACACTCGGAATAACATTAGCTACCGATGCATACGGACCGATAGCTGATAACGCGGGCGGTAACGCAGAAATGAGCGGGCTGGACAAGGAAGTCAGAAAAAGAACTGATGCTCTGGATGCTCTGGGAAACACCACGGCTGCAACAGGAAAAGGGTTCGCAATAGGTTCAGCAGCTTTAACAGCGCTTGCTCTTTTAGCTTCTTATGTTGACGAGATCAAGATAGCGCTCGAAAGAGCAGGACAGACTACTCTTGAAGTTGCCGGAGGGGCTATAGTAGCTGTTAATGAAGCATCGCTCAATGATTTCATGTCGGCATTCAATATCACGCTCATGAATCCGTTCGTTCTGGTCGGAATATTTCTGGGATCTATGATGGCGTTCATGTTCTCCGGATTGTCGATGCTGGCAGTCGGAAAGGCAGCAGGAAAGATGGTGGAAGAGGTAAGAAGACAGTTCAGAGAGATCAAAGGCATTATGGAAGGTAAAGCCGAACCTGATTACGCAAGATGCGTAGAGATATCCACGAAAGGCGCTCAGAGAGCGATGATGCTTCCTTCGCTTCTTGCTATAATAGTTCCGATAGTAACAGGAATAATATTCGGAGTTCCCGGAGTCATGGGACTTCTGATCGGCGGAACATCTACGGGATTCGTACTCGCGATATTTATGGCGAATGCCGGCGGAGCATGGGATAACGCGAAGAAATACATCGAGGAAGGACATCACGGCGGAAAGGGCTCGGACGCGCACAAAGCGGCAGTTACGGGTGATACAGTCGGCGATCCTTTCAAGGATACCGCAGGACCCAGCCTCAATATTCTGATCAAGTTAATGAGCATGGTATCGATCGTTATGGCCGGTCTGACCGTAAGCTTCAATATGCTTAATCTTTTCAAATAGATAATTATATCGTAATAAAAAACCCCGGCTTAGTTCCGGGGTTTTTTAATTTCAATATATTTTATTTCTTGTATATCGTCTGCGTCGGGTAAGCGAACTCCAGCCCGTTCTCATTGAATCTTTTTAATACCTCAAGATTGATCTTTGATTGTGCTTTTAGAATGTCGGCCTCTTTTCTTATGTAATAAATAAAGAGAATACCCAGCGAGAATTCACCCCAGCTGTTGAAAGACACGAGGCAGTCTTCGCTAACGATCTCATTATTGTTCTTTATAATATCTTTTAAAATATTCATGGCTGCGTCCATCTTCTCCGGAGAAGTGTCGTAAACAAGGCCGAGATTAACAACAACTTTCCTTGTCGGCTCGGCAGAATTGTTAGTTACGCTGGATTCCGCGAATTTAGAATTCGGCACAGTTACGAGCCTGCCTTCGAGAGTTCTGATTCTTGTGCTTCTTATGCCGACTTCTTCAACAATTCCGTTGTCGCCGCCTATTACTACCCAGTCTCCAAGCTGGAAAGGCTTGTCGATGAAGATCATTACCCCACCGAAAATATTCTTCACAGTATCCTGGGCTGCAAGGGCAAGAGCGAGACCTCCGATACCGAGACCTGCGATTAGAGCCATAATATCGAATCCCGCATTATCGAGCGCAACGATCAGGCCGATGATCCAGAGCAGGACTTTTACTCCTGTTCTTAGGATAGGTACTATCTGGTCGTCAAAAGTATTCTCTGATTTCTCTGCTAAAGGTATAAGTATCTCGCCTATAAGAGCGTCGATAGCCCTTACTATGAGCCATGTGATGTTAAAAATCAGCACGAACATCAGCGCTCTGTGCATAAAATTCTCGAATCCTTCAGGAAAGGTCAGCCTGTTGAATCCCATCCACATACCTGTCAGAACTATGCCGTAAACGACTGGTTTTTCGATCGCGCCGATAAGAGCGTCGTCAATGTTCGTTTTTGTTTTCGCGGTAAGTTTTTTTACTACTTCCTTGATCACCCAGTAGATGGCCTTGGAAAACAATATACCTCCGAGAACGAACAGAAGAGAATAGAACCACTGTTCAACGGTATTTCCGTAAAATGTCTTTGAGAAAAATTCATCCATATTTCAACCTCATGTTAATTTTTTCGCAAATATAACAATAGCTGTAAGGATTAGTCAATATATAAATAGAATATTCGGACGCGTTTATTATACTTTTCCCACAGGCGCGAGATATACGACGAACTCATCTTTTCCGTCAGCCTTAACGAATGAATCACACTTTTTCTGGTCATATGCGCCTATTCCGCATGTTCCGCAGCTGACAGCCTCGCAGGCCAGATAAAGATTCTGGCACAGATGTCCGGCGTCAAGAGCAACAAGTTTAGCTGATGCGGAGCTGTAGCGCCATTCGGTCCTGTAGGGTATAGCTGTCCAGATAAAGTAAACGGCGGGATCCCAGAACTGCTCAAGCGTGGCTTCGTGAAGATCTTTTACCATATCTCTTTTATATTCGCGTTCGGGATAAAGCATATGAGCTATCGGGAGGTATCTGTAAATTCCTTTTTCCAGTCCTGTCACGTTCCAAACGAACAGGTAGGTTTCGAAAGGGTGTCTTGCTCCGCCTGAAGGTACTGTTCTGAAAGTATACTTTTCAGTAAATTTTCTTACTCCCTGGGTCGCATAAAGCAGGAATGAAAGTTCTTCTATTGTCAGAGGTTCTTTTGAGTATTTTCTTCTGCTCTGCCTGTTCAGAATTGCCTGTTCAAGTGTAACCGGTTTGATCTTCCATTCATCTTTTTTAACGAGCGGTATCAGCTGTCGTGTCCTGTCTATGGGCTTTTCCATAGCCGGAAGAGGTTTTTTCAAAGCCTGATCAGAAACTTCAAGATCCAATACGTCCCAGTTCGATCTTAAATACTCTCTGTTTTTTAAGAGTTTCTCGTTACTCTGCATATTTCCTCCCTAAAAAATCTTTGGTATAAAAATTATCAGTCCTGTAACTACCGATACTATAGCGGCAACCAGAACCATTGCTGAACAAAGGTCTTTCGTTATGCCGACGATCATATTGTGCTCGGGAGATACGAAATCGGCGATCCTTTCCACGGCTGCGTTAAAAATTTCGGACACAAGCACTAATCCTATGACAACTGAAATCATGATCCATTCTATGGCTGAGATATTAAAAATGATCCCGAAGGCGACAGTTACCGATGCCGCGATAATGTGTATCCTGAAATTGGGTTCTTCATAAAACATAATAGCAACGCCCTTGAATGCGTATCTGAAACTGTGTATCCTGTTCCTGACTGAAAAACCAAGGCTGTTTTTGCTCATCGACCTGTCTCCTTTAAAAAACTGCCGTTATCTTTATTCCGTAAGTTCCGACATCGAAGTCGGGAATTATACCTATTAATTTATCATTTAGATCTGTATTGCCACTTCTTTTGAACGGTTCGAAACGGTAAACAAGATCCGCGCAAAGCATTCCGATACCTGCTCCAGCGAGAACATCTCCTGTCCAGTGCTTATTGTTAAGTATTCTAAGAGCACCCGTTGCAGTTGCGAAAGCGAATCCGCTATAAGCGATAAAGCTGTTCGAATTTTTATATTCGTGAAAAAGAATCGATGCGTTGGTAAAAGCGATATTCGTGTGATTGGAGGGGAAAGATTCACGATCATCTCCGTCCGGTCTCAGCTTGTCAGTTGTATATTTCAGGATCTGAACGATTATCTGCGATGAAAGATTAGCCAGAAATACGTTTTTCGATCTTTCATAAAATCTGTTTTCTGCCTTTATTCCCATAAGATCAAAAATATATATTTCAGCCATGGGAACGTGGACTATGTAATCGTCGGCTTTAAGACTGAAGTCTTCTCCTGCCGCTTGTCTTATATCCGCCTGCAAATCTTTTTCAAACCCGCTTCCGCTTATAGCGCAACCGGCCGTTATA
Organism: bacterium; assembly: GCA_029559475.1. Classification (GTDB taxonomy): domain Bacteria; phylum UBA4055; class UBA4055; order UBA4055; family UBA4055; genus UBA12480. The sequence continues at coordinate 36,955 of JAKQBN010000055.1, forward strand.
ATCGTGATGGGCAGAATATATGGCAGAAAGGGGTTCTGATTACTTGTATTAAAACTGTCCTGCGCCTGAAGTGCCAATAAGATCGTCAGAATCAATAAAATGACCGTATGCCTGAAATTCGCTGCCAACAGATACCCCGTGTAAGACAATGAAAATTAGTTCATATATTGCGTGAAATCAAGGTAAATCAAACAGAATTGTATTTAGGTTTACGTCTGTATTCAACGGTTTTGGGCTCTTTGATTTCTGCCGGTTTATGCTTGAATCTGTCGGGAGACCGGTGCGCAGGCCTTTTATTCTGAACTGATTCTGAAAGTTTACGTTCAGCGACCTTTCTGGGCAGTTCCTTTGCGGAAACCGGGACCGGAGTGACGCCGGTGAACGGATAGGGGTGATCTTCGACTACCGGGATCTTTTTCGAGATAAGTTTCTCGATATCACGCAGGTAAGGTCTTTCTTCAATGTCGCAGAATGAATAGGATGTGCCTCTTGCTCCGGCTCTTCCTGTCCTGCCGATCCGGTGAACGTACATCTCCGCGATATTGGAAATTTCGTAATTAATTACATATTCAAGATCGTTCACGTCTATTCCTCTTGCGGCTATATCGGTAGCTACAAGAACTCGGGTCGACTGATCTTTGAAATTATTAAGAGCTCTCTGTCTGGCATTCTGAGCTTTGTTACCGTGTATCGCCTCTGCCGTAATATTGTTTTTCTGAAGAATCTTAACAACTTTATCCGCGCCGTGTTTTGTGCGTGTGAAAACCAGAGCTGTTTTAATTTCTTTGTTCTTGAGAATATCAATAAGAAGCGCCGACTTGTTCGCTTTATCCACGAAGTAAACGTACTGATCGATCGTATCTACAGTAGAAGATATTGGAGTCACTGAAACATGAGAAGGATCATTAAGGATCGTTCCCGCCAGTTTTATGATCTCATCCGGCATTGTTGCGGAAAAGAAAAGCGACTGTCTTTTTTTCGGAAGAACGGCAAGAACTTTTCTGATATCGTGAATGAATCCCATATCGAGCATTCTGTCAGCTTCGTCAAGAACGAATATCTCAATATCCTGGAGGCTTATAAATTTCTGGTTCATCAGATCTAAAAGCCTTCCGGGAGTGGCGATAAGTATATCTATCCCGTCCTTTAATATCTGTGTCTGCGGATACTGATTAACTCCGCCGAAGATCACGGCGGTCTTTAGTTTTGTGTATCTTCCGTAGGCTTTGAAGCTGTCGCCGATCTGAATCGCAAGTTCTCTTGTCGGAGTAAGTATCAGGCTTCTTATCTTTCTTTTTCCTTCGTGTTTTCTTTCGCTGAGCAGTTGAAGGATAGGCACTGCGAAAGCGGCAGTCTTACCTGTGCCTGTCTGTGCGCACCCGAGAAGGTCGCGGCCTTTCAGGCAGACCGGTATGGATCGTACCTGTATCGGCGTCGGAGTCTTGTAGCCTTCGACAGCAATAGCTCTCAAGATCGGTTCGATTATATTTAATTGTTTGAACGGTGAATTTTCGTTCAAAGGTGAAACTTCAGATTTTATCGTATTCGTCAAAATCATTCCTTAATTTTCTATTATTTGCGGATTATTCCGGTAATTGATTCAATACTCTATCGTTTGTTTGTTCTATGTTACATACCTGATCAAACTTGATATCGTATCTTATTTGAAACGGTGACCGAATATAATCAATATTTTATATTAAATCAAGGCAATTAAAAGTTCTGCCTATTTACCCACTCCGTACATCGGCGTAATACCCTGTCCGAGGATGATCGAAACATTCTGCTTTTCTCTGACCAGCTCGATCTTTTCTTTCTCGATCTCGAGTGCACGGAGCTGCAGATATTCCTGGATTGACATAGACATCTGATTCTGATAGGCTTTATCAGCAATAGCTTTATTAACCTCGGCTTCCTTTCTGGAAACCTCAGCCTTAGATCTTGCTTCCTGTGTAAGTATGCTCTGATTCTGAGCTGCGGTCCTTTTTGTTTCCTCGAGAACTTCCTGCGGTGGAGTAACGGCACCGACCACTACCTGCAGAATTTCAACAGGAATATCTATCTTTTTGCAGTAATCAGTAATAAGCGTGAAAGTTTCGCTCTGGATCTCCGCAAGTACCTGTCGGTTCCCCGCAAGATCGAACATTTTGTAAGAAGAGGCTTTATCCCTTATCATAGTTCTGAAAGTTTCCTGAATCGACATCGCATACCAGTTCTGACCGAATTTTTCATAAAGTTTAGGCGTTTGGCCTTTTATGATCTGAAGTTTCAGATATGCGTTGAAGTCCACCGGAATGTTGTCGTCGGTTATCATATCATCGAACGGTTCTGTGATCGTCAGAGGCGTAACTTTAAAAAAAATCGCGCTTGTTGTCGGTGCCACCCAGACTAGACCCGGCTTTACAGCATCCTGATCAACTCCTCCATGTCCGAAAACCCAGGGCTGCATAAGAAGTACAGCTTCTTCATCCCCGTTCGGAGATACGGAGCAACCGGCAAGAAAAATTAACGAGGTTAATAGGAGATATTTTACATACTTCATTTGATCCTCCTGTTTAGTTTTGTCTTATATTATGTTCGGCGAGTCCGTAACATTCGTTCTTTTCGTGATTCTCGTGATGCCCCATCGGTTCTATATGAACCACGATGTCGTAAACGTTCGGGATCTCTGATCTAATTTTATCTTCAAGCGCCATTACGAGATCGTGGGCATCAGATACTTTAATATTCCCGTCAACTTCCACGTCCATGTCGATAGTGTAAAGCACTCCGAGCTTAGTTATTCTAACGCGGTGCGGATTACCCACTCCGTCAGATTTTCTTACGACCTCGAAAATCTTATTGTATAGTTCCTGATCAACTTCTCCTTCCATCAGTTCCGTTAGGGTTCCCATGAATATCCTGACTGCGGAGAACATTATCCATACGCTTATTATTATTGCAATTATCCTGTCTATTACAGGCATGTGAAAGTAAAAAGCGCAACATAGACCCATAAGTACACCGGTTGAAGTGACAACATCGTTGAGCATATTTCTGCAGTTAGCTTTAAGCATTTCGCTGCGGGATTTTTTACCGAGAGCGTACTGGCTGTACGATAAAAGTATTTTTCCGAATATCGAGAAAACGGTCACGTAGACGGCCCATATTCCCGGCATTTCTATAACAGGATGATTCGCGAGCTTATCTATCGTCGTCATAGCGAGCTGGCCGCCTATGAAGAACATTATAAATGAAAGAACCGCAGTAGCTATTGTTTCAGCTCTGAAATGGCCGTACGGGTGTTTAGCGTCCGGAGGAGTATCAATTATCTTAGCCACGAACAGAGTGATTATAGATATAAAAATATCGGTCATGCTGTCGATACCGTCGCTGACTACGGACATACTTCCTGACATCAGACCTATTATGATCTTGGATGCCGAAAGCACTGCATTACCCGCGATGCTTATGATTGAAGCTGTTCTTATTATTCTGTTCCTGTCCATAAGAATAGAATATTATGAAATAAAAAAATCTAAATCAAGGTAAATAAAAAGTCTGATCGTTTATTACTTGAAATATGATTATATTTTGTTTAATATATCATCAGTATAATCTTAGGGAGGGTCTATGACTTTATCAAAATCAAAAATGCTGTTTAATTCGATATTACTGATCTGTACCGTTGTTTCATCACAGACAATAGTTCAGTGGTACACATCAATGGGGAATTTTAAAGGCCAGATGAGAGAGGATCTCGTTCCTATCACAGCTAATAATTTTATCGATCTTACAAACGCGGGTTTTTATGACGGTCTGATATTTCACAGAGTGATACAGGGTTTTGTCATACAGGACGGCGACCCGCTGGGTACAGGCACCGGAGGACCGGGATATACGATACCTGATGAATTTCATCCTGATCTCAACCACAATTCCGCGGGAGTGCTCTCTATGGCAAATGCGGGGCCTAATACAGGGGGCTCACAGTATTTCATAACGCTGGATTCTTATCCTCATCTTAACGATAGCTATTCGGTCTTCGGTAAGATAGTCGAGGGGATGGATGTTGTTTTCAATATCAGTTATGTTCCGGTAGATGATTCAGACAAACCGGTAACTCCTGTAAGAATAGACAGTATCAGAGTCGTATATTCACCTCCTGCAGATGGAGTTTATCTAAGCGGTTATATCGAAGGCAGGACGCTTGTTTATGACGAAATATCCCTTGTCAATGTTAATGACCTGTTCTCGGATCGCGGCGGTGCGGACATTATGCTGAGTATTGAAGGCAATAGCAACCCTGAGATTCTTTCGTGTGCTCTGAACGATTCAGTCCTGACTCTAACGGCAGGAAATACTTCCGAAGGCTCATCTATAGTTACACTTAAAGGTACCGCGGGTGATTCATCAGAGACTTTTGATATTAAAGTATCTGTAATTGACTATAGCATGACAGTGGAAGATTTTGAATCTGGAAGTATAGTCAGATTCCCGTGGCAGACAGGAATATACGGCTGGTCAGCTCAGAATACCGATCCGCAGGAAGGGGTCTACAGCCTGCAGTCCGACGCGATCGGGCATAGCCAGACCACGGAAATATTCATTGATACATATTATGAAAACGACGGTGAAATAAGCTTCTGGTACAAAGTTTCGTCCCAGGAAGATTATGATTATCTGGAGTTTTGGATCAACAGGATTAAAAAGATGTCCGTAAGCGGAGAGACACCCTGGAGAAAGATCGCTTTTCCAGTATCGTCCGGCAACCGCACTTTTAAATGGTATTATAAAAAAAGTGCTTCGGGGGTCTCCGGCGAGGACTGCGCAAGGATCGACAGGATAGAATTCAGAGGCGGTTCACCGGTATCGATAGAGCCTCAGATCACGCCTGTTCAGGTAGAGCTTTATAAGAATTATCCGAATCCGTTCAATCCAAGCACAGAAATAACTTTTTCAATAGACAGAGCTCAACCTGTCAGGCTGTCGGTTTATAATCTTTCAGGCCAATTGGTCTCAGATCTCGTCAACAGGAAGCTGGAAAAAGGTTTTCATCAAATCAATTTTGATGCTTCAAACCTAAACAGCGGGATTTACTTTTATAAATTGGAATGCGAAGGTTTTACCGGGACGAATAAAATGCTGCTTATCAAATAGCGGCAGTTTCGGAATTTATTCAACTTCGATATCGAAAGATTTTAATAGTGATATTGCTTCCGGGATCGAAAATTTTGCTTTCTTGTGAATATTCTGGTTCAGATTTATTTCATAATTGACCGCATTGACGAATGAGGCAGAACTGAGGTCGCAATTCTTAAACCTGCTGTTTTGTAGGTCTGAATTGTCAAAAACAGCTTTAGTCAGGTTAGTTCTATAAAAATCGCAATCGTGAATTTTGCAGCTGTCAAATATAATATTCTTCAGATCCATTTCAGAAAACACGCACAAGGTTATCTGACAGTCTTTGCAGTTAAAGCTGAATGTGAAAGTATCGCAGTTTGAAAAATTCAGCCCCAGCATTTTGCAGTTATTGAACGAAACATTTATAAGCCTGGTTTTAGTCAGATCTACATTCGACAGATTGCAGTTTTCAAAGCGGCAGTCTGTGAAGGCTGTTCTCTTAAAAGATAGGCCGGTGAAATTTATATTTTCAAAGGTTTCAGATTCAAATTCATTATTTTCGTATTCCATAGCTATATCTTTTCCAGATAAGGTTAGACTTTTTTGCGACGAATAAATTTATTTTAATTTCTTTACATCTATTTTTTTGATATCTGTTTCAAGCTCTTTCAGGCTATTTTCTCTTTCTGCAAGCCTCTGGTTCTCAATGAATTTCTCATATTCGGCTTCTGACTTCTCAAGAGCTGCCTGATGACTTATTTTTCCTGCGTGTGTGAGTAATTCTCTCTTGTTCATTTTTAAAATATCGTCAAGCTTTTCTATCCAGTCTTTCATATACATCGGAATATGCTGATTCGCCATTGTCTCAGCGAACGCGAGATACTGCTCCACAAGAAGCCCGAGAAGGCTCATTTCGTTCTCATTCAGATAATTTTTTGCTGTCGAAACTTCGCTTTTTGTAATTCGTGTGCCGGAATCTTTATCGTAAGACTGCATGCCCATCAAAGGCATTTTTGCATCAGCTCTTCGATAAATCAGCTCAGCTGCGGTCTGCTTACTTATAGCCCATAATAGTTTATTCTGAACGATCTTGAAGAATTCGATAGTTTTTTCATCTTTGGGATTATAATCTATGCTTGTTGTATAAATATCTTTGATCTTCTGATAAAAGAACCGTTCTGAGATCCTTATCTCGCGAAGTCGTGCCTGAAGTTCGTTAAAATAATTCATCGAATTACCCTTTTTGAACCTCTCATCGTTCAGAGTGAAGCCTTTAACGATATATTCCTTAAGCCTCTGAGTAGCCCATTTTCTGAATTGGGTACCCTGGAGTGATTTTACACGATATCCGACAGAAATTATAGCATCGAGATTATAATAATTAACTTCCGTTTCTTGAGTTTTACCTTCAATTGCACCGTGCTGAGTGGTTTGTCGGAATTTCCGACATACCATATGTTCATCCAATTCGCACTCTTTAAAAATATTTCTAATATGTTCAGTTATTGTCGTTCTGCCTTTCCCGAAAAGCTGAGCTATCTGATTTTGATTCAGCCATACGGTTTCACTTTCCAGGATCACATCGATCTTTACTTTGCCGTCATCAGCTTCGTAAACAAGGAATTGGCTGCTCTTCGAATCATGTATTGTGATATCATTTTTTGCCATATATTCTCCTCAGTAACTTCATAGGCAATTTAAGAAAAAATTCAAAGATATTCTATATTTACCTGAATTATTTACATGAACCTTATTATTGACGATTTGATTTAATCGGAAAAATTCGTATATTACGGATAAGAAAACGGAGTAAGAATGCCTGTAATATCAAGATTCTATGGCATAATAATTAAGATGTACTTCAATGAGCACGGAATTCCTCATTTTCATGCTATTTATAATGAGTATAACGGAGTTTTCAGCATATCTGATCTGATAATGATAGAAGGGGATTTGCCTTCAAAAGCACAGACACTTGTAAAGGAGTGGGCATTTAAATATAAAGATGAACTTGAAAAGATGTGGGCAACGAAAGACATAATTACTCTTCCGGGGTTGGAATAATGAATTTCCATAGAATTAAAAATATAGAGGTTTTGAATAATTATCAGCTCAAAGTTGAATTTATAACCGGCGAAATAAAAATATACGATTGCAAACCACTGCTTGAGAAAGATGTTTTCAAAGCTCTGGAAAATGAGAATTTATTCAGGAAAGTAAAGGTTGATATTGGAGGCTACGGTATTATCTGGAACGATGAAATTGATATTTCTGAATCTGAATTATGGATAAACGGCAAAAATATTAACTCCCAAGTCGCTGAAGACAAAGCAGATTACAATTCAAAATAAGACTTTTTTATAACGAATAAATTTACTCGATTACGGCAGGCGGCCGAGCAGAAGGTTTAAACTCAGGCCCGCAAAGCTTTTCTCCGCATTGATATTCCCGAAAGCCGAAAGACTTAATCCGAAAGGACGCGCTCTGTTCAGATCAAGCTGAATTTCCAAAGGAAACCCGAATGTCTGAAAATTGTTCATTTCGTATCTTGGTGAAGGATCGTTCTCAATAAAATATTTTTTACCTTCATATTCACCGGTTGTAACACTAATACCGCAAAGATATGATAAATGAATATTCCCGAAAGATCGTCCGTATCCGTAAAGCAAACCATAATCCCAGGCTGAACCGCCATTATAAGGCTCACACGAAATAGTGCTACCTCCCGCAATTCTCAACTTGATAACGTGCGTGTATTTTGAAAAATTGATTGAAACATTACCGCCTGTTAAGCCTGTATCCTCTGTAACAACTGCGCCTAATCCTGCGCTGAACCAGAGATGGTAGGGGAAAGGTCCGGTGCGTTCCTTGAAATTTATCGCGTTCAGGCATGAGGCGGTGAAGATCAGGAACAATAAAAAATACTTCATTTTGACCTCAGTTTTGCAGTCGAATTACACTTTCTGATAATTTAGGAACACTTGAGACTTTTTGCAAGGTAATATTATCGTTTTGCTGTCCTCAGCAAAATGATCGGAACTCACATTTCCGCTTACCTGAATTATTTATAAAAGCCTTATTATTGAAGAGTTGGTTTAGACAGAAAATCAAACAGATTTATATGTTTTACGCCTGACTTTCTTTTAAAAACGACCGGATCCATTGAAATAACATACTTCGGATGGTTGTCCCTGACAGCCTCAAGGGCTGAAAACTCTCTTTCTGCTGTTTCCTGATTCTGCATCAGATATGATACCTGAATATAGATTTTTTCTTCTTCCTTTTCCGCTATAAAATCAATTTCCTTGTCTCCTATTCTGCCGAATGATACTTTATAATCCCTTCTGTAAAGCTCAAGGCAGACTATGTTCTCCAGTATTCCGCCGATATCTTCATCTCTGAATCCCAGTACCGCGTGTCTTAAACCCAGGTCGCCGGCGTAATATTTTGCGTTCGTGTCAAGATATTCTTTTCCTTTTAAGTCGTATTGCCTGATCTTATGTGTGATCATTACATCGTTCAGGTTGTGTATAAGGCTCAGAATAGTCGGAACACTGGTTTTTATGTGCTGGTTCTTCATATATTTTACGACGCTGCTTGCGTTGAACTGATTACCTATGTTATCGAAAACAAAGCTCACTACGTCCTCCAGCAGGCTCACATTCCTTACATTGAATTTCTTAACTATATCTTTGAGAAGTATCGTCTGGTAGATAGCATCAAGGAACTGAAATGTTGCGGAAGCTTGAAAATCCAGATGAAAAAGTCCCGGCAGCCCTCCGAATCTGATATATTTTCTGAATACTTCCTCCTTCGGCTTACTTTCAAAACCTCCGAGCTCGGTAAATTCATTGAAGCTGAAAGTATATATTTTGAACTCGACATATCTGCCTGAGATCAAAGTGGCAAGATCAGATGAGAGAAGATGCGAGTTCGATCCTGTGATATAAACATCCATGCCTTCAGCCAGAAAAGAGTTCACCGACCGTTCCCATTCCTTTATTTCCTGTACTTCATCAATAAGGATAACCGAACCGGACTTTCCTCCCGATTCGTCTATATAGCTATTCAATACTTTATAGTCAGTTATAAAATCGAACTGACGAAGCTCTTTATTTATTGAAATGACTTTCTTTTTCGGTTCGTTATGTTTTATCTCAGCTTCGATCTGCTTCAGCAGTTCACTTTTTCCCACCCTTCTCATACCGCTCAGGATCTTTATGACCGGTTTACCCATAAAAGGCCTGATCTTTTTTAAATATGTTTCCCTTATTATAGTTTTCATGTTTTAATTCCTATTTTAAATTCCTGACAAAATAAAGGAAATTTAATATATACTTTAGATAAATGCAAGTTTTTAATTAATTTAAAATGTAAAATTATTTAAATATTAAAGCTGCGGCTTCATACTGCGTAGAAGTATCATTTATTTCTGACCACTTTTGGCTGTTTTACAAGGATAATAAATAACATTAATGGACAAAAGGAAAGGTTATTTTAACAATATTTTGGCTATTTTACAAGGATACTTTATTTTGAACGATTAATTAACAGGCATATAGGGTAAGTTTCAAATCAACGATACAAGATAAAATTCCCAAATATTCTATAACTACCTTCACTACCCCAGCCCCAGCACCAATTCCGGAATAAACTTATTCCTTGCGTCAGGATAGATCTTCTTTCTAAAGTTCTCTACCGCAATTTTCTCATATAAGTATAAAGACCCTCCGTCTCCGGCTATTGAATATTTAGGCATAATAATATCACCCAGCTTAATATCCGCTTTCAAAGCACCTGCCGCGCCTATGAATATCACTTTTTTGCATTTCGATCCGCCCAGAGTCAAACATGAATCGATCGTATTGGCCGCACCCGCCGCTACCTGAATATAGCCGAAACTTTTACCTTCAAATTCTACGGTATAACCGCAATAATACGGACCTTTTTTTTCTACTCTGACCACAGGATTGTATGCCGAAAAAATAATTTCAGGATTCCACGAAGGAGCCACGATTACCGCATCGTATTCAAAATCGGGATCTAACCCGTAGATATCTTTCAGCAGATTATCACAGGCGTTATACTTATGCAGGGATGATTTAAATTTTTCGTAGAGGGTCATCTATTCGAACTCCTTTGAGCATTTGAGCCTGAAGCATTCAGATACTTATAACTTTTTTTTGTCGTCAATCTAAGAGGGAATAGTATCATTTTTCAAGAAATTGAATAGCTTTATATATATTTGAGTATGATCCTCCTTTAAGTTCTAATTCTGAAGCGTATTGAACGGCTTTATACTGTCCTGAAATTAATTTTTCAACCCACTCTCTATTTTTTAGAAATTTCTCAGTTTTATCATAGCTCTCAATATATTTCAGTAACTCTTTTTTCAATTCGCCATAACTAGAGTATCGCTTATTGCGCTGAACAAAATGGATAAGGAACCAGAATTCTATTGAAGGCAGGCTGTCGCAAATCAGCACGTTTTTATTGTCTTTGTATCTTTTTCTAAACTTTTCCAGTTTATCCTTCTCAACGTCATTTCTTTGTGATACATCAGCATCGAATACGCATATCGCTACAGCATCGGCTTCTAAAATTTCCTTTACTTTTTTCTCTATCTTCGAGATGCAGGTATTACTGTCGCAAAATCTTGGACTCACACTATATTTATAATCTTTAAGAATTTTCAGGTGTTTAAAGTAATATTTTTCTGTTACACCTTCTCCGATTATATGTATTGCTTGCTTTAATTTCATTATAATCTTAATCTATATTAGGCACTGCTCCGAATTTTCCGTATTTATATGCTTTCTGCAGAGATGAGATTCTGTTAAGACCGTTGAAACCTGTAAGGGGATAAAGCTTTGTCGAGCCGTCTTCTCTTTTTTCCGTGAACCAGAAATTATCCTTTCTAAGAAGATCTGTTTCGTCGAATAAATTGTCATAGTGAGTCGCAACAAGCACCTGAGCTTGGTCTGAATTACGTAGAAAATGCTCAAGAACATATTCAATAAGCCTTGGATGCAGCTTTGATTCTATCTCATCTATCGTAATGAATGCGTTATCCTCAATCGATTTAATAATTGCTCCGAACAAACCGAATATTCTTTTTGTACCCTCTGATTGCCATTCTATAGGCAGTCCGTAAATTTCTTTTCTACCATCGCTGACGACAGTATGCTTGAATTCAGTTACAGGATATTTAAAACTCTTATCTTTTTTTAAATCTTCAATAACAGATGCGCGAATACTTAAAAAATTACCTATTGTCTGAGCCTGTTTTATAAAATCATCATCAACACTCTGAACGAATTCTTTGACATTTATATCAGAAATATTAAAATCAGCCTCTTTCAGGCACTCAAGCATTTTTAATTTATGGCTAGGGTTTGTTTTAATTAATTCCTCTGAAAAATGCTGTAAAGGATCGTTAGGCACGATTGAATTGAAAACATGATCAAATAGCCATTTTGTAACATCGCTCAAGCCGTTCAGATAAGCATTTATCTTTCTCAATGCCGCCAGGACAGACATATTTTTCAAACATTTTACATTTAGTTCATCTTGAGTGATCTTGCTGATATTGTTTTTTCCTTTAAAAACTATTTTGGAAACGTCCGACTTCTCGTCATAATTTCTTTCAAAAAGAGTAGCAGGCTGAGTACCCGGATACATATCAAGCTTTTCATAAAGGACAGCTTTCTGATCGACCTCTAAATAATAAACATATTTGATCCCATCTTTATAAAAAACAAGCTTAAACACGCTCGGGTGGTTTCTGCTTGTTTTATCGAGAAGAAAAGGTATTGCATTGGTGCCGGAATACTTATTGTCGGTTCCTATAAACCAGAAATTTATAAGGAACTGAAAAGCAGCTATAAGATTAGACTTTCCGGACGCATTGGAACCATATAAAATGCCCAACTTTAACAGGCGGACCCCTTTTGCGGCCTCTACAACATGATGATCTTCAAAAGTCCTGTCTTTCGAAGCTTCGAAAGAATATGTAACTTCATCTCTGAACGAGAGAAAATTCTTGATTGTAAGTGAATGTATCATTTTTCCGGTTCCGGCAGATTAAACATTGTCAGAAATGTAAAACAAAACACTTAATTTGTCAAGTGAGTTTATGAAAATAGCAGAAAAATTGCAAAAACATAAAATAAGGTTGTTGTATAAATATAATTATCCTATTTGTTGTGTTAACTTTAAAAAATTACTAACTTATCTATACGCCAATAATATTTTTTCTAATTTCATAATATAATTTTAATTTAAAAATTACTTTGGATTATTATTATTAATGGGATAGATTTAGTTTATATTTGTATCGTAAAGTGAAAAGTCAGGGAACTACGGGAGAGTCCAAATGAGTGAGCCTGTAAACGAAAGAAACATTGTCGTATCGACAAAACGACAATTAACAATAATGCAAGGTTAGATGCATGGAAAAAGATTCCATGCGAGTAAATCTGTAATTAGAGAAAAGTAAAACGCAAATGGCAACGACTAAGATAGAATGGACAGAATCAACATGGAATCCGATCACCGGATGCACAAAATTATCCGCAGGCTGCAAATTCTGTTATGCCGAAGTAATGGCGAGAAGGCTCAAAGCTATGGGACAGCCGAAATACAAAGACGGTTTCAAGCTTACGCTCCATCCCGACACGCTGACAGAACCTTACACTTGGAAGAAGCCTAAAATGATCTTCGTGAACTCAATGAGCGATCTCTTCCATAAAGATGTCCCCGTTGATTACATACAAAAAATATTCAAAGTCATCAAAGACAATCCTCAGCATGTATTTCAGATACTAACAAAAAGAGCCGACATATTAAGATACTACGACAGTGAAGGCTGGCTTGACTGGCCGCATAACCTTTGGATGGGCGTGACAGTGGAAGATTCAACCGTAACATCAAGAATTGACTGCCTGAGAAAAACAAAAGCAAGAGTAAAATTCCTCTCCTGCGAACCGCTCCTAAGCTCATTACCCGAACTCAACCTACAAGCAATAGACTGGGTCATCGTAGGCGGAGAAAGCGGAAGAACACCGCGCCCGATCAAAGAAGAATGGATAATCGAAATAAAAGAACAATGTGAAAAAGCCGGAACAGCATTCTACTTTAAACAGTGGGGCGGCACCAACAAAAAAGAAGCAGGCAGGCTGTTACAAGGCAAAAGGTACGATCAAATGCCTGAAATGGTCGAGCAAGAAACTCTAATATAAAACTTTTTGTTACGAATAAATCTTATGCTGTCCGGTCAGTAGACTATCTTTTCTTTACTTCAAATGCGTTCTAATTCTTAAATATTTTATCGTATTTTGTGTAATCGAAATTTGGTCCTAGAATTTTACTTGATTTATCTTTTAATTGTTTTGTTATACGATATATTTCATTGTTGTTATAGAATTCCCCATTCTCATTGATTAACTTAAATAATAACTCAAAATCACTATTGTCAAAATCGTTTAAAATTTTGCTAATGATATTATCATACGTGCTTAAAGCAGAATAATAAGTAAACGATTTTCCACAATAATTTATCAAGAATGTCTTAACTTGAATTTGAGATAAAACAATTTTTGATCTATTATAAAGCTGCATCAGAGCATCTTCCTGTATACAGTCGTATAGATTTACATTTACATAGCCATTAGGCTCAATAAGTATTTTATCATGTATTTCTTCGATTTTAGATATATGCGCCTCAATGCTATTACTTAGAAAATATGCTACTGTAAATAAAGAAATATTTTTGTTAGCTTCGATTTGTATATAATTTTTTACTGTCGAATCTAGGACATTATATATTTCTGGATATTTGCTAATATATGATGTAAGAGCAGTAATTCGAGAACTACCTTGATTTATAGCCTTATCGTTTATGCTACAAGAAAAATTACTGGGTTTAATATTGTTGAATTTTTGTGAATTTTGCTTGATTAAATTTATAAAATCTTCAAGATGTTTTTCTGTAAGTGTCTTAATACAAAATACATTCAGATAACGGTTTTTTTCGCATTCAGAATTATCAAGAATAAATGTAAGTTTCCATAAAGATTCGAATAGTTTTTCTCTCACTGGTTTGTTAATTCTCGAGTAGTATCGTACATTTAGGAAATCTTCTAATCCCTCAGTACGGACTCTTTCAAAATAATCTGTAGTATTTTTTAAAAATTCATCAATTATCTTTTTACATAATAACGCTTCTTTCTCAAAGACAATTTCAAACATATTTCTCATGTGGTTTCTAACATTTTCCGGTGTCGGATTTATTAATCTATTTCCATTGTCAATTAATGGATGAGCAGCTATGTTTCGTTCTTTAACAAGTTCATTTATTCTATGAAATTCTACATCATTAATTAATTCAGTACTATCTTTTATTTCTTGTAACAATGTTTTTTCCCAGTCTGAAGATGTAGGTTTTAGCTTTTGTTCGTTCTTGATTTTATCAATTATTCTTTTTGCGTTATTATCAGAATATATTTCATCGAGCAAAATCAATTTGTTCATTAAATCATAGACTACTACTGAATACAAAACGACTATTGCAGAACGATAATTACCGTTATGATAACTTGATAAGACTTCTTTTAAGTATTCTTTAGTTTGTATGTTTGGAATTTTCTTTATCTCATCTTCAATAATAAATTCATCCATTCTTCACCTTCTTTTTTTTATTACAATATTATTTAAGAAAATTTATTTAAAAGAGTTAAAATCTTTTTAATTTCATATTTTATTTCAGGGCTATCATTGATAGAATCAGCGAATTCAGAATCAGTAATGAGCTCTCGAAATGCTCTCATCTTTTTATAGATACTATCTATTTTTCCAGTATCTTTAACCTGTTCGAAACCATTATAAATATCTTTTTGCCCCGATGCTATCTCAGCGAGAACTTTTTTCGCTTTTTTATCAGGACACTTAGCTATTTCACCTACCTTTCTGATGTCAGAAGCCTGTTGTATTTCTTTGTTTTTTATTTGCAAAACGAGAGTATTAACTAATTCAGGATGAGATTTGGTTGCATTATTTATAGATTTGTTCTTGAGCAACTCGTCATAATAACTCCAATTTGTCGGTTCCAAGTCTTTAGTCTCAATCATAAAAGAGAAGACTTTTAAATATCTTTGAGCATCTCCTTTTTTTATACCTAACTCTTTAGCCATTATGTCAACAGATAGCTTTGATTCTTTACTTCGTCTGTACAAATATCCAGCCTGCTCGTATGGACTCCAGTCTTTTCTTCCTATAATGTGATATTGCCCAAGAAGAGTAAAAATAGATGATTCATCAATGTCTGAAGGTAAAATTAAACATTTAACTTTACCCCATGAAATAGGATCTTTTTGACATAAAATTCGATATGCCGCTAATCGGCTATTTCCTTCAAGTACAACTAAATCACCATCACGCACAATTAAAGGATCAATTAGACCGCCATTACTTTCAATGGAAAGCCTAAGTTGCTTCACATGCTCCATCGAAATCATCAATTTTTCAATGTTACTTTGATCGGGCTTGATGTCATCAGAAACTCTTAGGGCACTATAGACTCGAGGATTATCGACATAGAACTTAAGAGAAGCTTGGAGGATTTCCTCTTCTTTTACTTGAAACTCTTTTTTGCCAATTGTCAATGTATTCATGTTTCACTCTCACTATTTTCATTTAAAATATCTTTAACAAGCTCACCAAAACTATAATCCGCAACATTTTGGTATTTCTTCAAAACATAATCTCCTTGAGCTAAAAAAGCTGCATTCTGTTTGGCTTTGAGTAAAAGGTCAATCCAAATGTCAATACTATCTTTAACCATCAAATTATAGATGTTGCAAGTTTTTGTTTGTGAAATACGATGAATTCTATCTTGTGCCTGCAAATAATCATCAAGATTAAAACCGCGATCGTAAAAAATGACATTGTTCGCAACTGTCAGTGTAAGTCCTTCTTTCGCGGATTGAGGCGTAGCAAATAATACTTTAGCATCTCCATTTTTAAACTCACGTACAGAATGTATTCTTTCTTCAATTTTCATTTTTCCGGTAATTTTTACTGCATTAAGGTACTTATACTTTTTACAGAAATGATCAACATTGTCAATAAAAATTGACCAAACTATAATCTTTTCATCTCTATTGATTATTTCTTTGATTAATTCATCTAGTTTAGCTTCCTTACCTGAAAAACAGCAGTATAAGTCATCTAATAATCTAGGATTTGATGTAATCTGTACCAGTCTTAACAATCTTTTTATTGAATCAGAAGATTCATCAAGTATAGCCACATCATCCCGTTGCAATAATAGTTGCATCTCTGTTCTAACTTTATCATACATCATGTATTGGGTCTTTTCAAAATCGACAAACACATCATAATACACTTTGTTTGGAAGTGTTATAATTCCGCTGCTCTTAGTCTCACGTACAGTAAAATCTTTAATTCTCGTAAAAATATTAGATACAGATGATTCAAACACATCTCTTTTTACTTTGTTATTGGACAAATCATTAGTAAGATTTGTTGTCGATTTGAACTCAGAGAAATTAGTTCCCAGGCTCTTCCCGTTATCGAGGAAATAAATCTGAGCCCAAATATCATATGGTCTATTAGCCACAGGTGTGCCTGTCATTATAACCCGAATCTTAAATAAACTAGAAATCTCGAAAAAATCTTGTGTTAGTCTAGAATCGGGATTTTTTAGTTTCGTAGATTCATCGATAATAATGGCAACATTCCTAGTCTTTAGAAAAAGCTTGAATCTCACTAACTCACCAGATATAGTTTCAAAATTCGTAATTATTACTCTAGTAGCGCTATTAAATACATAGTAATTTTCTGTCCGTTTACTTGTTAGGATTCTAGGTGTAATATTAGTATGTATTTCAAACTCGCCACGCCAATTTTCAACTAATTGCTTTTTTGTGACAATAAGTACGGTATCAATTTCCAAAAATTCTAACCAATATAAAAGAAGATCAATTGCTATTTTCGTTTTACCTAGTCCTTGCTCATGAAAGATTGCTGCATATGGCAAATTTTTCATTGCTTCAAAAGCTTCGTATTGATATGGGAATGCATTTAGCTTCGCTGTTAGATTTTGTCCGGGTAAATTGATTATTTTTCTCATACGATACTTACGCTCCCGATGTCGTTTAAAATATGAAGCTTGACCGATGAATTTTGTTCCGCTTTGATTCTTTTAGCCATGTTTTTTATTCTTGCGTATGAATAAATTGATGTACAAATAATAATATGGCTTTCTTCATCAAATAATGAGGCTTCTCTAATATATGATCTATACTGTTCAATACTGTGTTTACGGTCAATATCATTCTCAGTTTTAGCTTCTCCAATTATCAAACGACGAGTATCTTTGTAATATAGGTCAGGTATAAAATTACCAATCGTTCTTTCTGGTCTTCTGTTACTATCGGGTAAATCTACTAGCACAAGTGCCCTTGCGTCGAAAGGTAATAATAAAAATACATAATTAGCAATTTGGCGAACATAATTTATATGTTCAATAGATTCAGCCATAAAATTAATCTTCAGGTTGTATGTCTTTCAATATTTCTTGGAGACCTTCAAAAATATCAAGGAGCATTGTTTTCTTTTTTTCGTATTCGGGATCACTACCTAAATTTTTTACTTCTTTGTATTCTAGCCTGTTAAGCGCTTCTAAGAATTTTGTACCAAGAACATCATATGTAAACTTATCTAGCTCATTATGTGTATTCTCAGTTATAGCTATCTTTTTTACAGCTTCTGAGATATTTCTTCTTAAAAAAACTTTTAACGCTTCTGGTTCCTTCAGTACTGCGGGTAATTGACGCACATTTTGCGCTGTATCGATGTTATCATCGACAACCCATTTTGCAAAATCATTTTTTGTAAAACCTTTATTGGTTAGTGCATAAGTTATTGTTGACCGTTGAAGCTCAACAAATTTTGAAAATTCTCTTATATCAAAATCATCACCTTTTTCTTTTACTGCTTTGGCATAATATACTTGCATGTCGCGGTATGCACTTATAAGCTTATTTATTTCTGAAGTATTACCACCGCACATGGATATGATATTTGCCATTGGCAAGCGTTCAATTTCACTCAGTTGATGTAGATATTTAGCTTTTGAATACGGATCCCAATCACGAGGACCAACTAAATGTGACTGTAATCTAATGGAATGTTTTTCTGAGTCAGTTAAGCATTCGTAAATAATGGAACTGATTTTACTCCAAGGGCCTGTTGGATTTAACGCTAGAAATTCTTTATAAATTTGAAGTCTCGTATTCCCTTCGATTACGATTAAACGTCCATCCGGTTCTTTACTGACTATAATTGGATGAATAATTCCTCCACTGACCTTAATAGACTCCTTTAGAGTATTATAAGATGTAGATGAATCACCGTTACCTGGGTTTGTTAATGCAAGTGCAATAGCTTCACTTGTTATTTCACCCGGATAAATCTCAAGATATTGCTTGATTCTTGGATTGTCGAGGTCAAGATGAATTTCGCTAATGTCCAATTCAATGTATTTAGGTTCCATATTTTACCCTCTTATTTAGATTTATACTGATTAATTTCTTCGAATCTTAAATCATAATACTTCTTTGCGATTTCAGGAAACTCCATTTCAAAATCAATCATTGCTTTATAACAAGAGCAATATCCTTTTATGATGTTTGTATGGGTCAGGTGGTATTCCTCATTTGCTTTACAGTACTGTCTAAAGCTTTTCTTTTTTAAAAAGTTTGGTTGATTACACCATCTTGCCAACTGTATATACATTGATTTATATTTAGATTCTTTATAATCCTCATATCTCATTATATAAGGCAAACATCCATGTTCCATTATTATTTTAATACGTTCAAAAGTATTCTCAATATCTCGTTCATCCTGGCTATCGTATCCGGTAAGGACATATAATTTTGTGGATTTTTTGTAATATTTTTTCCAAATCTTCAAGCTGTTGGAAATTTTTTCAGCATCTTCAATATGGTCAAATGCAAATATAAAATCACCTTTGTATTTAACTTTTGCAAGCCGTTCAGCTTTATCAGCTGTCATTAGTCGTATATCTAGACCCTGTCTAAATTGGAAAGGCTTCCCAGTAGCTATTAATGCATCAAGAATGGTGTAGAAGTCAGGTGAAGCCATAAAATTGTCATCCCATAAATATATGCCTCGTCTTTTTGGGTCTAAAAATTCCGAGATTGGAGAGTGTTTAATAACACGGTCATATTTCCTGTTAACACAATAACTACATTTTCTAAAACAACCTCTTGTCGTGAATCCGATTGAGTAATTCAAGTAATCTTCATATCTAATAACATTCTTAGTAAAATTATCTGTTTGACTAGAAATAAAGTCTGTATAGAGTTCATAATCAGGCATGTGATGTTCTATCTTATCCGGTAGATCTGGACTGTCCATCCCATAGAAACCTGTACCTCCGATAATTATCTCTTTATTATCAATTCTCTTTTGAATAACAGCTGGAATTTTAGTAAAATTAAAAACTTTAGACATTATTAAAAAATCATAAATATCTTCTTTCAATTTATCTGCAATTTCAGAGTAGTCACATATTAATTTAACGCTATGTCTGAACTCTTTGCAATATCCCGATATTTTAAGTAAAGCAAGATTTGGATGCTTTGTGCCTTGGTCAAGAAGGTCGGCATCAATTATTCCAATTTTAAATTGTTTGTCGTTAGCCTCAATTAATTCACAAAAAATGAATCCTAATTTATTTTCGAGGAGTTTGTAGTAATTATTTTTTTGAAGGTTTTCTTTTTTACTTAACATAATTTCCAAGTTTTAAAGTTACAGAATGCTTAACTGAGAGGAAAGTGAGGACTATTTTTGATAGCAATAGACCACTTTTTGTTTAATAGAATGAGATATTTTAATGAACTGCTTCGTTTTATAGCTGCGTTATCGTTTCATTTATGACATTAGGAAAATAAAACCTTATGAATGAATAATCAAGTAAATTGCTTTAGTATTTTGTCTGATATAATTCGAATTAATTAACTTTCTTATACCTGAATACTGCGTAGTTGGTTACGACTGTGCTGTAATGTAAAATATATTATACAAATGTATTGACAAAAATAATTGACATGTGTATATTGCAGCTACATATTATACAGGAGGTTTATGATGGCGATGAATGAATACATTAGAAAAATGAGAGAAATGAAAAATATTTCTCAAGAGATCGCCGCAAAAGAACTGGGATATACAAGACAGACATATATACAGATCGAGAGCGGCAGCAGAGATATTACTTTAAGCGAGTTGAAGAAACTTTCGGCTATGTTTGATATTCCTTTTAATAAATTTGTGACCGAAACAGAACCTGACACATTTAACATAGATTTTGAGGAAAAGGAAGCGGATATTGAGTCAAAGGAGATAAGGATAAGTGTTCCGCAGAACAGAGTCGGTAAATTCAAGGAGGTTCTGCTTTATATTCTGTCTAAGGCGGGAGCAAAGCCGAACATTGGTGAGACAGCTATTTATAAACTTTTGTATTTTATTGATTTTGATTATTACGAGAAGTATGAAGAACAGTTGATAGGGGCGAATTATATCAAAAATCATTATGGACCGACTCCAGTGATATTTAAAAAACTGACTGAAGAAATGATCGCTGATAATGAGCTTGAAGTGATCGAAAAAACTTATTATGAATTCAATCAAAAGAAATATTTACCGAGAAGATGTGCCGATTTAAGTAAAATATCCGCCCGTGAGATTAAGCATATTGACGAGGAACTGGAAAGGCTAAGTGATAAAAATGCAGCTGAGTTGAGCGAGCTGTCGCATAAAGATGTCCCGTGGATCACAGCGAAGGAAGGTGAAACGATTGAATATGAAGGCGTTTTTTACCGCACAGGAGATACTTCGGTGAGATATAAAAAATTGAAAGATCGTATGTCCATGGCTGCGGAAGCTTTGTATAACGATTATTGTTCTGATAAAGAGCTCACTGCATTTACCGATCTTATTTGAATAAGTAGGTTTTGAGAACTCAACTATGCGGAGTGTAGTTAGCTTGAGGGATGGTATTTTAATTTTTAAAAGGATTTATGATTTTAAGAGTGTTTTCAATCAGTTGATTATGCTGCATATCTTCGCTGTATAAAATTGAACATCCCGACTCCAATGCGGAAGCAATTACTAAGCTGTCCCAATATGAGAATCCATACCGGTCTTTGATTTCCATAGCCTTAATTACATCAAAAGTGCTTATATCGACTACATTAAAATTAGCTATAGTCTCGATAATGATATCATTTACTTTGCCTTTTGTATTGATAGCTTTTTTTACTAGTGCTGAATAAAGCTCATTTAAAATTTGCGTACTTATGATAATATTTTCAAAATTTTCAGTAATTAACTTATCGGCTATATTTTTTTTTGAGATATCTTCGCTGTAATAAAGGTAAACCCATACATTGGTATCAATAAAAACCTTATCTGTCATATAATTCTTCCCGGTTGAACTTATAGCCCTTTTCAAATTTCATCTGATATCTTTTAACAAAATCAAGAAAACTTTTCTTTTTGTCGTGTTTTTCATCAATAATAATGACTTTAATTTTCTGCCCGTCAACCAACCCGAATTCTTCATCTAAAGTCAGGTTATTGTTATTGTATGTGGCGGTAACTACTTTAAACATAATAATTTTCTCCTTTTGCTATTCTGGTTCAATTTAGCAAAAAAAAGGATTAATTCCAAATGAAATATCAAAAAAGGCGGTCAGGGATGTTCTGACGCAGATTTTCAGAAAAACTGTTAATGAACATTGTGATACTCTTCATTAATTCACTTTCTTATACCTGAATACTGCGTATGCGGTTACGACTGTGCTGTAAATGGTCATTATTAAAAAGTGTTTTGAGATGTCTGAGAAGCCTGATCCTTTTAGGAGTACCATGCGCATTGCGTCTATGAAGTATGCTATCGGGTTGAACCATGTTATGCGCTGCGCCCACATCGGCATGCTTTGTATGGGTGTGAAGAGGCCTGACATGAGCAGGAAGATCACTAGTATGAACCATGAGATGAACATAGCCTGCTGCTGGGTGTCCGCGAAGGTTGAGATCACGAGTCCGACGGATAGGACTGCCACGAGGTAAACGGCTGCGAAAAAGAATATGAGGGTGAGGCTTCCGTTGAAGGGGATGTCGAAAATAAGCTTGGCTATGAATAATCCGAATGTGAGTTCGAAGAGCGCGATGATGAAGAAGGGGGTGAGTTTGCCGATTATGAATTCATATTTTTTTATCGGGGTGACATTGATCTGCTCGATCGTGCCTATTTCCTTTTCTTTTACCACGCTCATGGAGGAGAGGAACATTCCGATGAAGGTGACGAGGAGTACGAGTATGCCCGGTACCATGAAAGTGATGTAATCAAGTTCGGGATTATACCAGTGGAGATATGATACCTGCACCGTTGAAGATTGTACAGGCGTGATGACATTTATTAGGTTCATGCCTTCATCAATATTAAAATCCCTTACGATGCTCTGGGAATATGCCGCTATTATGCCTGCTGCGCCTCCGTCTATGGCGTTGATCAGGAATTGGACTTCAGCCTTATTTTCTTTGATGAGATCTCTTTCAAAATTCTTCGGGATGACTATTGTGAGTTTTGAACGGTCTTTTAAGATGCCTTCTTCCGCATCTTTCTGGCTCTGCGGATAGTCGGTTCTGGTAAAATGGGGAGAGGCTTCAAACTTTGAGGCAAGCCTTGTTGAAAGCGGGCTTCTGTCGAGATCGAGCACTCCGAAATTTACATTTTTTATTTCAAATGTGGTGGCGTTGGCTAAGATCAGAAGCTGGATGATGGGCATAACGAAGATCATCGGGAGCATTGATCTGTTCCTGAAAACCTGCCTGAATTCTTTCCTCACTATAAAAAAGATCGTTCTCATTCCGGTCACAGCCTCGTTTTAAATTTTTTTATACTCAGTCCGAGAAGAAAGACGGTCATGGATATCAGCACGAGAGTTTCTTTGTAAACATACGAAAAACCCGTACCTTTGAGCATTATGTTCTTTATGATTATCACGAACCATTTAGCCGGAAGTATGTGCGAGATCCACTGAAGCGGCCACGGCATATTTTCGATCGGGAAAATAAATCCCGAAAGAAGCACGGTGGGCATCATAAGACCGACGAGGGAGATCATCATGGCTACCTGCATTGAACCTGCGACCGTAGAGATAAGAATTCCCAAGGAAAGCGCGGTCGTTATGAACAGGGCGCATTCGGCAATAAGAAGGATCATACTGCCTCTGACAGGCATACCGAAAACTGTCATTGAGATCCATAATATCAACGTCAGATTGACAAGGGACAGGAGCAGGTACGGAGCGACTTTGCCGAGTATTATCTGATACGGCTTAAGGGGAGAGGCCAAGAGGACTTCCATCGTGCCGAATTCTTTCTCCCGTGTGATCGTTATGCTCGTCATCATGGCCGAGATCAGCATGAGAATCGTCGCCATTATACCGGGGACGAACATGAAAACGCTCTTAAGCTCCTCATTATAAAGCATCTTAATCTCTGGCGTAATGACAAATGACCTTTCTTTTCCGGCTGAAAGCGATTGAGAAAAATCCAGAATTATTCCGGTCGTATAAGAAAGCGCGAGATTGGCCATATTAGGCTCCGATGCGTCTGTGATTATCTGAACTTCGGCTCTGCCTTCTTTCTGAAGTTTTTCCGCGAAACCGCTCTCAAAAACTATAACTTCCTTGACAAGCCCTTTTTTGAATGCCGCGTCTATCTGACTTTCATCCGTCAGATATTCTTTTAAAATAAAATAATCGGACGACAGGATCTTAGAAGTAAGTTTCTGCGTCATTTCATCCTTCGATCTATCAAGAATGCCTATGTTGACCGAATTGAGCTCGTTCCTGATGGCGAATCCGAAAAGTATGACCTGAATTACGGGCATTCCGATAAGAATTATCATCGTTCTGTAATCTCTTATCAGGTGCAGAAATTCCTTATATACAAATCCTTTGAATTTATTCATTTTTACCTCTCGCAAGATGCAGGAACACCTCATACATCGAACCGACATTATAGCTGCTCTTCAGCTCAGCCGGAGTTCCCATCGCGGCTATTTTCCCGTCGACCATCATGCTTATCCTGCCGCAGTATTCAGCCTCATCCATATAATGAGTGGTCACCAGTACGCTGATACCGTCATCCGCCGCTTTATAGATAAGATCCCAGAACTGCCTTCTCGTCACAGGATCGACTCCGCCCGTAGGTTCATCCAAGAAAACTATCTTGGGGCTGTGAATTACGGCTACCGAAAAAGCCAGTTTCTGCCTCCAGCCGAGGGGAAGCGATCTTATCAGAGAATCCGCCGATCTTTCAAGCCCGAGCTCGCTGATCAGCAGCTTCGATCTCTCTTTAATTTCTTTCGTGCTCAGCCTGTAAATTCCCGCGTAGAATTCAATATTCTCCTTAACGGTCAAGTCCTCATAAAGCGAAAATTTCTGGCTCATATAGCCTATATTCAGCTTGATCTTTTCGGTGTCCTTATAAATATCATAACCGCCGATAGAAGCTTTACCTGATGTCGGAAGAAGCAGTCCGCAGAGCATCCTGATAGCCGTGGTCTTTCCGGCTCCGTTCGCGCCCAAAAATCCGAATATCTCGCCCTTTTTCACGCTGAATGAAATCTTGTCGCAGGCTGTGAAGCTTCCGAATTTTTTTGTAAGATCTTCAGTTATTATGATATTTTCGTTCATTTGTTCTCTTCTTTATTCATCAATTCCATAAAGCAGTCCTCGATAGACGGATGCACAGGGAAAATTTTAATGTCTTTATGATCTCTTGCTTCAAGATAGCTTAAGAGTTTATTTCCGTCGGGACAGTTCTTAACATCGGCGTGGATGAATTCACCGAAAATATATGCCGAAGTTATGCCCTCGAACTCTTTCAGATCAAAATTCAATCTGGACATATCATTTGATCTTACTGCATAAAGATGTCCTGTGAAAGCCGAAACGATATTCTCAAGAGTGTCAATACGCATTATCCTGCCCCGCTGGATCAGAGCTATCCTGTCGCAAAGCGCAGCTTCATCCATATACGGCGTTGAAACGAGGATCGTAATTCCTTTCGTTTTCAGTTTCTTCAGCATCTCCCAGAATTCGTGCCTTGAAACAGGGTCAACTCCTGTCGTAGGCTCGTCCAA
This sequence comes from bacterium, assembly GCA_029559475.1. Taxonomy (GTDB): domain Bacteria; phylum UBA4055; class UBA4055; order UBA4055; family UBA4055; genus UBA12480. Next base: position 62,327 of record JAKQBN010000055.1, read on the forward strand.
AAATAGAACTTTCGGCTGATGGATTAGTGCGCAGCATAAAGCAAGTTTCTGCTTCATACCGCCTGAAAGTTGACCTGCTCTTCTTTTCCTGAACGGTTCGATCTGAACATAGATATCTCTGATCAGCTCGTAATTATCTTCGACGGTCGTATCGAACACGGTCGCGAAGAATTTTAAATTCTCTTCGACCGACAGATCCTGATATAATGAAAACCGTCCGGGCATGTAGCCGATAATTTTCCTGATAGCTTTATAATCCTTTTCGACATCAAAGCCTTCGACAGTCGCGCTTCCGCTGTCTTTTAATAAAAGCGTAGTCAGTATCCTAAAAAGCGTGGTTTTGCCTGCGCCGTCAGGACCGATAAGCCCGAAGATCTCGCCTTTATTCACATTAAGGCTGATGTCTTTCAATGCCTGAACTTTCTGATATGATTTATCTATATTTTTAACTTCGATAGAATACATCTTTAATCCTCAAAAGGATGGATCTTGTTAAAGTCCGGCCGGTAATTATTGTGACTGTCAAACTCCTGAACCCAGCCGTTATCAAGTCCGAGCCTGTTCATTTCTTCGGTAACGCGCAGATAATCAGCTTCTTTGATCTTATGATTGAGCGCTTCACGGTCGAATTTCTTAGGAGCCCAGTACTGGGACATAAGCGAAATATTTATCTTAGGCGATATTTCTTCCGCGATCGTTTTTAGAACCGCGAGGCTGTTTTCAACCTCTCCGGGCAGGATCAGGTGCCTGATGATTAGACCGCTCTCAGCGTATCCTGAATCGTTAGTGATCAGCAATGAGCCTTTCTGACGATACATTTCCTTTATAGCTTTATAAGCAATTTCAGGATAGTCAGGCGCATCTGAAAGTTCTTTTGAAAGAACGGGATCGCTGTACTTGAAGTCAGGCAGATAGACATCAACGATGCTTTCGAGCTCCTTCAAAGTCTCAACTCTATCGTACCCGTTTGAATTATATACTATGGTCGGCTTGTAAGATCTTTTATGAAGCTCTTCAATGATAGAGAGCATCTGCGGGATCTGATGCGACGGAGAAACAAAACCCAGCACCTGAATGCCTTTATCGAGGATATCTATGATTTTATTTACGGCTGCTTCAAGCGTCATTTCATACCTGTCAGCTGCGAATTTATTATCGCTGATCTGATAATTCTGGCAGTAAACGCACTGAAGATTACAGTGCGCAAAGAACACATTGCAGATCCCGTGCGGGCCGCTTACCGGAGGCTCTTCACCCTTATGAATGCAAATCGAGGAGATATATATCTTATCATCGAGCCCGCACCAGCCCTTTTCTCCCTTTGTGCGGTCAATTCCGCAATTCCTCGGACACAATGTGCAGTGTTTTAATCTATCTGACAACATTAAAATTCGCCTCGCCGGGCATACCGATTTTCAGGCTGCCGTCGTTTTTAACTTTTATCTTCACGGCGTAAACCAGATTCACTCTTTCAGCCTTGGTCTGAATGATCTTCGGCGTGAATTCAGCCTTATCGGATATCCAGGTGACCGTACCTTCATGCTTCTTCATTTCGCCTGACTGAGTATCCGTCAGAACTTCCGCTTTACCGTTCAGCTTTAAGGAAGATATCTGATCGCCGGAAACATATACTTTCAGATAGATATCCGACAATCCGGCGATTTTATACAGCGGCTTGCCAAAAGCGGTGATCTCGCCGGCATTCGCGTACTTCGTCAGAACGGTTCCGCCGATCGGATTGACCACATAGCATTTCCGGATCTGATCATTGATCTGATCGATCTGAATATCTATTGATTTCAGCTCGTCGCCGATGGAAGTTCCCTGCGTGGAAATGCTCTGCATCTGCCTGTCGAACACCTTGATCTGGGCTGAAATATCATCAAGCTGTTTCTGCGTGGCGGCGTCATCCTTTAAAAGCTTTTCAAATCTGTCGAGTTCGCGCACTGCATTAGCTTTCTGCTCTTTCACGACTTCGATCTGCGCATAAATATTTTTATTTCGAGCTCTGACTATATCCTTTTGCGTCACAAGCTGCGCTTTTTTCAGGCTCAGCTGAATTGTATCAATTACAGCCGTGATCTCATTTGCAGCCGCTTCATCGCCTTCGCTGATATTAAAAAATCCTATCATTCCGTTAGCCTGCGATGAAACTATGATCTCATCAGCCTCAAAATTACCGTAGGCGTCGCTTTTCTGCTCATTCGCCGTGCATGAAGCGAGGATAAAAGTAATTGATATTATCAGAGCGTATAAAATTCTGTTCTTCATGATCTATTCCTGATTGTTTAATAAATTGTTGTAATTGACCTTAGCCTGAACAAGCATAATTTCGTGCGATCTCAAAGACTGCCTCGATAGGTTCAGTGCGCTTGAATATCCGATATAATCGTTCACGGTTATCGTACCGTGCGCAAGCTGTTTATCCGCAGTCTCAAGAATACTTTCTCTGATGGTGATTATCTCTTTATCTTTTTCCAGCAGGCTTTTATAATTCTCAATATCTGCTAATGTCTTATTAAGCTGGATGTCGAGCGTTTTATTGAAAGCTTCCTTCTGCTTTTCGATGATATGTTTCGTATTTGTAAGAATGTCTTTCTCGCGTGAATTCGTATAAAGACCCGAAATGTCATATTCAGCCCTGACACCCACTATACCGTAGGTATCGAATTCATTGCTGAACATATTCAGCCCGGGTTTTGAATAACCCGTCTGCGCGAATCCGTAAAGCTTTGGCATCAGCTTTGATTCAACCGTCCTTATCGTGTTATCGAGCTTCAGTCTTTCATTCTTGAAAGATTCAAGCTCGAGCCGTTTTGAATTCTTAGAAACTTCAGCCGCTTCCGGAATGACAAATTCCGTATCAGAGCTTATTTCTCTGCTCATCAGATCAGAGAGCATATCAATGTTCGCTTTCTTAAGAACATCTGTCTCTGATACCTGCTGTTCAAGGTTAAGGATCTCCGCTTTCAGGATCAGTGAGCTTGTCTGAAGCATCACGCCGTTCTTCACTCCGGATTCAACCGTTCTCATCTTGGAACTAAGATCATTCAGGCTGATCTCAAGCGCTGCTTTTTTCTCCTGAAGGAGAAGGACGGCGAAATATAGACTGTTTACTGTCTCATTTAATTTATAAAGTTCAGACTCAACTTTAAGGCTGTCGCCGAGATAGATCGTTTTTTCAGTATTTATCTGACTTTTCACTAACCCGCCGTCCCAGATAAGCTGTTTTACATCAAGCTGGAACTGATATCTGTCTTTATCCGGAGATTCAGGCGATTCGATCGTGAAAAGGGGAGAGGAAGGGAATTTGATCGGGAATTCAGTCACATCGCTCTGATAAGTTGCCTGAGCTGACAGCGTCAACTTAGGATAATAGTTCGTGAAGAGGTTTTTACTCTTCATCCTGAACGAACTCTTCAGATATTCCTTATTCTGATATGTCGGAAAGTTCTTTCTGACCTCTGATCTGCATTCCTCAAGCGTAAGCTTCGTCTGCGCGAACAAAGCAGAAACAGCGAGAAGGAAAATTAATAATTTCATCTTCATTTTATCACTATCGAGTTAATTATTGTTTCGGTCACTATCTTTTTTCTGTCCTGAATGAATTTATTGAATTCGGCTTCATCCATCCTGAATAAGCCCTTAACCAGAGGTTTGGCGGCAAAAGGAAAAACATTCATTGAAATGAGGTTTATCATTACCTGCCTCAGGTCAACATCCTTCAGCCTGCCTGCTTTTTTCTCTTTTTCGATCTGGGCAAGGATCTTTTTAAGCCTGTCATCCTTTTCATATAACTTAGAAAAAATATTCACGAACATCTCGGGACGCCTGTTCACTTCATTTACGATAAAAAGGGGCAGATGCCTGTTCTTGCTCAAAAAATCCGCGTGCTTATCAACGAATACGGTGATTTTGTCCTCAAGGCTCATGTCCGCATTAAATAGGAAATCCATTTCTTTCGCAAGCCTGTTGAAAGCCATCGCGAAAATCATCTCGAACAGCTTATCCTTCGAGCGGAAATAATAATGTAAAAGAGCCTTGTTGATCCCTGCTTTATCGGCGATCTCCTGCATCTTGGCGCCGTCATAACCTTTCTTCTCGAAGATCTCATTTGCGGCAGTGATTATTTTCTCTTCGGTATTCTCATTTTTATCTTCAGCCATTTTAAAATCCATTTTGTTAACTTTATGATTTAACTGTTTGGTTATACCGAATGGTAAGATAACACAATGAAAAGGTTTTGTCAAGAAGCAGACAAAGAAATATCATTTGTGTTTCAAGAATACTGGCGTTAAATTACTAACTAAAATTTTTATTGAAACAAAAGTATGTAACCGCAAGAGGCAATGTTGAAATAGCACAGGCTGATATGTAACTACAATTCAGCAATAAATTTTCGCAGAAAATGAGACGAGTTGAAAATAAAAATTTGAAAAATTGGAGAAGTTATATATGGAATGGTTAAATAAACTTTTCGGCAGGAAAGAAAATTCGGTAACTTCCGCGCCTAGCCAAAATCAAATATGCAGCGTCTGTGAACAAGAATATAAGATCGAAGTAGATTCTGTTGCCGTTTGACTTGAGTTTACATACACAAAAAGCTTGATATTCTGCTAAAAACAATCTAAATTACTTGAAAAGGAGTTGTGATGTCAACAACACTAAAGAATTCCACAAAGGAAACTAGTACCAATGCTGATAGTCCTGTAGAAGGACTTGTGTCATTGTCAGCCATAGAAAATCCGGAAAATTATATTGGACAAACAGCATTTGATCCAGGTAATGGACATTATCTCGGAAAATTAGTCAGTATAGAAAAAGAGAATGGGAAATGCTTGGTCAAAACCGACTTTGGTAAAGAAATAAGCCGGGATGTAAATCAAGTGATCGTGACAAATGCTTCGGAGAATACTCAATCCTCTGAAATGAGTTTTAAGGAGGTTAAGAAACTGTATTATATATCACGGAGATTTTTGCTTGTTCCCTTTATACTGGGGCTGGGCATTCTTTATTTTGCCTATGGATTGGCTGGAATTTTTGAAAACTATAGTATTTGGATAGAAGAGAAGGTTAAGTTTGCTATTGTTGTGGTTATTCTTACTTCAATAATTATATTCCTGTTCATCACCTATGTTGGTAGCATTAAAAGGACAAGTTGGGGTAGAGTTATGATGATGATTGTGTTTTATGTGTTTATTATTATCAAAATACCGTTCTTCATTTCCCCTATTTTCGCAATTATTGGATTCTTCGAATTTCGTAAGTCTAAAGCGTTGTTTGGTGAAAATCGGATTACTCATACCGCTATTAAAAAGGAATTTAAATCCCGTAAGGTATTAGGAAAATGAGGAATTGGTTAAACAACATGAAAGGAGATCTTGAAATGAATTACCAATCAGGAATCTGCATGGACTTACGGTGTCACCGCAGACAGCAAGCGTTTATTTATTATGCGTTGATCGCTTTTGTTGTCGGCATCGTCCTTGGAGGATGTTCCCATAGTGAGACTAAGTGGAAAGAAACTCAAGAACAGTATACGATTGAAGCCTACATATCTTACATGAAAGAGTTACCGGATAGCCCTCATGTAAACGAGGCGAAAGCTCGAATCGAAGAGCTTGAGTGGGAAGCAGCTTTTAAGGCCAAAGACGAGCAGCTAATACGTGTCCTTTTAAAGAAGTACCCATCCGACAAGAACCGGATCCGAGCTGAAGAAGTTTTGTGGTCAATCAAGTGGCCAACCGTTAGGCAATCATAATAAGGAACAGTATATACTTATGAAACTTTTAGGAAATATTATCGCTTTGCTGATTGTTGTAGTAATACTTGCAGGATGCGTAAGCACTGCGTATAAGACCGCAACTATTGCGAATACGATTGCATCTTACGATCAATTCCTTAGAAATCATCCTGGCAGTCAATTTGAATCTGATGCCCGGAGTCGGCTCGACTCGCTGTACTTTCAGAGTACCGAGTGGGAAGGTTCGATCCAGGCGTATGAGAACTTCCTTCAAGTGCACAAGAACTCTCCCTATATAGCAGAAGCCCGGAGTCGGCTCGACTCGCTGTACTTTCAGAGTACCGAGCGGGAAGGTTCGATCTATGCGTATGAGAACTTCCTTCAAGTGCACAAGAACTCTCCCTATATAGCAGAAACCCGGAGCCGGCTCGACTCGCTGTACTTTCAGAATACCGAGAAGTACTGGGCAGCTGCGCAAGAGACCGACAATATCGAAGGATATGTGGCATTCCTTGATGAACATCCCGGGTCGTCTCGTACAAAGGAGGCAACAGCACGAAAAGAATTGCTCGAAAAACACTTGGACGAATGGAAAGATGTCATGCGTAATCCTACCAGGCAGAGTCTCATGCTTTACTGCGACCGGAATTCGGATAGCCCTTACCTCACAAAAGCAAGGGTTGTAATTCAGGACATGGAAGGACGCGACATCGTCGATCTCCTGAATGAAAAAAAAGTCGAGATTGAGACCAATGGCAGTGGAATTCAGGAGATAAGAGCCCGTATCCGGAAGCTTGTAGATTATCCTATAAGGGTTCTTTTTCCTATTGGTAGCTACTTTGTCTCCTCCAGGCTGTCGGCGCAGAACATGGTATCGACAGCAGAGACGAGCATGCATCTTACAGGCAGCGAATGGAAATCGGTTTCGATATCGGCAGCATGCGCTAATAGACTAAAGCATATTCCTGGTTCAGAAGACACGTTCACTGTTCAGCGATTATATTTGGAGGAACTGGCTAGAATTATGCCTGTTCTTGATAAGGCAGGTGTGAGTTACGAAACACGCCAAGCAGCAGTATGGATTGTGACGGACAATGCCGATTACAATGATCTTGGAATCCTTGTCCAAGACGACAGAAGTCGAGAAATAAACGAACTTGAAGCGGCGCGTGCCATGAAGATTTGCGTCGAAGCTGGTATTGATATCCGGCTGAAGAGAATCTGGAGCGACTGGCAGGAGATTATTACTGGATTGCATGACGCTGAATTGAAGACATGGTTCGCTATTTACGGAGCACATTTTCTTGATTCAGATAAAAAAAGTGCTAAAGATCGAAATAACAAAAAGGTACAGAAAAATATTGAAGCAATCCCTGAAATGGTATTTGTGGAGGGTGGTACGTTTCAGATGGGAAGTACTAGCGGAGATCAAGATGAAAAGCCTGTTCATAATGTAACACTTTCTGATTTTTACATCGGCAAGACTGAGGTGACACAGGCGCAGTACCAGGCTGTCATTGGCGAAAATCCGTGTTGTTTTAAAGACGATAATTTACCGATAGTAAATGTGTCTTGGTACGATGCAGTTAATTTCTGCAATAGGCTTAGTGAAATGGAGGGACTGGATATTTGTTACAGTGAAAACGATTTTAAAATTACCTGTAATTTCAAAGCCAAAGGGTACAGGCTCCCGACTGAGGCTGAATGGGAGTATGCAGCAAGAGGGGGGAATAATAGCAAAGGATACAAGTATTCCGGAAGCAACAATGCAGATGATGTTGCCTCAGAGTATGGTTCGAATCCATATTCTGTAGCAGCAAAACAGCCTAATGAAATTGGTATATATGATATGAGTGGAAATGTCTGGGAGTGGTGCTTTGATTGGTACCGCAGTTACATGAACAGTCCAAGTAATAATCCAACAGGGCCAAGTTCGGGCTATAATATAATCTGCAGTGGCATCTGGGACCACTTTGTCGGGTTCTGCCGCGTCCTACGGGGCGGCGACTGGAAATACCGGTGTGTTGATCGATACTACTATCCCCCATGGCGCAGAATCAACCGCGTCGGCTTTCGTGTCGCAAGGACGCCTTGATGCATATGGGGGTACTTGCATGCGGGGGTGGGAATGAGTTACCTTTTAGCCTTCTTACCTTTTTACCTTATTTTTGAATTTGATTTAAACGGGAATATTTTGTATGGTATTTTGGTAAGTCCATATTACAATCGTTGTAAAAGATTGTATTCAGTTGAGAAAGAAAACACTTGCAATAAAACTATTATAGTGTTATATTATAACTAAAATGTAACTACAGAAAGGAGTAGAGGCATGAATATAACGATAAGAAATATACCGGATGATGTAATTGACAAAATAAAAACAATTTCTAAGATGGAAAAGAGAAGTCTGAATAATGAAATTCTCCTTGTCTTAGAACGCGGAATTGAAGATGAATTAAGAAATTCATTCAATATTTACGACGGCAGAACTTTAGGCCGCGAGGTTGAGCTATGATCCTTCTCGATACAGGCATTTGTATTGAAATACTTCGGGGAAACAACTATGCGGTCGAAAGAAGGTAGTCCTACGATGAAAGAGTTACGATCAGTTTCATAGTTGCCACCGTTTTCACTAAATGTACAAAACTAGTCACCGGCAATACAAAACACTTTGACAGGTTCGAGAATCTTACGATTGAAAACTGGCTGAAATAGGGTTACTGCTCAACTGCCACTTTGTTTATCAAGCAGTATATTATTTTAAAAGAGAATATTGACAATGTATGTCAAATGCCTTATATTGCTTTTATGAAGATATTCAAGTGGAATGCAGAGAAAAACGAAACACTTTCAAAAGAAAGAGGCATTACTTTTGAGGAGATCATTCAAAGAATTGAAGCAGGTGCGGCAGTAATAGAAACTGATCATCCGAATAAAGAAAAGTATCCCAATCAGAAAATTCTGATCGTTGATGTCGAAGGATACGCATATTTAGTTCCGTGCGTGATCACAGGAGATGAATATTTCTTAAAAACAATAATACCAAGCCGGAAGGCAACAAAAAAATACTTCGGAGGCCATGATGACTAAGAAAAATAAAATAATGAAGCTCGATGGTTATGAATATGAAATACTTGAAGCTTATGAGAACGGACAGCTCAAAGTATCGGAAACTTCTGCGGATTATCAGGCTATTGCATCTGATACACTAAAAAAGAATAAGAAAATCAATATAAGAATATCTGAAAACGATCTTTCCGCTTTGCAAAGAAGGGCTGCAAAAGAAGGAATTCCGTATCAGACTTTGATAGGAAGTGTGCTTCATAAATACATAAGCGGTTTTCTAAAAGAAGTTACAGAATAATTCTTGTGTTTAAACCATTATAGTGTTATATTATAACTAAAATGTAACTACAGAAAGGAGTAGAGGCATGAATATAACGATAAGAAATATACCGGATGATGTAATTGACAAAATAAAAACAATTTCTAAGATGGAAAAGAGAAGTCTGAATAATGAGATCCTCATAGTTCTGGAGCGCGGTATGGAAGAAGAATTAAAAAACTCTTTTGGCGTTAAGCGAAATATCAGCAGGGACTCTCAAATTGAAATATGGAAGAAATTGTCAAAACAATGGAAAGATGACAGAACTACCGAAGAAATAATAGATGATATATACAACAGCAGAACTTTAGGGCGAGAGGTTGAATTATGATCCTTCTGGATACGGATATCTGCATAGAAATACTGCGTGGTAATAGTTCTGTTATTGAAAGAAGGCAGTCTTCGGATGATAGGGTTGCCATCAGCTTTATGACCGCAGGTGAATTATTTTATGGTGCAGAAAGGTCTAATTACAAACAAAAGAATATAAACTTAATTGAAGAATTTTTACTTACCGTAGATATAATCAATACAGATTTGGACATTCTAAAAAAATTCGGTGAGCTAAAAGCCTCTTTGTATAAGCAAAACCAGTTACTGCCTGATGCGGACATTCTTATAGCCGCCACCGTTTTTACTAAATGTACAAAACTCGTTACAGGAAATACAAAACACTTTGACAGGTTCGAGAATCTTACGATTGAAAACTGGCTGAAATAGTATGCTAAAGGATAACTATTAATATGAAAAACAGATTAGCACATATTGCGATCGTCGTTGAAGATTATGATGAAGCGATCAGGTTTTATACTGAGAAGCTGAATTTTACTTTGATCGAAGACACGGTTTTAAGCGAAACCAAAAGATGGGTGCTCGTAGCACCGCATGGTTCAACTGAATGCTGCCTGCTACTGGCTAAAGCAGCAAATGAAGAACAAACGGGCAGGAAAGGGAATCAGACCGGCGGAAGAGTGTTTTTATTCCTGCATACGGATGATTTTCAAAGGGACTATCAGAACTTGCTGGATAAGAATATCAAGATCGTGAGAGAACCTGTGATCGAAGCTTGGGGAACTGTAGCAGTGTTTGAAGATCTTTACGGTAACTTGTGGGATCTGATCGAGCCAAATCATCAATAACATTCTAAATTATAAATAAGTTGACAAAAGAAAAAACAGTAAGTATATTTGCGTTCTAATGTTCGGCAACTAACAAGAAAGTGCAGAGGAATAGAACAAATTGTATGATCTTAAAAAATATCTCGAATACAAAAATGGTTATGTCAGCTTGAAAGAACTGAAGCTGAATAATTTTCATACTTCAACCGTAAAAAAACTTCTAGACGAAGGTATTATTGAAAAAGTAAAACCGGGACTGTATAGACTGTCAAATATTAGTGAACCAAAAAATATAAGCCTTTCCTTTCTTGATGTTTCAAAGGCTGTTCCGCATTCTGTAATATGCCTTCTTTCTGCGCTCAGTTATTACGATCTTACAACTTTTAATAATCCTGATATTAATATTGCGATTCAAAGAAACAAAAAAATACCGACAGGAATAAATCAACCTGTAAAAGTTTACTATTTTTCAGAAAAAATCTATAATCTGGGAATCGTCACTATTTCCACAAAATATGGGACAATTCAGATATATGACAGGGAAAAGACTCTTTGTGATATTTTCAGGTATAGGGATAAGATCGGAGAAGATATTACCTATGAGGCACTGAAAAGCTATGTAGGCAGCAAAAATACGGATTATTTTAAGCTCAGAGAGTACGCAAAAATTTGCGGAGTCTATCTGATCATCAATCAGTCTATTAAAGCTATTACAGGTTGATTATGAAAAACATTGCAGATTCTGTTAAGGCACGTCTAAAAAATATTGCCGATGAAAAAAAGGTTATATTTGATTTTCTATGCCTGCTGTATTTTCAGGAAAGATTGCTTTACAGGCTGTCAAAATCTAAGTACAGAGATAATTTTATCCTTAAAGGCGGTATCATGCTGCATTTTCTGCGCGCAACTGAATTCAGGCCTACAAAGGATATTGATTTTCTGGGCATGGGAATAAATAATGATTTTGTGAATTTAAAAGCGATATTTAGGGATATTTGTAATATTGAATGCGATGACGGACTTATATTTGATCCTGAATCAATCGAAACATCAGTTATAAAAGAAGGTGCAGATTACGAGGGTACACGACTAAAACTTGTAGGGCGTTTGGGATCTATAAGGATAAAAATGACTGTTGATATCGGATTTGGAGATACTATTCTATCAGGACCGGTTAAAAACGAATTTCACGGAATTCTGGATATGGAAAACGCAATTCTGAATACCTATCCTTTCGAAACCGTTATAGCTGAAAAATTTGAAGCAATTGTTCAGTTGAACTTTCTGACAAGCAGACTGAAGGATTTCTATGATATATATTTTATTTCATCTAATCTAAATTTCGAAATGAAAAAACTTTGCGAGTCAATTGCAGCTACTTTCAAGAAAAGATCTACAAAAATAAATTTAATCGAGGTTGTTTTCTCAAATGAGTTTAAATCCGATGAAAGCAAAGAAATTCAATGGAGGGCGTTTGTAAAAAGAGACAGGCTAAATATAAAGCTGTCCTTTTCAGAAATAATGCATGAAATCGAAAAATTTCTTAGACCTGTAATAACCCCGGGAAATCAAGATCTAACATGGAGTCCGGAAAAAAGGGAGTGGATAAAATAAGCCTGAATCAGACAAAATGTAGATAATTGTTAACAAGTTGGTACGAAATGTCTGAAAATAGCTATAAAAACTAATTAGTCAGAGAGTCTGAAATAACAGAAATGCAAATATAAAATAAGTGAACATAAGATGAAAAACAACCTGACATACACTGCAATAGACTTTGAGACCGCGAATCCGAAATGGACATCGATCTGTTCCGTCGGGATCGTAACGGTGGAAGACGGTGTGATCACTGAAGAATTCCACGCATTAATAAAGCCGCCGGGAAATGAATACAATTATTACAATACCCGCATTCACGGGATCACGGAAGAGGATACTGAATCTGCGCCGCTCTTCGATGAAGTATATCCCGAAATAAAGAAGCGGCTTTCAGGACGGACAATAGTTGCCCATAATGAATCCTTCGACCGTAATGCTCTTAAAAAAACAATGGCTGAATACGGGATTGATTATTCAGACCTGAACATCAGCGACAGGTGGGAATGCACCGTAAAGATATACAAAAAGAAGGGCTTCAAGCAGGCGGGACTGAGGAACTGCTGCGATATTCTCGGGATAGAACTCGATCATCATGACGCGCTTTCTGATGCGAGAGCCTGCGCTTTACTGTTCTGCTACGCAAATAATAAGGAAATAATATAGGAGTCACATCATGACAGAAAATGAAAGACCGGTGGAAGTAAGTTTAGACCGCCTGAAAGATAAAGACGGAAGAATAATAAGATGGCCTTCAAAGAAGCCTGAAAAGGATGCCGTTCTTCAGTACTTTATCGGGAAATTCGAGGCAGGGAAAGATTATACTGAAATGGAAGTCAATACCATTATAAAAAGCTGGCATACTTTCAGCGATCATACGATGATCAGAAGGGAACTTGTGAGTGCTAAGCTTATTAATCGTACAGCTGACGGCAAAAGGTACTGGATCGAAGTTAAATAATATCAGCTCAGATCTTTATCTAAATATTCTTTCTCTATATCAAGATATTCTTTAGTCTCGAAGATCTCTTTAAATGCACGGCTGTCAGGATCGTCGAATTCTTTCATCATTTTGTTAATAGAATCACCGCTGTCCTTGATCTTATGAACCACTTTGACCAGTGCATCCTTATTTTCAAAATCAGATTTCTCCAGCTTTCCCGACAGGATCGAACTATAGCCGATTATTCCATTTAATAGAGTGTTTATTTTATGATTTTGAGCTACTATCAGAGTGTGGACAGCTTTGGTCTGTTCTTCAAGTATCTTCTTTTTTCTCAGACTTTTCAGGTACAGAGTTTTTGAAGCTGATTCTTTTTTCTGCTTGAGCATATCATCTTCTTTTCGGATCATTTCCTCAAGCCTTACTTTCTGCTTTGAAACATAATAATAATGCAGAACAATGGTCAAAAGTGTGTATAAGGTAAAAAAAGTCCAGACATAGATCCTTTCTTTAAAAAACCACAGATAGGATGTTAAGACAATTACTACAGAAAAAAAGACGACAGTATGTCTTATAATAGTTTTTTTAGTTCTCGGATCCATAAACCTTCTCCCGGTTTAATAGTTTTCAAGAATTGAATTTCTGAATCTATTGTAACTACCATTAATTATAGCTTTTCTTGACTCTCTTGTCAACCAAATATAAAAATAAATATTATGTATCGTTGCAAGCTGTCCCGCAAGTTTTTCGCCTGCATTGAAAAGATGCCGCACATAAGCTTTTGTATAATTCCTGCACGTATAACATCCGCAGGTGTCGTCAATGGGTGTGAAATCCTCTTTAACTTTCGCCCCTTTTAAAATGATCTTGCCGTTCTTTGTAAAAACGGTGCCGTTCCTCGCATTTCTCGTAGGCATGACGCAGTCGAACATATCCACTCCGACGCTTATGCAGTTAAGTATATCGGCAGGGGTACCGACGCCCATAAGATAACGCGGTTTATTCTTCGGAAGTATGGCTGTGCATACTTCCGCTATTTCGGGGATCATTTCGGGCGGTTCACCGACTGACACTCCGCCTATCGCATAGCCTGGAAAATCAAGCTCCGCGAGTTCATTGCAGCTTCTTTCGCGCAGGTCTTTAAATACCGAGCCCTGAGCTATTGCGAATACGGTCTGATCATGACCGTAAAGAGGAGAAGTATTCCTGAAATGCTCGATCGATCTCTGCGCCCAGTGAGTTGTTCTTTTAACGGCTTTTTCAGCCTGAATTTTTTCAACGGGATAATGCGAGCATTCGTCAAGCACCATCATTATGTCCGAGCCTATTACGCGCTGGATGTCGATCACGCTTTCAGGAGTGAAAAAGAATTTTGTTCCGTCAAGATGCGACTGGAAGTGAACGCCTTCATCCTTTATCTTCGTCAGGCTCGCCAGGCTGAATACCTGGAATCCGCCGCTGTCGGTAAGAATATTCCTGCCCCAGTTCATGAATTTATGAAGCCCGCCTGCAAGCCTCATGATCTCCATGCCCGGCCTGTTGTTCAGATGGTATGTATTTCCCAGTATTATATGAGACTCGGCTTCGTGGAGGTCTCTGTTCGTCAAAGCTTTCACATTCCCGAGCGTACCGACAGGCATAAAAACAGGCGTTTCTATCACGCCGTGATCTGTCGTCAGTTTTCCCGCTCTCGCCTTTGAATCCGCAGCCGTTATCTCAAGTTCAAATTTCAAAGTTATTCCTTTTTTATTTCTGTTTGCGGCTCTGCCGGACTGCCTGAAGAGAATATCCTTCCTGTATCGTTGACGATCACGATAACCATCAGAAGGAACAGGATCATCATGCCCACCTGAAGGATACGGAACTTGATATTCTGCGGGATCCTTCTTCTTGTTATTCCTTCATACAGAATGAACATGAAATGACCTCCGTCCAGGATCGGAACCGGAAGGACATTCAGAAAGCCCACATTAACGCTTATAAACGCGATGAAGGCAAGATAAGCCCAGATGCCGGCCTTGGCGCTTTCTCCCGTCATTTGAGCAATTAAAAGAGGTCCGCCGAGCTCTTTTATAGAAGCCTGACCGGTAACGAGCATCTTAACGGAAAGCCAGCCGACCTTCAGCCAGTTCCATGTAGCAAGCGATCCTTCCTTTACCGATTCAAGAAATCCTGCATCTCTTATTACCGTTTCGGAGAATATCCCTATCAGGCCGATGTTTTTGACCTCTCCTTCATAAAGAGTTTTTACCCCGATGGTTTTAACCCTGATCAACAAAGTAGAGTCTGCTCTTGTAACCCTGAACTCAAGTTCTGTATCAGGTTTACCGTGAACGATTTCGGTTATTTCAGACCAGTTCTTTACTTCAACATCATCAATGGCTTTGATTGAATCTCCGATCATAAACCCGGAGGTCTTAGCCGGAGAATTATCAGAAAACCCTTTTATTTGAGTAGAATGAACTTCAGGAATGCCGTTAAAAAAAGTTATTACGGAATAAATGACCACCGCAAGTATAAAGTTCATCATTACGCCTGATAGGATCACAAATGATTTCTGAAAGAAATTCTTCGATTCAAATTCGTAAGGCTCGCCTTTAACAGCCTTGTCGTCCATACTTTCATCCATCATCCCGGAGATCTTGACGAATCCTCCGAGCGGGATCCATGCGATCCTGTATTCCGTATCGCCGACCTGTTTTTTAAGAAGCGCTTTTCCGAATCCGAGAGAGAATGTTTCCACTCTCATCCCGCACATTTTGGCCGATGCAAAATGACCGAGCTCATGAATGAACACAATTATTCCGAGAAGTATTATAAAAGCTACGACTGTAAGCATAATTATCCTTTTGTCACATTAAAAATTTTATCCGGATTAAAAATATTGTCAGGATCGAAAGCTTTCTTTATTTTTTTCATGAAAGCGATCTCGTTCTTTGAGTACTGAAGGCTGAGAAAGTTTTTCTTTGCCAGGCCTATTCCGTGTTCGCCTGAAATGTTCCCGCCCAGCTCAATAGTTTTCTTAAAAACCTCCTCCGAAGCCAGCCTTGCATTGTTCGATTCTGTTTTATTATTCTTGTCGAACAGAATGTTAACATGAAGATTTCCGTCGCCCGCATGGCCGTAAACGACTATTTTCAGGCTGTATTTCTCAGAAATATCGCGGGTTGATTCTATGAATGAATACATGTTTGACAAAGGAACGCAGATATCCTCATTCATCTTATCGGGCGAAATTTTCTTTATCGAGGTTGAAACGGCCTTTCTCATGTCCCAGAATGATCTTTCTTCATCTTCATTTTCAGCCTTTCTGAACTCTCTGACCTTCATCAGCGAGAATATATTCTCGATCAGGATGGTTTTCTCAAGCAGCTCGGGAAGAAAATACGAATCCAGCTTGATTATAAGCACGGCTTCAGTGTTTTCCGGAAGAGTGATGTTCGTATATGTAACGGCTGCTTTGAGGGCATCTTTATCTATCAGTTCAATTACGGCAGGGTTGATGGCCGTGCCTTTCAGTTTTATAACTGTCGCTATCGCGTTCAAAAGGCTGTCGTGATAGGTGATGTAAGTGTCATAAAGCGGCGGATTATCTATAAGTTCAAGCGCTATCTCTGTCACAATACCCAGAGTTCCTTCAGAACCGATCATAACGAAAGCTCCGGGGAAGGTATTATCTTCATCGTAAACGCCGCATTTCTGAATTATCCCCGAGCTGTCAACGAATTTGAAGCCTTTGACATAGCGCGAAGTAACACCGTATTTCACGCAGTGAAGTCCGCCGGCGTTCTCGGCGAAGTTCCCGCCTATTGTAGATACCGCGCTGCTTGAGGGATCCGGCGGATAATACAATCCGAATTCACGGGCTGATCTTCTCAGGTCGTCAGTGATCACTCCGGGCTGCACGAAAGCGAGTTTTTTCTTCGGGTCGATTTTTATTATTTCATTCATAGTCTCGAAATTGAGCAGTATCCCGCCTTTGATGGGAACAGCTCCTCCGCTCATGCCGGTTCCCGCTCCTCTCGCAATAACTGCGACTCCATTCTTTGAGGCAATACTAACTATCTTTGCTATTTCGTTTTCTGTACGCACATTTACGACAACATCGGGATTTCCCATGAATTTTGTCGTGTCCGTTCTGAATACATATCTGGATTCGGGAGAGGCGTCAAGACTTCCCTTTTCCAAAACAGCTTCAATCTGCTCAATAATGCTCATCCGTCGCTTTCCATTATTAATAAGCTTACAAATTACGAAATTTATTCGTTAAGTTCAAGTGAATATAACACCTGGCGAATTAAATTACTCTTGCTTGTTTTTTATTTTATTTTTACCTTATTATCAGAATTAGGGATGCTTGTAATGATCGAAATTTATAAAAATACCCTTAACGGTCTTATTAAAACCGATGCTCATGAAAACGGATGCTGGATCAACATGGTGCATCCTTCGGCAGACGAGATAAATTCGATAATTTCAGAATTCGATATTCCCAGGGATTTTATAACGGACCCTCTTGACCTTGATGAAGTCGCGCGTCTCGAGATCGATGACGGCAATTACATCATTATAACAAGGATCCCTGTACACGAAATGGATGAGGACGGCTCGAACTTCACGACGCTCCCTTTAGGAATAATTATCATTAAGAACAATCTTATGATTACCGTATGTCCGAGAGAGAACGACCTCATATCCGATTTCGCGAACGGAAGAGTGAGAAAATTCGATCCTTCTGACTGGCCGTCTTCTATGCTTCAGATATTCAACCGGACGAATCAGCTTTATATAAAATATCTTAAACAGCTCAGGCATAAAGCAGGCGAGATCGAAAGCGAGATCCTTGAAACAATGAACGATAAGGACCTTGTACAGATCTTTAATCTCCAGAAATCGCTGATCCATTATACAGCTTCATTGAATTCCAACAACAGAATGATCCAGAAGCTTAAAAGAAGCAGGCTTTTCGAAATAGACGAAGAGAAAGACGATATTTTAGAAGATATCACTATCGACATTAAACAGGCCATCGAGATGGCGGAAATATACGGAAGCATCCTCGGCGAAATGATGAGATTCTTTTCCTCGCTGCTGTCCAACAAGCTCAGTATAGTTATGAAATTTTTAGCCGCGATAACTATAATAATAGCTATTCCGACCCTTGTATCAAGCATTTACGGCATGAACATACCTTTGCCGTTCCAGACCTACCAGCACTCGTTCATGATAGTAATGGGCATAGCATTTTTGTCGGTTATGACCGGAATTATGGTCTTCATTTATAGAAAATGGCTTTAAAAATATAAACGGAAAATTGTGACCTGCGACACAGAAAGTGCCGTGGGATTTGTTATATTTGTATCAGACGGTTCAATAAAAGGGGGAAAGAACGGGCTTAACGGCCCGTTCTTCGTTTATATTCTATATGATCAGCCATTTTACGAATTCGGGATAGAGATCGAAGAATAACGGATCGGAAGGTCTGATCCTGATATTGTATCCCTGCTCGCCAGATTTTGTCAGTTTGAAACCGCCCGTAAATTTAGCTACGTTATCGTTATATTTCTCGATAAACTTGAGAGGCACGATGTTTCTTTCAGTTTCATCAGGGCAGTAGAAAAGTTCGACAGCCACATCCTCGCTCTTCATATGATCAAGGTAAACATAAACTTCTACAGACATCGTATCTGACGAATCTGCGCTTTGAGTATCAAAATTCGAGAATGAATCCTTTATAGTGATGTTATGCCATCTTTCCGCAAAAGATTTGTTCTTGATTATGAACTCGTCGATCAGTTTGAAATTATCTTTTTCCAGAATGTCCAGAGTGTCGAATTCTCTTTCATAGAATTTATTGTAATATTCGGTAAGCATTCTGTGCATGTTGAATCCCTTGCCTACGCTGAAAATCGAACTTTTCATCATTTCGACCCAGGCCTCGGGAAAATAGCTGTCCTCTTTTTCATAGTACTTTTCAGTGATCTCCTCTTCGAGAAGATCATATATCTGCTGAGCTTCGGCGGCGGTTTTAAGAGCCATATCGCTGTAGTAATCTCCTGCGGTTATGGCCCATCCGTTGGTGCCGTTGAAGCACTCCGGCCACCAGCCGTCAAGCACGCTCAGATTCAGAACTCCGTTAATACCCGCTTTGATCCCGGATGTACCGCTCGCCTCCATTGGTTTGATAGGATTATTAAGCCATACATCGACTCCCTGTATCATATGCCTAGCAATATCCATATCGTAGTCCTCGACGAAAACTATGTGGTCTTCGAGTTTGTTCTCATAAGCGAACGTTATTATGTCTTTAATAATGGTTTTACCGGCAACGTCCGCAGGATGAGCTTTTCCGGCAAAGATTATCTGAACAGGCCTGTGCGGACTTGTGAGGATCTTTTTCAGCCTTTCGGGATCCTGAAGAAGAAGATTCGCTCTTTTATAAGTTGCGAAACGTCTCGCGAAACCTATTGTCAGATATTCAGGATTTAGGGCGTTCTGAGCTTTTTTTATGCTTTTAGCAGGCGCTCCTCTTCTCATAAGGCTTTTAACCAGTTTCTTTCTCACAAAAGTAATAAGCTGTTCCTTTCTTCTTTTATGCGCTTCCCAGATCTCGTTGTTCGGTATTACGGAAATGCCGTCCCAGAGTTCAGCTTTATTAGCCTTATGCATATAATCGGGGCCGAGATATCTGTCGAAAAGATAAGTTATCTCCATACTCAGCCATGTCTGCAGATGGACGCCGTTCGTAACGTAATCGATCGGCACTTCCTCGTCATGCATATACGGGAACACCCCTTTCCACATCTGCTGGGATACATGTCCGTGCAGTTTTGAAACGCCGTTTCTGTATTTTGAGTATTTTATAGCGAAGATCGGCAGCCAGAATATTCTCGAATTATCGATCTTTCCGCATTCCAGAAATCTGTCCATGGTCATACCGATGGATTCGATATCCTCTTTAAAATACTCACGGATGAAGCTTTCGTCAAAATGCTCATTTCCTTCGATCACAGGGGTATGCGTGGTAAAAACAGTGGACTGTTTTATCAGCTGTTTAGCCTTTTCAAAAGGCATTTTATGATCGAGAATAAGCTGTTTCATCCTTTCGACGATAAGGAATGCCGAATGGCCTTCGTTCAAATGGAAAATTTTCGGTTTGATCCCGAGAATATCCAGAGCTTTCAGACCGCCCTGTCCGAGTATGATCTCCTGCTGGATCCTCAGGTGCTTGTCCGCAATATAAAGGTGATCCGTGATGCATCGTGAGGAAAGATCGTTCTGCGGGATATTCGTGTCGAGCAGATATAGCTTTATAGTGCCGACATCTATCTCCCAGATCTTTACCCAGACATTCAGGCCTCTTATTCTCATTGAGAAAATTATTGGCTCGCCGTCTTTACCGACAGTTTCTTTGACAGGCTTTAAATACCATCTGTTCTCCAGATATTCCTCCTGCTGGAACCCGTCTATCGCGATCCTCTGATTCATATAGCCGTAAGTATAAAGAAGACCGATCCCGTATAGCGGTATGCCCGTATCTGATGCGGCTTTCAGATAATCGCCTGCCAGAACACCGAGTCCGCCCGAATAAATGGCTACCGATTCATGCATTCCGAACTCCATAGAGAAATATGCTATAATATCGTCCGCGTCGGTCGGAATATCCTTACCGTTCTCGTCGGTAAAATAACCGCTGAAATTCATATATCTTTTAAACCTGTCGTAAACCTTGGTAAGCTCGTAAAGGAATCCGTTGTCATTCGAAAGTTTCAGCATGTCTTCGGGAGGCAGCCTGTAGAGAAACTCGACCGGATTATGCTTGACCGATCTGAATAGTTCGGGATTGATCCTTCTGTACAACCTTTCGGCTTCTTTATCCCAGGTCGACCACATATTATAAGAGATCTCATAAAGCGGTTTCAGCGAATCAGGGACAACCGGTTTTACGTAAAAATTTTTCAGTTTCATTTTTTATCTCCGGATTAATTAAATTCTTTCTTCGAGATCAGTGATAGCGTTCATAAAATTCCTGTAGCCCGTTTCAGGCGCTCCGTAAGGAGAAAAATATTTATGAACATCGCCGTCCTGGAAATATTTTGTGGACATGTAATAATAATGATCGGAAGTCGAAAGCTTTCTGGCCATTTCGATAAGCGCAGGATCGCCTGCAGCTTTTATCTTCGGAAGTATCTCATAGAAAGTCTCGAGCGCGTTGTACTGCATGTCGTTCTCTCTCCACGCTGAAAGGTCCCTTTCCATATCAGCCCACGAAACAGGTTCGGGGAAAGATATGCTTTCAGGCTGGTAATTCGTTTTCTGCAGAACGTCCGAAGGCCAGGCGAAATCTATCTGCTGCGATCTCAATGCTTTTCCGGGCAGAGCTCTCATGAATTCGAAGATACCGGTTTCCTCCCACTGATGTTCGCCGAACGTTTCATAGTCCATGAACAGGTTGAGATAAAGATTTTTTTTGCCCTTTTCTATCAGGTTCAGATCGCGGATCCATTTAACGAATTTATCGACGGTCAGCGGATACTCCACCCATCCTTTATTCGAAAATCTGAACGCAATATCGTCGGAAAGCGAATAAAATTTGAGAAGCATCATCATGTTTTTATTTTTATCTTTGTATGAATAAAGAGGCGATCTCCAGTCCAGTATTCTGTCAACGCCTTCTGTCAATATAACCTTATAACCCTCTTCCTCCCAGATATAATCAGAAAGCGTATCCTGATATATAAGCTCCGTGTTCCTGAAAGTGATGGGGGAGAAGCCGAATTCCTTTTTTATCGTATCCCTGTGCATTTTCACCTGATCCAGAAATTCGTCTTTGTCATAAAGGAATGACAGCGAGTGGTAGTATGTCTCGCCTATGAATTCCACGCAGTTCGTTTTGGCAAGATCGCGGAAAGAATACAGAACCTCAGGGCAGTATTTTCTGAACTGCTCGATAGCCGTGCCGGTAATCGAATAAGAAACCCTGAACCTTCCCTCGAACTTATCGATAAGCTCGAGCATCAGCTTATTCGTGGGAAGATAACATTTGTTCGCCACCTTACGCATTACTTCGCCGTTCAGTTCGTCATCGAAAAAATCCTTTCCTTTTCCGATGTCGAGCACCGAAAAATTTCTGATCCTGTAAGGCTGGTGCACCTGAAAATAGAATACTAAATTTATCATGATAGCTGCCTTTTCATAGTTTTTTTGTATACCTGAATAATTTCATCGCAGGCTTTGTCCCACTTGATCAGTTCGACTTCATGCCTTCCTGCAAGACCCAGTTTTTTCCTGTATTCAGGTTTTTCGATCAGTTCGATGATATGATGAGCGAGAAGTTTGACATCCCAGAAATCGACTTTGATGGCGTTCTGGATCACTTCGGCTACACCCGACTGTTTGGATATAATAGTTGCGAGGCTGTACGACATCGCTTCGAGCGGAGCTATGCCGAAAGGTTCAGATACCGAACTTAAAACATAAATATCTGAATTCTCGAACATTTCAGCCACATGGGACCCGTTGAGAAAACCCGTGAAGAGGAATCTGTTCTTCAGCCTGTATTTCGCAGACTTGTGAACGATCTTCTTTTCCATGTCTCCGGCGCCGGCCATGACGAACCTTACTTTAGGATATTTTTTCAGAATTATCCTTGCGGCCTCCAGAAAGTAATCGGGTCCTTTCTGAAGAGTGATACGGCCCAGAAAGAGAACTACGGGATCTTTGAAAAGGCGTTTCTTATGCTCCGATTCTTTTATATCGATATTATGCGCATTATGCACAACGCTGATCTTCGCGGTATCAATCAGATAACGGGATATCACCATCTCGGCGGTATATCTTGAGACCGCAATCACCGAATCAGCTTCAGTCATGCCTGAATACTCAATGTTGTGGATCCTTATATCACCCGCTCCGCCTGCCCGGTCGAATTCGGTCGCGTGGATGTGGCATACCAGTTTTTTCCCCGAAACCGTCTTGGCTACTATCCCCGCAGGATAGGTCAGCCAGTCATGAGCGTGTATCAGGTCATAGTCCAGCGTCTGGGCATATCTCTGGGCGCGGAGAGTGAATTCTTTAACTTTCTCGAAAATGTTCTCGCTTCCCATGATATTATTGAGCACTTCCTGGAAAGGCACTTTCGTCTTGTATTCAGATCTTTCCACGAAAACTTTAAAATAATCGTAAAATGATTTTATCTCCTTTACGCTGATGTACGATTCGGGAACAGATGAAATCCCCACGTACTGATATTTTTCGGTGCTTGTTGTAAATACCGTATTATTAAATTCGATCTCCTTTTGAGGAGAAATGAATTTGATCGGAAGATCATCAACATCCGATTCTTTCCGCATCGGGAAATAAACTTCCTCTTTAGTGGGCAGCACAAGATCAACCTCAACCCCTTTTTTTAGAAGTCCTTTTACGATCCCGTAGCAGGCCGTTCCGAGCCCTCCGGAAATCAGGGGGGGGAACTCCCACGTGAACATCAGAACTCTCATTTTTTAACCTCTGGCTTTTCGATCTTATCGAATATATGTTCGGCTGTAATCAGGGCGGCTACGCTCCAGGCTTGAGCCGGGCATCCTTTCGAAAAATGCGGATCCGAACCGTCCCATACTTCAGCGACGGATGAAATATGCCCTCTAAGAATTCCCTGCTTAAATCTGCCGATAAATGAATCGATGCCGCTTTTAAGTTCAGCTTTTTTCATTTTTCTTTTGTTTATCAGAACGAAAGTTTCAATGAAAGGACCAAGAAGCCACGCCCAGACCGTTCCCTGATGATAAGCCATATCGAGCTGGGTCTGGCTGCCGATGTATTTTTTCTTAAAAGAGCTGTTTCTCGGCGTTAGAGTTCTTAATCCGTAAGGTGTCAAAAGTTCTTCATGCGCGATG
Source organism: bacterium (assembly GCA_029559475.1). Classification (GTDB taxonomy): domain Bacteria; phylum UBA4055; class UBA4055; order UBA4055; family UBA4055; genus UBA12480. Next base: position 86,007 of record JAKQBN010000055.1, read on the forward strand.
CTGAAACTGTTCCGGATTATCTCTTCATCCCAGAGCAAGAAAGGAAGCGAAGTAGCTATCATCATGTTCGGTCTGTATTCGTCTATCTGATAATTGTTCTCTATCCTGTCTGAAAGATGGCCGTTAATAACGAATTTTTCAGAAGATGATTCAGCATTTTTTATCAGTTCAGAAACATCCTTGAGACTGAATTTAATATATTTCAGCTTGAAAGATTTTTTCTTAAGATCTTTTGCGGCAAGCTCGAAAGTCTTAAGGGCATTATACCATAATGCGTTGATCTCAACAGGTTTCCCGTATCTCGGTGTTACGGGATTCCCGTAGACCTTCGCGTCCATCCAGGTCAGTCCTGCATCACCCGGCTTGATCTCGATAAGACCGTCGTCGTCGCAGAAGAAGGGAAGAAGTTTATTGAAACCGTAATTTCCGATTATCTCTGAAAGATAACCGAACATTTTTAATTTAGTTTTTTCGTCTTCTATAACATCCCAAACGTCATATAATCTTACTGCGAACCATAGAGAAGCATCAACAGAATTATGGTTGGTTCCTAATCCGCCCTCGCCGATTACGTTAGGCAGCATCCCTTTCTGAAGCTGCTTTCCGTATTTATCAAGTATTTTTAAATATAGATCATATTTTTTCTGATAAAGAAGCCCCTTTATGCTTATCATAGTATCTCTGCCCCAGGATGAAAACCACGGATATCCTGCGATTATATCATCCTTTAAAATGAATGAGTCATATATGTCAGAAAGAATATCGGGATATTTCTTTAGAGCGTAAAGATTATCGTCATCAAAGCTGACATTACTAAGCGAGTATTCATGTCCGCATTTTTCCGGATGATCTTTCGGGAAAACGCTTTTTGAATATCTTTTATCGATCTCCTTCGAGGCTTTCTCGATATTGTCAATATGCTCGTCCGAATAGAGAATATAAGCGGAACCGTTCTCTTCCAGTGTTATGCTTATCACGCACGGAGAGATAACGCTTTCATACGCATCATAACCTCTTGTAGCGTCTGCCGGATAATATACATTTCTGAAAATTATCTTTGAATCGCTGATCGTTCCATCTGAAACAGCAATATGACCTTCAGTTTTAGTATCAAGTCGGCTGAAAGTAGCTGAACGCTCATCATCTTTCATAAAAATCGTAACGGTATTATCCCACGCGTTCGGGTCGTTGACAGCATGATGGTCCCTTAACGAAAATTTCGGACGAACCTCAAGTTCTACAGCAGTGCTGCAGTGGTTAGTGAAAGTCACCTTGACAATATTTTTGGAAGGATGCATTTTTATGCTCTTCACAACGATGAATTCATCAGATTTAGGTATAGATGAATATAAAAACGTCGGGTAGGGATAGAACCATGTTTTTACGATGTGTTCATATCCGTCCGGATAAATGCAGTCGGCATAATTGTTGGAATCAAGGTAAACCTCTTTGCTTCTCCACCTGACTTTTACTTCCTGAGCCTGAACTATATGGGTTCTTTTCAGGTTCTTGTCGGAAGCTATCAGAAGCCCGTTGTATTTACGCTTGTTCACAAGATTTCCGCAGCCCATAGAATAGCCGCCCCTGTTATTGCTGATCACCCATTCGTGATGCATTACCTCGTTATAATAATAATTGAAATCCATAATCGAGCCTCCTAATATTTGTTTAACACCGGTATAATATGTTTTGAAACGAGATGGTCCCAGTCTATTTCGAAAGCAAGTTTCTGAGCCTGTTTAAAATGATCTTCCGATCTTTTCTCATCAAGATTGTTCTTTATTTTTTCAAAAACAACAGGAGCGTTATCTTTAATCACTGCTCTTTCGATCTCCGATTTTGTTCGGCTGTCAAGATCAAGAAGATTTTCAACCGGCAGGTTTTTAGAATTGGCCGTAAAATCCAGAATGTGATATGAAGAAGGATAAGAACGGTATTTTTCTTTAACGAGTCCGCAGCATCCGCAGGCATCCGAAAGAACAGCCAGGCCGCCGAACTGGATCGTTTCTATCTGCGCTATTCCGAAAGGTTCATAGACAGACATTCCGAGTTCTGCGTCCGAACCCATCCTCAGGTCGATCCATCCGGCGTTTTCGGGTATCCTGTTCCCGCAGGAATGCCTGTTGAAACCGAACTGATTTATAAAAATACCTTTTATTGCTTTTGATTTCGCATTAAAATGAGATATTCTGTCATAGACTTCATTCTCAATTCCGACAAGATCGGGCCAGCCGTCCCTGTGAAGTACAGGCCATCCGTATTCATTCTCCATTCTCGGTATATCTGAAGCAGGTCTGCCGGTGCCGATAAGAGACGATAGAAGAATGTAGAATCCGGTCATAGACTGTTTATGAAAAAGTTCGTCAAGTTCTTCTAAAAGCATTATGTCGCGCCACAGGCCTTTACTGGAAACCAGCCTTGTAACGTGCGTAAAAACAGCATCCGGTTCATAGTTTAAAAGAGTCTTGCAGTATTTTGCAAGAACGGATCTGCTCCGGTTCTTTTTTTCATGACTCGTTTTTTTAAGAGATATTCCGTTATAAACAACAGATATTTTTTTCGGGTCGGTCCCGGGATTTAAAAATTTTATTTCATCCGCTATGAGGTCGCTTACAGCAAAAATGTGATCGACATATGACGTTCTTTTTACCAGTTCGTTCCTGTAATAAGAAGATCTGTCCCCGAAAACGTCTTCCATTGATTTTTTCTCGACTGATTCATGCCTCATTATTCCGTAAAAACTGATGTCGTGTCCCTGATGGTTTTCCACTATGCTTCTTGCAGTTGAAACTTCATGTGCGTAAAATACCGTCCTGTCATGTTTCTTTTTATTTTTATCTCTTTCTGCGATAACTTTTAACACTGACGCCATTCCCATGTATTCGTGAGAAAAATGTACAAGAACGTCGTCTTTCGCAGAAAGCGATCCGATTATTTCAGTGTAGGGAACGGCTATCCTTAGGTACTGCTCATAATCCCAGTCGGAATATCTGTCGGACTGGATCTTATAATTTTCCCATAACAGGAATTTGAATTTGTCGGCATATTCTGTTTTCATATTGTTTATATGCACAAGAATAGTCTCGGTTTCGCAAAAATTATTCGGATCGGTCTCGTTCGGGATTATCCTTTTACCGTAAACGATTCCTATGCCGTATTTTTTTTCTATGGGAGAAAATATGTGAGTGAATTTCTCTGTATCATAATTGTCTATTCCCGAATAACGGACTACGCCGTCTTTTCCGAGTCTTGATGACGGTGAACCGTCTGTATTAAATAAAGGTCCGTACAGGATCGTTCTGTCGAAAAACCGGTTATATGATTGTGCAGTTAACAGACCTGCTATAACCGAACCTATTCCGCCTATTTTCTGAACTGCCTCATGCGTAATATGAATACCCGTTCTCATTTACATTTCCTGAAATATTAGATATTTTCTCCTCAGCCAGCGCTGCTGATTTTAAATATAACATAACATTATTGATTTTACAATATAATTAAGTTTGAAACTTATTAATTTTTTATTCGAAATCAATTAAAAAGAGGGAACTTGCCCTCTTTTTTAAACAAAATAATTACAGAAAATTATTTTTTCAGATCTTCTTTCAGTCTCTGAATATGACCTCGACCCAAAGCTTTTACGTCGCAACCGAGTTTTAAGTAATGCTTTATCTTTTCGTCCGAAAGAATTCCGAAGCAGTCTATTACGGCTATTGGACCGCCTGCCCACTGAACGATCTTTTTCGGATCTAGGTCAATATATTCGCTGTGCGGCACCGCAAGAATTACAGCTTCTACTCCTTTAAGTTCTTTTTTCAGATCTTTTCCTACCCTTAGTTTTGTAAGTTCCTCCTGATTTCTGAAGAATCTTGCCCATGAATGTCCGGGTGAAGGATAAGTTTCCTGAGATTCGAACTCGTACCAGTGATCAACGTAAGGATCATGGACTCTTAGTTCAGCTCCCATTTCGGTAAGTTTTCTTATTACAAGCTCAGAACCGCTGTACCTTGTATCACCTACATCCTGTCTGTAGCTGGCGCCGCATAAAAGTATCTGCGAACCGGCAATGTATCTGCTCATTTCTTTTAGCGCGTCCCTTGTAAGTTCAGCAACGTGAAGAGCCCTCGTGTCATTTATGTCGATGGCTGTAGGAGTGATCTTGAAGATCGAATCTCCGTCATCAAATCCGAGGATGTGTTTGTATGACCAGTAACCGAGTCCGCCGTCTTTAGGAAGGCAGTATCCTCCGATGCCCGGGCCTGGAAATATCATATTGTTATGAGTCGGGCGCATTTTTATCGCTTTAATGACTTTTATGATATCAACCCCGTTCTTTTCAGCAAAAAGGCTCCACTCGTTAAGATAGGCAAGGATCGTAGCCCTGTATGAATTCTCAACTATCTTTGTCGTTTCTGATTCTATCGGTCTGTCCATGACAGTAAGAGGGAATTTTTTTGTATTTAATACTTCATGCAGAAATTTCTCAACTCTGTCGCGCGCTTTTTTATTACAGCCTGAACAGACTCTCCAGAAATCCCTGATGCTGGCCACATATTCTCTTCCAGGCATAACTCTTTCAAAGCTGTGTGCGAGTAGAGGGGTTTCTTTCAGGCCTCTTTTTGAGAATTCCTTCTTTAGTATCGGCCAAGCGACAAACTCCGTTGTCCCGGGTGCCACGGTAGTTTCTATAAGAATAAGACATTCCGGTCTGATGTTCTGACCGATGGTCTTCATTGTCGCTTCAAGGGCAGCCATGTCGGCTTCACCAGTTTTCATATTACCAAGATCGTTTTTGGAAAAATCGCACTGAACATCTACTACTACGCAGTCGGCAAGGCTCAGACAGTCGCTGTTATAGGTAGCTACAAGCGTTTTTTCTTTCTTTACGCATCTTGTGATCAGTTCGTCAACTTCGGGATCTTCGGCTTTCACGGGAGATTCGCCTCTATTAAGCATGGGTATTTTCCAGTAGCTTCTCGGGCTTGGTCTCTGACACCCGATCACGAATTTCGAGTATTTACCTTTACCGTCCTTTGTGTCAGCTACTATCGCCGCCATTACCGCTCCGACGAATCCGACGCCCATTACAACTACCACTTCTTTGCCTTCTTTTCTTGCTTTCTCACTAAGTTTAGTCAGCCTGGACATTTCTTTCGCGTAGTCCTCTTTTGCCGGTATTGGGAATTTCTCTCCGGAAGGGCTTACCGAATACTTAATCTTCTCGCTCATTATTTCTCCCCTTTATTCAATTTTTATAACCTTTAGGATTTAATTTCTGCCATTTCCAGGCGGAATTTACCATTTCATCAAGTCCGAGCTCCGCTTTCCAGCCGAGTTCGTTGTTCGCTTTCGACGGATCGGCCAAAACTTCGGCCACATCTCCCGGGCGGCGAGGTCCTATTACATAAGGCACGTCGTGACCGCAGGCTTTACTGAAAGCCCGTATCATTTCGAGAACAGAATAACCTCTTCCGGTTCCGATATTATAAATAAAAGAACCGCGGTTGTTTTTAATTTTTACTATCGCTTTAACGTGTGCTTTGGCAAGATCGACAACATGAATATAGTCCCTTACTCCTGTTCCGTCGGGCGTAGACCAGTCGTTGCCGAAAACGACTACTTTTTCTCTGATCCCCGCGGCGACCTGACTTACAAAAGGCAGAAGATTGTTGGGATATTCAGGATCTTCACCAATCAGTCCTGAATCATGAGCGCCGACAGGATTAAAATATCTTAAGATCACTACATTCCAGCTGTGAGCTTTCGCAGCGTCAAGAAGTATCTGTTCCATCATAGCTTTAGTGTGCCCGTACGGATTTGTCGCATGAACCGGCGCATCTTCTTTAACGGGGATCTGTTCAGGGTCACCGTAAACTGTAGCCGATGAACTGAAAACGAAATTCTGCACACCGTTCTTACGCATAGCTTTGTAAAGGTTCAGTGAGCCGGTAATATTGTTCTCGTAATACTCAAGAGGCTTTTCGACAGATTCGCCGACAGCTTTTAAGGCTGCGAAATGGATCACGGCGAAAATGTCTTTTTCAGCTTCAAATACTTTTTCGATCGCTTCAGGATCCCTAAGATCAGCCTCGTAGAAACTTACCTGTTTACCCGTTAACTTTTCAACTCTCTCTACGCTTTCATATACAGAGTTGCTAAAATTATCAACGAGAACAAGTTCATAATCTTCTTTTAAGAGTTCAACATTCGTATGAGATGCAATATAGCCTGCGCCGCCGGTGATGAGTATTTTCATCCAATTCTCCATGAATTTTTTAAATTCAAACCGAAAATTAAATAAAAGTTCATTCTAAGTCAAACTTAAAATAAATTTAAGTTGATAAAATAATCCGAAAAGTTTATTTTTGTTTCGTTTGGAGAATAGGAAAAGTATGGGGTTTTACGACGGTGGAATACGGTTCGAATGCAAAAAGTGCGGAAACTGCTGCAATGTGCAGGGGTATGTATTTATTTTTCAGAAAGACCTCGACAGGCTTGTTGATAAATCGGGTTTCACATTAGAAGAACTGCAGAGGACATATCTTTCGACCGTTGACGGATACACGGTTTTTCGCGATGCAGGGAACGGAGCCTGTATTTTCTGGGACCCGATCGTAAAAGGCTGTAAAATATATGAAGCGAGGCCGACACAGTGCAGAACTTATCCTTTCTGGAAAACACTGCTCTATAAAAAATCAAAATGGGATGAGGAAACAAAAACATGCCCGGGCATAGGATCGGGAAGGCTTTATTCATTTGAAGAGATCGAAGAATTAAAAAATCAATTATAATAAGGGAGAGAGAAATGGGAAAGAGGATCGTAGTAAGGGCTAAAGTCCTTTATAACGGAAAATCAAAACTGTACGAACAAAATATAATTGTCGAGGACGGTAAGATCGCCGAATTAACAAAAAAGGATGTCAAAGCTGATTACGAAGGCATTGTGACACCTGCTTTCATTGATGCGCATTCTCATATCGGGATGTTTCGCGACGGAGAACCTGACGGTGAAAGCGAAGGCAACGACATTTCTGATCAGTTCATGCCTCTTAACGATCCGTTGAACAGCATATACTACGACGACAGGGCATTTAAAGATGCTGTTGATTTCGGAGTACTTTATTCCTGCGTTGTACCCGGAAGCGGCAATCTCATCGGCGGAAGAGCGATGATAATAAAGAATTTCGCTGAGAATACGAAGGATGCTCTTTTAAAGGATTACGGATATAAAATGGCATTAGGTTTCAATCCCAGATCGACGGGCGAATGGAGAGGGAAGAGACCGAATACGAGAATGGGAATCTATTCCATGCTCGAAGAGAAATTCGATACCGTTCTTGCAAAAAAAGAGAAAGCCGGGATAGCGAGGGATAAAAAACTGAGCGAAATAGAAAAGAAAAAGACCGGGAAGGAAAAAATATCCGCTAAAGAATATACCGAGCAGAAAAAGCAGACTCTTAGAGAATTCGAATTAGAGTTCACACCCGACGAAAAGGCTATACTTGAGATCCTGTCAGGAAAAGTGACAGCGAAGATACATGTTCATAAAGAAGACGACGTTCTGTATCTGATAAAACTTGTGAAAAAATACGGAATTAAGGCTACGGCAGACCACACATGCGACGTTTTCCACAAAGAGATCTATGACGAACTCGGAAAAGCGGGGATCCCGGTAATATTCGGACCTTTAGGCGGGATAGGACCGAAGATCGAACTTGCTCATGCCTATTATCAGAACGCGGAACTCTTAATGAGATCGAAAGCCGAATACGGGCTTATGACAGATCATCCGGTTATATGGACGCCTCATCTGCGCGACAGCCTCAAATTCTTCCTTATCTATGGAATGAAGGATGAGGAAGCGATATCGGTCGTGACATATAAGAACGCGAAAATATTAGGAATTGACGACATTCTCGGAACGGTCGAAAAAGGAAAGACTGCCAGTCTGATCGTATGGGATAAAGAACCTATGCATCTGGGGGCTTATCCGAAAATGGTCATGGCCGAAGGTAAAATAGTAAGAAAGAGATAAGGGGGCAATTTATGCCTAAAGCAAGCGGAAAGGAATTCGGGTTCGATTCGCACAAGTCAATAAGAACAGATTTTCTTGAAACGATAATTTATAAAGGGGAGACCCAGGAGATAACATTCGAAACTGATGAGCTCTCGGCAGTCTGCCCGTTCTCGGGGCTTCCTGATTACAGCAATCTGAATATTCATTACGTGCCGAACAAACTGATAGTTGAGCTTAAATCTCTCAAATATTATCTTGTTTCATTCAGAAATGTAGGCATATATCAGGAAGAGCTTACTGACAGAATATATAAGGATCTGAAAAATCTTCTAAAACCGAAGTCTCTAAGAATTGAAACTAATTATAATGTTAGGGGCGGTATTTACACGACCTGCGTTATAGATTCGGAAAAGATAAAAAAATAATTTCTTATTCCTGCCTCAGGGCATCGATCGGATTAAGATTGCTCGCCTTGAGCGCGGGATATATCCCGGCGCTAATACCAATTAACAATGATACAGTAAATGCAGTAGCTATAGTCCAAAGCGGCGCGAAAGTGGAATAGCTCGATACGGCAGAAATGATCTTTGATACAGATATGCCGATGATTATTCCTGCAGTTCCGCCTGTCAGGCTTAAAAGAACGGATTCTATCAGGAACTGGGTGATTATATTAACTTTATTCGCGCCGAGCGAGCGCCTAATTCCTATCTCATTTGTTCTTTCAGTTATCGACACCAGCATCATATTCATGATACCGATGCTTCCGACAAGTAAAGACATTCCCCCGATCGACAGCGCGACAAGATAGATAACAGCTATTATTCCGTTCATTTTATCAGTGATCTCGTCCTTAGTCGTGATCTCAAAATCGTTTTCATCGTCCGCTTTCAGATTCCTCTGCCTTCGAAGGGACATTATGACCTGGTCTTTCGCCGCGGAAAGTTTCTGAGTTGAAACGGCCTGAACAAGCATGTCTATGTTCCGGGATTTACCGTATAGTTTCTCGTAGTGAAAATCAGATATGCAGGCGATTATGTCCTGATCGTAATTGAATTTTGTTCCCTTAGATACAAATTCGCCGATCACCAGAAATTTTTTATTTTCTATCAGGACATACCGGCCTACGGGAGAAGCTCCGTCGAAAAGTCTGTCGGATATCGTTGTACCTATTACAACGTAATTCTGGCGAAAAAGATAATCATTCTCAGAAAAAAATCTGCCTTCCCCAATCTCATATCCTGAAATTTCGAGCCAGCCGTCCGAAGCTCCTATGATTATCGCTTTTCTGTCGGTCTTCTTATTCTTATAAGTTATCTCTTCGTTCCAGTTCTCCATTATCGGGATTATACCGGTAATGTCGGGGCAGTCCTTTTTTATAAGAGGGATAAGATCAGCTGTCAGGTTCGTTCTTTTCTCATATTTTTCCCAGTCATTTCCGTGCTGAAAAGCCGGCATTTTTGAAACAACGAAACTCGCCGAACCTAGCTTGTCTATCTCTGTGCTTATTTCTTTTCTTAAACCTTCGATCGCCGCCTGCATTAGTATGATTACCATGATCCCAATTATTATCCCGAGCATCGTAAGAAATGATCTCAGCTTGTGCATTCTGAGGGTATTGAGAGCAATAATAAAAATATCTTTAAACATTATTCGTACCTCAGAGCTTCGATAGGATTAAGATCCGCGGCTTTTTTTGCGGGAAAATACCCGAAAATAATTCCCACAAGTGCCGAAAATCCGACCCCTATTATCACGGATGACAGCGAGACGGCTGAAGGTAGAGGAGTGAACCTGCTGATCAGGCTTGCCGCAGTAAAGCCCGCAAGAGTTCCGGCGATTCCACCCACCATGCAAAGGATCATTGATTCAGTTGTGAACTGGAACATGATTAGCCTGCTTGTCGCACCTATCGCTTTTCTTGTGCCGATCTCTCTAGTGCGCTGAGTGACCGTAACGAGCATGACGTTCATGATGCCTATGCCGCCTACAAGAAGAGACATCGCTCCGATAGCTATAATAAGCAGACGGAGCGTGCGGGTCACCTTATTAAGAAAATCAAGGATCTGCTTTATCTCGTTTATGGAAAAATCGTTGTCATCTCCGGGTTTTAAGCCGCGTGCGGTACGTAGTAGCGATGTGAGCTCGGATTTTGTCTGATTTATCATAGTCGGATCTTTCGCGGTCACTTTTATATCTACTCCATGTCTTTTTCCCCACCAGAAATATTTTTTCAGGCTGCCGATGGGAATAATGATCTGTTTGTCCAGGCTTTCACCGAATATCTCGCCCTTTTTCGGAAGTACTCCGATAACAAGGTATTTATGGCCGTTGATCTTAACATTTTTTCCGACAGATTCTCCCTCATCGAACAGAATGCTGCTCACTTCATAGCCTAAGACAGCGACATTTGAATTCCTGTCGTTCTCGCTGTAAGTAAAAAACCTGCCCGTTCCCGGAGTGGCATCCGAAGTGAATTCATAATCCGCGGTGCTTCCGACGACCAGAATGTTCCTAACTTCATTATCTTTATATTTAGCGTTTCCCCATGAATTTATTACCGGAGTCACATATTCTGCAAGTTCGGAGTTCTCTCTGATAAAGTCCGCGTGTTTTTCGGTAAGCGGCTTTCTTTTAATCTCCTTTCTCCAGTCGTTCTCCATCCATGTGAATTTGGAAATGTAAAGCGAATTCGACCCGAGCGAGGAAAGCTGCCCGATAATATATTTTTCGGTACCTTTCATGACCGAATGAATGAAGATTATAGTCGTAACGCCTATCATAATTCCGAGAAGGGTAAGAAAAGATCTCAGCTTGTTTTCTTTTATAGAGCTTAAAGAGATGAGTATTGCTTCGTATATATGGCGCAATTTAACCGCCTTTTAAAGTATCGTGCTCGATAAATCCGTCTTTCAGCCTGATTATTCTCTGGGCGAAATCAGCAATGTCCTGCTCGTGAGTCACTACAATAAGCGTGTTACCCTCTTCGTGTAGCTCTTTGAACAGCTGCATGATCTCCATGCTTGTTTTAGAATCCAGATTCCCCGTAGGCTCGTCCGCCAGGATTATCGACGGTCTGTTGACAAGAGCTCTGGCTATCGCGACCCTCTGCTTTTGTCCGCCGGAAAGCTCGTTGGGTCTGTGTTTCATCCTTTCACCCAGTCCGACGCGTGTAAGAGCTTCTTCGGCTCTTTTCTTTCTGTCATCTGAATCAGTTTTCGAATAGATCAGCGGCAGTTCCACATTGCTCAAGGCTGTCGATCTTGCCAGCAGATTGAATGTCTGAAAAACGAATCCGATCTCTTTATTCCTGACAGATGCCAGCTGCACATCATTCATGCCGGCAACATTCATTCCGTTCAGAAAATATCTTCCTGATGTCGGAGTGTCAAGACATCCTATAATGTTCATCAGCGTGGATTTTCCCGAACCCGATGCGCCCATGACTGCAATGTATTCGTTCCGCTTTACAGTTAATGAAACATTGTTTAGAGCGTGTATCACTTCTTCGCCGGGCTGATAGGTCTTAAACAGATCTTCTATTTTTATTAAATATTCATCCATGATCATTTAACCGAGTCGTTCTTCAAAGTCTGCTTAACCTTCATCCCGTCTTTCAGCACTTTACTTATCGTTTTATAGTCGCCGGACACGATTAGATCGTTCACTTTAAGGCCGTCTGTTATGTGAATATATCTTTCGTTCGATATCCCTGTCTTTATCTTAACTGCTTCAACGGTGAATTCATCCTCATCTCCGTCTTTGAGCCTGAAAATGATGTCTTCGTACTCTCCGTCAGGATCTTTTGAACCTGTTCCGTTCACCATCCCGTTCTTTTTGCGTCTTGCGAGAGACTGAATAGGAACGGAAAGGACATCTTCTACCACATCGGTAACGATCTCGGCGTAAGTAGTCATTCCCGGTTTTATCAGATCGTTTTTTGTGATCATGTTCACAGCAACCGTATACTCAACTGCCACATCGGCGTTCGCGGCGTTCAAAGGAGTATTGCCGATCTCGGTAACCACACCTGTAAAGACTGAGTCTTCCATCGCGTCCAGAGTTATCTTTACTGAATCATATAGTGATATAGAAGTAACATCATTCTCATCCACATCAACATTAACTTTATAAGCGTTAAGATCAGCGATACTCAGGATTACATCCGTATTAAACTGGCTGCCCAGAACCATTTCGCCCTCTTCTTTATAAAGCTTTGTAACGATGCCATCCATCGGGGCATATATATTAGTTTTACCGAGTCTGTCCTTTATCTGATCAAGGTAAGCGGTCTGAAGCTTGATGCTCTCGAGAGATGATTCATAAGCTGTCTTAGCTATGTCCAGCTTAATCTGATAGGCTTCGAATTCGCTGTCCGAAATAAAATTATTGGTTTTCAGTTGTTTTTTATTGTCGTAATCGATCTGAGCCTGTTTAAGCTGAAGCTTCGCCGCTTCGGAGCTGTGCTGCTGCTGCGTAAGGGCGGCTGTCTGTTGTTCAACTTCGGCCAGAATGGTCTCCCTGTCTAAACGGGCAAGAAGGTCGCCTTTATTTACGGACTGGCCTTCTTTAACCAGAAGCTCGATTATATTAGCAGAAATGGATGAAGAAATGTTGACTTTCTTGACAGGTTCGATCACGCCTGATGCTGATACTGTTTTTACGATAGTTCTGATAACGGCTCTGTCCGATTCGATAAATACCGGTTTCGGCTTTTTTGCATAATAAACCGATATTATTATTGCAGCGACTATTACAACAGCTATCGAGATTCTTATCACAGTTTTCTTTTTCATTTTATGGTCTCATATACTTGATTACTTAATTATACAACAGTGTGAAATATATGTTCTTAGCGGTTAAAATCATAATTAAATATTGCGAAAGAACGCTTTTTGAGTGTGAAACGTTTGAATTAGGTAATGAAATGAATTAAAAATATTCCTTGACTGACTTTATATTTAAAAATATATTCACAAAAAAAATCAACTAAAATAGAACGGAGCATGAAATGGCAGTACTGAGAAAATTTAAAGCCATAAGGCCGAAAAAGGGGCTTGAGGCGAAGATCGCCAGCTATCCCTACGACGTGATCAACAGCGAAGAGGCTAAAGAGATAGCAAAAGGCAACAAATATTCGTTTTTACACATCAACAAACCGGAGATCGATCTTCCTAAGGGGACTGACCTTTATTCTGATAAAGTTTATCAGAAAGCGAAAGAGAATTTTCAATTATTTATGAAGGAAGGCTGGTTCATTCAGGATAAAGAGGAGCACCTATACATTTACCGCCAGACGATGGACGGAAGAGAGCAGTACGGGATAGTAGGTTGCTGCAGCGCGGAAGATTATTACAGTGATGTGATAAAAAAACACGAACACACAAGAAAAGCGAAAGAGGAAGACAGGATCAAACACGTTGACGTTACCGGTATAAACGCAGGCCCGATATTTCTTACATATAAAGCGAGAAAATGCGTAAACGCAATGGTGGAAGAGATTGTAAAAGATAAACCTGTTTACGATTTCGTAGCAGAAGACGGTATAGGTCATACGGTATGGATCGTAAAAGACGAAAAACTGGCTGACAGGATCATAGCCAGGATCAAGCTCACCAAGTATCTTTATATCGCTGACGGGCATCACAGGGCTGCTTCGGGCGCAATGGTGGCTAAAAGAAGACAGGCTAAGAACAAAAAGCATACAGGCAAAGAAGAATATAATTTCTTTATGTCGGTTCTTTTCCCTGACAATCAGCTTAAGATATTCGATTACAACAGGGTTCTTAAAAGCCTGAACGGGCATACCGAGAAAGAGCTTTTCTCTTCGCTTGAAGGATTATTTAATATTACAAAAGCCGGTAAGGATGAATACAGACCGAAAAAGAAAGGCGAGATCGGAATGTATTATAAAAAAAGCTGGTATAAGCTTGCGCTTAAAACAGGGATAAGGGACAATTCGGATCCGGTTAAATCATTAGATATTTCGATACTTCAGGATAAAATACTTGATCCGTTCTTCGGAATTAAGGATCCCAGGACTTCGGACGATATCGATTTCGTCGGCGGCATCAGAGGTCTTAAAGAGCTGGTTAAACTTGTCGACAGCGGTAAATTCAAAGTCGCTTTCGCGATGTATCCGACATCTGTAAAAGAGCTGATGAAGATAGCCGATTCGGGAAAAGTAATGCCTCCAAAATCGACGTGGTTCGAGCCTAAATTAAGATCGGGGCTTTTAGTTCATGCGCTTGAAGATTAAATAAAAAACGGCCGGTTGATCCGGCCATTTTATTTACTGTTTTACTTTTCTGTGATTCTTATCCGGCAGTTTTGCCGACATGCTTTGGATAACTACTGTCTCGAAAACGCCGTCTTTGGTCTGATATTTTATCTGAAGGCTTTTTTCGTTGGCTGTCGGGAAATTCACTCCGAGGAACGTATCCGAGCAGGTGACTTTGAGATATCCGTCTTTTACTTTTGCGTTAAGTATATCGGTAACATCCATCGAATTGTCTTCTAAAAAATCGCCGTACACCGCTTTAACTATCTTCAGGTTCGGATCAGCTGCGGCTTTTACAGGTTCCTGTTTTACGACAGACGTTTCTTTTTTTACCGGTTCAGCCGGTGCTGATTTTACGGTCTCGGCGATCTTTACGGGTAATTCTGCTGCTGCTCCAATGACCCTGATGTTATCTTTTCTGACATTGTACCCGCCGGAGACTAAAACATGACCTTTATATAATGTGGAAGTATCTGTGATCTTAGCCATGAACCAGTTGTGCGTTCTTGCGTCATCCCTTTGTTTGGGCGGAATGTATACGTCGCCGGAAGAGTAATCGAACATTATTGCTACGGTTCCGATCTTTATCTCGTTCTCAGCAGCTATTCTGGACTGCCAGTAATTTTTTGTCCAGAGCTCTTTGCCGTCATGAACTCTCATAAATTTTGCTTCGCCGTTAGTGTTAGCTCCCGGGGGTTCGATCATTTTGGCGACCTGAATTCCTATCCAGCTGTGACCTTCGAGCGGTCTGTCTGATATGAAATAGTCATCGGGCTGTATGTAATGATTATCCATTACCTGTGAGTAAAGGCATGCGGCTGATAAGGCTATGAGCAACAATATTATTTTCTTGAGCATCATTTTCTCCGTTTTTTTATCTTTAATTTACTTTAAATCCGTTCTGATTGCAATAAAATATTTTTGAGTGTATATTTCACGCATGAAGATATTTATTGACGGCGATGCTCTGCCGAACATACTTAAGCCGATCATTGTGAGATCGGTTGAGCGTTTGAACCTTACGGCTGTTACTGTTTCAAATAAGCCTGTGAGGATAGGCAAAACGGAAAATTTTATTTATATTCTTGTCGGTTCAGGGGCTGATGTTGCGGATGATAAGATAGCGGAGATGGTTGAGGCTGGTGATCTTGTTATTACGGGCGATGTTCCTCTGGCTGACCGCGTTATTTCAAAAAACGCATTTGCGATAGACCACCGCGGTAAATTTTTCGATGCGGATAATATTAAATTCTTTCTTTCTGTGCGCGATCTGATGCAGGGTGCGCGTGACAGCGGGATCCAGACAAGCGGTCCGGCGCCATATTCTCAGAAAGACGCGCACGAATTCGCGAACCAGTTCAATAATATTCTGTCCAAGC
The DNA here is from genome assembly GCA_029559475.1 of bacterium. GTDB lineage: Bacteria > UBA4055 > UBA4055 > UBA4055 > UBA4055 > UBA12480. The sequence goes on from JAKQBN010000055.1 coordinate 101,683, forward strand.
ACGTGTGATTGCTATTTTAGATACAAACTTACCCGTTACCGTCTTCGCCCGCCTGTACGTGTTTGTTATAAAGTAGTAATTAGCCTGATGCGCCAGGGTGAGTTTTTAGATAAATATAGCAATCATACTTTAAAGTACTCTCAATACCAGACCTTTCAGATATTCGGTCTCGGGAACGGATACGCTGACGGGATGATCTGATGCCTGATGAAGCTGCTCAAGTATCTGGACAGTCCTTCCGGAATCTTTGGCCGAGTAAGCGATCATCTCCTTGAACATTTCCGGCGTGAAATTACCTGAACAGGAGAACGTGAACATTAAACCGCCTTTTTTAACGAGCCTCATCGTATTGAAATTCAGGTCTTTATAGGCTCTCATGGCTTTGATCTCATCCTTCTTTTTCGGCATGAGTTTAGGCGGATCGAGAATTATTACATCGAACTGCTTTTTCTGCTGATGCAGCTCTCTTATATATTCAAAACAGTCTTTTTCGGCGGTATCAGGATCATTAAAACCGTTCAGTCTGAAATTGACTTTAGCGGCCGTAAGAGCTTCGGCAGATGAATCGCAGAGGGTAATATCACCGGCACCATTAAAGGCAGCGGTTAGTCCGAATCCTCCGGTGAATGAAAATAGATCGAGCACGCAATCACCCTTTTTTATGTATTTTTTTAAAATTGCGCGGTTGTTTCTCTGATCCGCATAAAATCCCGTCTTCTGAGATGTTATGTCGACTTTATATTTTATTCCGTTCTCTCTGATAGTGATTTTATCGGGCATTGTTCCAAATAGAACTCCAATCGAATTCGCCAGCCCTTCCATTTTTCTGCCATCTCCGTCGCTTTTTTCATAAATGCAGCTGACCGCAGGGATCTCTTCCGTCAATATTTTTACTATTGTCTGTTTATCTCTATCCATGCCTGAGGTGTGCGACTGAAGAACGAGTGTGTCCGCGAATTTATCAACGATCAAGCCGGGCAGAAAATCGCCTTCAGAGAATATCAGCCTGAATGAATCGGCGTCTTTTGAATCAAAAAGGCTTTTTCTGAGAGCGATCGCGGAAATGATCTTTTCCCTGAACCAGGCTTCATTTACATGCTTGTTCTCATTCCATTCCAGCAGTCTGATAACTATACCGGACGTAGGATTATAATGACCGTAAGCAATAAATTTTCCTTCATGCGTTCTTACGCAGACGACTTCGCCGGCTTCAGGGCTGCCTTCGATCCTATTCACCGCCCCTGAAAAGATATAGGAATGTCTGTTCAGCGGCTGTTTTTCTTTACCTTTATGTAAGGTCGCGTATATCATTGTTACTCCGTAAATAATGTTCAAATTAAGTAAAATCCCGTTCAATTGCAATTTGAAAAACTTTTTTTAATAATTAAGAATTTCCTGTTTGCATTATCGGTTAATGTCAAATATATTCCTTTAAATAAAACTCAAAGGCTTATCATGTGGACCTGTCCTGACTGCGGACGCAGTTTTAAGAACAAAAACCAGAAGCATTCATGCTCGGTTTTTGACGTGGCGGACCATTTCAATAAAAGGCCGCCTTTGATAAAGGATATATATAATAAACTGATAGATTCCGTCAGACCTTTCGCAGAATTCGACATAGGCGCGGTAAGATCGGCGATATTTTTCAGATCCGGAACGACGTATATTGAGATCAAGCCGAAAAAACAATGCCTGAGCATTTATTTCTATCTTGACGAGAAAACCGACGATACAGTAATAAAAAGCGGCCTTGAGATATCCGAACGCAGGATCGTTCACACCGCGGATCTTTTTAAACCGGACGACGTTAACAAAACGCTTTTAGCACATTTGAAAAGATCATACGAACTGATATGTATGTAATAATATAAACGAGTAAAGCCAATGTGCATTCAATCGGAAGCGACTTTAGAGAAAAAACTCATCGAGCAGCTTGAAATTCAGGGCTATGAAAAGGTCATTCTGCATGATGAAAAAGATCTTATTTCGAATTTTAAGACGCAGTTGGAAAAGCACAATAAGACGATTTTTTCGAAATCAGAGTTTAATAAGATACTCAATCATTTAGACGGCGGAACGATATTCGAGAAATCGAAAAAGCTGCGCAATAAGTTCGAGCTTTACAGAGATGTCGGCACTCTTTCCTACATAGAATTTTTTAATACAGAAGAATGGTGCAAGAACGAATTTCAGGCATCAAACCAGATAAATTTGGCGGAAAGGTACAAGAACCGCTACGATGTGACGATCCTGATAAACGGGCTGCCTCTCGTTCAGATCGAACTTAAAAGGCGCGGGATCGAGCTCAAAGAGGCATTCAATCAAATATGCCGCTATAAAGATCATTCGTTCAGGGGACTCTTTTTATACCTCCAGCTTTTCATCATCTCGAACGCGGTCAACACAAGATATTTTGCGAATAACAGAACGCTTAATTTTAAGCAGAGCTTCTGCTGGACGGATGAGAAGAATGAAAAATTCAACAGGCTGAACGAATTCGCCGATATTTTCCTGGAAAAATGCCATCTCGCCAAGATCATTTCAAAATATGTCGTCCTGAACGAATCCGATAAATTTTTAATGGTGCTCAGGCCATATCAATATTACGCGGCTGAAAAGATAATCAAGCGCGTAGCCGGAAAAGTTGACCGGAACGGCTATATCTGGCACACGACCGGATCAGGCAAGACGCTCACTTCATTCAAGGCGAGCCAGATACTGACCGCTGACAAGGATGTGGACAAGGTCGTCTTTGTCGTTGACAGGAAAGATCTCGACTTCCAAACCATGAAGGAGTTCAATAAATTCTCGAAAGGCTCGGTTGATGCGACTGACGACACCATAATGCTCGTTAAACAGCTTTCCGACGAAAAGACGAAGCTTATCATAACAACGATACAGAAGCTCAACAATGCGGTCAGCAGGGTCAAATTCAACAATAAACTCGGCGACGTATCTAATAAGCGTATAATATTTATTTTTGACGAATGCCACAGGAGCCAGTTCGGCGAAACCCACAAAAGGATAAAAGATTATTTTAAGAACAGGCTTTTCTTCGGCTTTACGGGCACTCCGATATTCGAGGAGAACAGCGTAGGGTTTACGACTACGAAAGATCTTTTCGGGTCATGCCTGCACAAATATATCATCAAGGACGCAATAGACGACGATAATGTGCTCGGTTTTTCCGTCGAGTACTATTCCACTTTCAGGTCAAAACTTCTAAAGGAAGAGAACGGGGATGATCTCGACGTGGATGAAATGGATAAGGTAAAAGGCATCAACAAAGATGAGGTGTTTTCAGCGGATGTCAGGCTGTCAAACATAGTTGATTTTATCATAAAGAATCACGACAGAAAGACATATAACAAGGAATACAACGCGATATTCGCGGTAAGCTCAATTGAGACGCTTTTAAAATACTATGAGCTTTTCAGGAAGAAAAAGCATAACTTAAACATAGCGACGATCTTTTCATATCAGGCGAACGAGGAGCTTGAGGATCAATACGGCAACCATAACGAGAGAGAGAACTGGAGCATGGTGGCTGAGGAGAGAGCACCTTACGGCGATAAGCAGGTTCATTCGAGAGAAAAGCTCGATCTGATCGTGAACGATTATAACAAAACTTTCAAGACGAACTTCGACCTGAACAAGGACAACGGCTTCAACGCATATTTTGTGGATGTTTCCAAAAAGGTGAAGGAAAAGAAGATAGACATTCTACTTGTGGTCAACATGTTCTTAACGGGATTCGACAGCGTTTTCACCAATACTCTGTATGTGGATAAGAACCTGCGCTATCACGGGCTTATTCAGGCATTTTCGAGAACGAACAGGGTGCTTGGGGAAAAGAAGAAATACGGCAATATCGTCTGCTTCAGAAACCTCAAGAAGAGAACAGACGAAGCGATAGTTTTATTTTCTAATCCCGATGCGATAGAAACCGTTTTAATGAAAGCCTACACGGAATACGCTGCAGATTTTAACAAAGCTCTCGAAGAGCTAAAAAACATCACACCGACAATAGATTCGGTTGACAAGCTCGAAGGCGATGAGCAGAAAGCACTTTTCGTCAAAGCTTTCAGGAACCTTTTACGGATCATGAACAGGCTTGTGACCTTCACCGAATTCAAATATGACGATCTGACCATTACAAGGCAGGAATTTGAGGATTACAGGAGCAAATATTTAGACATCCGCGACGAAACGAAAGACCCTGATAAGGAATCTATCTTAAAAGACCTCGATTTTGAGGTCGAACTTGTGCGCAGGGACGATATCAATGTGGATTATATCTTAAAGCTGTTAAAAGACCTCGACATGAACGATTCCGGATTTGTTAAAGACGTGGAATTTATCTTAAAGACCATGGAAGGCTCGGACGAACTCCGCAGCAAGCGCGAACTGATCGAAAGGTTCATTAAGGAAAACCTGCCGGAATTAGGCACAGACGCGAATGTGGAGGAAGAATTCGACAAATTTATCTCGGTCGAAAAGGAAAAAGAGATAGGGGAGATGATAAGATCAGAAAAGCTGAACAAAGAACTCGTTTACGCAGTGGTCGAGGAATATGAATTTTCGAACAAATTCCAGCGCGATAAGATCAAATCGGCACTCGTCGGCAACCTTAAACTCTCGGAACGGAAAAGAAAGATCGAACAATTGGAAAACAGCATAGAAAGCATCGTGAATAAATATAAATGGTAGGCAATAAATGACAAAGCAGAAGCTCGAACGGAAATTATGGGACATAGCGGACACTTTACGCGGAAATATGGGTGCGGATGAATTCAGGGACTATATTCTCGGCTTTATTTTTTATAAATTCTTATCGGAAAAGATCGAAAAATTCGTTTCAGATGAGCTTAAATCGGACAAATTGAGCTTTGAAGAGGCTATGAAGGATAAAGAGCTTTCGCATGACTTAAAAGAGGAATGTATCGAAGATATGGGCTTTTTTATCGAACCGGCAAACTTATTCAGCAGGATAGCGGAAAGGGCAAAGAACAGAGAGTTTATTATTGAAGATCTCGGCCGCGCTTTAAAATCGGTAGAGGAAGCCACCATCGGGCATAAGAGCGAGGAGGATTTCGCGGGGCTTTTTGAGGATGTTGATCTTACTTCGACAAAGCTCGGAAGAACGGTTGAACAGAAGAACAAGCTCATTTCGGAAGTTATCAAGCACATAGCGGAAGTTGATTTCAGGCTTGAGGATACGGAGGCGGATGTTCTCGGCGACGCTTATGAATATCTGATCTCACAGTTCGCGAGCGGAGCGGGAAAGAAAGCGGGAGAGTTCTATACGCCCCAGCAGGTATCAAAAATACTGGCAAAGATCGTCACTACGGGCAAGACAAGGCTAAAATCTGCTTATGACCCAACATGCGGCTCGGGATCTTTACTTTTGAGGGTATCGAAGGAATGTAAAGTATCGGACTTCTACGGGCAGGAATTAAACACCACCACTTTCAACCTGGCGAGAATGAATATGATTCTCCATTCGGTCAAATACAACGATTTTCACATAACGCAGGGAGACACTTTAGAAGAACCGCACGACCTCGACAAACGCTTTGAGGCAGTGGTAGCCAATCCGCCATTCTCCGCGCACTGGGCGGCAAACCAGACCTTCTTATCGGACGAAAGATTCAGCCCGTACGGAAAACTCGCGCCCAAAACAAAGGCGGACTTCGCATTCGTTCAGCACATGCTCTATCAGCTTGACGAAAACGGAACAATGGCAATAGTCTTACCTCACGGAGTACTATTCAGAGGAGCAGCGGAAGGCGAGATCAGAAAATACATCATAGAGGAAAAAAACTGGCTCGATGCCGTCATCGGACTACCCGCGAACATCTTTTACGGAACATCAATACCCACAGTCATACTAGTATTCAAAAAATGCAGAACAGAATCCGACAGCATACACTTCATAGATGCAAGCCGGTCTTACGAAAAAGCCAAAAATCAGAACAATTTACGCGATGAAGATGTCGAAAAGATCATAAGCACATACAGGAACAGAACTCAGGAAGAAAAATACTCGCACTCAGCCTCAATAGAACAGATCAGGCAGAACGACTACAACCTAAACATTCCCAGATATGTCGATACATTCGAAGAGGAAGACGAAATTGACCTCGATAAGATCGCGCAGGAACTCAAAAACATCGAAGCTGACATAAAACTCACAGACAAAAAGATCATCGCGCAGTGCAAAGAACTCGGAATCACCCCGCCCGTGTTTGGAGGAGAAAAATGAAATATGATAAACTTATAGAAATACTTGAGACAACTCATTCAGATATGCAGTATCAGGCTTTCAGATCCGTTGATATTGCGTTAATTATCCGTAACTGGCTGTTCGGATTTTATCTGGTCGAATATGAGCAGAACGGTGAAGACAGGGCTGAATACGGCGCAAGGCTGATTGAAAATATCTCCCAAGATTTAAGAAACAAAGGTGTCAAAGGCGTTTCACCCACAAATCTGAAAAAGGACAGAGAGTTTTATATTGAGTATAAACAAATTCGACAGACAGTGTCCGTCGAATCTTTGGTTCAGCCTCAAAAAAAAGCAACCTCAGGCACAAATATCCAAATTCGACAGTCAGTGACCGTCGAATTGGCAAAACAATTCAAATTAAGCTGGACGCATTATGTTAGTCTGTTGACCATTGACGATATAAATGAAAGAAAATTCTACGAGATAGAATCGATAAACAATTCGTGGGGCGTAAGAGAACTCAAAAGACAGATCGCTTCTTCGTTGTATCAGCGGCTTTCAGTCAGTAAGAATAAGGCTAAATTGAAACAGCTGTCTCAAAAAGGTCAGATCATTGAAAAACCTGAAGATTTCATAAAAGATCCGTTTATACTTGAATTTGCCGGAATAAAAGAAAAGAGCCGGTACTCAGAATATGATCTTGAAACAGCGCTTATAAACAAACTGGAAATGTTCCTTTTAGAGCTTGGCAAAGGCTTTTTATTCGAGGCAAGACAGAAAAGATTCACATTTGACGATGACCATTATTATGTTGATCTCGTATTTTACAACAGACTGCTTAAATGTTATGTTCTGATTGATCTCAAGCGCGATAAACTTACGCATCAGGATCTCGGTCAGATGCAGATGTATGTGAACTATTTTGACAGATATGTTAAGCTTAAAGATGAAAATCCGACAGTCGGGATCGTATTGTGCCACAGGAAAAATGACGCTTTAGTAGAACTCACACTCCCTGAAAATTCTAATATATTCGCTTCAAAATACAAATTATATTTACCGACAAAGGAAGAATTAAAACGGCAGCTTGTAAAAGAAATAGGTATGGTCAAAGAAGAAATGGCACTTTACGGAACTCAGCGGAAAGGAGAATAAATGAAATCAGATTTTCAGAAATACTTGAACAAACAGAACAGCGGAGCATTAAACGACTTTGACGGACTTTCACCCGACACAATGCACAACATTCTGTATTCATCCTTCCAGAAAAACGGCCTGATCCGGATTAACGCGGACATATCGGCTGAAGCTATAAATCAGGTGCCTGTCTTCAAGCTCGTCAAACATTTTATGCGGATACTTGAGCGTGAAAAACAGATAAAGCTCACACAGGCCGAATACCTGCCTCCAAAGTATGTGAAGGAACTTTACGAAAGCACCGTACTCAAAGATGACGCGGTTGAAAGTGGAATAGTAAAGCTTACAGGCGAAAAAGATGTCATTATCATATTTGTTGCCCGCATTCTGGCCAAGTTATGCGGATATACAAAATTGAGGAACAATGTTATAACTATAACAAAAGCAGGCGAACAGGCACTAACCGACGATCGGGAGCTATATTTCGGGTTAATGGACGCTCTCATATCTAAATTCAACTGGGGATTTGAATCCGTCAGACAGGACGACGGTTTCATCCAAAGGTCAGTCGGCTACACTTTATACCTTCTCAAAAAGTACGGGAACGAATACAGGGAATCAAGATATTACTACAACAAGTTCTTTAAAGCTTTCCCCGCCTCAATGAACGCGTTCGATTTCGATCCCGATCCAAAATATAAGACCATGTCTCACTGGTGGGCTTACCGTAACAGAATATTCAGAACATACCTGACATACATGGGCGCGGTCGAATACGAGATCATCTATAATAAAGAGGAACACACCGAGACCGATCAGGTCAGAAAAACAAAATTGTTCGATGAAATATTCACAATAAACATAAAATAAGAACAGAAATAATGAAAAGCCATTCAGATAAAAACACAAAACAACCAAAACTCCGCTTCCCCGGTTTCACAGAAGAGTGGCAGGAAAAAAGACTGGGGGAAATTGGGAAAATAACTACGGGTAGCACTCCGAGCACTTTCGTAGAAAAATACTATAACGGGGAATACCTATTCGTATCTCCTTTCGATATTAGTGATAAGAAATATATTTTTACTACACAAAAAACGCTTACTGAAGAGGGATTTAAGAAAACAAGAAATATCAAAAAATGCAGTGTATTATTTGTTTGTATAGGTTCGACAATAGGAAAAATTGCCGTAGCGGGTACGGATTTAGCGACAAATCAACAAATCAATGCAATAACATGCGAGCATGAAGCCCAGAACGAATTTGTTTATTACTCGTTATTGAAGAAAGCAGATCAAATAAAACTCATGGCTGGAGAGCAAGCCGTTCCGATAATAAATAAATCAAACTTTGAAACTGTTAAGTTACCAATGACTTCACCAGCAGAACAAAAGAAGATCTCAGAATTCCTTTCCGACATAGACACAAAGATCGAAAAACTCACCCGCAAAAAAGAACTCACCGAGCAGTACAAAAAAGGAGCAATGCAAAAAATCTTCTCGCAGAAAATCCGCTTCAAAGATGATAACGGAAAAAATTATCCTGACTGGCAAGAAAAGAGGCTGGGTGAGGTGGCTACGATAAAAAGAGGAGCAAGCTCTCAATATTTAAAATATGTTAATAATTCTTCTGAAGGTGTAAGGCTGATTAGAATCACTGATTTCTTAGAAAGTGAACCAGTATTTATCAAGGAGAGTCTAGAATTAGATAGGTTCAAACTAAAAAAAGATGATATCCTTATTGCAGGTACTGGAGCAACAGCAGGTATTACTTTCAAAGTACCAGATAAATTTATCGGTATGGTTTATAGCTATAACGTTCCTCAGATCACTCCTGTTTCATGTGATCCTAATTATTTAATTCAATTTCTCAAGTCCGATTCGATCTCTAAACAACAAGAAGGTTTATTTACAGGTAATGCACAGCATTTTTTAGACATAAAGGCAATTTCAAACTTGAAATTACCTTTACAATGTGCATAATTCTTGCGAAAGTGACCAGTCAATTCCTGTCAAAGTGTTACAGATAATCTGATATAAAATAAAAGTTTTCCACTTCAAGAACTCCTATTATATTCGCTCCGAACAAAAGAGGAGCGGATATGTCAAACAGGAGGCTTGATATGATAAATGTTCAACACCTGATACGGCAACTGGCTGAAGGCAAGTCGTATCGGGTAATAGGCACAAATCTGGCGATATCGCCGACAACTGTCAAGAAATATGCGAAGTATATCAGAAAGAACGGTCTTAATGTCGAAGAGCTTAAGGGAAAACCGCCATCCGAGCTGGAGACTATTATAGACATAGCGGATCCTGCAGAAAGGCAACGAGCGGAAGAAGCTTTAACATGTATCAGGAAACATGAAAGTTCTTTGGTTGCAAGGCGGCTGACACGAAAAGATGTCTATGAAAAATATAGAATAGATATAGAATCTCCTCTAAGCTACAGCCGTTTCTGCGTAAAAGTAGAAGATGAACTTAAGAAAAGCGGCGCAACAATGCACTTTAATCACAAGCCAGGCGACAAGCTGTTCGTTGACTTTGCCGGAGACAAGCTGTGTTATTATGAAAAAGAGACAGGCGAGAAGATATCTGTTGAGGTCTTTGTGGCTGTTCTCGGACACAGTCAGAAGACCTTTGTCTTTGCGGTACATAGCCAGTGTAAAAACGATTTTATAGAGTCACTTAAGCGTGCGTTCGAATACTACGGAGGTATACCATGCGCGATAGTACCGGACAATCTGAAATCAGGCGTAAATAAAGCAAGCTTATATGAACCTGAAATGAACAGGAGCTTCAAACACTTTTGTGAACATTACGGCTGTTTTGCTTATCCCGCAAGGCCGCGTTCTCCAAAAGACAAGAGCCTTGTCGAGAATGCCGTAGGCAGAATGTACAGAGACATTTACACGCACATAAAAGCCTGTAAATACTACTCGATGGAAGAGTTGAATGCGGCTATACTTGAAAAGCTTGAAGAATCGAACAATAAACCGTTCCAGCGTCGTGATTACAGCAGAAATGATCTTTTTGAAAGTAATGAAAAGGACTGCCTTAAGCCGTTGCCTTCAAACGAATATGAGACAGTAGATTTTTACAGTGCCACAGTCAGGCGCGATTATCATATCTGGTTCAGGCCTGACAAGCACCAGTACAGCGTACCTTATGAATACATAGGCAAAACATTAAAAGTTATTTACAATACAGATACCGTAGAGATATTTTACGGATACACAAGAATAGCCTTGCATAAGAGAAACAGATCAAGATACGGCTTTACCACAAACCCTGAACATATGCCGGCAAATCATAAATACATGGCTGATCTTACTCCTGAAAATCTGATGAAGAAAGCTGAAGAAATAGGCGTTTATACATCATCTGTAATCGAAAAAATACTCGGATCAGGCAACTATTATGATCAGAGAATAAGAAGCTCAAGAGGAGTACTGTCGCTTGCAAATAAGCTCGGAAAAGAAATTATGGAACAGTGCTGTAAACGGGCTTTATCATACGGTATTTATAATTACAGACAGCTAAGAAACATAGCGGATATGAAGCTGTATCTTGAAGAAGATATAACCGTAACCGGCGGGTATATAGACAACCATCAAAACAAGAGAGGTGTTGAATATTATTTTGCGACACTTTTACAGGAATCGTGTGACACTTTGACAAGAATCAGCTACAATAATACAGAAATACAAACGAAAACGGAGGCGGAATGTTAAACGAAAATACATTGTCAAAAATGAAAGAGATGAACCTGACAGGAATGTATGATGCATTTAAGCTAACTCTTAGCCTGAATGACTATAAGAAAATGACTTGCGATCAGCTAGCGGCATCTCTTGTTGACGCAGAATACGATAACAGGCGAAACAAAAGACTTGCCCAAAGGTTAAGTACAGCTAAGTTGCGTTATCCGGCATCAGCTGAACAGGTTGACTTTAATGCGGATAGAAAGCTCGATAGAAACCTGTTCATGAGACTTACAGACTGCAACTACATCAGACAGGCTGAGAATGTTATAATCAGCGGTATGACGGGCACAGGTAAAAGCTATATAGCCTGCGCATTAGGACATCAGGCTTGTATAGCAGGATATAAAGTTATATATCACAACTTCAACAAACTCATGGCTAAGCTAGTAATGTCAAGAGGAGACAACTCGTATCTAAAGGAAATAAATAAGATAGCCGGCTACGATCTTTTAATCATAGATGACTTCGGCCTACAAACAATGGATCATGCCTCAAACATATCACTCCTTGAAATACTCGAAGACCGCTACGGCTCGAAATCTACGGTCATAGCTTCTCAGATCCCGCCTGAAAACTGGTATGCTCTCTTCAATAGCTCAACTATAGCTGATGCCTGCTTAGACAGAATAATACATAATGCGCATAAAATGGATATTACAGGGGAATCTATGAGAAAGAATAAAAAGGTTGCAGCGAAGAAAAAGAATGGTTAAATTTTAACGGGTTCAGGAGGTGGAAACTGTGACACTTTAAACAGGAATCAGTGGGACACTTTGACAAGAATCTACACCTGTATAATTCTGGCTGGTTTGAGAAGTGCTAACATTTGAGTAGGATCGCTGGCTTGGGCTAAAAGTATAACTCGATTTACTCGGAGTTATAACTCCTGTCCAGATATCTGTTGGAACAGATAATGAATAATCACCGTTTGAATCTGTTGTTGTTGATACTATTCCATTGGTTCCTGATAACGTTACACCGCTTATTGTTGCGCCTGAGCTGTTTGTGATCCTGCCTGAAATTACATTTGATGATTCACTAAAATTTAATTTAAAAGAATACGGAAAAGCGAATGTGTTTGCTGTGGCAGTTCCTATGATTTTTAAATAAATGTCACTGTTGTATAACAAAGAATATGAGAACTGAATGTTAGTGCTAAATGTACCGAATTTAACTTGAACTAGGCTGCCATTATTATTCTCATATAAATAGTACGTATTCACACCTGAAGCGTTTGGATAAAGATTGACGGTGACACTACCTGGTTTGTTATTGATATATCTATACATATCTTGATCTGATGAACCGCCTCCTGATTGAATAGTTACTGATCCATTATATTCTATATTGTTGCTTATCGTATATGCCAATTCTTTAGTTGATGGTTCATCCATTCCTCGGATTAAATGACGGTAAGCGTCACATTCATCATTATGCTCTAAATTTACATTTAAAGTGTCAGATATATTCAAAGGTACAATATTACCAGTTTCATTTCTTAAATACTGGCGACTATATAAAACACAGCCATCACCAGGATCTTGAGGAATTGGATTCAACCAGTTCGCTGGGTTCTCACCATCATGTGAATTAGAAGCTATCCAAGTATACCGAATATTTGGTGGTAATGGCATATTAGTATTATAACTAAACGAAGCACTACTTAAGTTGAGACCGACAATGTTCGAATTAATAGCACTATCGCAGTTGATGTCCCTATTAAAATAATCATCCAATGAACTAGACCATTCTTTACCACCAAATAGATAAATTCCGTCTGCGCCAGCATCAAAAGAATATTTCAAATCTCGCATAGCTTCAGAATGTATATTTGGTGGTGTTTCAGATTTCTGATCGTAATACTTTGTATTAGAAGGATCGAATCCTGAGTTTGATCCAAGATGAGGTGTCCCTATAGTAACTACTCGTGCAACTTTGTGTCCGTTTATGTTATCAGAAGGATTTACCCACCACTTATGATTAGTGCTTGTTGTACCGTCTATTGTTCTTTGGAGATATTCTCTTATAGCAAGGCCACCCATAGAATGCCCAACTAGTATTACTTTCTCCGAGTTCGTAAAATCGATTACTTCAGTTATCATTTTACTTAACGCATATCCCTGCTTAAAAATCGCCGATTCATTGCTATGGTCAAACTGATCATTCCACCACCCATCTGCTGCCTTTATTCTTTCTTCTTTGAAATTGATCGCAAAAATATAAGAATCTGGATCCCAATCATACAAACTATAATTAAATCTTCGTGGTCCAAGTATTATTGTTTTATCACCATATACTGTATCAGACCATTTGACATCGTTTTCGAGCACAGAAGTATCGTTAGCATTATCGAAATTTAGTATAACATCATATGAATTTATGTTTCCCCAATCGTAATTACCACTATTCAAATAATTCATCGTTTCTTGAAATGACTCATCGCTACCGACTAGTCCGTGAACGAAAATAATAGGATATGGAGGTTTTGCTCCATAAATTAATGTTGTTAACACGATAATGAGAATCAACAATATTTTCTTCATTTTCCCCTCTCCTTACTCTTGTATTTAATTTTTTTAATTTTTGATATATCAATGTTATAAAAAACTTGTGCTTATAATCCGTACTTCTTCTATACATTTCTTACTTTCTCAAACTTATAATAATTTAATTTAACATTTCTCAGTTATCTGTTTCAACTGTTTCCGTATTATTTTTTATTTTTTCCATTTTTAGCTTCGATTTTTGTTATATGAACTGATGTCTGTGTTCGGGATATACTAGAGATGGGGTACTGATCTGTCGGATCATCTGGTCGGCCTGAGCCTTTATTTCATGATAGCCGTTCTTTTGTGCCAGCTCGATGGACTTTTTGTAACATTCAACAGCTTTTTCAGTATTATAAAGTTCTTTTACGATCAGTCCGCAGTTCAGGTAGAATAATGCTAAAGCTTTTTCGTCATTGAGCGATGATACAATGCTGTGCGCCTTATTTAAATGATAGATAGAATTTTTACTGTCCTTAATGATCCTGTGACAGTCCGAATAGAGCATATATATCTGGTATCTGTACAGGTTCTGTCTGTCGGCCGGCAGAGAACGGATCCTGAGTAAAGCGGATTTTAAAAGGTATTTTGTCGTCTCGGAATTGCTTCGGATGATCGATATCTTTGATCTTTTGATTATGGCATTTATCAGCAGCTCATCATCGGATCCTGAACCTTCAAGAATGTGGATCAGTTTCTCGCAGATATTGTCTGAAGTCTCGTGATTTTTATTCTTTCTGTGCTGGACCGCGGCGCTGTACTTTGCTTTAAGATCGCTTATCGTTTTTTCAGTATCGAAAAAATTCCCGCAGTCATACACGATGTCTGAATGCATGGTCATGTTGACTTTTTTTATAAAACTTTTGAATTTATTTGATTTTAACGCGGATCTTTCCAGAATTATCTGATTGTTCAAAGAGACCGTAGCCAACGAATCGAAAAGGAAATCACAGATGTTCTCGTATCTTGTCCTTTCTTTTAAATAATTATATTTTTTTAGGGAAAAATTAACATATTTTCTTATCTCTTTATAATGTTTCAGAATAAATTCTATATCTTTGTATCTGCTTCTATCAACATCGAATATTTCGCAGGATTTATCTATAAATAGCCTTTTTATTCTGATCCCCGATCTTTTGCAGTCTGAAATGAATTGAGCTATGAACTGACTTAGGATCCGTTTTTCTTTTACGGGCGAATATGCGCAGAATACAAATCCGTGATTAATGTCTTTTATGAGATATCTGAATACAGGTTTTTCTTTTTGCAGCGGATACAGTTCCGATACTTTTAATACAAGTTCTGAAAGCGGACTGCCGTTAGCCTTATAATTATCGTTTCCGTCTTCTTTTTTCTTTTGACTTTTATTCTTTGAAAGAAGACCGTTCTTTTGTGAGTTGATCCAGTTTCTTATTGTTCGCGGAGTTATCCCGTGAATTTCTGCAAGTTTTTTTATTTTTTTTCTGCTCGTAGCCTGTTTTATAACTTTCAGCTTTTCCTCGACGGACTTACGCATAATAATGCTCATTTTAATTTTCGGTTAATGTTTTATAAGCAAAATTTAATGCATAAAAAAGCTGAATTCAATTATTGCCGGATATTTTTATATTTTTTCCGTTTTTAGCTATGTTTTTAAAAATATGAAATAACTTTTATACCTGATGCAACTCTAATTGTTTTTTCACAAAGTACATCTGTTCTTCAGTATCGTATAATTTACTTTTTAGCAGTTCCTGCAGATAAATTTTATAAGCTTCTTTTTTGTTCGTCTTATAAAAATCAGACTTTTTTTCTAATATTACTGAAGAATAAGCATAGAATTCATTTGAATCTGAATCTGCTTTCTTATTAAGGATTTTTAAATTCGCTTTTGCCTTTTTAAAATCTCCGGACTCTATGTGCAGTTCGATTAATACCGTCAAAGCTTTGAGATAAGGGAATGGATTTCCTTTTGTTGTCTTTGCTATTTCTATTGCTGATAATATTTCCGATTCAGCCTTTACGAACTTTTTTTCAATTTTTGAGATCATTCCGTTATATAAAGGCAAATTATACTTCTGTGAAGTATTATCCGTATTCTCCAAGAGCAGAGAAACCTCGGACAATCTGCTTTTTACATCGGAAATTCGTCCTGATTCAATTTCAGACAGACACAAATTCAGCATATTATCTATAAGCGGTACTTTCAGGTTGTTTTTTTGCGATAATTCAATATTGTCTTCAAATATTTTCCCGGCTTTTAGAAATTCATTCATTTTTATATACGCCACGGCTTTGTTGCCCGATACAGGGATTCGAATGGTGGTCAGCACAGCAGGATTATCTGATCTGTCAATAATTTCAACGGACTTATCATAAGCTTTAATGCTTTCCGATAATTTTCCCGCGATCTGAAGACAGTCTCCGTATTTTGCCCATAGAACTACTTTCTGAACGAACATGTTTTTATATAGATCATCGGCTATCATTTTTTCGTATAATTTTATTGCTTCTGAAGTATTACCTCTTTTTACGTTGTAATCAGCTTTATTCTCTTTTACCGCAAGAAGGATGTCGTCGAATTTATTCTTCTCGGCTAATACTTCGGACTTGAGTAAGAATTCTTCAGCTTTATCAAATGTACCTGTATTCTTATAAAATAGGGAATAATTTATGTAAAATATTGCCTTGTTCCTTTCATTGCTGTCTGCTTCAACTTGTCGTCTTGCTTTTTCAAAGAAATAAAGGCACTTTCTGTTTTCGTTTGTCAGTCTGTAAACATCCGCGTAAAGCATATAGCCTGCATACTTAAACCCGCTTATTTTATCAGCCGGAAGTAATTTCGCCATTTTCATAGCCTTCGAAAAGTATTTTCTTGCATTAACCATATCTTTTTTTAATGCATAGACCTTCCCTATCTGGATCAGTATTTTTGCGTACAGTTCCGAATAAGATCCCGAATCTTTTAAGATCACTTCTATCCTTCTGTAACGGTCATCCGAATTCACAAGATCGAATTTTTTATGGATTTCGAGAGCCTGATCGAACATTTTTGTCAGTATTTCGCCTGATCTGCTTTCGTCAAAGCTTTTAACTTCATCGGAAAGAATAGCCGAATGATACTTTATGTTCAGCTTTTTTACAGATTCGAAACATTTGGAAGATTTTACAGCCTTATATTTTTCTAATGCTGTATGATTGTTTTTTGCTGTCGTAGCCATAGAATCAAATAAAAATTCATTATTGTTTTCGTATTTTGTTCTTTCTTTCATAAAACTATTGTGCTTTGTTGTAAAAGTCAGATGTTTTTTGATCGAAGTGTTGTTAACGCAGGTCAGTATTGTGCCTGTAGATTTTAGATCACTAACATGATTTCTTTTATCTGTAATAATTTTCTTTACTGTTATTCCTGATTTTTTCAGGTCTGAAAGAAAGAGATTTAAAATTTCTTTGAAATATCCGTTAGAGTTGTCGGATGAATACGCGCATAGAATAAATCCGCGGTTTATATCTTTTAAAAGATGCCTGTAAACAGTTTGATCTTTCAGAACAGAATATACAAGTGAAACTTTATAAACCGATTCGCTGAAAGGTCCTGATATTTTTTTACTCTTTTGAGGACTTTTCGGATCAGGATCCTTTTTGCCGTTAAGTTCGCCTGCTTTGTAAAGCGCGATCCAGTTCTTTATGGTTTTTTCGGTAATCCCGTGCTGGATGGCGAGTTTCTTTATCAGCTTTTTACTTTTCGCCTGTTTTACGATCTCTAATTTCTCGATCAATGATCTGGTCATACATAACCCCTCTTAATTTATTACTTTTCGCCAATATCGTTTTACATCACTTTTAGTGATAATTTATAAAAGACTGAATGAATAATCAAGATATATTAAACGTGATCGATAAATCAGCGGAGTTGAAATAATCTTAAAATAAAAAAGGCAGTACATAATTACTGCCTTTTTATTCAAAACCGGAATACCCGGTCATGTTCTTCAGATCTAGTAATTAGCTTTGACTGTTACTTCCCCGTCCGAAGTTCCTATATCGATCACTATACGAATATCTTTTTCCGTGCCGTCAGTTTTAGATGTTTCAAATTCAACAAGCGAAGATGCTGCTGTGACTTCAACAATCGGAAGTGTAGTAAGATCAACATATCCTGTATAATCACCTGCTCCGAAAATATCGAACCACATTCCTCCTGTTCCGGCAGATGTATATGAAATTTCATTCAGAATTAAATTTCCCGGTTGAGCCAGCCAGTGCATATCGTAAGCGCCATTTTCAAGATAAGTATAATCTGGTGTCGGGGATACGACGTGGACGGTTGCATATCCTTCAAGAGCTGCCGCAAGTTCATCGGTTCGCCATGGAGAATGAGACGTTCCCGATCCGACAGGAGCGCCTTCACCCCATGTGGATACATCTGTAAGGACTATGAACATTTTCTGCGCGCCTTCTCTCCATGTAAAATTGTTGTAAGCCCACCATATAGCATCAAATCCGCCTTCGGGGCTATCACCACCGTCATATCCTTCATAACCTGCATACAAGCTGTCAACGAATTTGTAAACCGGTCCTGTTGTATCGATCTTGGTAGTAATATTTTCATAGTCTACAACTACATAAGCTCCTGGATCATTATCGTCGGGTATTCCATTAATTTCAACAGGAATTCTCGAATCGTAATTATCTGCATATGCTACTGCTCCTGCTGCGACATTTATTCCTTCTGATTTCATGTTTTTTAAGAAATCAGTAACGCTGGCTCTGACACCGTCTATTGTTCCGCTCATCGAACCTGTTACGTCGATTATAAAAACGATATCCGTTCCCAAAGAGATAGTGCCGTCGTTATTTGTAATTTTTATACCCTGAACTACTCCGTCTTCAACCACTGTCAGGTTCTCGGTCGTGTAGATAATAGGATCACCTTTGCTTACATTTAAAAGTCCACCGACATTGAGTTTGACTCTTGTAGGATTAGACGGATCTACTTTAACCGCTACGTTCGGTTTGAGCGGTCCGCTTTTTACTGCCGGTGGAAGAGTCCCCGGATCTGCAGGTATATCGGAATTATCAACTACTATCGGTTCCGACGATTTTTCATCACTACATGACCATATGAACATACCGGCTATGATAACTGCCAATGTTAAAAACTGCCATTTTTTCATTTCGTTTCTCCATTTTTGTTTTTCTTAGGATATTTACACTACTTTCCCAATTTAAAATAAACCAAAGTAATAATCAAGTAATAATTTACCTTATTATTCTGTAATTTATGCAGACATTTTTTTGGAGGATATCATGACGTGTAATTTCAAAAGATCTATTTAAGCTCGATAACGGTGACCCCGTAATCACCTTCGCCGTACTCGCCGAATTTCTTGCGCTTGATATACGGACATTTTTCAAGATAATCATTGATCAGCTTTGATAGGATCCCCTGCCCTTTACCGTGAACGATCTCGCAGTAATTCATATTATGGAGCATCATATTCTCGATATGCTTTTCAACAAGCATGACAGCCTCGTCTCCCCTCTTTCCTCTAAGATCGAGCCTTAATGAAACAGCGTTATCTTCAGACGGACTGAATTTTATATTGACGTTCACATCCTCTTTTCTTTCCAGAACGTCAATAATGTCTGCCAGCTTGATCTTCATCTTAATGCTGCCTACAGTTACTTCGGCGTTCTTGCCCGAAACGCTTTCCACTATGCCTGAAGTTGAAAATCCGCCGATCTTGACTTCCATACCGGGTTTAATTTCACCATTATAGGTTTCTTTTTTCTTTTCGGGTTCTCTGGCTATCACTTCGATCTTCTTTTTTTCAGTCTCGATAGAACTTTTGACTTCCTTAACAACGGCTTTATCGGCTTTCGACGACCTGATCTCGGCGACCGCGCTCTCGATCGCTCTGTTCGAATTATCGATTATATCCTGAGCTTTACGTGCGGCTTCCTTCAATATCTTCTTTTCGTTTTTCGAGATCTCCTCGTACTTCCTGTTGTACATCTCCTTAAGTTCGTTAAGCTGCTGATTGACGCTCTTCGACTGCCTGAGAAGGTTATTGTAGCTGGTGATCTTTTCGTCAAGCTCGGATATCAACCCTTCGAGATCCTCTTTTTCGTTCGATAGATGCTTCCTTGCATTATCTATAATATACTGCGGAAGCCCGTGCCGTTTAGCTATCTCGAAAGCATAGCTCGAACCCGGAACGCCCGATCTGAATTTATAAGTAGGAGTTATATTCTGCTTGTCGAACTCCATTGAGCCGTTCTCTACGCCCGGAGTTTTATAAGCGTAAGATTTAAGTACTCCCTGATGCGTTGTAGCCAGAGTGATATACTTTCTTTTTGTCAGCTCGGAAAGTACAGCCATCGACAGACTCGAACCTTCTGCAGGATCTGTTGATGCTCCGATCTCATCGAAAAGCACGAGTGTGTTTTTGCTTTTCGCTTTGAGTACTTTGGATATCTTGCTTATATGCGAGCTGAATGTCGAAAGATCGTTCTCTATCGACTGACCGTCACCGATATCTGTGAATATTTCATTGAACACCGCGACATTGGAATTACTCTGCGCGGGTATGTGCATTCCGGCCTTGATCATAAGGCAGATAAGCCCGACGGTCTTTAATGCGACCGTTTTTCCACCCGCGTTCGGTCCCGTAATCACAAGAGTATTATACTTTTCCCCTATCTCGAGGTCCAGAGGCACAACACCTTTCTCTCCGTGCGTATCCAACAGCAGCGGATGCCTGCCGTAATATATGTTGACAATATTTTTGTCGTTCACTTTAGGATGATGGCAATGATAATGAATGCTGAATTTAGCCTTGGAGTAAATCACATCGATCTCCGCGGAAATCTCAAGGTCGGTTAAAAGTTCATTCTTAATATTGAATACTTTCGTCGAAAGCGCTCTTATTATCCTTTCAATCTCCTTTCTTTCCTGCCTGATCAGCTTCTCAAGCTCCGAATTAATCTCAATCGCCTCGTACGGCTCAATAAAAACCGTACTCCCAGTCGCACTTTCGTCAATAACAACACCTCTGACCTTATTTCTTTTATCGGCTCTGACAGGTATGACGAACCTTCCGTCCCTGATCGTGATCTCGCCGTCCCTCGTATATCCCGCCTGAGAATAAGCGTCGAGCATTTCAGAAGTCTTTTTCCTGAGTTTGTTCTGCGCAGTCTGTATCGAACTTCTTACCGATCTGAGTTCTTTCGATGCTGTATCAAGAACATTGCCTTCTTCACCGACCGCTTTAAAAATATCCTCTTCCACATCTTCGAAAACCTCTATATCGCCGCAGATTTCATAAAGGAAAGGATATCTCTCCTTTTTTTCATGAAGATGAGAGAAAAGCCTTCTGAATACGGACATTGACTCGGCTATCCTGTAGAGATCGGCGGGATCCATAAGCTGTTCCGGAGCGCTCAGGTTCTCAAGCGCTTCTTCTATGTCCCTCACCCCGCGTAACGGAAGCTCCGACTCGCTTAGAAGTTTCTTCATCTCGGTGACGAGATCCAGTGAAGATAGTATCACAGGCATTTCTTCTGAAAGTTCGAGAGAATCTATATAACTTTTACCCTTTCCGGTTACGGCGAGATCAATAAGTTTTTCTCTGATTTTATTGAACCCTAATGTTCTTTCTGAATTTATTACGTTCATTTTTTTCTTCTCTATTTTAATGCTGAAATCTAAGTTTAAATGCGTGATTATGAAATGAAAAAATAATTTATTTTTCTTGATTTCGGGTTCGAAGGAATATAGATTTTAAAAGATATTATTAACTGACGCTTAATAAAATACAAAGGGAGGATGTTTTATGAAGAGAATATTAATTTGGGCTCTGTCGGTTATGTTATTCATCCCGGCAGCTGCGTTTTCGCAGTTCGCGGGAGGAGACGGATCGTCAGGGAATCCGTATCAGGTTTCTACTGCTGCTGAACTCAATAACGTAAGAAATTATCTCACATCTTACTTTATCCAGACAGCCGACATTCAGCTTGGTGAATCACCCTGGAATCAGGGAGAGGGATGGAATCCTATAGGTACGAACTCTACGAGCTTTCAGGGTAACTATAACGGAGGCAATTACAAGATCCTGAACCTGACTATAAACAGGGGTCTTACTAACTATGTCGGCATTTTCGGATACTGCAGCAGCGCAACTCTGCAGAACATAGTCATTCAGTCTCCGAACATCACAGCGTACACAGCCATCGGGCCACTAGTGGGATACGCTTTAAACAGCTACATTTCGAACTGCGCGGTCATAGGAGGCGGCAGTATATCCGGTGAAAATTACGTCGGAGGTTTAGCAGGATGGATCGTTGGATCTAACATCTATTCAAGCTATACATACATAAACGTATTCGGTTTTGAAAGGATAGGCGGGATGGTGGGAAGGTGCGATACTAATTCCAACATCGCGAACTCTTATTCCAGATCATATGTTTCGGCATCCAACGATTACGCCGGAGGTTTCGCGGGGTACTGCCTGCAGACAACTGTAGCGAACAGCTATTCCTCCGGTTATGTTGACTGCGTAGGGTCAGTCAAAGGCGGATTCATTGCGTATAATACTGTTACTGCTAACATTACTGAATGCTATTGGGATACCGAAGCAAGCGGTCAGACTTCTTCTCCGGGCGGAGGTACAGGAAAAACAACAGCCGAAATGAAATCTCAGACAACTTTCTCAGCATGGGATTTTTCAACACCGGTATGGAAAATATATTCGTCCGTAAACGACGGATATCCTTATCTTGCATGGGGTGACTGGCCCGGCATACTAACTACTATCGCCAGCCCGTCTGAGGGAGGTTCTGTTACCACCGGAGGAGCTTATGAAGAGGGGACGCCGGTATGGCTAGAAGCTTCACCGACAGCTCCCTATTATCAGTTCAAAAACTGGACGGATAATACATCGGCCGTCATTTCGACCGATCCGAACTTCGTATATTATATGCCGGAAGGAGATATGACCCTGACGGCGAAATTCGAAAAATATTTTTCTGAAGTCAGCGCCGGATTTAGAGATGTTGCGGAAAGCACAACAAGCTGGTGCGATTATGATAACGACGGCGATCTTGATGTTCTTGTTGTCGGCTGGAACGGCGCATCAAGCAAAGTTGCAGAAAGAGTTGCAAAAATTTACAGAAACGACGGCGGTGAAGTTTTTACAGATATAAATGCCGGTCTGATTCCGGTTAGATATTCATCTTGTGCCTGGGGTGATTATGATAACGACGGTCTTCTCGATCTGGTAGTTTCCGGTTGGGAGAGTTCGTTAGTAAGTACAAGAATTTATAAAAACTACGGTAGTGATCAATTCTATGATGTTGGTGCCGGATTACCCGGGATCAATTCAGGTTCTGTCGCATGGTCGGATTACGATAATGACGGCGATCTCGATCTCACTCTAAGCGGATGGTGCCCTTCGCAGGGACATAATATTACGAACATTTATAAAAACACGAACGGCAGCTTTACCGATATAAGCGCAGGTTTAACAGGGTTGCAGTACAGCTCGATAGCATGGGCGGATTACGACAATGACGGCGATCCTGATCTGCTGACAACAGGATTAACTGACGGTTCGACGACACTGACCGTTCTCTACAATAACAATAACGGTATTTTTACAGATGCCGGAATAGGCCTTCATAATCTTCATAACGGATCAGTTGCGTGGGGTGATTATGATAACGATGGCGATCCTGATATACTTCTGACGGGCCAGGAAACAGGTGGAAAACAATATACTGAGATATACAGGAACGATTTAACAGGTTTTACAGATATAGACGCCGCTACCGATTATGCGTCATGGAGTTCTGCAGCATGGTGCGATATCGATAACGACGGAATACTTGATATCATTGTTACCGGAAAAAATCCTGATGAAATTAAAATAGCGAAAGTTTATAACATTTTCAGTGATACAGTTTATGAAAAAACAAATATCGCATTCGAAGGAGTACACTGGGGATCTATTGGATGCGGTGATTATGACAATGACGGGGACTCAGATATTATTATTTCGGGGTACGACAGCATAGAACATGCTGTAACAAAACTTTACAGAAATAACCACCACCCGGTTAATACTCCGCCTTCAGCTCCTGCCAATCTTGCTTGGACGCTGTTCGACAATGATGTTACTTTATCATGGGACAGGTCGACAGACAGCCAGACTTATGATATGGGTCTGACATACAACATCTATGTCGGTTCATCGCCTGCGAACGGAAATACGAAAAGCTCAATGAGCGATAATTCTACCGGTTTCAGAAAAGTAGTGCAGCTCGGAAATGCGGGTCAGCTTAACTCTTATACAATTAAGGACCTTCCGCTGGGAACATACTACTGGAGCGTCCAGGCGATTGATCCGTCCTATAAAGGCTCTCTTTTTGCGACCGAAGGTACATTTGTCGTAAGTTCATTCACCGAAATGACGACATCGCTCCCCGGTCTCGGGAATAGTTATAATTCATGGGGAGACTACGATAACGACGGCGATCTTGACGTTATTGTTTCCGGAACGACCGGAACAGCCAGACTTACTGAAATATTCAGGAATGACGGCGGAGGAACTTTTACCGATATCGACGCCGGTATTGTGAATGTATGGTACAGCGCTTCAGCCTGGGGCGATTATGATAACGACGGAGATCTAGACCTCGTAATTTCCGGACACACAGGCTCGGTAAGAACTGCTAATATCTACATGAATGATTCAGGCGTATTTACCGATATCGGCGCAGGACTTCCCGGAGTAAATGCCGGATCTTTAGCATGGGGCGACTATGATAACGACGGCGACCTTGATCTTCTGCTGACAGGTTATAACGGTACTTCCGCTATTTCAGCATTGTACAGAAACGATTCGGGAGTTTTTACCGATACCTCAGCCGGTATAACAGGCGTCTATAAATCTTCAGGATCATGGGCGGATTACGATAACGACGGCGATCTCGATATTCTGATCACAGGACTTGTTACAGGTGTGACAAGAGTAGCAAAAATTTACAGAAATGATTACGGTTATTTCTTTGAGATTTCAGCGGGGTTAACTGGAGTCCAGGACGGAACTTCGGCTTGGGGCGACTTTGATAACGACGGCGATCAGGATATACTTATGACCGGAAACGGTATTGCTAAGATATACCATAACAACGGTTTCGACAATTTCTCAGAATGGGATGCCGGATTTACCGGCGTAAATTTTTCTTCAGCTGCATGGGGAGATTACGATAGCGACGGTGATCTCGATGCAATTATATCCGGTTTAGCAGGCTCAGAGAAAACTGTAAAAATATACCGTAACGAAGGCTGGGGTTTTACGGATATCGGTGCCGGCCTACAGGGTATTCAGGACGGATCAGTTACATGGGCTGATTACGACAATGATAATGATCTTGATGTCTTTTACACCGGAACTGCGGGAACTACAAAAACATCGAAACTTTACAGGAACAATGCTGTTATAAAAAATACAACACCTTCAGATCCTGTAAATCTTTCTTCGGTAGTTCATACGGACGGATCGGTTACTTTCTCGTGGGATAGAGCGTCTGACAATGAAACACCTCAGTACGGACTTTCCTATAACCTTTACATTTCTTCAACGAGCATGGGCCTGGATCAGATGACACCTATGAGCGACCTGACTAACGGATACAGAAGAATTGTAAACACAGGAAATATGTGCCAGGCAACTTCTTGGACGATCAAAGACCTGCCGACCGGACATTTCTACTGGAGCGTACAGGCTGTTGACCATAACTTCGCCGGCTCAAATTTCTCCGGAGAACAGGAGTACAGCTCATTTACTAATATTAATGCCGGATTAGAAGGCATACATATCGGAGACGGCGACTGGGGTGACTTCGACAACGACGGTGATCTCGATATTCTTTTGACAGGGTACGAGAGTTCATACGGTCCGTTCGCAGCGGTTTATCGTAATAATATTGGAACAAAGATGTCCGAGTTTTCAAACATATCAGCGGCATTAGAAGGAGTTTACGAAAGTGCTTCCGAATGGGCAGATTATGATAACGACGGAGACCTCGATATAGCTTTGTGCGGATATTCATACACCTACGGTTACACAACAAGGATCTACCGTAACGATTCCGGTGTATTTACTGATATAAATGCTCCGCTTCAGGGTGTCCAAGATGGTTCTCTTAATTGGGGCGACTACGATAATGACGGTGACCTGGATCTTCTTTTGACTGGACATAACGGTAGTTATTATGTGTCTAAGGTTTATCGCAATGATTCAGGTACTTTTAGTGACATCTCAGCTCCGTTAGAAGGTGTTTACAACGGATCTGCGGAATGGGGCGATTATGATAATGACGGTGATCTCGACATTGTATTATGCGGATATAACGGGTCATACACTATTTCCAAAATATACCGTAATGACTCTGGATCGTTTACAGATATTTCAGCCCAGATTATAGATGCATATTACGGCTCGATTGACTGGGGAGATTATGACAACGACGGCGACCTCGATATTCTTTTAAGCGGATATTCATACACCTCTGGCATCATAACAAAAATCTACCGTAACGATTCTGGAACTTTTACAGATATAAACGCAGCTCTTGCCGTTGTACATGCCGGATCGGCTTACTGGGGCGATTATGATAATGACGGGGATCTTGATATCGCTTTAACCGGTCATAACGGATACGGGGGAACTTCAAAAATATACCGTAATGATAATGGTATCTTCACAGATACGAATGCTCCTATTATGAGCCTTTACTGGAGTGATTTGTCATGGGGTGACTATAACAATGACGGAGCACTTGACCTGCTTTTATGCGGTTATAACGATTACGACGGTTCATATTATTCCATAGTTTATGAGAACAATTCTATCATTACTAATCCGGTCGTCAGCGCTCCGGCCGATCTTGTTATTTCAGGCAAACTGAACGATGCCGTATTCAGTTTTACTCCGCCTGCAACGAAATCTCCTGCAGAAAGCTATACATACAATATGGATATTTCTATCGCTGGAATCAATGTTAAAACCTCTATGGCAGACATCACTACCGGGCAAAGAAAAGTCGCTGAGATCGGCAACCTGAATTTTGGTAATTCTGATTTTAAAAAAGGTCCGGTAGCATCTTCCTGGAATCTTCTGAAGAATATGCCTAACACAATACTGCCGCAGGAAGTTCTTCTTGTAGAAGCTGCTGTACAGTCAGTAGATCATTCTTATACAGGATCAGCTTTCACTTTTGCATTTGAACATCTTCCGAATAGAGATCTTAAGACTCTGCCGAAAGAAGTAATGGTCCGCACAGATGAACTGCTCTGGGAATTATTCTGGTCGGACTCTCTGCAAAGCTATACTCTTCAAATGGATGAAGATCCTCTCTTTAACAGCCCGTTCGAAGAAACGCAGTATCTTGTCAAAAATGATCCTAAGATTATCTATGTAGCTGTTGAACTCCAGGATCTTTCTTTCTTCAGCAGCATGACCGACAACACGACCTATTACTGGAGAGTAAGACCGAATCATGTTAACCACAGTAAAGAGACCGTTTTCAATTCAGCTCCGGATTCTTTCATATATAATCCGGTTCTTTCTGCTCCTCTGAATGTAGCTGTCGCAAGCATTGACGGCAACAGCGTCGTTCTTACCTGGGATCCTGTACCGCTTCCGAATGTTGAATACAGCGTTTACAGTGCGAACATGCCTTATGCGGTTTTCCCGGCAGAATGGACGCTCGAAGCCTCTAAACTCGGAAATACGACTTGTACGGTTAATTCGGGCGGTGCTGCAATGAAATTCTTCATCGTTACTGCTACAGATGGAATGAAGTCAGTAACTATTAAGAAAATTTCAGAAAGAAAATAGAACAGGTATCTTAAATGAAAAGGGCGGTTGAAAATTACCGCCCTTTTTTTATTTATAGCTTTTAGGAGAGTTCTTCGGTATAACGATAAGATAATCGGCTTTCCCTTTGAACCCGGGTTCAGGTTTTGAAGGATCTTCAGCTTCCACTAAAGCGATATTGACTATCTTCAGATCTTTTCTTTCATAATTCAAATAAAGTATGATGCCTTCTTTGTTGTATGAATGATAGCTGCCGTTGAAATGAAAGAAAACATCTCCCTTTTTATAATTATTTAATATGAACTGAGCCATGGTCGCGTCCTTTATCGCCTGTGCCTTCGCGAGATTTACAGGGTCGGTCTGCAACTTATGTCCCATTTTCCCCATTTCGCTCATCCCCTTTATCATAGTCTGATAACAGACAGCTTCGGGGTCGAATTTGACGGGGAGTTTCGCAATATATGACTTTGCCAGGGCTGATAATTTGTCGAGAGCCTGAAAACCACCGTAATTAACCATGCTCGCATACCTTCTGGGAATATTTGTCGCGATAAATTTCAGCTTCTTCTCTTTGGCATACTGTAGTATAGGTTTATAGTCCGTTTTATAATTCGGCCATAGTCTTGCGTCAGCTTCGAATTTGCTGTCGTCAAAGTATCCAGCCAGGTATTCGTCAATTATCAGCTGATTATCCGTTTCGAACATCTCTGCGCCAATTTTTAGATTATCCCCTTTTGCCGCAAAAAGATCCTTTGCTATCTGAAGCTCAAGTTCGTGAGCAACGATGCTGTTGTGCGTTTCACCGAAGAACACCATATCCGACCCGGAAGCCTTTTTAATTATATCGGCATATCCGGCAGCTTTTAGCGAAGAGTTGTAAATTTTATAGCCGTTCTGAGCGTTCATAATTGTACTCCAGATAAAAATTGCGCTTAATAAAATTTGTTTCATTTATACCCCGTTTTATTTCCCGTCAATATAGATTCTCGGAACTCTGGAAGAAATCATAGTCAGAATTTCATAGGGTATCGTGCCTATCTTCGCGCAGAGGTCTTCAAGTCTTATCTCATCTTTGCCGTTCCGCCCGAAAAGCAGCACATCATCCCCGTTATAAGCCTCGCCGTCATGACCGATATCCGCCATAGTCTGATCCATACAGACATTGCCGGCTACTGTATACTTTCTGCCACGGATGATTACCTCTCCCCTGTTCGATAAAAGCCTGTTGTAACCGTCGCCGTAGCCGACAGGAAGCGTAACGATCCTCGTCTGGTTTTCGCTGACATAAGTGTGATTATAGCTGACACCTGTTCCGGGTGGTATAACCTTGAAATAAGATACTTTCGTTAAAAGCGTCATGACCGGCTTTAATTCTCCGGTAAAACCGTCCGGTAATTTTGAGTATCCGTATAGCATAATCCCCGGCCTTACCATATTGAAGTGAGATTCCGGATAATTTATTATGCCCGCTGAATTCGCGCAGTGGATGTGTTTTGCGTCAAAACCTTTATTAGCCATATATTCGAGTATCGAATCGAATCGTTTTGTCTGGGATCCGGTAAATTCCTTATCGCTTTCTTTTTTACCGTCAGATTTCGCGAAGTGAGTGAATATTCCTTCGACCTTAATGTTCGGCGCGTTGAAGGTTTCGTCAATGAACTTTTCGGCATTATACCAGTGAACTCCAAGCCTTTCCATTCCCGTGTCGATCTTAATATGCACTTTCGCTGCTTTCTTCAGCCTCTGAGCTGTTTTACTTATCGCATAAGTTTTATCAAGTGATGAAGTCGTTATATCAATGTCATACTTAATAAAATCCGGTGTCTGTTCGACGTTGATTCCTCCCATGACGAGTATCGGTGTTTTGATCCCGCTTTTACGTAAATAAATCCCTTCTTCGAGAAAAGCCACACCGAAATAATTGACTCCAAGCTTTAACAGCCTGTTCGCGACCTCGAGCATCCCGTGCCCGTAAGCATTGGCCTTGATGATGCCCATAACTTTCACGTCAGAATTTATAAAAGACCTCATTATGCCGAAATTGTGCCTGAGATTATCAAGGTTTATAATAGCTCTGGTCGGCCTGTTTTTGTATGCTTGTATTTCCTTTAACATTTCATTTCCCGATGCAAAATTTACTGAATATGTTGTTTATAATGTCGAGACTTGTCGTTTCTCCTGTCAGTTCTCCAAGCGTATCAAGCGCCTGCCTGAGATCAAGAATTATGACTTCGTTAGTATCAGATGAACTGACTGTGATTTTAGCCTGCTGAAGCTTTTCCGCGGTTTCTTTAAGAACGTTCAGATGCCTCAAATTAGATATATAATAAGGCTGATACGACATATTCTCTTCGATGACGGTTTTTACCATAAGATCTTTAAGTTCTTCTATCCCCTGTCCTGTTTTACAGCTTATTTTTACTGATCCGGAGTGAACAGGTATGTCTTTCAGATCGCATTTATTATAAACTCTGATCACATTCTCTGCTTCTATTTCCGTCACGGAAGCCTCATTTGCCGAATCAATGATCTGAAGTACGATGTCAGCCTCTTTTAAAAGTTTTTTTGACCTTGTAATTCCTTCGCTTTCGATAATATCGTCAGTCTCTCTAAGCCCGGCCGTATCGAAAAGCCTCAAAAGATATCCGTGAACCTCGATTTTTTCTTCGATCGTGTCTCTTGTCGTTCCGGCTATGTCAGTCACTATCACCCTGTCCGACTGCAGCAGTCTGTTCATTAATGACGATTTACCTACATTTACCTCACCGGCTAAGACTACCTTTATACCGTCCTTGTAGATGCGGCCTTTTTTATAGCCCTGAATAAATTTATTGATCACTTCAATCGCATCGCCGATCTTATCGCATATTTCGCCTGCGGGAGTAAATTCAAGTTCTTCTTCGGAAAAATCGAGCTCGATCTCCAATAGCGATATCAGATCTATAAGCATCTGATTAATCTTTTTAAGCTCAATTGAAAGACCTCCCTCAAGCTGCTCCTTTGAAGCAGTATAAGCCGCGTCGCTCTCCGAATTTATAAGATCTATTACTGCTTCGGCCTGAACAAGGTCGGTTTTACCGTTCATGAACCTTCTTTGAGTAAATTCTCCCGGCTGTGCCTTTCTGACCTTTTTGCTTTCGTAAAGGGCTTCAAGGATCTTTTTTACGATCAGAGGTGAACCGTGACAGAATATCTCCGCGGATTCTTCGCCTGTATATGAGTGATCTTCTTTAAAAAATACAACTGTTACTTCGTCTATCAGCTCGCCTTCATTTACGAATTTAGTAAAATACAGCCTGTTGTATTCAAAATTGTTCCTGATGCGGGCGGATGTTAAAAATTCTTTCAGTATGCCGCAGGATCCTTTGCCTGACAGCCTTATTACCGATATTCCCGCTTTTCCCGGAGCGGATGCAAGAGCTGCGATTATCATTATTCGCCCTTCATAAATTGTTTTATTCTTTTCCCCGCTTCTCTGATCTCATCATCAGGCCTCGCTATATTGAATCTGACGTACTGTTTACCGTGATCTGAAAAATGTATACCCGGAACTGTCGCGACTTTCTTTTTGTCGTATAGATCCATCGAGAATTTGAGGCTGCTTTTAAAACTTTTCGGCATCTTTGCCCAGATGAAATAGCCGCCTTCTATCTCAGGCACATCGAAACCTGAGTCCTCAAGCGATTTTTTAAGCAGTCCGAAAGAGACTTTCATTTTTTTCCTCAATATGGCGGAATATTCTTTCCCGAAATCATATTTTTCTAGATAATTCGCGAGAGCCTCCTGCAAAACCGAAGGGGCGCACAGACCCGTGTAATCGTGGATAAGCCTGATCTTTTCCAGATGATCGGCGGAGGCGATATAATAACCGACGCGCCAGCCTGTAATTGACAGAAGTTTTGAAAAGCTGTTCACATAGAAAACATTATCGCTTCTAAAAAGCGGTTCGAACGGTTTCTTGTTAAAATAAATTTCCGAATATACACAGTCGGCTATAATAAAAGCGCCGGACATTTCGGCAATCTCTAAGAGTTTCGTGAACTCTTTTTCTGTCCAGATCCTGCCGTAGGGATTTCCGGGCGAGTTGACAAAAATTATCCCGGCTTTATTGCCGGTGATAAATTTTTCAAGCTTGTTGAAATCTATCGAGAAGTCCTTTTCCGGAATAAAAGAAAAATACTTACTACCGAAGATTTCCGGAAGCCTTGTGTAGCTTTCGTAAGCAGGGTCGAAACCTATCGCCGCCCTATTTTTCGGCAGTATATTGTTCAGATAAGTAAAGATCAGCGAAACTGCTTCTGTCGCGCCGTTCGTGACCATTATGTTCTCTTTTGAAAAAAGACTGTATTTTTGTTCAAGAAGATCGAGAAGTTTCTGATTGCCGTTCGACGGCGCGTATTGATGGATATCTCTGCATGCAATGTTTCCGAGAATCTTCAGAAGTTCCTCGGGAGGCGGAAATCCGGGTATTCCCTGCGCGAGATTTATGCCTCCTTGCATTTTTACTTTATTGCTCATTACGCTTATATATGAAATTTTCTCCAGCGTGACCTCCATTTATACTCTGATTCTGCGATTTCATGGTAATAATATAACAAATCGGCAGCGTTATTCAAATATCTAAAGTTATATTTTGATTTTATATGAAAAATTATCAGTTAATTTTCTTGACTTAGCTTTTGAATATAATTATTTTTACCGCGCTTTTAATTTAATTAAATTATTAATATAAATTAATGGAGGAAAAATGAAAGCGTATCACGCCAAGGAAATCAGAAATATCGCACTCGTCGGGCACAATTCCGTGGGAAAAACGATACTGGCTGAGAGCATAGCTTTCCACACAGGTAAGATCACCCGTATGGGATCGATCGAGGACGGAACGACATTATCCGATTACTCTGCGAACGAGATCGAGAAAAAATATTCCATCAGGTCGTCTTTGATAGCTATAGACAACAAAGATGTAAAATATAACATCATAGACTGCCCGGGCTACGTCGATTTTATCGGCGAGACCCACAGCGCTATAAAAGTCGCCGACACAGTTGTTGTTGCGGTATCCGCAGCAAGTACACAGGGAACGGAAGTAGGAACAGAACAGGGTTTTGAGATCGCCCGTCACAATCATAAACCTACAGCTTTTTTTATAAATAAATGCGACTATGAAAACGCGGATTACGATAAAGTGATATCAGATCTTCAGACCGCCTTTTCATCTTCTGTTACAGAAGTTCAGTTCCCGATCGGAAAAGGAGACACTTTTCACGGGATAGTCGATATCTTCGACATGAAAATGTACACAATGGAGAACGGAAAACCCGTAGCAAAAGACATACCGGCGGATGTAAAATCGAAAGCCGAAGAGATAAAAAACGCTCTCGCTGAGAACATAGCCGGCTCTGACGAAGAACTGATGAATAAATACCTTGAAGCCGGCGAACTTACTCCGGAAGAATTCAATACAGGTTTTAAGAAAGCTTTTACCGAAGGCTCGATATTCCCCGTCTTCTGCGGAAGCGCGATCAAAGGCATCGGAATCCATTCTCTGATGGATAAATTCAATACTATTTTCCTTTCGCCGGCAGATGTAAAGACTCCTGCTATCGAAAAAAACCTGACCGAAGAACTGACGGCGGACGAAAATAAACCGTTCAGCGCTTTCGTATTCAAAACAGTCGCCGAATCCCATGTGGGCGATATGACTTTCTTCAAAGTTATAACAGGAAAACTTACACCCGGAACAGATCTTAAGAACGGCGACAAGATCGAAAGGGTCGGTCTTATAAATATAGTTACAGGAAAGACAAGACACGAGACCAACGAGATTTTTGCCGGGGACATCGGCGCGGTTGTAAAGCTGAAATACACAAAAACCAACGACACTCTTACGGACAAATCTCTAAATTACATAATCAAGCCGATGGATATTCCCAAACCGCTTGTATGGGAAGCTGTTAACACAAAAGACAAGAAAGACGATGCCAAGATCGGTCAGGCGCTGACAGCTCTGTCGAATGAAGATCCTACTTTCGGTTATACTATTGAGCCTGAACTCCACCAGACGATCATCCACGGGCAGGGTCAGAAACATATAGAGACTATGATCGAAAAACTGAAAGAAAGATTCAGCATAGAAATAGATGTAACAGAACCGAAAATACCTTACAGGGAAACCATAACTTCGAATGCAGAAGGCTCTTACAGACATAAAAAGCAGTCAGGTGGCAAAGGCCAGTTCGGCGAAGTTCATATGAGAGTAAGACCGAAAGGAAGAGGTGAAGGCTATAATTTCGTTGATTCTATCGTCGGCGGTTCTATACCCGCAAGGTTTATACCTGCAGTTGAGAAAGGTGTCAATGAGACTCTTGTAACAGGCGTAATTTCCGGTTCTCTTGTAGTTGACCTTGAAGTAGAACTTTTCTTCGGTAAATTCCACGATGTCGACTCATCGGAGATGGCATTTAAGATCGCATCCAGAACATGTTTTAAAGACCTGTTCAAAAAAGCTAATCCGATACTTCTTGAGCCTATATATACAGTAAAAGTGTCGGTTCCCGAAGAATATACGGGCGATATAATGGGCGATATTTCGACAAAAAGAGGAAGACCTGAGGGAATGGAATCAAAAGCCGGTAAGCAGGTAATTACGGCAAAAGTGCCTCTGAGCGAAATGTACAGATACGCTACGACTTTAAGAACAATGACACAGGGAAAAGGCTGGTTCGAGCAGGAATTCAGCCATTATGAAGTCGTTCCGCGCGAGGTTCAGCAGAAGATCGTTGAGAAATACGAAGCCAGCAAAGGTCAGGAAGAGGAAGAATAAAATGAACATTCAGATGGTCGACATGAAAAAGCAGTATGACGAGATCAGATCCCGTCTTGAACCTAAAGTGATCGAAGTCCTGTCCGGCGGTTATTATATTGGAGGTCCGGAGCTTAAAGCATTCGAGGACAAAGCCGCTTCATATATCGGGGTGAAACATGCTATAGGCTGCGCTAACGGAACTGACGCTCTTCAGATATCTATGATGGCGCTCGGCCTTAAAAGAGGTGATGAAGTTATAACAACGCCCTTTACATTTATAGCTACAGCAGAAACGATTAACATTCTCGGGCTGAAACCTGTTTTCGTTGATATTAAACAAGATACTTATAATATTGATCCTGATTTGATCGAAGCCGTCATTACAAATAAAACGAAAGCGATAATCCCCGTTCATTTATACGGTCAGGCTTCTGATATGGATAAGATCAATAAGATCGCTAAGAAACATAAGCTGTTCGTGATAGAAGACAACTGCCAGGGATTCGGAGCAAAATATAAGAATAAAATGCTCGGTTCATTGTCCGATATAGCTACTATCAGCTTCTATCCCGCAAAAAATCTCGGAGCTGCAGGCGACGGCGGTCTGATGCTGACGGATCATGACGAGCTTGCTGCGAAAGTAAGAATGATCGCGAATCACGGCCAGAACGAAAGGTATAAACATCAGGTGGTCGGTGTGAATTCAAGGCTTGACGCGATCCAGGCCGCGATCCTGAATATCAAGCTCGATTTTTTAGACGGATGGAACGAAAAGAGAAGAACCGCGGCCGAAAGGTATAAAAAGAACCTGAAAGATATTGCAGTTGTTCCTTTTGAGCACAAAGATAATTATCATATCTATCACCAGTTCTCAATACAGGTTAAGAAAAGAGACGAGCTGCAGAAGTTTTTGAGCGAAAATAAAATACCTACAGCTATCCATTACCCGATTCCGCTTCACCTTCAGGTCGCATTCGAAGATCTGAAGCTGGGTAAAGGATCTTTCCCTGTCTCTGAGAAAGTCGCAGAAGGAATCATATCGTTGCCAATGCATCCGCATATAACAAATGAAGAGATAGATTTCATCTCTGACACAATAAAAAAATTCTATAAGTAGTGACTTTTAAAGGGGGCAAAAGCCCCCCTTTTTTATTGAAGAACTTTGTTCTCAAAACCGTTAATTAAGGCATCCACGCAATCTTCATTCGTTACAGGCTCTTCTTTGATAAATTCTTCGTTATGCGAATTAAGAATTCCTTTTATTGCTATTCTGCCTACATTATCTACAAGATAGTAATGAATGCCTACGATTTTGGAATTTTTTCCGCCTCTTAAAATTTCGCAGTAAAAAATATACGTTCCGTTCGGAAATTTATGATAACGCACAAATTCTATCAATAGCCCGAGACTTTCATCAGCCATTTCTGACTGATCCGGCATCCAGTTGCCGTTTGGCGGAGGATAAAGATCTATAACTTCAGCTTCCGAAATTTTCTTTTCATTAAAATAATCAGCGATCATCTCAGCGAGTGTTCTGTCAAAAGAACTGCTTTCTCTGTCCAGCAGATGAACGGGACATACTATCATTTTATAGCCTCCGGAAATGAATTTTTCCCTCAGAAGCTTATTCTCTGATGAGCAGCCGGATATTATTATCATTAAAATTATAACTGCTGTCGCATATAATATTTTTCCTGTTCTCATAAACACCCCCGTAATTTTCAGTTAGTATTATAAATAATAACCGTTATATAAGTCAAGTCAGAAATTTTAATAATCTAATTATCTACAGTTGTTTTAAAAATCTCCTTTTTGCTTCTCAAGAACATCCAGCATAAACCAATGAGAACAACTACTACACCAGCACTGACGATAAAGCCTGCCCTTCCGCCCCAGGCTCCCGAAACAGATCCGGCAAACAGATTTCCGATCGGAGTTACCCCTCCGAAGACCATAGTGTAAACGCTCATAACTCTTCCTCTGAACTGAGGATCAGAATTCAGTTGAAGCGTGGAATTTACTGATGTAAAGAACATTATATTGGATATTCCCAAGAGTATAAGAAATGACGAAGCTGTATAGAAATTCGAAGATAAACCTATAAGGATCATCGCAAAACTTATTGAATAAGGCATGGCTGCTATCAGAAATTTCTGATTCAGTTTATGGGAATAAACAGCAACGGTTAATGCGCCGATGACGGATCCGATTCCCAGAGCGGACAATAAAAAACCGAACCCTTGTGCTTCGGTTTTAAGGACGGTTTTTGCAAAAACAGGTATTATAACATTAAAATTTATCGCAAAAGTTGATACTATCGCCACGAAAAGAAGAGGCCGGAAAAGAATCGCTTTACTTCTTATATAGGCCAGGCCTTCCTTAATCTCTTTCATCACGGTTTGCCTTACTACGGCTGTTTCCTCTTTCCTGATCTTCAGATTTTTGATCATGTGAACCGTTACTATAACAGCCATAAAAGACAGCGCATTGAACAGAAAGCAGAATCCTATTCCGAAATTAGCTATCAGTATCCCTCCGACTGCCGGCCCGATGATCCTGGCCAGGTTAAAAGTGACCGAATTAAGCGCGATTGCGCTTGTCAGGTGGGTTTTACCTACTAGTTCTATCATAAATGACTGCCGCGTGGGCATATCGAGCGTATTAACGAAACCTAGTATGATCACGATCACCGCTATATGCCAGAACTGAACGGCTCCGCTGAGAACAAGTATAGTAAGCAGAAGCGCAAGTACCATTGATACCGTCTGTGTAACAAGTATTATCTTTTTTTTAGGGAACCTGTCCAGATAAACTCCCGCCACCAGCGAAAAAAGCATTACAGGTGTGAACTGAAGCGCTCCGATAAGTCCCAGTAGAAAGGGAGACTTCGTGAGTTCATAAACAAGCCATGCCTGAGCTGTGGTCTGCATCCATGTGCCGGAAAGAGAAATGCCCTGTCCATACCAGAAAAGTCTGTAATTCCTGTGCCTGAAAGCAGGAAATGTTTTCTTGATAAAATATGGTATTGCTTTTAAGCGGTACTTCATGAACTCTCGCTTTTATTCGCTCTGCCTAAAAATAAACCTATGTTTAAATATAAGTCAAATCAAATTTTATTAAACTTTGATGCAGAAATAAACTATTTATCTTCGTCAATCCATTTACTCCAGATTTCGGGTCTATCTCCTGCAGCGGACTTTTTCCCGTTCCTGACGACCGGAAGTTTTATCAATTCCTGATTTGCGAGAAGTTCAGTAAACAGATCGAATTTAAGATATGCGAATTTTGATTTATACAGCTTTGATTCTTTATCTATAAGTTCTTCTTTATCATCCAGCCCTGATAGAATGCTCTCAAGCTCTCCCCTGCTCATCTGCTTATCGTCAAGGTCAACAGAATGGAATTTTATCCTTCGCTCGGAAAAATATCTTTCGGCTTTCTTTGTGGCGCTGCTTTTTTTTCGTCCGAATATCTGTATATTCATGACTGTCTCCTTAAAAAAAAAGTCCCGCATTAAGCGGGACATTTGATTAGAATGATGTTGTATCCGCAAAAGTGAAATCTTTTATGAGCATCGTAGGAACTTTGGTGCCTGCAGCGATATTGTCTTCTTTTCCTAAGAGAAGGATATTCTTCGCTGCATCATGAAGAACTTCGTTGAACCTCAGGTTGTTGACGGAATGTTTGATCTTTCCGTTCTCGAAGTAATAGATACCGTCCCTTGTAAGGCCAGTTACCTCGTTCTTTCTCATGCTGACTGTTCTGATGTACCAGAAATTGTTTATGATGAGTCCGTTTTTAACTTTCTTCATCATTTCCTCTTCTGTCGCATTTCCGCCCCTGATGATCACATTCGGGATAAAATTTGGTTCTGCTTTTATCTTATGAGCATAAGACCTGTTTGTGAACAGCTCTTTAACCACACCGTTCTTTATCCAGTCTATGTTCCTGGCTGCAAGACCGTCACCGCTGAACGCACTGGCGGTAAGGTCTTTCTCGTCAAGACTTGATATAAGCGAAAAATTCTTTCCGAACATGTTTTTTCCGATCGAATTATGAAAAGCAGATACTCCGTAATCAGCGTTCTTTCTGTCAAAAAAATACAACAGAAAGCTGAAGAAATTAATTACAGCCTGAGGCCGGAGAATTACATTATACTGACCTGCTTCGATCTTTTTAGGTTCAGTAAGAGCATCGAACCTTGAATTAAGCTGGTCGATCTCTTTCTTTATTGAATAATCATTAACATCTTTTACGCTTCTTTCAACCTTGGCTTCCCTTGTTTTATTGTCTGCCATGGTCATTGAGTTCTCAAATTCTGATGAGGAGTCGAAGCCTTCGAAACCGTTTTTGTTCTTGAGATATGAATCAGTTACTCTTTTCGTAACTATACCGGAAACAAAAGCCTTTTTCTTCTCCGCATTGTCAACAGTCTTCTTAATAACATCCACCATCTCTTTCATCGAGAATTTAACCGTGTTCTCCGAAAGATTGTCCGTCTTCGGAATCTTAGCTTTGGATGTACTGGGAACGAATTCAGGGTCGGGTTTGTTTAATTTAGCTATATTCTGAGCTGTTTCGACCATTTTTTTCAGTTCGCATTCGTCAAGAGAATTTATTCTGGCACTGCCTGTTTGTGTTCCGTAAGCTACATTCAGCCTGACGCCGTATTTTACTCCGGTCATATTCTGTGTGATCATATTCTGTGCATATCTTGTAGCAGTTTCGTCAGACCTGTACATAAAAAGCGAGAAATCATCGGCAGAGCAATTATTCTCAATAAATTTTGCGGCTTTCTGAAATTGTTTGTCTGTCATTTTGAACCTCCGACTCTGATTTTTTTGAACCTTGCCGTTGCAGCTCCGTGCGTCATCCTCGCTGTTTGAGGAGGCTGTCCCTTTCCGCAGTTCGTAACTCCGAAATCCTTCCAGTACCTTGCGTCACAGATAGCGTCGCATGAATTCCAGAATTCAGGATTGCATGATTTGTACAGAACATCCTTTAGAGGCCTTACTTTCTTTCCGTTCTTTATCTCCCAGAACATATCGCCGCCGAACTGGAAATTCACCCTGTGCTGATCTATCGAAAAAGATCCTCTTCCTTCAATGTAAATACCGTCTTCGGTATCTGCTATAAGCTCCTGCGGAGAAAGCAGTTTTTTACCGGGTTCTAGATAAAGGTTGGGTATTCTGTTTATAGGAAAATCATAATAATATGTAGCCCTGTTACAGCCTCTGCTCATGTTCTCGCCAATAAAAGGTGCGGTGTCTCTTGTTGTTCCGTATTCATTAAGTATCCCGTCCTTTATAATATACCATTTCTGGCCTGGAACACCGTCGTCATCGTATCCTGCCGTAGCAAGTCCGAAAGAAAGAGTGTTGTCGCCCACAAAATTTACTATCTCTGAGCCGTAGCGGTATTTTTTGAGTTTTTCGGGAGTCGCGAACGATACACCTGCGTAATCAGCTTCCCATTTTAACACCCTGTCAAGCTCGGTAGGATGCCCGACACTTTCGTGCATGGTAAGTCCGAGGTGGTTCGGATCAAGAATTAAGTCTCTTCTTCTGATCTCTCCCGGTTCATCAGCTTCAAGTTTGATGATAGCTTCTTCTGCTATCTGAACCGCTTTCTGTACAAGATTCATTTTGAGCACATGTTCCCATCCTGCTCCATATCCGCCTTCGTCAAATGATCTCGTCTGAGAATCTTTATCGTTAACAGCGGTTGCAGATATCATTGGATTAATATAATAAGTATTCGAATGAATAACCGAACCGAGTGTTGATGCGAAATACTTATCGTCGTTCAGCATGTCAAGCATGAAAAATGCTCTTTTGATCTTAGAATAATTCAGAAGTGTTTTATTAACTTCCAGCATAAGATCAACTTTTTCGGAAAGCGGAACCTTAAAAGGGTCAATCTGTATCTTTGTAGAATAAGAATCGATATAGCCCCTTTCATGTGCAAGTGTTAACCCTTTGCCTTTTTTTATCTTTGCTGAAAGCTCCGCCACTTTTACCGCTTTTTCTACGGTCTTCTTTACTTCGTCATTTGAAAAAATGTTTGAATGTGCAAAACCCCATGCTCCATTCTTCATTACTCTGATCCCGTAGCCGTGCTCGACATTCCTGCTGGTGTTCTTCAGGCTCAGGTCCATAAGAAAAATAGTCTCCCTTGTGGTTTTCTGAATTCTGATGTCCGCATATTCGGCTCCCATACTCTGCGCGTGATTCAAAGCTGTTGAGAGATGATCCATTTATGCCTCCGCATAGTTTTTTTTAACTAAAATTAAAAATACACAATAAAACGAATTATATCAAACAATTAATGATAAAAGGCATTAAAACAGAGATGAAATAAAAAAAGCCCGGATGAACGGGCTTTAGAAATGAAATAATTGTTTTTACTGGAAAATTGCGCCTTTGATCAGGAATGTAGCAGCGAAAGCAACAATAGCATAAAGCTCGGGAAAAACTGCAAGTACTAGTGTTTTTCCGAAAACATCGTGTCCCTGCCCTATTCCGGCGATACCGTTAGCTGCAAGAGAACCCTGATATATAGCTGAGATCATCGCTACTACACCAAGTATAAGCCCTGCTCCGAAAACACCCATTCCCTGAAGAAGTGTCAATTCTGCGGTAATGTTCGTGTACATAATGAAAAATCCGCCGAATCCGTAAAGACCCTGGGTTCCTGCGAGAGCGCTGAGGATCATACACTGACCGAACGCGCTTTCTTTCTTCTTAATTGTGCCTACGGTAGCATTTCCGGCTATAGATACGCCGATCGCGCTTCCGATCCCCGACAAAGCCACCATCAGACCTAGTCCGATATACGCCATCACTAAGGGCAGTGTCAATTCTGTTGTCATTTTACGACTCCTTTGATTTTTATATTCTTTAATTTCATTATCATTGAATTATGCATTCTTTTTAAACGGTTTATACTCTTTTCCTCCGCCTGTCCATCCGGCGTTCTTATAAAATTCCACGAAAGTCAGCCTCATCGGATGAACGAAAGATCCCAGACTGCATAGCAGAAGGTTTCCCGTATGACCCACAAGCAGAAAGATCAGCCATACCAGCCAGCCTACATACGGAATGTCCAGGAATATCTCCCCGATGTTATTTATAACTAATCCTAAAATCGATCCGGACAGCCCGAGCGCGAACAGCCTGATATAAGATAATGTATCGCCGAATACTCCTGTTATGTTGTTGTACATATCCCATATTCCGAGACCGAGTCTTTTGAAAATATTTCCGGTAGTGCTGAAAAGCATGGCTGCAGCAAGACCGATCCATACAAAGATCATTGCAATGGATTTTATTTCAGGAAAAGCTCCTGCAGTTATTCCGGCTATGATCATCATAACCCAGCCCAGTGTCGGCAGAGCTGCTATAAAGCTGTTTTGCTTTGTAATGTTGAAAGCTTTGATCAGCAGACCGAAT
The DNA here is from genome assembly GCA_029559475.1 of bacterium. Lineage (GTDB taxonomy): Bacteria > UBA4055 > UBA4055 > UBA4055 > UBA4055 > UBA12480. Next base: position 143,481 of record JAKQBN010000055.1, read on the forward strand.
ATTATCTGTATAAGTCCTATTGCGATCGAAAGATTGAACATTTCGTCCGCTGTCAGGAAAAGCCCTTTTGTTTCAGCTGATTTTATAATACTGGATTCTGCAAGAGTTACGCCGAAAATAGTTCCGGTTATCGCACCCGCTATCACAGTAGCTAATCCCAGGAACTGAACGAGCGTCAGTATCGCCCTCATGTCAGCTTTTTTGATCTTGAATTTAGCAGCAGTGGCTGCGACAATCATTACGACTCCGTAACCCGCATCGCCCAGGCATAAACCGAAGAACATCATATAGAATGGAGCGAAGAATGCGGTCAGATCTATCTCTGTGTAGGAAGGCAGCGAGAACAGCCTGGCTATAGGTTCGAATAACTTTGCGAATCCGTTGTTTTTCAGTAGGATCGGCACTTTACCCATCTCTTCGGAGGAAGGTTTGTCCGCAATATAAACAAGTCCTTCTTCATCAAGATACTCAAGCAGCGTCTGTTCCTTTTCCTCAGGTATCCACCCCTGAACTATCTTAACGAGATCCTCAGAAACGGACACGGAGTTCATTCCGGCTTTTTCCAGCATGGTTTCATTTATAAGGTCGTTCATAGCCTTCTCCACTTCTCCGGAAGAATGCCATGCAAAACCGTCGAGAAGATCATCTATCTCTTTCTTCCTTACAAGCTCGGATTCCCTTTCTTTTATCAGCGAACCCAGAGTACTTTCAGGCAGTTTGATATCCTCTAATTCAGGAAAATTATTCACGTCTTTTCTGCTAAGAACTATGAAATTGGCGGTGTTACCTGAAGTAGAAATTATTTCGCATATATATTTTTCTTTGAAATCTTCAGTCAGTTTATCGATTCCGAGCCTGTAGAATCTTATGTTCAGGCCTGACATCTCGAGCTTTTTCTTATCTTCCTGTCCGAATTCGCCCCACGGTTCAAGAGCTTTAATATCCCTGTTAACTGATATTAAATGCTGATTAATCTGCTCGTACTCGGTCTGAAGCTTAACTATGGCATCATAAACCGATTTTCCTTTGCCTTGATGATCCGGTTCTTCCGGAACGATTCCGGACGCTTTCAGTGTTTTTATCCTTCTTCTCAAAAATTTCAGTACAGCTTCTTTCTGAGATATTCTCAAAAGATTTGTCTTCTGGATGTCGTTCGTCTCCGCTGTTTCAATTATGTGCAGAAGTCCCAGATCCTGAAGTTTTGACAGAAACGGTGTCAGATCTTTGTGATAAAGAAGTATCGAGTATTTTTTCATAGGCACTATCATGCGCTTGCCTCCATCATCTGCCGGTTCTTAACGATCTTCTGGGATGATTTGGACAGATTGTCCTCATCCTCCATAAACCTTTTGATCTTCAGAATCGCTTCCTGGAATCCGGGTATCTGAACTTTTTCGTACAGATTTACTTTCTGAGTGGTCTTTCTTCTCGCTTTTTCAAGGAGCTCCATTTTTTTGGTAAATACTTCTCTTTCAACGGCGATCTTAACCAGCTCTTTCAAGATCTCTATTCCGTCATAATACCACACCGGCGATTCGAACATACTGAATTCCTTAACTGTAAACTCGATATTTTGAAGTAAAGGCGTCGATACTCCGGCTATCTTTTTCTGGCTGAGGACTACATTTTCCACCCTGATAAGCGAAGGTTTAAATTCGTTCCAAAGTCCCGACATCCCGGAATATTTCAGCATTTCCGCTTCTAAAAGCGAATCCAGCTCCTGCACTTTGTCTTTAGCCTTCTTGACCTCCATCCTCAAAGCTGACTCCTTGTTCTTGATGGTCGGCAGGGCTCTCTGTCTTATCTTGAGCTGTTTACCCAAAAGCTGCATCGAGATCTTGTTATATTGAAATTTTATAGCCATTTTGACTCTCGGATTTAGTTTTTGGGCCAGTATTTAGCTACCAGAGCTTCTTTTATTCCTATCTCTGACTTATTGAAGTATTTAGCGAACAGCCTCCATCCTGTATCAAGCATGGCATCTATCTCGATGTTGATATCAATAGCAAGCAGTTCTCTCGAATATTCCTTTGCGTATTTAAGTGTCCTTTCGTCATAATCGTTCAGGTCGAAACCGTTCTCGAGCTTAGTTTTCGCGTTTGCCGCGTCTGCGAAAAGTCTGATAGCGGCGTTCATAACCTGAGGATGATCTTCTCTTGTCTGTTTTCCGATCACAAGTTGTTTCAGCCTTGAAAGTGATCTGAAGGGATCGATAATGACCTTTCCTATGTCCGTATCTCTTCTTAAGAACAGCTGCCCTTCGGTAATATATCCTGTGTTGTCGGGTATTGCGTGAGTGATATCTCCGCCTGACAGAGTTGCAACAGCTATGATAGTGATAGATCCGCCTTCAGGGAACTGAACCGCTTTTTCATAAAGCTTGGCGAGATCAGAATATAAAGATCCGGGCATACTGTCCTTTGACGGTATCTGGTCCATCCTGTTAGAAACTATACTTAAAGCGTCGGCATAGAGCGTCATGTCGGTAAGAAGTACGAGCACCTTCTGATGTTTTTCGTGAGCGAAGTATTCAGCTGTGGTAAGAGCCATATCCGGAACGAGAAGCCTTTCCACCGGCGGGTTCTCTGTAGTGTTGATAAAGCTGATGATCCTGTCGAGTGCGCCTGCATTTTCAAATATATGCTTAAAGAAAAGATAATCGTCGTTGGAAAGTCCCATACCGCCCAGAATGATCTTGTCGGCTTTCGCTCTTAAAGCGACCATGGCCATAACCTGATTGAAAGGCTGGTCCGGATCGGCGAAGAAAGGTATCTTCTGTCCTGTAACAAGCGTGTTGTTAAGGTCGATCCCGGCTATTCCCGTGGGTATAAGTTCCGAAGGCTGCTGTCTTCTCACGGGATTTACCGAAGGGCCGCCTATCTCTATTTCTTTTCCTTCTACAGACGGACCGCCGTCTATAGGATCGCCGTAGGCGTTGAAAAACCTTCCGGCAAGTTCGTCGGATACTTTGATCGTCGGCGCTTTTCCCATAAAAACGACTTCAGCGTTCGTAGGAATACCTTCCGTTCCGGAGAATATCTGGAGAGTTACGGTATCGCCCTGTATCTTGACCACCTGAGCTAGTTTTCCGTTAACTGTGGCTATCTCTTCGTTGCCCACACCTTCCGCTTTGAGAGAACAGGTGGCTTTTGTGATCTGAGTTATCTTTGTATATATTTTCTGAAAAGCCGTAGTTTCCATTTAAACCGCCTTTCTTTCGTTTAATTTATTGTTGAGCTGCTGTAGATAATTATTGAATTTTTCAGATTTGAACTCAGAATAGTTCATCTGCTTGAAAATATTTATTACGGCCTTAAAGAAAGGGTTGATCTCTTCGAAGGATGTGAATTTATATTTCATATTATAAACTTTGAGCACTTCATCAAGCATAAACTCCTGCCTTTCAAAAGGTGTAGATTTGTCGATCTTATCGAAAGCATCCTGCTGAAGTATCACAAAATCGAGCACTTCGGCTTTCCAGTACCTTTCATGATAATCGATAGGAACACCGTCATCTCCGAGAATATTGATCTGCTCGGAAGCCTCTTTTCCTCTAAGAAGGATATCTTTCGCTAAAGTGACCTTTTCCACCCAGTCAGGAGCGATAGTTTTCTTAAGATATTCCTGTATCTCAGGATATTCAAGATATTTTGAATACGAATCGATCGGGTCGATCGCCGGATATCTTTTGCTGTCAGCCCTTTCCTGATTCAGCGCGTAAAAACATCTCGCCGCTTTTTTCGTGGATTCGGTAACCGGCTCTTTTAAGTTTCCTCCTGCAGGTGAAACCGTTCCTAAAAAAGTTATCGAACCTGTTGCGCCGTTGTTTAAATAAACAGAACCGGCTCTCGAGTAGAAATTCGATATGATCGCGGGAAGGTCCATCGGGAACGCGTCCGGTCCCGGAAGCTCTTCCATCCTGTTCGACATCTCCCTAAGAGCCTGAGCCCATCTGGAAGTTGAATCTGCAAGAAGCAGAACTTTAAGTCCCATTGACCTGTAATATTCTGCAAGGGTCATTCCTGTATATACTGATGCTTCCCTCGCTGCTACGGGCATGTTGGATGTGTTACAGATGATGGTAGTTCTTTCCATCAGCTTTCTACCCGTTCTCGGGTCTTCAAGCTCCGGGAACTCTGTGAAGATCTCTACTACCTCATTAGCCCTTTCTCCGCATGCCGTGACGATGATCATATCAGCTTCGGCCTGCTGGGAAACAGCGTGCTGCAGAACTGTCTTTCCGCATCCGAAAGGCCCCGGAATAAATCCGGTACCGCCTTCTGCCAGAGGATTCAGTGTGTCTATAGTTCTTACGCCGGTTTCCATTATTTTGAAAGGCCTCGGTTTTTCTTTATATGCTCTGATCGGGATCTTTACCGGCCATTTCTGCATCATGGTAACGTTATGGTCCTTGCCTTTTTCATCTGTAACTACAGCGACAGTATCTTTCGTTCTGTACTTGCCTTTTAGGGCAACGCTTTTTACGATGAACTGTCCTTCGAATTTGAACGGAAGCATAATTTTGTGCGGCATCCATCCTTCTGTGACTTCTCCGAGCCAGCTTCCCGCTTCGACTTTATCCCCCGCCTTCGCGATCGGAGTAAAATCCCATTCAGCGTCAGGATCAAGAGCTTCCGTGTATTCGCCTTTCTTTAGAAATACGCCCTTCATTTTGTTCAGATCGTTCTGAAGCCCGTCGTAATTCTTCGACAGGATACCCGGCCCGAGCGTCACTTCGAGCATGTGGTCTTTAAATTCGGCTTCTGTTCCTACCTTAAGACCTCTCGTGCTTTCGAAAACCTGAGTGAATGCTTTGTTCCCGAGCACTTTTATGACTTCAGCCATCAGATCTACGCCTTTATGCCTGATAAAACAAATCTCGTTTTGTGAAACAGGCCCGTCGGCTTCGATGACGACCATGTTGGCTATAATACCGGTGACTTTTCCTTTTGTAGCCATCTTTTACCCTTCTATTCTATTTTTTTCTTTTTCTTCATCTGTGATACCCGACTCTTTTCCCTGCTTTTCAAGTTCTCTGATGAACCTTTCGAAAAGTTCCTTTCCGGTCTCGGGATCGAGCTTGATCCATCTTTCGATGATCGTTACCTTAATGAAATGCACAAGCAGTTTTTCTATCGTAAAATAATTCCATACGGTCTTTTCATCTAACCAGTCCCACTTAAAAAGATCTATCGCTTTTTCCCTTGCGAGAAGATCTTTTATTTCGAATATTGAACTCAGCCTGTCTATGTATTCAACGCTGTCAGAAAGTCCGAAATCCTTTAAACTGCTTGATTTTAGGGCGGATGATACTTCGTTTATTTTAAGAATGTATTTTTCTGCATCCAGACCGTGCTTTCTGACATTTAAGGCCGCAAGAATGTTCCTCATGTTTATTTCGAGCTCGAAATAGCTTTTGAGAAACTCATTGTCGCATTCGAGCAGGTGATCGATATAGGAAGTTACAAGTTTCTGCTTTAATTCATCTCTTTTTTCGATGTCCTTTTCAAAAGCTTCTATAAATTCCCGAATGTAAGAGACCGCCTCATCCGGCTCTTCGATCATTTGTTCGATCTGGGCGCGGGTGTAGTTGCCGCTCTCGAATGCTTTCACATCGAAACCGCAAAGGATCTTATACAGATTACGATTATCCTGCTTCAGCCTGAAAAGCTCGAAATAAGAGTAATCCTTTTTGTGAAGGAACTCTTTCATGTCCGAAAGCATCTCCGCCGAACCGTAAGACAGCTTTGAGTCCTCGATCGTTATATTAGGCAGCCCTGCGACAAGAAAGTAATAATTCCTGGCCATTATTTTCCTCCGAACAGCATTTCGGCCGTCTTCGGTCTCATATATTTTTTAAAGAAGTTCTCGAAATCTTTTTCAGTAAAACTCAGTTTGTAGCTTCCGTCAGCCGGCCCTATTTTGAATCCGTTTTCCATGTTCGCGTCGGGAACTATGTTCAAACCGCCGTTAAGCAGCGTTCTTACTCCTGATTTAAGATGATTTTCAAGCTCTGTTCTGTGCTCGGCCGGTATCGACACTTCGAGATCCATTCCTTTCGAAGGGTCGGAAAAGAAATTCTTTACAGATATTTCAATTATCTTTTTCATAAAATCTTTATCTGAAAGCGTGTTCTTGACCGCTTCAGAAACGACTTTTGTTGTGATCAGATCGGTAATTTTCTGTTTTACATCGCTTACCGACTGATTCACTGACATTTTCATTTCCGTTCTGCCGTTATTTATTATCTCCGCAGCGCTGTTTTTTGCGTCAGATATGATCTTTTCCGCATCAGCTTTTGCTTTTGAAAGTGTTTCCTCAGCCGTTTTCTTTGCTGTACCGATTATCGAATCCGCTTCGATCTTTGCTTTTTCGACGCCTTCTGAATAGATCTTTCCTGTCAGTTCCTGGAGTTTGTTGTCCATTATCTGTCTCCGGTATGTTTTATATTAAATATTATATTCAAATTGATCATATCCTGTTTTTAACTTTGGAAATTTATCCTTTTTAATATGATTGTCAAGTTGTTTTTATTCTAAAAAATCATAATTAAAATATGCTTCGAACAGATCTCTGAAAGAAGAGAGGGATGTGCTTATATGAATCGGTACTGTCTTGGCAAAAATGTCGAGAGTTACTATCGCATTGATCGCGGAATCCGTTTCCGAAGCCGCTCTCAGCCTGTCTGCGACCGCAGAATTAACGATACTTAAATTTTTGTATATCTTATTAAGTCCCTGCAGATCGATCTCGTATTTTTTACCTTCTTTCGCCAGAAAATACTGGGCCAGAAGATACATCGATGTAGCTCTGAATATAGTATTCTCTTTATCAGCCAGCGGAAGATGAAAATATGCCATCGGTTTAAAAAAGGCAAGGTGAGGACAGCCTGAAGCTGCGTTGACGAGACCCATCATTGCGCCGACAGCCTTTTGTACAGTTGTATCCTGCGATATTTTTTTGCCGTCGATCACGACTTCGAGATATACTTTTTCAAATGACTTTAAACCGTCAAAGTATTTTACCAGGTTAACGAGCGAAACGGCAAGGGGACAGTGTCTTGTAAAGGCGGATTTTAAGGGGCAGTTCGGGCATTTGCAGAAATCGAGCTCTGTCCAATCCGGCAGGTGATCTTCGGTTCTGTTTTCTGTCAGCCTGATCTTGTCTTTATCCCACTGAAAACTGAAATCTTTTTCTTTACCGTCTGCGAATATGAATTTGTAATCAATTGTTTTCAACTTATTTCTTCCCGGGCTGAAAATTTCCTGCCCCAGTATTCCGAATAATTATAAATGAGCCCTGCACTGCATCGAGAACAGATCCTGGCTCGGTTTGTGCCCTTTTACCTTCGGATCGAACCTTTTATCGAACTCCTCTGCCGCAGCTTTGTCGAATTCATAAGCCGGGCTGTTGTAGAACTTCCAGCTGTGTCCTTCAAAAAAGCCCTTTTTCAGTTCAAGCACGAGAAGTCCCAGCGGAAAGCTTCCGTCATTAGAGCTTATGTTGTAATCCTTACCGTTCTTAAAACCATGCTTGCAGTAATTGTGCGGATCTCCGTAAATTATAACAGCCGGATATCCTTTTTCCCTCGCCAGCCTGACCGTATGCCTGATAAGCATTGCTCCCACTCCGTTCCTCTGATATCCGGGAAGAACGCTTACCGGGCCGAAAGTCGCCGTTTCTGTCTTTTCGCCTTTTTCATTCTCGACATAAGATCTTGTGTACATTATGTTCCCGATTACCTTACCCGAGCATTCAACGACGAAATCGAATTCTTTGATAAAATCGGGATGATCCCTTAATATATGCGCCAGATAATGTTCGTCGCAGCCGGGAACATAAAGGTTCCAGAAAGCCTCGCGAGTCAGCTCCTCTACAGCTCTGTAGTCAGATTCGGTTTCCGTTCTTAAAGTTGTTATCAATAGTTTCCCCCATGTTTTTCAAAACGGATGCAATATACGAATAATGTCCGGTCTTTTCAATTTATATTTCTTGCATTTGTTCTTCAGCTCTGTTATTTTGCCTATAAGTTAAAAAAGGAGCGTAAATGAAGTATCTGATATTCTTTGTCGTCTTAGCTGCAGCTGCGACCCAAAGTCTTTTTTCGCAATTCGGTGTAGACGCGGAAACAGGCATACTCGCTACCACTTACAATAACGTGAGAATAGCCGGATATACGGGAACAAAGTTCTCGCTCTGCGACGATCTGGAGGATGATCCCGTTTTCTTTTACCGTATCAGGCTTAATTACCTTTTAAAAGAAAAACACTTCTTTTCTCTCCTATACGCGCCTCTGACAATTAAGTCAGAAGGTTCTCTTGATAGAAACATTTATTTTATGGAAACATCATATCCGGCCGGAACTGAGCTGGACGCCAGCTTCAGATTCAATTCATACAGGCTGACCTACCGCTATGAATGGATAAACAGTGAAAATATAGAATTCGGAATAGGCTTTACCGCAAAGATAAGAGATGCGGAGATCAAACTTAAGAGCGAACATATCTCCAGAAGCAAAAAGAATGTCGGTTTCGTGCCTATCATCAATTTCAGGTTCCTCTGGAAGATCACAGATAAGATCGGATTTCTTACAGAAGGTGACGCTCTCGCTGCTCCTCAGGGCCGTGCTGAAGATGTTCTTGCCGCAGTTACTTACAGAACCGGAGATCATCTGACCGTCAAGGGCGGCTACAGGATCCTTGAAGGCGGCGCTGACAACGATGAAGTATATACTTTCTCGCTTATAAATTACGCTGTACTGGGATTTATATACAATTTCTGAACATAATTAACACGGAGCGTAAATTGAAAAAATATTTAATTATGCTGATCCTTTTGAGTTTAATAGCAGCATCCGGAAGTGCAATTGTCACAAAAAACGAAATTAAGGCAGGTCTGTCCGGAACAGCCAGTTTCGACCTGCCGGGAGACCGTTCCGGTTATCTAAGCTTTAACTCGCCGGAATTATCGTATCAGTTCGAACTTAAACTGAATAATAATTTTTTCTTTTTAGTTAATGCTAAAGCCGGTTACTTCAGAAATCCCGATAAAAGAGCTGAATTCAGTTCCTTCGAGTGGCTAAATTTTTCTGTACTAAGATGGCCTGAACAAGATACAGACAGGTTTAGCTTTGAAGCAGCACCCGGACTGAAGGCGAGATTCGGTGATTTTTCTGCCGGTTTTCATTTCAGACACATTTATGACCATGAAATATGGTATGCGGCGATAGACGAAACAACTCCCTTATATCCTGCAGGTACAGGAAGAACTCTTGATGTCATAACGGATTATGAATACTTTGATTACGGTTTTAATCTCAGCTATGGAAAAGATAATTATTTTATTGAAGCATATTTAAAGGACAGGTACAAGAGCGATTACGATACAGATTTTGAAAACAGCGACAAAAAAGAAACAAAACAGGATAAACCTAATTCTACTGAGCGCACCGATTATCCTTTTATTTACGGGATAAGAGGGTCATATTCGATGCGTGTCAGCGAAAATTCAGAAATGAACGCTTCGGTGATGTTCGAAATGTTCGAAGACAACAGTGACAATTATAATAACAAGCTCGACACGGGATTAAATTACACAGCATCATTAAGCCCCGTTTTCAGTTTTTCGCTTGGCGGTACATACGAGCAGTACTTCTATCAGTATGGCAAAGTAACTTTCCCTGAAAATGCCGATCCTGAAGATCCTGAACTTGAAGTATTAGAAGGAGAAGATTCTTTTACCTGTGTAAAAACGTTTGGTAATATCACATATACACCGTTTACCAATTTTGATGTATATTTATACTCAGGCTATGATGCATATTTTAATACCGATGATATTTCCGACAAAATAAGTATCGGTCTCGGATGCGATTACACATTTGATTTTGCATCTCGATAATTTCTTACTTAATACTCTCTATCAGCTTCAATCCGGCTTTATCCATTTTCTGCCTGATCACTTATCAACTGCCCATGTGTGCTTCGAGCCAGTCCAGTGTACGTCTGACGGTCTCCTGTCGGCATAGACTTAGAGCGTGATCGCCATCCGGGAACTCATACCATTCAACAGTCGGTACGGCTTCTATTAAAGGCGGATAATGGTGTGTCGGAAAAATATCGTCTTTTCTGCCGGTCAGCATAAGTATTGGACGGTTTAAGAGGTGCTCCCCTACCGATTCTATCGAAGGAAGCGCTTCATACTGCAATTTCAGCTCCTCGCCTGACACGCCGTAGGGCGCGGTCCCTGCCCTGATGCCCTATAAAATCCGCCGAGGATCTTACAGCCTTTGGAAGTAAGTGTAATTCCATCAAGTCCGGCTTCATATATGCTCATATTGTTCCCTTCCTTTTTACTCTTAGCAATTTGTTATAGGGTTAGTTTAATTCATCTGTTCTTCCATTAACCGGAATTTACTCTTTACACTGTTTAAAATCAAGAGTTTTACAAACATTCTACTTAAGACCTCGACAATGCTGCTTAATTACCTTTCTTCAATCACTCAATCCGAATTTAAATAACATACCGTACAATTAAAAGTTTATCTTATCCAACAGCTTCAAACCAGCTTTATCCATTTTCGTGAATCCGAACAGCTTTCTACCCAAATCCTTCAACGATGCCCCGAAGTGGTAAACAATCTCACCGTCAATAATAATAAACCTGTCGTGAATATCCTTTGTCTCTTTGACCTCGATCGGAAAATACTGTTCACCAAACTTCTTTAAATCGAGCCTGAACTGATCTGATATCGATTTCGTAACGATCCTAACCTGCACACCCTTCTTTATTTTCGTCAGATGAATCAGCACTGTATCATCAACATAATTATCTAGGATAACGATAGATCTTTCCGCGCTTCTGAACAGATCGGAAACGAACTTGTATGCATCGAAAATCTGACCTTCAAAGAATATTCCCTGCTCCGGTACGCTATTCTTACTTTCCATGATCTCAAAAACCTGATCGATCCTCTTGTCGGTTTCTATCTGCTTCAACTCTACCTTGTCCAGCCTCTGAAATATCAGCCCGTTAATCTGAATGAATTTCCGCATTGCTACAAATGCATTAATGATCCTGATACTTGTTTGTATTGCTGTTGAGCTTCTTAATACCGCGGAAAGCATAGAGACACCCTGTTCTGTGAAAGCATAAGGCAAATACGTCCTTCCTCCTTTTATCATCTTTATTGAATTATGCTTTGCCAATATCGAGGTCACAATTTGTGACCTCGATATTAAACTTTCATTTTTTTCGTGATCGATAGATAAGACCAATATTTCATATTCTTCATATGATAATTGAAAACAGAAATTTTCGGGAAACCTTTCAAAATTTCTTTTAACAGCCTGATTCAGAACTTTCGTCTCTACCCCATACAACTCAGCCAGATCTCTGTCCAGCATCACCTGAAATCCCCTTACAGAAAATATCCTGTCCCTTATACTCTCCTCGAACTTCACTAACTCACCTTTCGACATACGCACTCCGCCATTACTTTTACGCAATATACGAAAAGATGGCGTTCATCTAATGACACTCATCTATTTTTTATAAAAATATTCTAAAAATTAATAAATAAAGATCAGATCATATTTAATCAGATTTGCTCTTAAACAGCATGAACTCGGAAATAGCCACAGATGACTTCCAATCATCAGGAACATCTGCTTCCCAGTGCGCCTCCAGCAGCCTTACTTTGACAAATCGCCCCCGGGAAGGACTGATTTCAAATACCGTCGGTTCAGCTCTGTCAATATATGTGCAGACCTGTCCGCCGGCTGTTTTGAAACACATCGGCGAAGGACCTTCAACTTCACCAGTCTCAACCTCCTGCCATGGACCGACGGAAGACTCACTCACTGCGACTCCGAGCCTTCGCACAGAATTATTACCTCCGCCTGTACCGCGATTGTCAGTATGCGGCGCGAATACTACGATACGGTCAAATATCACAGAATTACCAAGATCGATAACCGCTTCGGGCACCGTACCCGTTAGCGGAGCTGCCCAGGACTTAAATCCGTCACCGTCAATAAGAGCTTCACTTCCCTGCTTTGCGGAATCAGGCAGTACCGAAATTATCGTACTCCCCGCACATAAATTCTGACTCCATTCAGTAGGCTGAACAAAATGAAAATCCTCAGGCTTCGGCTGAAGCTGAACGATCCGTGCTTCGATCTCATCAATCGAAAGTTCGTTTGAAGCTTCATTGTCAATTGATGTCATATTACCTCCTTCTTTACTGATAATCAGCAATGCTAAATACGGTATAGCGAAGAAAACGATTATCATTATTTTAAAGATTCCGAGAAAACCGTACATAACAAGACTTATCTGTTCTCTATTCAGCTCAGGAAAGAAAATCTTCTGACTTTTTATTACAAGCTCCGGAGCCGATTTCCAAGCAAGAGTTATAAAAATCATCAGCCCGAAACCAATAACGGTTCCCCACAAAAAGAATTCTCTGAGTATGCTTAAATCCATAATATCCTCCGCTTATTTATTGTAATATACAAAATTTATCGACAATTTCACAATTCAACCTCAGTATCATACTAATCATTCTTTGCCGTACTTAGCCTTATTCTCAGCTACCCGAAGTTTTGTAACATCATTTTCAAGAATTTTATAATAATCTGTGTCCTTGATCAGAACTTCAACCGGAATACCCAGTTTGGCGTTCAGAGATTTGATCATATTCAGGCTTAATTTGACCTTGCCGTTCAGAACTTCCGAAACTTTACTCTTTGAACCAATTATCCCAACAAGATCTTTGTTCTTCAATCCCATCTGATCCATCCTGAATTTGATCGCATCAATCGGGTCGGGCAAATCTATCTTATAATTTTTTTCTTCATAATCTTCAATTAGTAACGCTAAAAGGTCATAATTATCATTTTCTTCAGTACCTTCGTCAGGATCAAGTTCCATGAGTTTCTCGAATTCATCAAGGTATTCTAAATACTGCTTTTCGTCTTTTATTACTTTATACATCACTCTTTCCCGTACTTAGCCTTATCTTCTGCGACCATCATACTTTTCGGCTTTGTTTTATACATATCTTTTCTGACAGGAGTTATCACAAGATCCAGGCCGACACTATCTGCAAGCTCCACCATTTTCCTCAGAGAGATATTCGGAGTTTTATTCAGAAGCTTGGAAACAGCTGCAGGTGATATATTAAGTTTTTTTGCAAGATCAACCTGCCTGATCCCTTTTTTCTCCATTTCAGTTAATACAAGATGATAGAAATCGTGGATCATATCCCATGCTTTACCTTCAGCATCGGGTTCTTCTAAAAAGAAGTCCTCAATTTCCTTGTATATATTTTTCGAATTCTTTTTCATGCCCAAAGTTAACCTATAAGTTAACAAAAGTCAAGGATTATTTCGTAAAACTATTTACGTAAAACAATTCCTGACTTCATTTATAACAAGTTCAGGATTCTCCCAATGCATCATGTGCGTAAGAGGTATTTTTTTTACAACTCCGCCTGTTTCCGATCGAAACTTTTCTGCCAAAATATCTCTATACAAAAGATTTTCAGGAATGGCAGCCTGCAATAGAAGAATATTATTCCCTGCTTTAGAAGATTTTATCTTAGCATATATAATATCCGGCGGGCACTCATAAATACCGGTCAGGCATTTTTCAGCAATATTCCCCGGCACATGCCAACAATATTTGTTGTCTTTAATTACAGCTAAATCCATAGTTGCGGCATTTAATAATTCAGACCAGCGCGGATAATTTATTTTTTCCGCCCCGATAAAATTTTCCATCGTATCAAAAATATAGCCGTCAAAATCTCTCCGATAAAATTCCAGATTTTCTTCAAGAGAAGTCAATCCAGTCCCGTTAGCCAGATTATAACTGTCAACAAAAGAAGGAATATGGTAACCGCCGTCTATAAGTAACATTTTTTTTACATTCTCAAAGTATTTGCTATAATAAAACATTGCGATCTGACCGCCCCACGAGTGCGCAAGTAAATAAAAATCCTTAATATCCAACACAATACAAAGATCATTTACCCATTCGGCAATCCTATCGATCCTATAATCATCCTCAGACTCAAACGGAGCTGTTTTTCCATGAGCCGGCAAATCAATACTGATAAAGTAAAAATCATTTTTTAAAGCTTCCGCCACCTCTATAAAACTCAATTGCGTACTACCTAATCCATGCAGGCATAAAACTACCGGATTGTTTGCATTACCCCATTCGGCTATTCTTGTCCTAGTGCCTGATACTTCAACAAAACTATGTTTCATATTTTTATATATGCTTTACTTCGTAATTAAAACCTTTGAGCCGGGATATGGCTTCCGCAAGATGCTTTCGGTGACAATAATCGGGATCAGCTTCAAAACAGGTCAGTGCGATACGCTTTTTCTTAACCAGAAGTTCAAGTATCTTTAATTGTGTCTCTAAAGTCCTGCTCAGATTATTCTTCTTATACTCTTCAAAAAGCTTCCGGTAATCCTCAAAACCATTCAATTCCTGACGACGGTCACTGTCAATTCCGACTTCCGGCAAATGGATATATTCGATCTTGAGACTTTCGCATAACTGTAATAGTTTTGATTTACTAAAACCGTATTTCATGCTCAAAGCATTCTTCCGCACATCAACAAGCAGTTTAATGTCATTTATCAAAAGACGGTTCAGGTATTCTTCAAGAGATATCCCCTCATAACCAATAGTAAACAGAACAGTCTTATCACCCGCAGTCTTGACCGACCTGACAATTTCAAGCTCATCAGACGACAATTTCTTCTCAGCAACTTCGCTGTTTATCGCATAATACGGATACTCAAGATAAGTATGCTTCATAACCGCATTAACACTCATAACTCCATACACAGCTTTGATCTCAAGCATAATATTAAGATCAGCAGGCTTTAACTGCTTTAAAAAATCAGTTTCGTCAGTCTTTTTAATTATTGTTTCAGTTTCAATCAATAATTCATCCCTTTCCATCGCCACAATATCCGCATTCGCAGAAAAAGAAAAACATCCGAATTTATAAGGCACGAAATCATATTCCGGTTTTACCTGCTTACGGGTAAATAAAAACAAAAGCTTCTGAAAGTGAATCTTATCCAGTTCATCCTCAAAAACCTGCAGCAGCGCCAATATTACCTTTCTTCTATAAAACATACTTGAAATCTACCATTTCCAACATTCATTTACAAGATAATTATATCAACAAAGTCAATCAATTCAACTCAATAATCTCCCTGCTTTTTTATTTGACATTCCGCACTAATCAGGTTAATTTTCCGAATATGGGAAAAAAACGGACCGTAAATTCAGGAATACTAAAGCTCGCTTTCAGGATCAACATTGAGCCTTTGGATAATTTTATGCATGCCGCTAAAGCGGAAACTCTTTTAAAAGTGCTCAAGAATATTACAGAATCATACAACAATTTTATCGAAGCTGAACTATCTAAAAATCCTGAATATAAAAAAACTAAAGAAAACAACGACAGCCACCTTAACAAGATCAGAGAAGAAATGACTTTACTCGTAGTTGACCTTAATTTTGGAAGCGCTGAAATTGCACTTGCGCCTGCTCTGACGGATAAAAACGAAATGTTCTATAATCCTGCCGATAAATGGGAGAAAAACACATTCAGAAGATATAAAAAAGATGTAATGTTCTCAGACTACAGCGATCCCAAATTTATTAAGAAAGTCGTAAAACGATACAGCGATGAGCAGCGTAAAGGTATATACTCCCCCGTAATAGCAAGCATAGACGAAAACGGTGAATATAGGCTTAATATAAAGAAAACTAAAAGAAAGATCGTCCGCACATTCTGGAAACCGGATGAGAATATAATGCATATACTTACGCCTAAGAAAAAACCTCAGCCCACTCATCAGTACCTGAAAACAATGAATATTGTAGCTCAGGTCGCAGAAACTCCTAACGCTTATAATCTGCCCATAAGCGCGATAAAGAAAGTGATCTCTTTTGAGGAACTTCATATAGATACATCTCCTTACAATACGGATTTGATCCTATACGATGACCGCATTTATGTATTGAACAAAAAACTCAATTCAGAAGTCACTTACGAAGAAAATAATTTCATAATAAGAAACGATGAATTCGACATTACAGCTTGGGGACAAACTCGCGACAAAGCTCTGGAAGCTTTCGCCTTTACCTTTGACGCACTATACAAAAATTATGCGTTAGAAAAAGATGAAAACCTTTCAGATAAAGCTATTACATTAAAAAACAAACTCAAGTCTATCATAAAGAAAATCACGCAGTAATGAGAGTAAGAAAAGTAAAAGACATCCAGAAAGTATTAAAGAAAAAAGGATTCATCCTCAATCCCGACAAAAAAGACCATAAATTCTATTACCTTCACATAAACGGCAAAAAACAAAGCATATTCACATACATCAGCCACGGAAAACAGGAATACGACAAGACCCTAATGAATCAAATTAAAAATCAACTCAAATTCCCCGACCAGAACTCCGCCGAAGACTTCTTCAACTGCCCCATGACAGATGAGCAGTACGTAGCTATGCTACAGAAAGCCGGAAACATCTAAAACAAATCCAAACATCAAATCAGCTTAAACAAACCCTTTTCCGAACTACTTTACCGATCAGCATAAGTAGCCATATCGAAATAGCTTACCGGAACCGATACATATGCCTGTCATCAAGCATCATAAGAACTAATTTCTTCCGTATTGTTGAAATATGAATAATAGTCTGGTATTTGTTCTAGCAGAATTTTTTCGCCTTTCGCGTATTTTCTGAACTGATTCGTAAACATCTTCAGATTTTGAATAGGTCTGAACCTTTTATAACCGTAATCGTGGCGAATCACAGCTTTGCGGGAGTGTCTAATATTGAAGCCTTTTTTAATTGCATTGTAGCAGAAATCTATATCTTCCCCTGCTGCATTCGGAAAGTGTTCATTAAATCTTAACTCAAGTACTGCATTTCTTGAAATTGACAGATTGCATGTCGGTCCGTAAAGAAGCAAGTCTGAATCTTTGAATTTTCTGCCGTTAAGAGTTCCATTTATTTCATGGTATATCCCAAGCCAGTTCCGGTTATAAGACTTCGCATTACCCGAGACGATGTGAGTGTTTATTTTTGATCTGAATTCTTTTACTATATTCTGCGTCCAGTCAATATCCGGAACACAATCAACATCAGTAAATATTGTAATATCTGAGCCTACTTCAAGTGATTTTTCAATCCCTTTGTTTCTGGCTTTAGCAGGCCCCTGATTAATATTCTGCTTTATTATGGAGATTCTTTCTGATTTTTCAACTTCGTACTCCACCGGGGAATTGTCATCCACGACTAAAATGGTATTTATCGGATAATTCTGATTCAAAAGAAGCCTGATCAGCCTTTTCATACATTCTTTATCAAATTCAGTTCTTATGTAAGTAGGCACAACAACAGAAAGTTTAGGCTCACTCGGAATATTATTCGGCTTCTCCGATTCTGTAATGCGGCCTTCTGATTGCAGTATCTTTTTTGGCATCTCTTTACTCTTGGTAAAAGCACGTATTTCAATTATTTTTGTTAAGACGAATTTGATCCTGTGCTTACGGCCCTTGAGCCTTTCATTCCAGTATTCAAGGATCTTGCCGTATGGTAGATTTGAAAGTGAACTCATTTTATTATCCCAAGAATATTATTTTTATCGTTTCCATTATTCTATGCCCAGACATGCGCAATTTATACAGTAATAATTACTTTTGTAATCTTTTATAAAATCCAGCCTCTTGCGGCTGTTCATTATCGTTTTTATATCTGAATTTATGATATTGCCGTAAATATAAGGATTGAACATGTTGCAGGGAGTTACATCGCCGTTGTATAGGATACAAAGCTCTGTTTCTAATGCGGGACATATGCTGTACTCTCCGTAAGTTATAGTGTTGTTCAATTCTAAATCAATACCCGATATCTGATTTGGTATGCTGCACTTTAGATCCTCATCTTCCAACAGTTTTTTAGCTTTTTGAAATTCTATTTTTATTTTATCGCGATTCGATTCTACTAGTTGTATAAATGGTTCCATTCCCTCATCCCTTCTCACTGTATTATATATCAGATTCATCCTATATTTCTTAGCAAACTCAGCTATGTCAAAGATTCTGTGATAATTATCTTCCTGTAGAGTGAATACTATGAACGGTCTTTTTTTTAATTGTTGTACCTTATTTAAATTCCCGATTATCAGTTCGTAATTGCAACCTCTTCTAATCTCTTCTAATTCATTCTTTTCCGGGCTGTCAATAGAGATGAACAGCATATAGTCAGAATCTATCAGGCATTCAGTAATCTTGTCACTATTAAAACATAAGTTAGTAAAAAGATTTAAAGATTTTTCCGCATACTTTTCTTTAACATACCCCGTCATTTGAATGAATTCAGGATGAATCGTACTTTCGCCTCTTCCATTAAGCCTGATATTTTCGGCATATCCGCCTAGTTGATCGATGATCTTCTTAAAAGTATCGAAATCCATGAATTTATTTTTATTGAACCCTAGTCTTCCGAATCCGCACATTTTACATTCAAGATTGCAATTGTGACTTATTTCGACTATTAACTCTTTCAGGCGCATCCCGATTAAATCTCCTTTATGTTACACTTCAGAACTTTGCAGGGCATATCACAATTCTCCATTAACTCAATAACCTTATTTATGTAATTATTTTCGAGTATTTTTTTGATCCGATCTTCTTTCAAATTCCCCAAAGGCATCTCACACCCACCGATCAGATTTTGCTGGAAACAGGTGAAAACGTCACCATTCGGCATTATGGAAAGGTTCCTGCCTACTGCGTAGCACTTTTCTGACGATGTTCCACAATTTATATCTTTCTTAATCGCAGTCCAACACCCGTTGAAGCCTTCTTCTAAATAATCCTGAACCGAATAGTATATTTTGTTCTTTTTACAAAATTCAGCTATGACGGGTATATCCATTTTGGTTTCTTCTGAAAGTACCGACTGAATACTTATCTGTTCAGGAAGCAGTTCTTTTATAGCTGATTTCAAATTGTACATTACCTGATCATACGAATCATCTCCTCTTACGAATTTCCAAAACTCTTTTTCAAGTGTATCCACTGATACTACGACATGTATGTTGTAATTCTTTATCTCAGAAATAAACTGAGGTGTCATTTCCAGACCGTTCGTAATTATTGTTGTGCGGGTTTTTCCTAGCCTGATGCCTTTGAGGATATCTAAGATTGCATTTTTATAGATTAGAGGTTCTCCACCTACAATACAAAATTCCCGCGGATAATTCAGATCAGAAATGCATTTGACGATTACTTCAGGTCGTAAAATGTTCCCTTCAAACTTCATTTTCCAATGTGAACATTTGGAACATCTCTGATTGCATTTTAAGTTTATCAGATAGTAAATATGAGTGGGTTTAAAACTAATCATTTATCTTCTCAGCATCCGCGATCATTTTCAAACCTTCTCTAAGGCTGACTTTGGCTTTCCAGCCCGTAAGAGCGCTTATGAGATCGGTATTCGGAATTCTCCACTGCGGATCGTCTTCATCTCCGGGGAGAAATGAAGTTTTATAGCTAACTCCCAGCACATTCGAGATCGTTTCAGCAAGATCAATAATTGAAATAGATTCGTTCCTTCCAATATTCACAGCAGACGGCAACTCGCCTTCATAAAAAAACAGACCAAGAATTGCGTCAACCGCGTCGTCGATCCATAAAAAGCTTCTGGACTGCCGGCCGGTACCGAATATTTGAACAGGCTCGCCCTTCTTCATCTGATTAAAGAAATTCGGGATAACTCTACCGTAACCAACATGTTTTAAATCCATATTTTTACCGTAAACATTGAAAAGTCTGAAATTACCTGCATCACCACCCTGCCGCTTGAAATTTACTATCAATTCTTCACCGAGCCTTTTAGCAGAAGCATAACAGCTTCTTTCTGTAAGTAATTTCGTAACAGAGAACTCATTCTCTTTTATTCCTGTACCTTTCGTAATCTGATCATTAAGCTGACCGTAAATCTCACTTGTGGATGCATACAGTATCCTGACTTTGTCTCTTTTGGCAATATCTATCAGGTTTCTAGTACCGAGCGTATTTGAATCAATAACCAACGAGGGATTGTCTTTGTAAACAAGCGGGGATGCAATAGAAGCGAGATGAATGACCCCAGAGACTTTAGGAACATCGTTTACATCAATATGTGAAATATCCTTTTCAAAAATGCAATAATTTGAATTTTTAGTATCCTTCCTTGGAAAACTGGAAATATGATTATCAATAACAAGTATGCTGTAGCCAGCAAAAAGAAGCCTGTCGACAATACTCCTGCCGATAAAACCGTCACCGCCGGAGACTAGAATAGGCATATTCATTAATCTCTTATCTCCCTTTACTTGTACACAAACATTCACTGCAGCTATCCATTAATTCTCAAACAACTTTTTCTGAACATCTTGATGGCAGGTTGCATATTCTGTTGATTCTATCCAATCAGGGTAATCTCTAAGCATGTCTATGAATTTGTTTCGATCCTCTAAAACTTGTTTAAGTAATCCACGGCGACTAAGCGACACGAACAATGCTACCGAATAGGCTTGGCAGTTTACAGATTTCTTAGGATTGAACTCTATATCAGTGAAGCAATCATATTCCAATACTTGTTTTGCTACAGCAGGATTTTTGGATACACTATTGAGATATAACCAATCATAGAAAATCGTCATTGGTTTGATTGGCCAATGCTGACCGTATAAATCGAATCCTACTAATGCACCTAATTTTTTATCGTGAAAAAACTTTTTCGCTTCATTTGCTGACTTAGTATAAAGCTCATGAAAAGGTCCTGATAATTCAAAAATCTTGCTCCCTTGAAAAGCGGATTCAACAGATAAAAATTTTTTGCTCTTCGGGTGCGTGAACCCAAGATTAAAAGCACTAAGTTTTATTCCCAATTCAGAAGGTGATTTACTCGATATTTCAAGAATTCTACATGGTCTTTTCTTCTTTACGGCATAATGTAACGAATCTATAGATTTTTGCTTTTGAGATATTGCCATACCAGGGTACCAGTCAAAGTCCACAAGTACTACTTCTACTGCTGGTAACTCCAGACTAGAAGATTGCTGTACAAAAAATACCGGTCGCTTAGCCATTGTTCCTATCACCTATGAATAAATTAGAATTAACAGTGAACGGAGGAAGTTTAGTGTTCACAGTAAGAGAAATTGCGGCACGAAACCGACTTGCTTCCTCCTGTGTTTCAAAGAAAACCTCCGAAATACATTCCGTAGATATTTGTCCTTTTACTAGTACCTCAGCCTGTACATCTGTAGGATGGTAATCTTTAATACCTTTTCTTGATAAAACCGTCTGATGGTTTATATTGCCGGAGATTAGATTGTCTTGAAATAGAGACAAAAAAGTTGTGTATTTCCCGTTTATGCCGAATTCTTTCGATACTGATGAGGCAGCATTTCCAATAGAAAATAAAGTGCTTTCGTACCAAAGACATTCCGGATTGAGAGAGATAACGCACCAACTGTCGCACCAGTTTTTGCATGAATTTCTGAATTTCTTAAAAAGATAATAATTAGGATGTTGTATGGAAAGATTGATGTAGTCATTAAGATTGTCTAGACGGAGGCGATCGTTTACTTCCACATAATCTTCAAGATGAAGTTGAGGATATTCTACGGTCAATTTTTTTAGCTGTTCCCGTGACAAAATTGAACCTTGTTCGTAAATACTGATTAAATTGATAGCAGGCGTAAAATGCACAACACGATTAATTCCGCGTCTTTCGACTTCGTCTTTAAATGCTTCAATATCACTCTTGAAAACTACTGGCATTTTATTCCCTCTCCACAGTAACAGGATCTATTTCTGAAAGATAACGACTGGGCTGCCCAGTGTAAATTATGTGAAGAGTCTCACGAGCCCTTGTCATACAGGTATAAACCAATCTGCGCTCTGTTGAAATATGAAGCTCATCGTTCTCGTCACTAAAACCCTGCGGATATGGAATAAGATCATCATTCATATCACAAAGGAACACATGGTCGAACTCAAGACCTTTAACAGAAGGCATGGTACATGTATATAAACCAACAGAATGAATTTCTCTAACTTGCGGTTCTATAATATTTAAAGGATTAAATCCAGCTGATTTTAGATCAAAAGACAAATTTGTATTGCCTTGGCGGTTACGGTGTAGAATTGCAGCTGATTGCTTTGTAAAATCGATTTCTTTTAATTTTTTTATAAGAAATTTTTTCTGCTCGCCGTTCGGCAGAAACAATATTTTTGGCTTTGGGCCATCCCTTTCAGGCAGTACATGTTCTGAAAAATCAGACTGCTGAGGATCATGTAACAGAAGCGAAACAGCCGCATCTGCAACTTGACGGGTATTACGGTAATTGTGTTTAAGCTCAACAGTACGCCCGCCCCTAATGTTTATTCCCAGTCCTGACCAAGTAAAACCGCTCTTGTAGATCCTTTGTGCTGCATCTGCGATTATGGTTAGACTATTAGTTTCAGAATTAACAAGCTTTGTAATGACAACGAGTTGAGCAGGAGTCAGATCTTGAGCTTCATCTACCACGATATGGCTAAAAGGTGGTTTAAAATTTGTATCTTTTTCAAGGTATTCAATAACCAGCAAAGCATAATCGTCAAAGTCAACACAATTCCTTTCTTTGAGTTTACGGCAGTAGTCGGAATAGAGTTTCCATAACAGCTCTTTGTCTTGTGAAGTTACCCTGTCTGCAGTTCCCCTACCTACTCTTTTGGCTTCAAGATACTCCTCTTGTGATGTTGTCTGCCGTCCTTTTAACCAGGAAATTTCTTCTTTGTAGAACTCAGGCGTTTTAGAAAGAATTGCTCTTTTTGGGTAGATCGCTCGTAACTCAGTAAGGCAGGCTGAAATGATGTCACAAATTAAATTATCCTTTGCTACACTATGATTCAACCAGAAATTTTTATTCCAAAGAAAACTATAAGCCCATTTATGGAAAGTCGCGACTTGAATACGATTCTGGTAATTTACATCGTTTCCCATTATACAACGAACATATTTAATCAAGCTGTTAGAATATGAAAAAATGCATACCCTTGTTACTCGAAATAAATCATCTGTGTTAGCTAAAAGATGTTTCGCCCTGTATATTGCAACTGTCGTTTTTCCACTACCGGCAACTCCCTTTAATTGAATAGGATTAACTAGAGGAAGAGTTAGTATCCGTTTCTGTTCGCCAGTTAAAGTTATAGACATTCAATCTCCGTCAATTTCATAAAAATAATCATTACAATTCTCCATTATATAGTTCTTATTCATTAAGAAACTACGTTATCATCATGAAATATTCTTTCAATTGACTCAAGATTAAATCCATCCATGCATAATTCAGCTTTATTGTAATCAACGAATCGGTAGTGTTCTTTGTATTTTTCAATATCCTCTAGTGATTTTTGATAATCAACTAGTATCAAAGGTGTTTTTTTATGTCCACATACATCTTTATTCCAGTAAGCCTCTTGGTAATTCTTTACAAGAGAATAAATAATCTGACTTGCATAGACATCATGCGCTGGTAGCGAGTAACCAATAATTGACATCCCAAAGTTCAGGTATCCTGTATCGCCAAGACCTCTCCAAAAATCTCCTATTCGATTCGCATAAATAATTTTATTTATTGAAGGTGTCAGAAGATATGGTGTAGCCTGAAACATTATATTCTGACCATATAAATGTTCAATTTCAGAGACACGATATATATCATTGAGTGGATCGTCTTCAAATCTAGGACCATCAACTAATTTTGACAATCTCAATTTAGCATCAATCCCAAAAATCACATCATCCGGAGTTTTATCATATCCTTGCTCTTTCCAAGCCTGAATTGTGCTTTTATAATTTTTCTTGCTGAACCAGTCTATAGAACCATGATATTTTAAAATCACTACTTCCTCTTTACTTGAATCGATAGTACCACCATATTTATTTATTGATTCGTAACGATATGGAAAAAGACGATATGATTTTCCAATTTCATCTAATGCCCTTTCTAATAAGGTATCGTAATTAAAAGTAAATATGTAATCATTCGGCTCGAGTCTCTTTGCAAATTCAATATATTCCTGAGGAATTTTACCCGGTTTTGGCATGTAACCGCTAAGAAATTCACCAATTAGAGTCTTCACAACGACTTGTCCTTCATTCCCATCTTCGCTCCATGTGTCTTTACCTCGCAATCCAAGAAAATGCTCAATATCTAAATAGCCTAGAAACTCTTCAAAATTGATAGTATCCCTCTTTAATTTAACTCCCTTGCAATCATAACAGTATTTAAGATAAGCTTCAATATCGTCATTTAGCTTACTTGCTCGTCCAGTTAAGTGATCACATCTTTTAAGAATTACCTTCCAAAGTTCATCAGCTAAAGGAATGCCCGCTGCTTTCGAGAATCCTGCACCGAGAATAAATATTCGATATTTGTTATCTGCAGTCAATCTTCGCCTCATTCTACTTCTTCATAAATATCATGATGATTCTCTTTCATATACTTAATTAAATTTCCCGGCTCATTTTTCAAATCATATTGACAGAAATTTAAGAATTTTATCCAACCACCAAAACGATCTGAATATTTTCTAGAAACAATTGATTTTATAGCATTCGATTTGTGTTCAGGAGTTTGCACATATTGAATTTGTCTATGAGCATTCAATTCCCAATATTCTTTTCTGTTAATAACATTTTTGCGACTCCAGCGATCAGGACAATTTCCGATCAATTGGAAGGATAACTGTGCCAATGTGGCAATCATACGCTGATCAATATCATCAAATGATTTACAAGCTTTTATCTGCTTTATTCCATATTCGAGAAGTTCAATTAATTCATTAATTTGTCTTTTATCAGAAACCGTGATTGTTTCTGATATTGATATAATCAAAGATTTGAGAATTTTTGTATAATATTTCTTTGCATCAGGTATATCCTTATAGTTTTTCACAAGTGAATAATCCTTCTGACCATAAAGCCTTTGTATTAAAAGAGTGACTGCCATATTCGTTTTACGATCTTTTTCTATTTCCATGTTGCCCCCTTAAACAAACATTCCATGCTCCATTCCTTTCTTATTTTACTTTCAAAAAATTTCAAATAAAAGAACAAAGGATAAGCTTCGCTACTTAGTCCGCGATAGCCGAAAGCCGAAGTCGTTGTTGACGCTGTTCGGGTAGGGGCTGCCACGATAGGCGCATCGTATGAAGTCGTTGATGCTGAACCACGACCCCCCGCGCAAAACACGGCCAAGGCCCGAACTTGGGCCTTTAGGATCAATCTGAGTACCACTGGGATAGTCTCCATACCAGTCAGAGCACCACTCCCAGACATTACCGCTCATATCGTAAATGCCAAGTTCGTTCGGCTTTTTTGTCGCTACAGTATGTGTCTTACTTTCAAAATTTGAACGATACCACGCGACCGCGTCAGGATCATCACTTCCGCTGTACTTATAACCCATGCTTGCGTTGCCTCCCTTTGCTGCATATTCCCATTCTGCCTCTGTCGGCAGTCTGTATGTAACTCCCTCTTTCTGGCTTAGCCTCTTGCAGAATTCTACCGCATCATACCAGCTAACTTGCTCAACAGGTAGGTCATCGCCTTTAAAATAGCTCGGATTGGTACCCATTACGGCTTTCCATTGCGCTTGAGTAACTTCGGTCTTTCCGATGTAAAAATCGCTTATTGTTACACTGTGAACAGGCTTTTCATTAACCAATCCATTTTCCCTTTCATTGCTCCCCATCTCGAAAGTTCCACCTTCTACTAACACCATTTCAATTCCACTCGGTGTAATGTAATTACCGGGTTGTGGTTTGAAATTTTCTCGCAGTTTCAAAATTTCGTCATTGAATTTTTCCTGTGTTAGAATTCCTAATTCGTACAGGGGAATCAGATCTTGTAATTTTGAGAAATATGGTAAGACCTTTAAATATTCCAACTGTTCTTCAGTTAATTTAGGCATATCTAATTATCCTCCGTCAGTTATTTTATTTTACACAAACATTCCTTGAAGCAATCCTTTCTTAAATTCTTTAAGCATAGCTAATTCTTTTTCAATCTGCTCTGACTTGCTTTCTATATTTGTTAAAAAATTCGCTATCTTTTTTTGTTCTTCTAAGCATTGTATGTAGATTCTTGTCAAAGTGTCCCACTGATTCCTGTTTAAAGTGTCACAGTTTCCACCTCCTGAACCCGTTAAAATTTAACCATTCTTTTTCTTCGCTGCAACCTTTTTATTCTTTCTCATAGATTCCCCT
>JAKQBN010000069.1 GCA_029559475.1 bacterium
AGCATCGATCGAAATGTACATAGGTTTAAAACCCGAAGAGCTTACCGGTAAAAAAGTTGAAAGTTTTCTGTCAAAAAAATCTGTTAGAACTTTGAGCAAGGATATAATTTTTAGAAGGCAGCATCCCGAAAAATTCAAAGATGTTTCGACCTGCGAAATCGAACTCATCAGCAAGGACGAGAACAGCGTATGGGTCGAATTAAAGACTATCGGCTATGAGGAAGAAGGCCAGCAGAAAGGATATCTCGGTGTGTTCAGGGATATAACGGTTCGAAGAAAAAACGAGAGGTACCTAAAATTCCACAGTGATGTTCTCTATAATATTTCTGATGAAGTCAACATAAATGACCTCAACGGGAAAATCATTTATGTAAATAAAGCCGTTCTGAAGGATCTTCAGATGACAAGAGAAGAGGTACTCGGCAAAACGAAGACCGTGCTTCTCCCGGACCCTGAGTATAACATTTCAAAAGAAGATGTTTTAAGAATGGTGAAAGAAAAAGGACACTGGGAAGGCATAGTCGGAAATTATCTACCTGACGGAAGAAGAAGGATCGTTTCCACCAGATCGAAGCTGATGTATGACGATAAAAATATTCCGGTCGGAATTATCTCGATCTCGACCAATATTACAAAGAAAATAGAGATGGAGAAGGAGCTCAAAAAAAGCGAGACGCAGTACAGGCTATTAATAGAGAACGTATCGGACGTTATATGGACATCAGATACTGAATTCAAGCTGAATTTTATCACAAAATCGGTTGAAAAATTTCTCGGCTATACGCCTGAACAGATGATGTTTCTTACAAAGAACGAATACTTCAGTCCCGATTCGCTTGAGAAGATCGAGAAATTAAGAGCAAGGGCTGAGCACAAATATGGGAACATATCCTATCCGGCGGTATTTAACGCCGAACTGATCTGCAGCGACAGAACAAGGAAATGGGCTGAAGCTAAGATAAATCCTCTTATAGAAGATGACGGTACGATATCGGGTTTCGTCGGAGTATGGCGCGATATTACAAGTTTTATAATCACGAATGAAAGGAACAGAGCGCTTGAGGACAGGTTGTCCCAGTCAGAAAAAATGGAAGCTCTCGGAAGGCTGGCCGGCGGTGTTGCGCATGACCTGAATAACGTTCTTACAGGGATCGTGGCATATCCTGACCTGCTGCTGTTAAAAATACCCGAAGACGATCCTATCAGAAAGAAAGTCGTTGCCATTAAGAAAAGCGGTCAGAAAGCCGCGGCCATAGTTGAGGATCTGCTTTCGCTGTCCAGAAGGGGGGTCAATAAATTCACCGCAGTGGATGTGAACAAGCTTCTCGCCGAAATTCTCGATTCGCCCGAGGTGGAAAAGCTTAAAACATATCATCCTCAGGTCAGGATCAAGCTGAGTGAAGGAAAGAAAGTTCCGTGCGTTTCAGGGGCTGAATATCAGCTGTCAAAAGTTTTCATAAACCTCATGACTAACGCATGTGAAGCCATGCCTTCGGGCGGAAATATTTACGTAAGCACGAAGTTTGAAAGCTCTGCGAATAATTCCATACGCTACAAAAATATACCCGACGGTGATTACTGCGTGATAACAGTAACTGACGAAGGCGTAGGCATATCCAAAGAAGACCAGAAAAAGATCTATGAACCTTTCTTTACAAGTAAAGTTATGGGAAGAAGCGGCACGGGTCTGGGAATGTCAGTTGTATGGGGGACGATCCAGGATCATAACGGATATATTGAGCTTAAATCAAAAATGGGAGAGGGTACTACTTTCGACATTTATCTTCCCGCTCTATCAGAATCATCGGCTTTTGAATGCGAGATCACCGACAAGACATCGCTCAAAGGCAACGGAGAAAAAATACTCATCTTAGACGACGAGGAAATACAGCTCGAGATCGCAGATTCTCTGTTCACAGAGCTTAATTATAAAGTCAAAACAATTTCAGATCCGAAAAAGATCATGAGGGAAATAGACGATTTCGTTCCGGACCTGGTAATTATCGACATGATACTGTCCGAAGAAAAAGATGGACTTGATGTCTATAAGGATATACGTTATAAATATCCCGAAATTAAAACCGTTATAATCAGCGGATTCTCTGAAAGCGAGAGAGTAAAGGAAGCGCTCGACCTGGGTGTAAAAAAATATATAAAGAAACCTTTTACGATAGAAGAAATAGG
>JAKQBN010000076.1 GCA_029559475.1 bacterium
CTTATCGGGATTAACAGCAAGCAGCTGACTCCTTTAGAGGTTTGTTCGTAAACAGGGACCTAGAAAACATGAGGCTGTCTTGCTATTACAAATTTAATTAAAAACTTAACGAAATTTAAACAAAAAATAAGTAGGAGAATAAAATGAAAACAGTTGATGCAAGAGGACTTTCATGCCCTCAGCCGGTGATACTTGCAACGCGGGAAATAATAACCGGAGAAAAAGAATTTGAAGTATTGGTTGATAGTGAAGCTTCATACGAGAACGTAACCAGAATACTTGAAAATAAAGGTTTTAAATTTTCTACGGAAGAAAAGGAAGACCATCAGGTTATTAAAGCTTTATTGATATAATCTTTCTTGTTATTGCTAATGTATTTAGTTATACTACACATAAATAGCGGAGAGAAACGATGAATATAGGATCAAAACTATCTAAAACCAATTTAGTATATTTTGACAACTCGGCAACTTCATTTCCCAAACCTCCTGCCGTTGTAGATGCGGTTGTTGAATACATGACACAAGCCGGCGGCAATCCGGGCAGATCCGGACACAGACTTGCGGAAGAAGCCGGAGAGATAGTCTTTCTGGCAAGAAAAGCTCTCGCATCTTTCTTCGGTATTAAAAATCCTATGAACGTGGTTTTCGGTCCTAACGCGACAGATGCCGTAAATACAGCTCTCAAGGGAATTCTGAATAAAGGCGATCACGTTATCACGACGCATTTGGAGCACAATTGCGTAATGAGGCCTCTGAACAGACTTTCCGGGGATGGAATTATCGATATATCAGTTGCAGACGGAGATGAGATAGGAATAGTCAGTGCAAATGAGATCGGATCTCTATTAAAGCCTTCAACAAAAGTTGTCGTGATCAATCATGTTTCTAATGTGACAGGCGTAATTCAGCCTGTTAGAGAGATCGGTAAAATGTGCCGTTCGAAAGGTGTGATACTTATCGTTGACGGAGCACAGTCTGGCGGAATAGTCCCGGTAAATATTGCAGATGATTTTATAGACATCTTCGCTTTTACGGGACATAAAGCTCTTTACGGC
Organism: bacterium; assembly: GCA_029559475.1. GTDB lineage: Bacteria > UBA4055 > UBA4055 > UBA4055 > UBA4055 > UBA12480. Next base: position 1,058 of record JAKQBN010000076.1, read on the forward strand.
CCTACAGGGACAGGAGGAATGATAATCTCCGATGATTTCGACCATAAAATATTAAGAACGCTGAAAGAAGGCGGAACCGGGAGTATATCCGACAAGATCGAACAGCCTGATTTTTTGCCTGACAAACTTGAAAGCGGAACTATGAACGTTGCCGGTATTGCAGGTTTATTAAAAGGTATAGAATTTATTAATTCTCTGCCTGAAGGAGTGAACAGTGCGCTTTCCCACAAACTGACGCTTCAAAAATATTTCATAGAAAAAGCTTCAAAAAAGGTCGAAGGGTTCAAAAGTTATTCTCAGACCGGCTCACCCGGAATAACTTCATTCAGAATGGAAGGATTCACTGCTTCCGATATTACACAGCAGCTGTCCGACAGATTCAATATAATGTCAAGGCAGGGGCTTCACTGCGCGCCTTCAGCGCATCAGAAAATAGGGACATACCCGGAAGGTACAGTCAGATTCAGCTTCAGCGTATTCAGTACTATCGCCGAAATAGATTATGCTATCGAAGCACTTAAAAAAATTAGGAACAGGAATGCTTAATAAAGGAATCATTCTCTTCCACTCATCAAATTACGCAATGTGGGCAGACAATGTTTTAAAAAAGAAAAATATCGATCACAGACTAATACCCGTACCCCGTGAATTAAGCTCTGACTGCGGTTACTGTATCGAGTTCGAAAACAATTCTGCTGCAGAAGTAACCAAACTTCTCAAAAATGAGAATATTGAATTCGACAGAATTGAGACTATATAAAAAAACCGCCTTCCGGCGGTTTTTTTTTACTTTATAAAGGTATCGAGATAAATGACGGCAGACAATCCCGCAGTCGCTTTAGTAGTTATCCATGATTCCTCATATTCATATCCTGACCACGGTCCGTCCATATATCTGTAGCTGTAAGTATTTTCATAGCTGAATACGCTCATGCTGAAATCCACAGAAAACGATTCGAAAACAAGTCCTGTTCCAAGGGACACACCTACTCCGACAAGCTGTTCCAGATCTGAAACGTCAGTATCCGCTTCATATACGGGATTTCCGTACATATCGTCTCCCTGATAATACAGATCATCCTCTCTATCAGCCCATAAGGTCGGATAGTTAAATATACCTAATCTTAAAGGTATAACGACCGCATCGGTAATAATCAGATACTCCATACCCAGTCTGAACTGTGTAACATCCTCTTCGGTCGGGCTCATGTAGGTTTCGCCTTCATTTCCGTCTTCGTCTTCCCATCTGAATTTAGACTTTGCATAGTTCCTTACTTCAAAATCAGCACCTAAAGTAAAATTCTCACCGAATCTGTATGAAGCTCCAAATCCGAACATTACAGGCATCTCGACGGTACCTGAAAAATACTGCTCATAACTATAACCGTCATTTGATTCGAATTGAGCTTCGTAATCATATGAAAGATCGAACGGTGTCTTCAGAACAGCGCCAATTTTCAAAGGAACGTTATCCTTTATAGCAGACATATCGAAGATCGCGCCTAAAGTCAGATTAAACCCGCTAAAATCCTTATTCTCTGCTGTGAAAGTTTCGGAATATGTGTCCCAAACTTCTTCCTGTGTGGATTCTGAAGCTCCAGTCCAGATGTTGCCTGTTGCGCCTAAAGACAGATAAGGAAAAACCTGATAACTAGCGCCGATGTTAATTGTATACACTCCGCCTTCAGATTCGTAAATATAACTGTATCTGCTTGCTTCGTTCTCACTCTCGTCCTCCGAAAAAAAATCAAGCTGTTTCTGCATAGCAGCAGCCAGCACGAGTTTTCTGTCTTTAATATGCAAAGGGTAAGCAACGCTCAGAAAATTCAAATTAGCATGCGTGTATTTGAAATCGCTGCTGTTTTCATATTCCTGATTATCCGAGTATGTATATTCTTCTCTGTCATGGATCACACCGCCAACGACAGACGCTTCAAAATGCTCAAGTGCTGTAAGTCCTCCCGGGTTCCAATTTATCGCTGTGGCATCATCAGCGATCCCGATGAAAGCGTTACCCATTCCCGCAGCGCGTGCGCCGGATCCTGTAATGTTCCAGTCCAGCTCGGCTTTTACGGCATTTATCGATACCGCAAGTATAAATATTGCCAATAATCTTTTCAACATACTCCCCTCCATGATCTTTTATTTAATAACGGCTTTATCTCCTATCTGTATCGCTCCGGGTTTTATTATCTTCGCAATGGACATTTTTTCCTGAACGTTCGTTGTTATAGCCTCACCGAGAGGCGTTACGTTATATCCGAGTATCTCATTCGTGGAAGGATGTCGGATTTCTTCCCCTTTTCTGTATAATGTAAATCTTGTACCTTTTCTAACACCGAGATCCTCGCCAATGTCCAAATATACCTGTTCGGGATCAACTTTTATTATGGATCCTTCATATAAAGGCATGTCGTTGATTATCATTACTGCGATTTTTTCCATAGCCCTTTCAAGTTCGTCCTTCTCGGAAACGATCTCATTGGCGGTTATTGTTTCACTTGTCTCGACATCAATAACTCTAACCGATATGTGCATATCACCGCCGACTTCGTTCTGCTTGCCCATAATAATAGCCTCGGCACCGATTACTTTTCCGGCGTTTATCGCTGTCTCTTCGTCAACAATACCTGTCATACCCAGGCTTTGCTCGTTTATGATCTTTTCTAAGAATTCCCTTTCTATAACTTTAAACCTTCTTTTCTTAACCAGATTAGTAATCAGTTTATCCATAATCATGGATGAAAGCTCAGCCCCTGAACCTTTCGAATCTATCGGCATAATAGCAACAGCAAGTGGAGAACCGACTCTGGTTATTTTTATCAGATCGGAAGTGAGAGGCACATTGGCTTTAGTATTGTTCTGGCTCAACTCCTTCTTTTTTCGCTCAAGCTCATCCATTTCCCGTTGTATCTTCTCTTTTTCTTTTTTTAGAGCAAGAGCTTCTTTTTCCTGTTTTTCTTTGAGTGCTTTTTCCTGCGCAAGCTTTTCTTTCTCCAGTTTCTCTCTTTCCTTTTTGAGCGCTATAGCTTCCAATTCATTCTGTTCTTTAAGCTTCTTCTCCTGCTCTTTCTGTTTTAATTCTTCTTCTTTTTTAGCAAGAGCTTCTTTTTCTTTACGCTCTTTTTCTTTTGTTTCCTTTTCAAGTTTTTCCTGTTCCATAGAAAGCTGTTTTTTCTTTTCTTCAAGCTTTGCAAGTTCTTTTTCTCTGTTCTCATCTGTGTGTGTGATACCCGTCGCGATCTTGTTCAAATACTCCTGAGCCCTATCCGATTTTTTGTATGAAAGTGACAGTTCAAGTTCCTGACGCGCATTATCGTATTCTTCGAGCAGATAGTAGCATATGCCTGCTTCCCTGTGTGGAAAATACTCTATGAATTTTGTACCGTATGTTCTTTTTTTCTTCGTGTCTTCGAACTGAAGGGAATACGCACTTTTGAATTCAACTATAGCTCTGTTGAAATCTCCGACTTTCATGTACTGAAGACCTTTTTCGTAATAATTATAAAATTTATCTTCCGCAGAAATTAAAGGTATACATAAAACTAAGAATAAGGTAAAAATTAAATATTTTGAAACTTTGATCACAATATCCCCCGTAATAGAGTTTTAAATTAATTTAATTTATCATTAATCCAAATGCAAGAAATAAAATAAATATATGATCTCATTAATCATGAGAATTGATATTAGCTTAATCCGGCTTCTTTTAATTTGCTCTTCATGCTGAAGAACGGTGTAAATCCAGTTGATGTTAGAAGCATGTTGTCTATATGTTCTTTGTGAACTTCACCTGTTATTATATTTCTCTTCTTTAAATCGTTGAGCGCTGTTATAAGCGACTCTCTGATATTCGTATTGCTGTGATATCTGAATTTTACGAATTCTTTCAGATCATCAGGTGTTTCAACATATATTGTAAAGGCCGGTATAGCGTTCATTATCACTTCATAATTGCCATTTTCAAGCAGTTTTATAATTACTTTTTTCATTTTATCATTATTTTTGGTTTCTTCTTTAAAGAAAAGTACGCATTTTAACGCTTCGACCTGAACTTCCCAGTAAGTATCAGATAGCGAATGAAAAATATCTCTTTCTACATTTTCATCATATATACCTATACGTCTGTAGGCTTCTATAACGTTCCTTTTGACAAATCCCGCGTTCTTTTCCGATAAAAGTTTGCTTAGAAATGGAAGTTTGGTCCTGTCCTGAGTAAGTCCTGCAAGCTTTACTGCGGAATTCTTTACTTTCCAGTTCTGTGATATCAGATAATAGCTTGCTCTATATTTTATATAATCGAGATACTCGAGGTTTAGAATTTCATCTGAACTCATTTTTGATAGATATGACAATATCTGATTTACTCCCATTTCGGAATATATATTTTTATTTTTTTGAGTCTGGTCATCATTTACTGCAGAATGAGGTATGTTATTCATTACATCCGTAATGTAAGAATAAATTTCTTCATTCGCATTGGAAATCACTGCTTTTAGTGCGTTGGCCGACATCATTCTGAGCCTGTCCCTGTTATCGTAATATTCTTTGATCTTTAATGAAAGTTTTTCTCCGGTAACTTTTATTACAAAATCATTCTCTTCGATCATCACTTCTTCATACATAATGTCAGCCGCTCCTGAATTCTGCATGCTCAGAGCGTTCATTACCTGATGATCGCCTGATAGGTTCGCCTTGGGAATTATCAGCGAAGGTGTACCGCTCACAGCTATCTCGTTTATCGTTCCTCCGCCCCTTGTGATTATCAGATCCGCAGCGAAATAATAATCTTTTATATTGTCAGCGTATTCGATGCGGTTATAAAATCGGATCTCACTTTCTTTTAGAGAATTATATTCAATTCGTTTTATCGTATCGAGTACGCTGTTGTATCCTTCGGTTCCTCTGCCTGTAACATGGATCAGACGCAAATTTTTCATTCCGTTTAAATATTTCAAACAGTCGACTACCGCTCTGTTAATTGTTCTGGCGCCTTGCGATCCGCCGACAGCGAAAACAACAAAATCGTCATTATTTAGTCCGAGTTTTTCTCTTGATTCAGCCTTCGATCCCGTAAAAAATTCAGGTCGGACAGGATAACCGACAAATCTGCCTTTACCCGGAAAATCTTTCAGCGAGATCTTATATGAAACTCCGACTCCGTCACATAAAGGTCCGGCTAATTTAACGAGTTTTCCTGCTTCTGCATTGGCTTCGTGCAGAAACAGCTTCGATCTTGAAAGTCGCAGCTTTCTTAAGATATATCCTGCGAATATCGGCGGGGCAGAAACATAACCGCCTGAACCAATGATCATGTCCGGCCTGTATGATAAAAGAATAAAAACACTTTTAACTGTTCCTGAAAAGATCATTAAGACAAAGACTATCATCGCAATGCTGATTTTTTTATCCGGCATACCGGTCGCGCTAACATATTTCATCCTGTAACCTTTTGCAGGAACTATCTTCGATTCGATGCCTTTTTTTGTGCCTAGATATAAAAATTCAGCATCAGGTTCATTCTTCCTGATCTGTTCAGCAATTGCAAGAGCAGGATAGATATGTCCTCCGGTCCCTCCGCCTGTAAGAATGTATTTCATAAATCCACCACCGGTGTTAAGTCTTATGTCAGCCAGAACTACACATCAACCAAAGATAAGGATTTATACATGATTTCACAATATTTAAAAAACTGTCTGACAGATTATACCTATTATAACAAAAAATAATTATTGCTTAATCAGCTCCAGATTCTTCTCAAGCGTTTTTACATGCATGAGTTCGGCCAAAGCTTCTGAGACTATCTTAACACTAAGCCCGGGTATCCACTCCAATTCAATCATCTTTTTTATGATTACGATATTCTGCATTCTCGGGTCTGAAAGTTCTTCTTCGAAAACTCTTACTGATTCACCTTTCTTAGCCTTAACTGATTTCTCAAGTTCATCGAGAGTGGGATACTTGAACTTTCCGAGCCTGTTGCCGATGGTCTGATACTGCGCGTCGTAAAAGATCACTTTCCCGCCTTCAATAAGCATTTCGGATGCAGCTCTCGCGCCTTCGAGGCGTTCTAAGGCTATCACGATATTTGCCTTTCCTGAAGGGATCAGAGGCGTATGTATCTTTTTGCCTATCCTGAGATGAGATATGACGGTTCCGCCTCGTTGCGCTAACCCGTGGGTGTCAACTCCCTTTACATCGTAACCGGCCTTGTGGCAGGCTCTGAGCATTGCTTCTGCTAAAAGTCCTATTCCCTGACCGCCGACTCCGCACATATAAATATTTAAGTCTTTCATTATCTGGCCTCCTTCTTAAAATCTATCGCGCTTACCGGGCAGGTCGGTCTGCATGAACCGTCCCCTATGCAAAGGTCTTCGTTGACGGTTATACTCCCGTTTTCGTTCTTTACGAATGAAGGACATCCGAAATCTTCGATACAGGTAAGATGCCTTTTGCACTTATTCTGATCTATTTCGACATGTTTTTGAACGAACCCTTCCTTTCTTCTCTGCTGCTTCATGAACTTTAGCATGCAGGGATGGCTGGCAATGACGACCGAGAATCCCTTGTGATCCAGCGATTCCTTAATATATTCAGTCAGTTTGCTCTGCTGGTAAGTATCCACCCTTCTTATGAACTTGACGCCGATCGATTCGAGCAGTTTATCGATCGATATCTTCTCGCCGATCTCTCCTGATCCGGCGTGAGGCTGATGCCCAGTCATAGCGGTCGTGCCATTCTCCATGATTACGAGCGTAAAATCATGATCGTAAAGAACTGCATTGATGATCGCCGGAAGGCCGGCGTGGAAAAACGTGGAGTCGCCGATAAAAGCTAAGACTTTCCGCTTTTCGTTGCCTATGGTAAGCCCCGCGGCTGTTCCGTTGGAGTGCCCCATGGATAAAAGCATCTCGCCCATATTGTACGGTTCAAAAAATCCCAGCGAGTGACAGCCGATATCGCCGACTGTGATCGTTCCTTTCGGCAGTGCCTGCTTTATCGCATGGAATGCTGATCTGTGTCCGCAGCCGGGACACATCTGGGGTATCCTCGGATTCGCGAATGGCTGGGTTACAGGCTTAATTCCGCTTTCGAACACCTCCGGCCAGTGGCCGGAAAGAATATCCCATGTTCGCTCCGAGGTTAATTCTCCCATGATGTCATCGTGCGTTTTTCTCGTTAGTATCCTGCATTTTATATTCCTGTCGAAAGCGAGCGACTTTATCTCATACTCCATAATTCTGTCAAGTTCTTCGATAATTATCACTTCGTCTTTCTCTTTGAGATAATCCGCTATCATTGTCTCAGGCAAGGGGTAACTAAAATTTATCTGTAAAAGATCGACTGCATTCCCCGAATTGTCGATGTTTTCCATTACCGATAGAGCAGGCATTGATGACGATATTATACCGAGCTTTTTCCCGTTTATTTCTTCGCAGTCGAATGGGGCATAAACCCTGTTGAAAGGAGATCTTTCAGATTCTTTTTTAATTAAATCGAGTTTTTCCATCGCTTTTTTCTTCAGGGGGAAAACCGTTTTTGTGATAGGCAGATAATGCCCGTTCTTTATATCGAATTCAGACTTGAAGACCTTACTCTCCCCTATCGCACCGAAAGTGATGAGCTCTTTGGCATGACAGACATGCGTCGTAAGCCTTAAAATGATCGGCATCTGGTGTTTTTTAGAGAGCTTTGCCGCCTCAAGAAACATTTTATAGGCTTCTGAAGGAGTAGCGGGCTCCATGACCGGAATATACGACATTCTCGCAAAGTGGCGGTTGTCCTGCTCGTTCTGACTCGAATTAGCGCCCGGGTCATCACCGAGTATAACAACCAGTCCGCCTGTCAAGTTCAAGAGACCGAGCTGAACGAGCGAATCGGCGGCGACATTTAAACCGACGGACTTGAAAAATACTACGGACATGTTGCCGTTTATACTCGAGCCGAAGGCTATTTCCGTCGCCACTTTCTCATTGGTCGCCCACTCGAAATGGAAATCCCTCATTTCTTGAGGAACGCTGTTCAAAGCTTCGGCTATCTCCGGTGTGGGTGATCCGGGATAACTTGTTATTACTTTAACACCCGCTTCGAGCATCGCTCTCGCAACCGCGTGGTTGCCCATGAATAAACCCTGCCAAGGCTGTTTATCTGTAAGCTGTTCATAAAATTTCTTCATTGATTCTCCTTTTCAGGTTAAAAAAAAGGGCGGCTAACGCCGCCCCATCATCTTTACCTTTTATTGAATCCTTCCCATTCATTAATGAGAATGTTAACATCGGTTTTAGTCTTGTTATATTTCCCATCGCTCCTGATACTGATCATTTCGCCTTTTACGATAGATATCCATTCGGAAAGCGTAACTTCATAAGGTCCTGGGATCTCTTTAGGACCTGTAGTCTGTTTTGGCGCGAGGCTTCCGGAGCTTTTCTTCGGCTCGATCTTAAGTTCGGCCTTCTTCTCTTCTTCCAGATCGACCTCCACCTGACCTTCCATGACCGATATCTCGGTTAGCTTTCCGTCGGCGGTCATTTTATACGCTGTTCCCAGAACGGCAGCAACAGCTATAGGTGATCTGACTTTAAAATCTTTCTTTTTAGAATCAGCCTTGTTGACATTAGTCCATGATTCCCCGCTGACAAGATATCCCTGAAAATTGACCTTGTCTCCTGAAAATTCATATTTGTCGATTATGTATTTTGTGTTTTCGCTCAACCTTACAATGCTTCCGTCCGTAAGCTTAATTTCGCAGCGGGATTCTTTTCCTGTTAGAAGAGTATCCTTTTCAAATACTTTATCCTCTTCGTCAAGAGAAATAAGCTTCGATCTGTCTTTCGAACTGATCGTTCCGAGCCTGAAATCAATCTCACCGGCTTCTCTTTTTGACGCTGAAGCAGCCGGTATAGTTTTTTGTGCAGGAGCAGGTTTCGCAGGCTGAGTTTTAGGCTGAATTACTTCTTTCTTCGTTTGATCTTTTTTTACTTGTTGTTTTTCTGTCTGAGCTATTTTTTTAGCCGGAGCCGTTTTCTCGACAGGTTCTGGCTTTTTGATATCTTCAGTTTTCAGATCGGGAGCATCGCTTCCGGCGTAACAAAATGAAAAAGCTAAAATTAAGATCATTAATAAATTTTTCATACGGCCCTCCCCTGTCATTATTTTATCAACGCTGATATTTTATCGATTATCAATTTTGCTATTTCACTTTTATTCATTAGCGGAAATTCTTCAAAACCTGATTTTGAAATAAAAGTCACTCTGTTGAAGTCTGATCCGAATGCGGGATTTTTTTCATTCGTTTCGTTAAGTATGATCAAATCCAGATTTTTTTCTTTCAGTTTCTTTTTTGCGTTCAATACCCCTTTATCCGTTTCTAGCGCGAATCCGACAAGTATCTGACCTTTTCTTTTGATCCTGCCGAGTTCTTTTAATATGTCTTTAGTCTTAAGAAGATCAAGAGTCATATCGTTTTTATTTTTTTTGATCTTTTTATCCGATCTATTCACTGTATAATCAGCTACTGCCGCGGACATTATTACGCAGTCGGCGTCTTTTGACTCTCTGATGATCTCGTTATACATATCTTCAGAAGAAGAAACATCTGTCCTTCTGATAAAATTACTGCAGACCTCTTCCGTCGGACCGGTTACCAGAACGGTTTCCGCTCCGGTGTAAAGCGCTTCTTCAGCCAGCCTGAACCCTGTTTTTCCGCTTGAAAAATTCGAGATATACCTGACCGGATCGATCATCTCGACTGTCCTTGATGCGGAGATCAGTATTTTTTTACCTGACAGCTGATCGGTCTTGTTGAGAAAATACAGCGATTCTCTGAATATTTCATCGGGTTCCGCCATCCTTCCCTTAGCTTTATATCCGCAGGCGAGATCTCCGTATCCCGGATCAATAAAGAATACTCCCTGCTGTCTCAGAATGTCAATGTTTCTCTGCACGGCAGGATTTTCATACATTTTTCCGTTCATCGCAGGCGCTATTATCACCTGCTTATCAAAAGCAAGAAGAGCTGTAGATAAAGCGTCGTCCGCTATTCCGTTAGCGTATTTACCGATTATGTTGGCTGTCGCCGGAGCTATGATAAATATATCAGCCCAGTCCGTCAGAGAAATATGCTCGGTAGACCATTCATTAGAATCGGAAAATGTATTGGAATAGACCTTATTTTCTGAAAGCGTTCTGAGAGTAGTCTCTGTAACGAACTCAAGACCGTTCTTCGTGATAACGGTCTTTACGTTTGCAACGTATTTTTTAAAAAGCCTTATTAGATAGCATGCTTTATACGCCGCTATTCCGCCTGTAATTCCTATAAGGACGTTCTTAGTCTTCAAGCTTTGTGATATCCTCGTAATCATATTCCAGTTCGTCGTTCAGCATTTCGTTCATTGAAACTCTGATCGCTTTCGGAAATACCGGAAGATCTCGGTCTATGATCTCCGCCACGTACTCTTTGTTGTATTCTTTCTCTGTACGTTCGTCAAGGATCGAATTTCTCAGCTTCTCGAACTCTTTGCTGTTCTTTCTTTCGATCTGCCTCATCCTGTGGCCGAGAACCATTACCGCTTCGTAAATGTTGGTTGATTTCTCTTCGAACTGCTCCTGGCTGACCTTTCTGTCGTCCCTGTCATTAATGATCTCGAACTTTTTTTCCATTGTTACCCTTTCTTTTTTTATTTTATTATTTTATTCTCTCTGAGAACCTCTTTTAACTCATTGAACGCCGCATCCAGCGAACCGTTCATTATATTATACGAATATTCTTTCATTTTTTCCATTTCAATTTTAGCGAATTTCAGACGGTTTTCTATAACTTCAGCCGTGTCCGTGCCTCTTTTTATGAGTCTTTCTTTTAAAACTTCTAGCGACGGAGGATATATGAAAATCATGATAACGTCTTCAGGATACTGATGTTTTATGTCTATCCCGCCCTGAACATCAACATCGAAAAGCACATTTTTTCCTTCTTTAAGAGCATCGTCCACGTATTCTTTTAATGTCCCGTAGATGTTCCCGTAAACCTTTTTATACTCGACGAATTCTCCCGATGCGATTTTTCTTTCAAATTCATCTTTTGATAAAAAGAAATACTCGATACCGTGCTTTTCTGTACCCCTCGGAGCTCTGGTCGTGGCAGATATCGAGAATTCAAGTTCAGGATGTTCCTTTCTGAGCATATTGATAAGAGTAGTTTTTCCTGATCCTGAAGGTGCGGAAAATATTACAAGACGCCCTCTATTCGACATTCTGAACCTGCTCTCTGATAATTTCTATAAGCTCTTTCATACGGACGGAAAGATGAGAAATTTCTGTCATGTTCGTTTTCGCGGATATCGTACTAGCCTCCCTGTGCATTTCCTGACTGATGTTGTTCAATATCTTGCCTACGGCTCTGTCTTCGCCCAGCGTGGAATTGAAAAGACCAATATGCGACTGAAGCCTGGTGATCTCCTCTGAAATATCTACTTTATCGCATATAAGAACCAGTTCCTGCTCAAGTCTGTCTTTATTAAAAGCGTCAGTATTTGAGTATTTACCTACTCTCTCAAGTAATTTATCGAATTGTATTTTTGCGGCTCCCGAAGCGAGTTCCGATGTCTGAATTACGATCTTTTCGAGTTCATTTATCCTGATGTTAAGATCATCCAGTATGTTTTTCCCTTCCTTTTCCCTATATGAGATCATGTCTGAAAGAGCTTTCTCGAAACAGACTGAAACTTTTTGAACTGTATCTTCATTGTCTCTTTCATCAGTCTGATCTAGCACATCCGAAAACCTCATTATCATGTTCAGATCGATCTCCCCCTTGATTCCTGTTTCGCTTTGAAGCATTTCGAGAGATTCTTTATATGCTTTAGCTGCACCGGTATCGAATTTTTTGATGTTTTCAGCTCCAGGCTTAGCGTTAACGTTCACAAATACGGTCAGACTTCCCCTGTTCAGAATATTCTTAAGCCTGTCCCTGAGCTTTAGTTCGAGCTCGTTCAAAAATGAAGGCATTCTAAAACCTATTTCAAGAAATCTGTGGTTCACGCTTTTTATTTCAACCTGTATATCGTGATTTTCGGATGAGACCGAGCCTTTACCGTAACCTGTCATTGATCTGAGCAAAACATCCCCCTTATTTAATCTTTTCACTACCCTCGATGAAGGTTTTTCCGCGAGGTCGTGTTATTTCATATGAATAAAACTTGTCATCTGTTATGAAACCGCTGCCGTAAAGAGTATCTCTGTTGTCCTTTATCATCACGACATCGCATTCGCTCGATATTTGAGCCAGTTTCCTGTTCCATACAAGAGTGTCTGTAAAAAGCGTATAGCCTTTTGTGGATCTGAAAACCACGCTGTCGATAGCCGTAAATACTTCGCTGAGATCATTTATCGTTCCCTTTACGCTTTCGAGTTTTCCGGTATTTTTATTTTTCTCGAAAAATTCAATTACAAGTCCGGAATCGATCCTGCTGACTGAATATTTAGAATTGCCTATATTTTCACGAACTACATATCCGCCTTTAAATTTCGCACGCAGATCGTTTTCGCTTGTAATATTAACATCCATATCCCAGATCACATTGTCAGGAATAACATCATATTCCGAAGATCCTGTCGAAACGACTTTAGTGTTCTTCTCTTTTTCGCAGGAAAGCGTGGTGATCAACGCTGATATGAGCATGTTAGTCAAGATAAGTTTTTTTAGCTTCTTCAAATTTATCGTCTCTTTTTAGAATAAATTCCAGAAATTCTCTTACAGCGCCATTTCCGGCTTTCGAGGCTGTCACAAAATCGGCTCTTTCTTTAATCTCAGGCGCGGCGTCTGAAGGAGCGCCTTTTAAACCGGCATATTTCATGGCTGACCAGTCGAACCAGTCATCACCGAAATAAGCGATTTCGTCATCACTGAGAGAGTAGCTCTGTTTAATCTCAGCATATGCGCCTGCTTTATTGACATTCCCGACGAATACGTCTGTTATTCCCAATACTTCAGCTCTTTTGTAGACAATTTCGCCGTATCCTCCTGATATTATCGCGAATTTTATACCGAGCGCCGGACAGACATGCTTCAAAAAAAATCCGTCTTTAACGCAGAACGGTTTGATCAGCTCTCCACTGGAGCTGTAATACACTTTTCCGTCGGTCAGAGCACCGTCAACATCAAGAATCACCAGTTTTATTTGTTTCTGCATAATTTTATAGCACTTTTTTTATTTTTTTTATCTTTGTCATAAGTTCGTCCATCTTTTCTAAAGGGAGCATCGATTTTGAATCTGAAAGCGCATGAACCGGATCTGGATGCGTCTCAATAAAAAGTCCGTCAACACATCCTGTAGCTACTGACGCGCAAGCCATCTGTATTGCAAATTCAGGCTGTCCGCCCGAAACACTTCCCTCCGCCGCCGGTTTCTGAAGCGAATGAGTAACGTCATATACAACAGGATGTCCGAAAGCTTTCATCTCCATAAAGTTCCTGAAATCGACAACAAGATTGTTATAGCCGAAAGTCGTTCCCCTTTCCGTAAGCATGATCTTATTATTTCCCGCAGAGACCGCTTTATCCGCGGCGAATTTCATTTCTTTCGGCGACGCGAACTGACCTTTTTTAATATTAACGATCTTACCTGTCTTTGCTGCAGCGATAATAATATCGGTCTGCCTGCATAAAAACGCGGGTATCTGAACTATGTCTACTGTCCTGCCGGCGATCTCGGCCTCAACCGCGCTGTGAACGTCTGTCAGGATGTAAAAACCGAACTCTTTTTTAATCTGGGCAAGTATTTTTAAGCCTTTAACAATACCCGGACCGACATAAGAATCTACGCTCGATCTGTTGGCTTTCGCATATGAAGATTTAAATATTATATCGCATTTGTGCTTTTTTGAAAGTTTGTGCAGCTTTTCGGCGGTCTTAAATGTGATGTCTTCTGATTCGATCACGCAGGGTCCGGCTATGTAAAAAAGTCCTGCCTTTTTCCCGAAAATTATATTGTCTATCCTGCTTGTTTCCTTTTTAATCATATATTTCCTCATTAAGTGACAGCATTTTTTTATTTCAGTTTAAGGAATTTGAAAGATAAACTAAATATATCTATATTTCAATAAAAATAAAACGCGCGATCAGTCTTTTTTGTTTACAAAAGGGTAAAAAATGATTACTTTATTAATGTTTTTATAAAAAGTGAGAACAGAAAAATGAACATGTTCTTCAAATTTGATGAAAATAATATTTCCAAGATTATACTTAAATTTTCGTTCGTTCTGGTAACGATGATGGCACTTACTCTCGTCGCAATTTACACACCAAAATATTATTTCGAATATAAAAAGAATATTGACGCAACAAAAGGCCATATAAACAAACTGTTCGAGGACAGGATCAGATTCGAAGTAAACCAGATCGTTGAAAACATCAGCTACAGAACTTCTGTTCATGAAAAATATCTTCTTTTAGAAACAGACAGTGAGGTTCTAAAGCTTTTTGAACATATATGCTGCACACAAAAACTTGGATATTTTAATGAATCAGATAAAAAAAGCAGCTTTATTAAAATTCTGAAAAATTACAAAATCACTGACCCTCTGAAATATTATTTCATTGCAGACAGCAAATTTCTCCTCATAAGATCAGACAGCCTTTTTCTTATTAAAGAAGGCGATTTTACGGAATATTTCCCGTCAGAAAAGTTATCATTTGAAACCGGAAATAATACACCAAAAGACAATACGCTTCATTTTATATTCAATGAGTTACTGAATAACGGAGAAAATAATATTCAGACAAAATATTCTGAAAATTATAAAATTCACTATGGCGCTATAATACCTAAATCTTATTTCAGTAGACAGATCGAGGATATTATAAATAAGGAGATCACATTAAGTAATGTCCGCGGTTCGCAGGAATACATTTTTGTTTATAAACTGATAAATGCCGCGGGCGGAAAAGATTTCGCTAAAATGATTATCAATCCGAACAGACCTGACCTGATTGGTGAAAATATTGATGATGACTATACTGATCCTGCGGGGTTTAAATTCAGACAGGAATTTATGCGACAGATAAATGAGAACGGCGAAGCTCTGGTTAAATATTTATACAAAAATCCGGAAACTGGAACTAACGATCTTAAAACATCGTATTTCAAGCTTCATTCCGGACTTCAGTGGATCGTTGCACAGGGATATTACGACAGCCAGGTTGCAAAAATAGTTGCCGCAGATGAAAAAAGATACAGGAACGACTTTATTGTCAGGGTCGCCATGATCGTATTCCTCGTTATAATTTTTCTAACGTTCTATTACATGATATTTAAAAAGTTCTCAGACAGGATACAGGCTACGATAATAAAGTACAGATCAGATCTAGAGGATAAGAACAGGCTCTTAGTGAAAGAAAAGGAAAACGCAGAACAGGCAAGCTATGAGAAATCAAGATTTCTAGCCAATATGAGCCACGAAATAAGAACTCCCATGAATTCAATATACGGAATGGCTAATATCCTCCGTGAAACCGAACTGACCAGAGAGCAGCATGAAATTCTCGATACGATCAAATCTTCTTCTGATATTCTGGTAAGAATACTCAATGACATCCTCGATCTTTCAAAAATAGAATCAGGCTCTATAACAATTGAGAATACCGATTTTGATCTTATTGACCTGGTAAAGACCGTTGCAAGACCTTTTGAAATGAAGCTGAAAAACAGCAGCGTAAAATTCATCCTTGAATTTATTCCGGCCGAATTTTACAAGTATTACCTGGGTGATTCTCTCAAGATCGGGCAGGTTTTAAACAATCTGCTCGGAAACGCCGTAAAATTTACACAGGAAGGTTTTGTAAAGTTATCAGTTTACATATCAAATGAAAATGAATCTGAAGCTTTAATTAACTTTTGCGTTTCGGATTCTGGGATCGGGATCCCGGAACAATCTCTGGAAAAAATATTCGAGAGATTCTCACAGGCTGATATAAGCACAACACGCAAATTCGGCGGTACAGGCCTGGGACTGACGATCAGCAAAAAACTGGTAGAAATACTTGGCGGCGAGCTTAAAGTCATTTCGAAATTGAATCAGGGCAGCAGTTTCAGCTTTGATCTCTTATTAAAAAAAGTTTCTGAAAATAAAGTACAAATAACAAAACATATAAGCGACGATGAGATAAGTAAAAAACTAAAAAAGATAAACATACTTGTAGCTGAGGATAATCCTCTTAATCAGAAATACATTTCCGCGCTTTTCACAAAAAGATCAGCTAATTTTAAAATAGTGGGAAACGGTTATCAGGTTCTTGATGAACTTAAGAAAAACAGTTATGACATCATCCTCATGGACGGACAAATGCCTGAGCTTGACGGCATCAGCACAGCATTGGCTATCAGGAACAGCGGTTCCCCTTTCAGTTCAATACCGATCATCGCGCTGACAGCTTCAGCGCTTTTAGACGATAAAATAAAATTCCTGAACGCAGGAATGAACGACTATCTCTCAAAACCGATCGATCAGACCCAGCTGTTCAGCACAATTTTCAAGTATTGCTTTGAAGAAAGCATTGTCCGGAAAGATTCAGCAGGAACAGACAGCCGGACATCTTCCGGCGTAAATACAACCTTTAAAATCCTCGATTATGATGATTTTATTACAAAATCAAAGTCTTTCGGAAAGACAGCATTTACAGACATTCTTGAACTTTTATTAAAAGAAGTTCCTAAAAAAGTAAAAGCCATTGAAGCAGCTTATGAAAGAAACGACCTGGAAAGTTTAAAATTTGAGGCTCACAGCCTTAAAGGAGTAGTTCTGAATTTCAGCGCACCCGGATTTACAGCGCTCGCTGTTGAACTTGACAGACTGATCAGCGAAAAAAATTATGAGGACTCGGTACGGACTTTCGCGGAACTTAAAGAAATGTCGGCTGATTATCTTAATGAAATATCAAAAATGATCTCAATTTTTACGCCGGATTTTAATAATAATAACTTATAAATATTATTCTTGACTTAACAAGGTATAAAATCTTAATTTTGCATGATGAGATAAATAAAAAATTAACGAGGTAAAAAAAATGGCTGTAAAAGTAGGCATCAACGGTTTCGGAAGAATCGGAAGGATCGTTTTCAGAGTTATCCAGCAGAGAAAAGACATCGAGGTAGTCGGTATTAATGATCTTACTGACGCTAAAACCCTTGCGCATCTGCTTAAATACGATTCAGTCCACGGAAGATTTCCCGGAGAAGTTAAAGCTGAAGGAGATATGCTTGTAGTAAACGGCAAATCGATCAAGATCTATTGCGAGAAGGATCCGGAGAATCTTCCCTGGTCAGCTTTGGGAGTTGACATTGTTGTCGAATCGACCGGAGTTTTCAGAAACCGCGAAAAAATGAGCAAACACATAAAAGCCGGCGCAAAAAAAGTTATTCTTACAGTCCCCGCGGATAAAGCCGAAGATGTTGACGCTACGATCGTGTTGGGCGTTAACGAAAATGCTGTTAACAGCGGCCTTCAGTTCGTATCTAACGCATCCTGCACTACGAACTGCCTCGCTCCGGTAGCAAAAGTGCTTAATGACAAGTTCGGAATAAAAAGAGGTCTGATGAACACGATCCACTCTTACACGAACGATCAGATCATTCTCGACGCTCCTCATAAAGATCTGAGAAGAGCAAGATCGGCCGCGGTTTCTATCATTCCTACAAGCACAGGCGCTGCGAAAGCAGTAGGTCTAGTCATACCCGAACTTAAGGGAAAACTGGACGGATTCGCTATGCGTGTACCTACTCCCGACGGATCAGTTGTAGATCTAACTTGCGAACTGAACAAACAGGTTACGGTAGAAGAAATCAACGCCGCGGTCAAAGAAGCTGCCGAAGGATCTTTGAAAGGAATTCTTGAATACTGCACAGATCCCGTAGTCAGCGTTGATATAGTGGGAAACCCGCATTCATCTATTTTTGACGCGGGACTAACAAAAGTTATGGACGGAAATTTCGTTAAAATTGTTTCCTGGTACGATAACGAGTTCGGATATTCAAACAGAGTAGTTGACCTTCTTGAAAAAATCGCTAAAGCATAATTTCTAGTTTTACATTTAAGGGCAGAGTCCGGTCTCTGCCCTTTTTTTTGTGTTTAAAAGACGGTTGTAATGAATAAAATCACGCTATACACTTTCGCGATCCTGCCTAACCTGTTCTGGTCTTTGACATTTATATGGTATAAAGTCATCCTTGAATATCTCGGACCTGTCTCCATCATTTTCTTCAGGCTCATCATCGCATCATCGATCCTCATATTTATCACTAAAGTTTTTTACAAGACTCAGGAAAAACTTGTATTTAAAGACTATAGAAATCTTTTCATTCTGGCATTTTTCGAACCGTTCATTTACTTTCTCGGTGAATCCTACGGTATGCTCTACGTTTCATCGACGATAGCGTCTGTTATTATTTCAATGATCCCTGTTCTGACTCCGGTAATTGCCTTTAAAATTCTGAATGAGAAGCTGAATATTTTCAACATCCTCGGACTTCTTATCTCATTCGCGGGTGTTCTTGTTATTCTTGTCAACCCGAGCGCTTCTGCCGACTTTACATTAAAAGGCATAATGCTGCTTCTTGTAGCTGTGATCGGTGCAGTAAGCTATGGAGTGACCGTTAAAAAAATGTCAGCGGATTATTCGTCGCTTACAATAGCGAAATATCAGAGCATATTCGGCAGCTTTCTGTTCCTTCCTCTATTCTTAATTCTCGAGTATAATTCCTCTATAACAAATATATCAGAATCTTATAATAAAGGAACAATTTTTACTATGCTCATTACTCTTTTCAGCATGTCTTTCTTCGCTTCCGTTCTTGCTTTCGTACTCATCTTAAAACCGATAAAAATCCTGGGGATTTCCAAAACTAATGTATTTACTAATCTGATCCCCGTTTTTACTGCTGTGATCGCTTATTTCTTTCTCGATGAACATTTTGATACAAAGAAAATAATAGGGATGATACTCGTTATTTCCGGTATTATTCTGTCTCAAATGAAAGGCCTGTTTAAAAAGAAATCACTTCAGATAATGTAATTTCTGTGTTGTATATAATACTTTTCATCCTTATTATTCAGTTTTTCGTCGGAATTTGCGACCGGAAGTATCAATAATGTCTTATAATTCCGGTGTGAAGATTAAAAACGGGAAATCAAATGTATATATTTGAAGAAATACAGGAAGAAAATCAGGAACCGGAGAAATATGCATGCGGGAAACAGTTCTACATCCGGACGGGTACAGATAATTCATTAGTGAATAATAAAAAGATCCCAAAGTATCTTTTTAATGATCAATTCGAACATCAGGCCGGATTAAAGAAAATATTTGAAAGTATATTATCGGTTTTAGTACTAATGTTTATTGTCGGCTGTACTAATGAAAGTCCCGAGCCCGCAAAGATAGATGTAACTGTTAATTCCAGCTTTAGTACGCCGGAAGAACTCAATTTAAGAAAAATATTTTTCCTAGACAGTTCTTCAGTTAAAAATCCTATTAACATAGTTTTTGATTCTGATAGAAATCTGTATATTCAAAGCTATAATTCGCCGTCAGTTAAAGTTTTTAATGAAAACGGAGAATTTATAAAAGATTTTAATACTGTTATAGAAAATTCAAAGATTTCTTCGGTTAATATTATAAATGACACCATTTTTTTTACATATCCTAAAGAAAAAAAAGTTTTAAGATACAAAAAAGACGGATCATTTGTGTCCGAAACCGCATCTAAAAGCGAGATATTAAGACTGGAAACGATTGGCGACAACAGAATGATTGGGACATTCAAGAACAGTATGATAAGTAAACAGGATCTTTTTTTTAGCATAAAACTTAAGATAGTTGATAGCGCATTCAGACAGATTAGTCTTATAAGCTCATTCTCAGGAACATATTACAGCAGTGAGATAGATTATGAGATCGAGACCTTCCCGTTCGCGGTAGATGAATCCAGCGAAGTCATATACATAGGCTTTGACTCGGATTCTGAATATAATATTTACTGCTACAGCTACGATATGAAACTGCTGAGGATTATTAAGAACGATATTCCACCTGTTCGATTTACAGAAAAGGAAATAGAATCAAGAAAACAGACAGCTCACAAGTTTAGAATACCATTTATAAAATCAGAAAAGAAAATTTTTATCGAATCGATGACAATGGGTTTTGAAGGTGATCTTTATGTAAGAAGAGCGGCCGATGCAGGTATCTACGGAATTGATAATGCTGTGTTTGATGTTTTCGATGCGAACGGAAGAAATAAACGATCTTTCTTTATTAAAAATGCCTCAAGAAGTTCTTCTGTAATTTTTAATGAAAAAATTATATATGTAACAGATCCTATAAGATCGGAAATTTCAGCTTACGAAATTCCTAGTTCAAAGGGAGGTGCAAAATGAAAGTAAAGATATTTGTTCTTTGCACACTCTTATGCCTGACTGGTCTCAGCGCAGAAAGCATATACAGATTTTCATATAAAATAAATTTTATAGACGATATATTAAAGACGGCAAAAGGCAATGAAAAGGTTGACGCTCTTCTTGAGTCCGCAGGATATTATATGACAGAATTCGGTGACATGCATAAAGGCATAGCTTATCTTCTTGAAGCGAGAGACCTTGCTACTGAGTTGAAGTATACAGAAGGATTGCTCAGATCATACAGTGCATTGGGAGATATATATTTAATCTCGGAAGACCACACATCGGCACTTGATTATTTCTCAAAAATGGCGGCAGTGCTTAAGGGTTCAGGCAGGGTCAGAGAATATGCAGAAGTCCTTATAAAAATGGCGGATGTGGCTCACAATTCAAAGAATTTCGACCAGTCGCTTTCTTTTTC
Organism: bacterium; assembly: GCA_029559475.1. Lineage (GTDB taxonomy): Bacteria > UBA4055 > UBA4055 > UBA4055 > UBA4055 > UBA12480. The sequence goes on from JAKQBN010000076.1 coordinate 21,927, forward strand.
GGACAGCGCTACTTTTTACGCTCAAAAAACCGGTTACGAGGCACTGCTTACAAGATCATATTATTTTTCCAGTCTTGCATGGCGGGGAAAATTCGATTATATGAAAGCTCTTGAATATACGCAAAAATCGATGGATATGGCTGTCAAACAGGAAATGAAATGGTTTCTAGGTAACTGTTACAATGCTACCGGGGATCTCAATGAGATGATGGGCAATTTCGATATAGCTTTTGATAATTATAAAAAAGCAGCGCAGTTCTATGAAGAATATAATCTGTCTGACGGAATGGCAGTAGTATATTTTAATCTCGCTTCAATGTATAAAGTCAACGGCGATTATAATAAGGCACTTGAGTATTTGAACCTCAGCCTCAAAATATCACAGGACATTAAGAATGATTCTATGATCAAGGATAATTATCTTGGTCTTTTCGGCCTGTATAATCTGCTGAAGGATTTTAAGAACGCGAACAAGTATTATATGCTTCTGAATTCATTTACATCACAAAGAGATTCTTTGAATATACCTCTTTCGAAGATCGAGATAGATTATGAGATCTCAAAAAAAGATGTTGAAAAGGAAATTCTCGGGCTCAAGCTTGACGAGGAGAGACATATGCGGTACATCTACGCCGCAATATTCGTTCTGCTTCTGTCCGTCACATACTTTTTATTTTATCGAAAACTTAAACAGAAGAAGATAAATGAGCTGAAGCTGGAGGAAAGAAGGATAAGCGCAGAATTGTCATCGCTTCAGTCGAAGATCAATCCGCATTTTCTTTTCAATGCGATCAGTTCTATAACCGAGCTCATAAACATTGATCCTGCCTCGGCCAAAAAGATGCTTCAGAATATTTCAGGACTGTTGAGATATACCTTAAGAACTTCAAAGAACGATTTCGTACAGCTTGATGAAGAGATCCTTATGATCAGAAAATATCTTGAAATAGAGAAGATCAGGTTCGGTAAAAGGCTTGATTACGTTATAGATGTGCCTGATAATCTTTCGAATATGCTCATACCTCCTCTTCTGATACAGCCTTTGGCTGAGAACAGCATAAAGCACGGCCTTTCGAACAGGCTTGACGGCGGCAAAGTGTCGATAACAGCTTACGAGAATATGCCGGGAAGGGTTACTATCACAGTTGAAGACAACGGCGTTTCTAAAGAAGAAGGAAGCAAACCAGAAGGGAACGGTATAGGATTGTCAAGCGTTAAAGAAAGGCTGCAGCTGGTTTATAAAAAAGATTACAGCTTCAGGATCGAAAAAGAGAACGGTTACAAGGTTATCATAGTAATTCCAAAAAAAATATAGGTGTAAAAATGTTCTATAAAACAATACTTGTGGAAGACGAGGAACTGTCAAGGCTCGGACTGAAGAAAAAACTTGAGCAGTTCGATGAGATCGATGTAATAGATATGGCCGAGAACGGTATTGAAGCCGTTGAGAAGATAAATAAGCTGAAGCCTGATCTGATATTTCTCGATATTCAGATGCCGGGAATGAACGGATTCGAAGTTCTTCAGAACCTTGAATATATGCCGATAGTGATATTTACAACAGCATTCGATGAATATGCTCTCAAGGCTTTTGAAACTAACTCTATCGATTATCTGCTTAAGCCTATAGAGGAAGAAAGACTTGCCAAGGCGATGGAGAAGCTGAAAAAGTTCACAACTCAGGAAAAATGCGATTACGACAGCAAGATAACATCTCTGTTAAGCGAGCTTACGAATAAACAGGATAAACTCTCAAGGATCCATATTAAGATCGGGGATGAAGTTCTGTTCGTAAATACGAACGATATATTCTTTTTCAAAGCCGATAACAAATATACTTCGATCTGCACTTTCGACGATGAATATATCATTAATGATACACTTGCTTCGCTCGAAGAAAAGCTTCCGGTTAATTTTATCAGAATTCACAGGGGTTTTATTATCAATATGGATCATCTCAATAAGCTTAAAAAATGGTTCGGCGGTAAGTACGTGGCTGTGATGAAAGATAAAAAGAAAACGGAAATCCCTGTGAGCAGGAATTCAAAAGATAAACTTTTCCCGGAATCATAGAAATCAGCTTTTTTTCATGCTGAGGCCTACACGGCCCTTATCTTTATCGATCGATACAACGGTAACATCTACGATATCGCCTACTTTGACGACATCAAGAGGATTTTTTACAAATCTGTCCGCTAGTTGCGAAACATGAACGAGCGCATCCTGTTTAATGCCTATATCAACGAATGCACCGAAATCAACAATATTTCTGACAGTTCCTTTAAGTTTCATGCCGATGCTAAGATCTTCGGTCTTGAGAACATCGCTTCGCAGGATCGGCTTTGACATATCCTCCCTCGGGTCTCGACCCGGTTTCTGCAGGTTTTCCAGAATATCGGTTAGCGTAGGAAGTCCGATCCCTATTTTATCTGCAAGCTCTTTATCAGGCTTGATATTTTTGAATATTTCTTTTGTTTCAGGTTTATTTATATCTGTAGCCTGTAGTTTATATTCGGCAAGCAGTTTATCCACTGCGGAATAGCTCTCAGGATGAATAGCTGTATTATCGAGAGGATTTGTTCCGTTGTTGATCTTCAAAAATCCCGCGCTCTGTTCAAAAGCTTTCGCGGACATGCCTGTGATCTTCTTCAGTTCTGCTCTGCTTTTGAAACTTCCGTGACTGTTTCTAAGGCCTATAACCTTATCGGCTGATCTTTTATTCAGTCCCGACACGCGGCACAATAAGAACGATGAAGCGGTATTAATGTCAACTCCGACATGATTGACCACCGATTCGACAACTGTTTCGAGTTTTGAAGCCAGCACTTTCTGATTGACATCGTGCTGATATAATCCTACGCCGATAGCCTTGGGATCTATCTTGACTAGCTCGGCAAGCGGATCAAGCACTCTGCGGGCAATTGAAATATTGCCTCTCTGCGCAGCTTCAAGATCCGGAAATTCTTCCTGAGCGATCGCTGAAGCCGAATAAACGGATGCGCCGGCTTCACTTACCAGCAGATATCTGCATTCAAGCTGATCCGCTTTGATCATATCCGCGACAATAGCCTCGGTCTCCCTTCCCGCGGTGCCGTTGCCAATAGCTATTATCTTCACTTTATATTCTCTGATGGTTCTTAGCATCGTTTCTAAGGCTTCAGCAGTTCTGCTTTTGGGCGGATGCGGATATATCGTATTGCCGTAAAGATATTGACCTGTGGGATCAATAACAGCGATTTTGCATCCCGATACGAAACCGGGATCAATGCCCATAATTACGTTATTCTGTAACGGCGGCTGAAGCAGCAGCTGACGCAGGTTGGCCGCGAACACTTCGACAGCATGAAGTTCAGCTTTTTCTGTCAGTCCGTTCCGAACTTCTCTTTCAAGCGAAGGGAACAGAAGTCTTTTCCAGCTGTCCTTTATAATATTTTCAATGATCTCGTTAAAGTAAGACCGATCAGTCTTAAAAAATATCCTTCTTAATTCATTATTTATAAATTCCTGATCGTAATCGAGGCTGACTTTCAAAATCCCCTCGTCCTCTCCCCTGTTAACGGCGAGTACCTGATGAGGTTTAATAGCCCTGACTGACATTTTAAAATCGTGATAGATCTGATAAACATCTTTAGCGGTTTTATCTGACTGCTGAGAGTAACTTGCGCTTTTCTGAGGCTCATCTTCATCTGCCGAAATTTTCTTTACTTTCTCTTTTACTTTGGCGGAAATGACAGTACTTGTATTCAGCAGGTATTCGCGGCAGTATTTACGGACAGAAGCATCCTCGGATATCATTTCAGCGAGAATATCCATGGCACCGTTCAAAGCTGATTCAATATCATTCACTCCCTTTTCGGCATTGATGTAGGAACTGCACTCAGAATCGAAATCACCTGTAAATCTTGGATTATTTTGAATGAACAGAGCTAGCGGCTCAAGCCCTTTTTCTTTAGCTGCTGAAGCACGGGTCTTCTTTTTAGGCTTGTACGGCAGATAAATATCTTCAAGCTCGGTAAGCGAGAGACAGTCTTCGATCTTTTTAGACAGTTCCGGAGTCATTTTACCCAATTCGGTGATGGTATTAATAACAGTCACCTTGCGCTCGTTCAGAGATTTTAAATATCCGGCCCGTTCATCAATGAGCCTGAGCTGATTTTCATCAAGCCCCCCTGTCATTTCCTTCCTGTATCGCGCGATGAACGGAATCGTTGCGTCTTCAGAGAGCAGACCCAGCACAGTTGATACAGAATTCTCCGGCCAGTTATTTTCCCTTGCGATGATCTTGATTATATCGTTCATAAACCTTCCGATTTTAAAGGATGTAATATATAAATATTATAGTTGAATAGCTATGGTTTTATTTTCCCGACTTTCCAGTAAAGCATGAAAGGCATCGGTACGATCTCTTTACCTTTATAACCTAATTTCCTCAGTTCGCTTTTTAATATAAATCCGTGCTTCTCCGAACTTATAGATACCGATTTGTAACCGTATTTTTCAAGAAGGTTTCTGAATGGTCTGTAAATGTCGCTGTCAAGAATTACTTCGTGCATAAGCTCATAATTCAGGGTTTTACCTTTCTTTTTGACATGAGACTGCCATTTTTTTGATTTGTTGAAAGTGTCGATGTAATTTCTTACGACATCCGGAAATTCTAAAGGATAACCGATGTCGGCTGATGTTAGATCAATATCGATATTGCAGTCTGCGATCCTCCAGAGAGTATCCATATAAAATATTTCATGACTGAGAGCTTCGGACTTATAGCCTAATGAATAGTGCAGATATCTGAAGACGCTGTCAGTATCGTTCTTCCTGAAACTCAGTATTCTAAACATAGTCGAATCTGAATATTTGAGAGAATATTCGTTTGCCGAATGAGTTACCGTTATTTCAGCGCTCATTGCTATAAATACAAGTGATATTAGGCATACGACAAGTTTCATCAGAACTCCATTCCGACTTGATCCATCAGAAATGCCATCTTATCGGCACTCTGACCTGCGAGAATTGACAACTGAGTTCCTCCGCCGTGACCGGACGACTGCTGAACCTGCAGAAGAATAGGATCATCCGATGCGTTAGCATCCCTCAACGCCGCTACAAATTTTCGGGCATGATACGGATCAACCCGTGCATCGTTTATACCCGCTGTCACGATGATCGCCGGATATTTAGTTCCCGGCCTGACATTCTGATAAGGTGAATATTTTAAGATATATTTGAATTGCTCTTCCACTTCTGAACTTCCGTATTCTTCTTTCCAAATGTTCGCAAGCATTGACTTGTGGTATCTGATCATATCTAGAAGAGGAACGCCGCAATAGAGAGCTTTCATAAGATCCGGTCTCTGCGTTATCATTGCGCCGATAAGAAGTCCGCCATTGCTTCCGCCGGTCATTACAAGCTTGTCACGGCAGGTGTAACAGTTAGCGATCATCCATTCTGCGGCGGCTATGTAATCGTCAAATACATTCTGTTTCTTTTCGAACATACCGGCTTTGTGCCATTCTTCACCGTATTCTCCCCCGCCGCGCAGGTTGGGGACAGCTATTATTCCGCCTGCTTCGAGCCAGATCGCGTAGGCTGAACTGAAAGTCGGCGTGATCGAGATATTGAATCCGCCGTAGGCATACATGAAGCAAGGCGTGTTTTTGTCCGGCTTCGATCCTTTTTTCTTTATTATGAACATAGATACTTTTGTTCCGTCTTTTGAATCATACCACACCTGTTCAGTTTCGAAATCAAGAAACTTGAAATCAAGCCTCGGCATAAAAAATTGCGTTGCTCTCTCGGTCATATAATCGTATTTATAAATACTCGACGGCTGAGTGAATGAGGAAAACCACAACCAGATATCTGAATTCTTTTGTCTTCCCCATATACCTGCCGATCCGACGTCGGGTAAACATACATCTTTAATATAATTTCCGTTCATGTCATAGATCTGTATAAGCGAACAGGCATTCTTCAGATAAGTGACATAAAGCTGACCGTTGATAATTTTAAAATCTTCGAGATAATACTCTTTTTCCGGGATTAATATCTTCCATCTGTTCTGATCATAATCGTTTATCGCATCAGCTAAGTATATTTTTCCGTTAGGAGAATCTTTATTCGTGCGTATGAAGATCTTATCGCCGAAAAACTCAGCCTGATATTCAGCATCGAAATCCCCTGTAAGAGTTTTGAAATCTGTTCCCTGAAGCTCTTTAAAATAAATGCTGTTCTTATAGAATTGACCTTTATGAAGCAGTAGATATTTCCCGTCTTCAGTAACTTGAATCGAATACCAGTTCTCTTTAACTTTCTCATCAAAATACAGCTTTTTATCTTCGCTTTTATCCGTGCCTAATTTATGATAGTAAACAGCCGGCCAGTAAAACTCCTCGCCTTCAGGCACTTCACCCTTAAGAGGTTTGCAGGAATAGTAGAATCCGCTTCCGTCAGGCATCCAGTCGCTTATATACTGCATCCATCCGCAAACCGAATCGGAAAGAACTTTTCTGCTTTCGATCTCCATCACTTCAAGCACAGGATCTTCATTTCCGCCCTTTGATACACCGTAAACAAGATATTTGCCGTCTCTCGATGCGACATAGTAGTGCAGAGTCTCATCCTGAGCCCATTTATTCGGATTAAGAAGTTCTTCAAGCTCAGAGCTTTCGTTTTTCTGAGTATAAAGAATCCATTTTTCGTCATCTGCGCTTTTTTTATACTGTAAGACCCTTTCGCCTTTGAGAACTTTTTGCGGAATGCTCATTTCATCAATTTTCATAAAATTAATGAGCCTGTCTTTTATTTTATTTCTGAATGGAATTTTAGATATAAAGCTGTCTGTAAAGTCATTCTGGGCTTTGTCCCATGCGGTCACTTCAGGATCGCTGCTGTTTTCAAGCCAGCGATACTTATCTTTTAACTCAACTCCGTGGACCACATCGGTGACTTCCATTATTTTTGTTTCCGGATAATTGTATTTCACTTTGCTCTCCATTTTGTTTTATAGCTTTTTTCCGAAGAATTCTTCGACAGTGCTTATTTTATTAATCTGTTCGAGCTTTCTGTCTGATTTTTTTATACTCTGAGCCCAATATTTATCTCCCGTTATAGCGTACAGTTCCTTTTCGATCCTCTGAACAAAAGGATAAAGTATCATCTTCAGAGCATACTTTTTGGCTGTTTTAAGCATTTGAACATCTTTGTAATGCTTTCCCAAAGCGTAGTAAGCCTTGCTTATAAGCCCGAAATTAATCTGAAGTTTTTCCAGATCAGAAAGCCGCTTCTCAAGCTTTGGAACATCCGATCTTACTCCTGTAAGCACTCCGAGAATTTCAATGTTAGCCTCGTTTGAAAACCTCATCCCGGGTCTCTGAGGGAATTTATGCCAGCCTGAAAATATATCTCTCATCTTTTTCATAGTTTTCGCATCATTTTCAACTATAGCCTGATGAGCTAAGAGTCCTCCCATTTCCATATAGCATTTTGATGTTCCGAATTTAAGAAATTTCTTAGCTTTTTTTTCTGCCTCGACAAGATCATTAGGATCTCTTCCGCCGTAAAGATAGCGTGCAGTATGCATTCCTGCCAGAAGATCGGTAATAGGTTTTTTTATAACATCTTCGCACAGACCAAGTGCAAGCTTATAGGATCCTGAAGCAGATGTAACAAAAACCATCCTCGATTTTGTATAGGGCACCTCTACGGGATGAGCTATATTCATGCCGTAATATAAACCTTCAAGATAAGTCCGCAGCGATTTCTTTACATAACCGGCAGTCATATAGAAGCTTGCAAGATTCGTAGAGATCAGCGGAAGTTCGGCTATTTTCTGATAGTCTTTAAGAAGTTTAACAGCGCGTTCAGAATATTTGAGGGATTTTTTCATGAAACTGCAGTTAAGATCCTGATAAGCCATATTCGAATATACGATTGCGTAATCGTTCAGTATTGTAAAAAGCTTTTCGGGATCTTCGGTCTTTATTTGCATCATCTCATCAAGAAGATGTTTTGATGTTTCCATATCATCTCTGTGATTTGCTATAGTGTTCTTTAATGATAAAAGGTTCATTTTCAGACGATCGGGCAATATCGGTTCCATTTGCAGCAGTATTTTCATTCCCTCTTTTTCCATATCAGTATTTCCGATAATAAAGAAGGCATACCAGACAAAATCTATATAGAATTCAGCTATATCGTTACTTTCGAAACTGTTTTTAATTTCATTTAGTAACTTTAGAGCATCCGACTGTTTAGTGGAATATGCGCACGTGATAGCTTTGTACCATTTATAATACTTATCTTCACCTTTTTTTTCGCGATATTTTTCAAGTATCTCTTTTGGTTCTTTATATTCTGTGTAGAAAATCACTTTTGCAAGATGCAGCAGAAGTCTCTCATTATTTTCCCAGTCTGTGATCTTGAGCGAGATTTCTTCCACTATTTTAGTCATTCCTGCGCCGATTTTTATGCCTGAAGATTCTGAGAACAGCTCTATAAAATCATAGGCTCTGGAATAATTGTTTTTGCTTTTAATAAATTCGAAGCACTTCTGCAGAATATTTCTCAGGGTATCCTGATCCCTCGTGTTTTTATATTTCTTCACAAGTTTATAACCAAGATCGAGCGTTCTTTCATCACCTGCAAGGAACAACATCAGGAAAGCTTTATACAGCCGTTTAAAATCCTTGGTTTTTGATCTTATTATGGCTTCAGCGATCCTGATCCTGAAGAAATCTATCTTCTTCTTGAGAAGCCTTTCGTAAATGATCTCTCTTATGATCGTATTTGAAAATTCGATCTCATCTTTTACCGAAGACATTCTTACAAGTCCTTCATTCTCAGCCTTAAATATAATATCCCGGAAAACTTCTTCCTTTATCTTAACAACATCTTTCAGAACTCCGTGATCGAATACATCACCGTAAACAGAACCTCCGTCAACGAACTCCGGACCTTTTCCCGGGATCGCCTGAAGCTTCATAAGAATTACTTCCTGAAGCGAATACGGTACTTCTCCGGATCTTTCGATATCTTTTGTGATGTAAGGCAGAATGCCTGTCACAAATAGCGGATTTCCCTTAGTCGTTTTTTGAAGCTCTCTGCTCGCTTTTAGGGAAATGCTGAGACCGGAAACCATTCTGGTAATAAGCTGTATTTCCTTTGCATCGAAAGGTTTAAGGTCTATAACCATTGATTCGTAGTATGAAAGCGGAGTGATGCTGATCTTCTCTCTGCCTATCGTTGTGGCTATAAAATTCACGAAGGGATTTCCCTCATTGATCATTCTGTGGAAAAGAAAGAGGCTCCTTTCATCGGCAAAATGGAGATCGTCTATATAGATCAGCGTCGGTTCGAAAATTGCCTTGAATTTCTGAAAAATATCTGCTGCCGATGATTTCTGCAGATCGCTCAGGCTTCTGAAAAGATAATTGTCCGTATCTTCTCCGTAAACTCCTTTGAACCTTATAAGATTCTTATAACCGAGAGCCTGAACTATATGTTCTGCCAGAACGGTTTTTCCCATACCGGAAGGACCGTTGATCAGAACGAAAGCTCTTCTGTCACCTTTAAAAAAATCAAGCGTGGCTTTTGTTTCCTCAGCCCTGCCTATAAAAAGGTTCTTTTTATCTTGTATTACGCCTGTTATTTCGAAAACTTCCCTCTCACCGACGCCTTTGAATTCCTTTATTCCTGCAGATCTGCTCTTAAGGATCGTTTTTGATGAAGCTGCGAATGAACTGTCCGAGTAAATTTTGTACGGTTCCGCTTTAGCCGCGATCCTGGCTGCGAGATTGACATTCGATCCGAGGAAAGTGAATTCCCATCTTTTCTCATTTCCGATTATTCCGCAATAGCCGCGCTGGAGTGTGCCTCCGATCTGAACAGGTATCTCCAATAATTCAGCTTTTTTTGAAAATTTGGAAAGCAAGTCGTACATTTTCACAGGCGCATCACTTGAATACGCAGGTGATCCTGCTGATAAAAGTATCATCCAGCCCTTATCAAGGTATTCGATCTTGTTGATATAGACAGATGCCTTTTTAGCTTCAACAGCAAGTGTGCCTAACAACGGCAGTATCTTTTCGACTGAATATTTTTCGTCGATATGGATAAAGAATATCGGGACTGCTCTTAATTCGCCTCTGAAGCTGCTTTTGTAGATATCATATATTTCCGCTGGGAAGGGATCGTATTTGATATTCTCTTTTTTTAGCTTATTCGGAGCGTAGCAGAAACACGAAGCATTTTCAGAATTAATTACGCAGGGTATAAATGATTTATTGAACATTTCAGTCTTTATTGACAGATTTTTATCGATCGTCTGCTCTTTTATTATCTTGTCTGACATGTTCTGAACGGCCTTAACTTTATTTTTATCAACAGCAACGAACAAAGCATCACCGGCAAAAGAGATCACATCTCCGCCTTCCGCATACACTGAATCTATTATCGGATTGAATACCATATTGATCAGATCACCGATCTTTTCCGCGCCGTAAGAACTTTCGCTTATAAATTTGTCGCACAGGGGCGTGAATCCTGAAATATCCAGGAACATGAACTGGTTATTTTTATAATATTTGGGATCACTTACATATTTCGGAAGAGCACTGTCCTTTATCGACATTATAAACCCCTTGATCATAATCGACTTTTTATGTAACAGTTTAAAATAATGATTTAAATTCTTAAAAACAAATAATAATTTGCGCAATATAATATTTATAGCTATATTCAGACGAATTTAAATCAGGAACGAAGCATTTAATGGCAAAAAAAACAGATCTGACACAGGGACCCGTAGGAAAAAACATAACTCATCAGGCGTTGGGAATGATGGTGGGCATGTTGAGCATGGTCGGGTATAACCTTATCGATACTTTTTTTGTCGGCCGTCTCGGAACGGCACAGTTAGCCGCAATGAGCTTCACTTTCCCTGTAACAATGGCGGCGAACAGCATAGCCCTGGGACTGGGTGTGGGCGGAGCGGCAGTGATCTCAAGAGCTGTGGGAAGCAAAAATCACGATGAAGTAAAAAGGCTTACAACGAACAGTATTTACCTTGGCTTTATAATAGTTGCCGCGATCATGGTGATCGGATTTACCACAATGGATCTTGTATTTACTTCGCTCGGCGCTAAAGGCGAAATCCTTGTTATGATAAAAAAATATATGACTGTCTGGTACTGGGGAATGCCCTTTGTCGTTATCCCCATGATCGGTTTTAACGCTATAAGAGCTGCCGGGAACACTCTTCTTCCCAGTATGGTCATGATGACTTCAATGATCCTGAACGCAGTGCTTGATCCGCTGATGATCTTCGGTATAGGATTCTTCCCGCGTATGGAGCTTGAAGGAGCTGCTCTGGCAACTGTCTTTGCAAGAATGACATCTTTTACCGCGGCACTTTATTTATTAAATTATAAATTTCACATGCTTTCGATCGTAAAACCGAAGATCGCCGAATTATACAATTCCTGGAAAAGAGTGCTGTTCATCGGATTTCCGGCTATCTTGAACCAGTTCATACCGCAGATCTCGATGGGCGTGGCTACAAGGATCATTTCCGATTACGGTAAAGAAGCCGTCGCAGGATTTGGTGTCGCTACAAGGATAGAGATGATAGCGGTCGGGCCGCTGATCTCATTTGCGAATACTATGATCGCATATACAGGGCAGAATCTCGGAGCTAAAAGGATAGACAGGATCGAGGACGGAATAAAATTCGTGAACAAAGCCTCGCTGATCATAGGTGCTGTCATGTTCGTTTTGTTCGCATTGTTCGGAAAGTATGCCTCACTTATCTTCAACGATGATCCTACGGTAGTAGATATTTCTTATCTTTATCTAGCTGTTGTGTCGGTCAGCTATGGTGTAATGGGGATCAGCATGTCAGCTTCAGCAACATTCAGCGCACTTCATAAACCTTACAGCTCGATCATGATAAATATAATCAGAATGATCGTGATATTTATTCCGCTGATCCTGATCGGAAATTATTCATTTCAGCTTCCCGGAATAATCGCAGGAATCACTATTTCGATATTCCTCGGAACAATAATTTCTGTTATATGGCTGAAAAAAACCATAGAGCAGTTTAAAGTTCATCCTGATTTCAGTAATACGGAACCGGTGCCCGTTGAGGAATCTATCTAAAACAATCCTTCTATATTGCCGTCATTGTCTATGTCAATATTATAAGCTGAAGGTTCGTCCGGCAGCCCCGGCATACGCATGATCTCACCCGTGATGGGCACAAGGAACCCTGCACCGGATGATATCTTAATCTCTCTTACTGTAACCACGAAATCCTTTGGTCTGCCGAGAAGTTCGGGATCATCAGAAAGTGATTTCTGCGTTTTTGCTATGCATACAGGAAGTTTATCAAGCCCGAGTTTGATTATTCTTTTTATGTCGTTTTTAGCCTGCGCGGTATAATCAATTGCTTCGGCACCGTAAATGGTTTTAGCTATCTTTTCGATCTTCTTTTCAATCGGCCATTCCCATTCGTAAAGAGGAATGAATTTTCTGTTGCATGTTTCGGCCATAAAGCTGACCTTTTTTGCGAGATCAATGCCGCCCTCTCCACCTTTTTCCCATACATCTGCAACTGCAACGGTTACATTTTTACTTTCGACGAATTCTTTTATGATCTTGACTTCCTCGTCAGTATCAGAATAGAATCTGTTGATGGCTACAACAGGGCATATTCCGAAGACTTTCATATTCTCGATATGCTTTTCAATATTCTCGAGTCCTTTTTTAAGCGCTTCGATATTTTCGGTTTTGAGTTCCTTAAGCTTTGCGCCGCCGTGAAATTTCAGTGCTCTGACGGTAGCTACAAGAACAACTGCAGAAGGATTAAGACCTGCTGTTCTGCATTTGATATCGAAGAATTTCTCAGCACCGAGATCGAATCCGAATCCCGCTTCTGTTACTACATAATCTGACAGCGTCAGACCCATTCTTGTGGCTATAATTGAATTCGTGCCCTGAGCTATATTCGCGAACGGCCCGCCGTGGATTATTGCGGGACATCCGCCGATCATCTGAACGAGATTAGGATTAATTGCGTCCTTTAAAAGTGCGGCCATAGCTCCTTCAGCTTTCATGTCCCTTACAAAAACAGGTTTTTTGTCATGAGAATAGCCAATGAATATATTTCCGAGCTTTTTTTTAAGATCCGAAAGATCATTACTTAAGCATAATATTGCCATCACCTCTGAAGCTGCGGTAATATCAAACCCGGTTTCTCTAGGGATGCTGTTCTTCTGCCCGCCTAATCCGATCACAATATCTCTCAGGGATCTGTCGTTCATATCCATAACTCTGCGCCAGCTTATCGTTCTTGCATCCAGATTTAGTTTACTGTTTTTTATCTGAAGCTCGTTATCTATCAAAGCGGCCAGAAGATTGTTCGCTTTTTCCACAGCTGAAATATCGCCTGTGAAATGCAGATTTATATCTTCCATAGGTAAAACCTGTGCATAACCGCCGCCTGCCGCTCCGCCTTTTACGCCGAAGACAGGTCCGAGTGAAGGCTCTCTAAGTACGACCGTGGTTTTCTTTCCGATCAGGTTGAGCGCCTGGCTGAGACCGATTGAGATCGTGGTCTTTCCTTCTCCCGCCGGTGTGGGAGTTATAGCTGAAACAAGTATAAGCTTAGATTTCTGCACTTTTTCAAGATCAATTAATTTCAGAGGCAGCTTAGCTTTATATTTGCCGTAATATTCAAGATCGCTTTCGTCTATCCCGAGTTTCTTTGCTATATCAGAAATATGTTCAATTTTTGCGGAACGTGCTATCTCAACATCGTTGGGCATGATTATCCTCCGTTACTTTAGTTTTAGAATGTAAACTTTATGAATTTTCTTATCTCTGAACCCGTCAGGTATCGTTTTGTGGCTGATATCCTCTATAATGAACTTTCCGTTCAGCTCTTCATCCATCTTGAACTTTCTTGAATTGGTGCTGAACATTATTATGCTTTCATTTCCTCTCAGCAGCTTTGATGCTGAAAGTATCAGATCCGGATGATCCCTGTTCACATCGAACATCTCCTCCATCTTCTTTGATCTTGAAATTGTCGGAGGATCTATAATAATAATATCGTATCTTTCTTTTCTTTCTGATGCCTGTCTGAGATATTTTGAGCAGTCTTCACGTATGATCTTATTCTGAGCAAGATCAAATCCGTTCAGGATCATATTTTCGCGTGCCCAGTCTGAATATGTGTTTGACATATCAACGCTAACGGTTCCTGAAGATCCGGCTTTTGCGCAGTAAAGCGAAAATGATGCCGTGTAGCTGTATAAATTCAAAACAGCTTTCCCTGATGCCTGCTTAGCGATAAATTCCCTTGCAGGTCTGTGGTCTAAAAACAGTCCGCTGTCCAGATAGTCTTTAAGATTTATATAAAAGGATATTCCGTTCTCTCTTACGGTGAAGAAATCACGGCTGTCAGACAGTTTCTCATACTGCTCAAGCAGTGCTCTTTTCTTTCTGACCTTCCAGAATACTTCATTGATCTTAATTCCGAAAATGGTGCTTAAACCGGTCTCAATTATTTCTTTAAGCGCAGTAGGAACATCTTCCGATTCGTCATTTGAATAATACTGAACAAGAAATTTTCCCGCATAATGATCTATCGAGAATTGAAATTCAGGAATATCCCTGTCGTAAACTCTGAAACAGTCGCTTTCAGTTTTCTTTGCCTGTTTTTTGAAATGCTTATAATTTTTAACTATCCTGTTGATTAAAGGATGGTCATAGGTATTTATTATATCCGGAATTCTCATTTCTGATCAGATTATCCTGCGCCTGTTTATTCTTTAGTTTATTATAAGTGTTTTTTTTGTCAAAAGCAAAATTATTAATTGTTCAATAAAGTGTTGCGTTTTTGTTATTAAAAATCTATAATATAAGACTTATTATTGTTAACAGAAGGAGACAGCATCTGAAGTTTGATGGAAAGAAATATCATTCTATATGGTATGATAGAGATAAAGTTTATATTATTGATCAGCGATCCCTGCCTGAAAAATTCGTAATAGAAAAGATAAGAACTTCAAAAGAAATGATCGCCGCCATTACCGACATGCATCTTCGCGGCGCGCCTTTGATAGGGGTCGCGGGAGCTTACGGCACATTTTTCGCTTATAGGGAATCCTTTTCAAAACCCGAACCTGAAGAATATTATGAAAATATGATCAGCAAGCTGAGAAACTGCAGGCCTACAGCAGTAAACCTTTCATGGGGAGTTCAAAAGATTGATGGTCTGATCAAAATGGGACTTGAGCTTGACAGAGTGCTGGCCGCGGTCAAAACGCTCGAAAGAAATGAGATCGAATGCTGTAAAAGAATAGGCGCGAACGGAGTAGCACTGATAAGAGAAATATTCAACGTAACCGGCAGAACGGTAAATATAATGACGCACTGTAACGCAGGATGGCTCGCTACGGTAAATTACGGAACAGCATCGGCTCCTGTGTTCAGAGCGAGAGACGAAGAAATAAACATTCACGTATGGGTAAGCGAAACGAGACCGAGAAATCAGGGCGGGAAGCTCACAGCCTGGGAATATTTTCATGAGAACATCAGCCACACAGTAGTATCTGACAGTTCCTGCGGTCATCTTATGCAGAATAAAATGGTCGATCTCGTGATAGTCGGCGCCGACAGGATCGCGAAGAACGGTGATACGGCCAACAAGATAGGAACTTATTTAAAAGCCCTGGCTGCAAAATATAACAATATACCCTTTTACATAGCCGCGCCTGTTTCTACAATCGATTTTTCAATAAAGAGCGGTCGGGACATTCCGATCGAGGAAAGAGATGAAAATGAACTCAAATATATGAACGAGGCTCCATTGATACACGAGCTTTCTCCAGCGCTCAATTATGCTTTCGACATCACTCCTGCAGAACTGATAACCGGATTCATCACTGAAAAAGGGATATTTAAACCGGCTGAACTCTTGAGACTTACTTTATGAAAAAGATCAAACTACCTTCAAACAGAATCATCATCGGCTCGACAGAGACGCGTTTCGGATGGCTTTCATTTACTGTTACTCCGAAAGGTTTAAAGGAGTGCAGGTTTATGTTCGGAACAAAAAAACTTGCCGAAGAAGCGATAGTTTCATCATTAGACATTAAAGAACCATTAACTGATGATCCTTTGTCAGTTCCCTGGTCAGAATTATTCAGATCGTATTTCGAAGGAAAGATAAAATCCTTCGACAAAGTGCCTGTTGATTCAGACGGCTGGAGCGATTTTCAGAAAAAGGTTTACAACACTGTAAAAAGTATCCCCTACGGTAAAACAGCATCTTACGGCGCGGTAGCTTCTTTTCTTGGTAATGAAAAAGCTTCGAGAGCCGTCGGAAACGCTCTTAAGAACAATCCGGTTGCACCGGTCATTCCATGCCACAGGGTAATTTCCTCGGACAAGGATCTGTGCGGATTCTCCGCATCCGGCGGAATAGAGCTCAAATTAAAGATGCTCGAACTCGAAAAAGATAATTCCTGATTTTTTATTTTTTTTGTATTGCTTTGTATTTTTTTTACATTATAATATACTTAATAAAATACGGATAAACAATGATTCACCCTTTTTTGAAAGTGATATTTTATCTGGTGCTTATAGTAGGACTTTACGCCTGCATTATATTATATTTCTCAAAGGATGAAGAACCCGAATTCAACCCGAAAGTGCTTGATGTTCTGACCAGCATAACCGTAGATTCACGGACTGTAATAATTTCTAAACCCGACACTCTCGTAGTTATTACAAAATCCGAAGAAAAAGACAATCCCGAATATTCAAACGATCCGGAAGTAAGATTTATAACCGGCGATAAAATAATTATAAAAGAAAAAAGCAGCCGTTAAGCTGCTTTTAGTTGTTTAAATAAAATCTTCTTCCGCTGTCTTATCATCCTTTTTAAAAAATCTGAAATAAATGATCAAAAATATTATTACAGCTAATGTGCAGACGAGTGACTGAACCGGATGATCTACAAGAAGAAGTGCTCTGTCTATGAAAAGAGAAACCCTTCCCATAACAGTCGAACCGAAAGCAGCGCCGAAGAAGATCATTAAAACGACAATACCGGTCCTTGCTGTTTTGCCAAGCAGTCCTTTATGCGGTTTCGAGAAGAAGAAATATATGAGCGCTGCGAAGGTACCGAATACCAGAACGATCCATTTTGTTGTTTCAAAGAACGATCCCTTATCTAGATCTGTCATTATACTTGTACTCTGAAGCATAATATTCTGTATCGCGATCGGAATGTAGTATCCGGCCATATATCCGAACAGAAATGCGAAATAGTAGTTGGCCACCCATGCTTTCTTTCGTGAAAAACGGAAAAACATAGTTAAAGCGAGCAGAAACCAGAGAATATTTGTAATATCCGACATATGAAATTCTACGAACATATCGTTTACAGGCATAATAAAGAACGGGTCGATAATATACTCCCAGGAAAGTATCCATCCGTATCCAAGAGATACTCCAATAAAGATGTTTTCACCGATTTTATATAGCGGGTTGTCTCTGTAAAGGAAGGACATTATCATAATCGTTGCAAGAACCGGTACCCATGTCACAAAGACATCGTTCAGAAAAATATTATCAAGAACAGCTTTTAAGTCCATATTTAACCTCTCTTCCTTTTGTCCATATAATAGACAATGTTTCCGACTATTACAAAACCGAAAATAACCAGATGGGAGAATGTAAGTGATGACATCCCTTTTGTCGCGCTTCCGTAGTAGTTCCTTTCGTATTTATCACTGACAAGCCTTTCGTATTCAGCTGCCCCTCTTAACCCGTTCGCCATACCTGTTATTTGTCCTGTCTGCAGATACGGAACGAAATCAGGTCCCATTACACCTGTTACAGCGATACCGAATTTATAATTGAACCTTATCTGCATATCAACGTGAGTAAAATGGTATGCGGATCCGGAAAGTCCGATCATATATTTAATATCCCTCAGAGTTTCCACACCCTCAAATATTTTACCTTCTTTCTTATACGTTCCTTTAAAATCAACATCCATGTTGAAGATCCTGATGTCAGCTGCGATCGGGACATACTCCATATTTATATAATGAATACCCTCCCTTGCCCAGTTGAATTCTTCCATGGCTGTGATATTCTTTACGCTTTCTTTACCTAGATTGATTCCGTTGATAGAAGCGTAGTAAATGAACACTTTTACTTTTTTCTTCAGACAGTGCTTGAAAAAAGCCTCGAACATCGGCAGAAGCTCCGCTTTTGAACTCGGATCGAAAGCCCAGTCGATAAAAACCGCGTCTCCTTCGTTTAATCCTTCTATCTCATCGAAGATCTGCTTCGTTTCTTTTGTGGGAGATACCGGGAATATAAGAAAATCGAATCCTGGCAGAAGGGGTATTATAATTGATAAAAACACCAGCAGATATATTATCCTTCTGTCTATCTTCTTAAGTTTTTCCAGAATTTTTTTCATTGTGAATTTCCTTAAGTTTTAATTATTCTGACAGGTGGGATCTTTCTAGTCCGAAAAAGATCCTTATCATCATTGTTATAGAACCGAGATAGCCGCCGAAAATGATGGCTCTTCTTCCAGCGCTTGAAGGAGAATCCATTATCCATTCGCCTATAACCGGTATCTGAGACCATATCTCGCCTCCGAGAGGTATCTTGCTGAGCATAACGATTATCGAAGCGACAAGCAGCACTCCCGACTCGACCGATTTCGCCTTGAATGACCTGTATGCAGCGGATGCAATGTAAAAAGCGAGAAGGGAGAAAACGGTAGCCTGGAACGGTACGTAAACGTTCATGAACATCGAGCTGAAAGGAGTTCCTGAAGAAGTTCCGCTGATAACACCTAAGAAGATCATTAGAAAGATCATGGCGACACGCAGTATCGCATAATATCTTTCGTTATTGTATTTTATCTTGTAATAATTCTGTCGGGCTACGGAATATACACCAACAGCTACACCCACTACTCCGGCTATCTTTAATCCGTTCGCAAAGAAAAGCTTCTGGTTCTCCTGGAACATCCCCGCAATAAAGAATTCGCCGTACCACAGGATCCCCGTTATGATCCCCAGCAGTATTGGTATTTCTTTTTTCATATTATATTATTCCTTTTTCTAATTCTTTATTAGTAAGTACTTAACAGATCGGATATTACCGTCCAGTCGGAATTTATAGTAAGCAGTATGGTTCCTAAAAGGAAAAGCGCTCCGAATATTACTTTACCGTAATCCGATAGCTTAAGGTTCGAAAGAACCTGAGCATCCCTGGATAGATATGCCGCCGCAGCGTACAACTCTTCCCCGATCAAAGTATAATCGCATGAAGTTATGAAGAAAGGAAGCTGAGTTGCTTCTGTTGTACCTGCCACTTGAATAGCTCCGGCTGCGAATCCGGCTTCTGATATTAGAAGCGATTCAGCCGCGTAGTATCCGAAGTGTAGTGCTGTAGCAGGTTTTTTCCTTGCGATCAGTCCCGAAAGACCCGCGGCATAAGCGAACTGGTCGCTTACCATAAAGAAACAGTTGTCTTTTTTATGATCTTCAGGATACCCGGCGTCCAGAAATCCTGATGAAATCATTTCTTCTGCTATCTGAAGTACAACAGGATCGTAAGCGGGGTAAATTATCTCAGCCTTGAATTCTGCCACTTTCTTCGCAACGCTTCTTAATATAAGCATACTTGCGATGGTCTGCGGGCTGGAAAATCCTCCCAATCCTGAATCGTAAATGATAGGTTTGCCCATCTCGGTAGCCCTTCCTACAGCATCATCTATCGCATCAAGCCCCGGTATCCTTCTTATATAAATAGAATCTCTTTTCTTTTTTACTGTCGTGAATACATAGAAGAATAGTCCGAAAAAAAACAGCGATGCGATTAATATATTCAAACGGTATTTTCTAATTCCTTTTTCGACTTCGAACCTGAAATAGACTTTGAACTTTGAATTAAGATCGTTATAAAATTTTGCCCTGAGCAGATATTTAAGATATGCTTCTGTATCAGAGCTTTTTGTATATAGCTTATGGATCAGTGTGCTGTTAACGTCATACTGGCCCGGTGACTGCATAAATCCTGAAATTACGGTTGTCAGCCTTGAAATTTCGGCGGACTTAAGCTTGTCTATGTTGACCTTTCTTGCTTCGATCCACTTATTGTAAAGCTTTTTTTCAAGATCTCTGTCGCCTGCAAGAGCCGCTGCCTCCTTTTTCGCATAAAGAGTATCGATATCGTCAGTTATCTTTTTTGCGAATTCAGCTTCTTTCTTGTCCACTTCAGCTGCAAGTCTGTCAGAAATATCCTGAAGTTTATTCTTTACGTTATCTTCGATGTAAAGAAAGTAGACCCTTTTATCAGTTACCCTCGTTATCTCGTTGTAAACAGAGGTAAGCATCTCGTCGAAGGCGATGCTGTACCTTCTGATATTTTTGAATACCGGTCTTAGTGCTGATACCGATGAGGATATCTGATCGTTGTTCTCTCTGACAAGAATTTCTTCCAAAACTTTTATCCTGTCGAAATCAAGCTTGTCAAGATAACCTATCAGAGCAGGATTCTTCTGGTTTCCTTCGAGCTCGGCGTTCACTCTCTCAAGGTCAGCGCTGAGAATGTTCATCAGCGTTTCTGATGTTTCCATTCCGAGAATGCTCTCATAGTGTTCTTTTAGGACCGTCAGATCCTCTTTGTTCGATTCGTTCGGATCTTTACCTGCATTAAAATAATTTTCCGCGTATGCGGTGATCCTCGGAAGAAGGATCTCATAATCCCTCGTTACATCCCATGAGTTGTATATGGCCATAAAATCTTCCGCCGCCTGCTTACAGAGCTTTTCCTCTTCGGAAAGTTCCGGAACATCATGAGCGGCCGCGACAGTGTCTGCAGCTGCGACTAATGAACCAGCCGTGGTTTCTGCGGTAGTGTCCTGGGCATATAGAACCGCTGAGAAAAGGATCGCGAGAATGACAAGAAACCGTTTCATAAGCACCTTTTCATTTATTTAGAATTATTTTACTGAACGATTTTAGCATTTCTTCTGCTCTTTTTTTGAAACAGTTTGCTATATAAATAATTATATCGCGAAAATCAACCTCAAATATTAAATTCTGAAGGTTCGCTTGACTTTAACGTATTTTAAAATTAAATTCTTTTGATTGAAAAGCGGAGCCTATATGAAAAAAATTGTAATTCTCCTGATTTTCTGCGCCTTTACATTAATTAACGCAACTTTACCAAAAACGTATGATTGCGTCAAAACGTCAGAGCAGATGACTGTTGACGGTAAAGCTTTGGAACTAAGCTGGAGTGCAGCTCAGTGGACAGATTATTTTATTGACATAGAAGGTGATTATAAGCCTCTTCCCTATTACAAAACCAGGGTCAAGATGCTCTGGGATGATGAATATTTGTATTTTTATGCGGAAATGGAAGAAGATCATATCTGGGCATATCTGTCGGAAAGGGACGCGGTGATCTACCATGACAATGACTTTGAAATATTTATCGATCCCGACAACGATACTTTCAATTATTACGAACTTGAATTTAACGCTTTAGGAACGCTATGGGATCTTATGCTGACTAAGCCCTACAAAGATAACGGACAGGCTGTCGATGCATGGGATGTCAGAGGTATTAAATACGCGATCGATCTAAATGGCACTCTCAACGACCCGTCAGATAAAGATGAAGGATGGAAAATTGAAGTCGCCATTCCGTGGTCCGCTCTTGAGGAATGCGCGAGACACAACGGAGCACCCTATCCCGGCGAAGAATGGAAGATCAATTTCTCAAGAGTCGAATGGGATACTGACATTATTGGAGGGAAATACATAAAAAAGACCGGTCATCCGGAGCATAACTGGGTCTGGTCTCCCCAGGGTGAAATTGCAATGCATATACCTCAAAGATGGGGGAGCGTAAAATTTGTTTATCCTTTAAGTCTTGTGAGCAAAGGCGGAAGCGCATATTCCATCGTTATCCCGAAAAAAGCATCAAGGGAAGAGATCCGGGCATCCAAGCTGCTAAAAGATTATATAAAAAAAGTAACTGACTGCGACCTTCCGGTCTCAGTTTCGGACAAACCTGCCAAAGGAAAATCAATAATGATTTCCAAGTCTGATAGCATTTCCGAAGCGGACGGATTCTTAGTCAGAACCGATAATGAGAACATCATAATCGAGGGCGGAGATGATAAAGGATGCATTTACGGGGTCTGCGAGTTTCTGGAGCGGTTCGCCGGGATAAAATATTACAGCCCCGACTATGTATTGATCCCGAAAAATATGGACATCGGACTTCCCTGTATCAATATTTCAGGTTCGTCGCCTAACACTTACAGAAACGTTCACGGAACATTTACCGAGAATCAGGATTACAAGGATTTCAGACGCCTTGATGACATCAGAGATGCTTTCGCTGACAATTATTACGTTCATACTTTCAACAAACTTGTTCCGTGGCAGACATATTTTAAAGATCATCCGGAATATTTCTGTTATATGAACGGAAAAAGGATAATAGACCAGCTCTGCCTTACAAATCCTGATGTTCTCAAAATAACTGTCGAAAAACTAAAGAAGGAAATGAAACGGCAGCCCGATCATAAAGTTTGGTCTGTAAGCCAGAATGATAATTTTTCATACTGTCAGTGCGATAAGTGTAAAAAGATCATAGAAGAGGAAAAAAGCCCCGCCGGACCGCTGATCAGATTCGTGAATAAAGTCGCGGAAAAATTTCCTGATAAAACCATTTCCACACTAGCTTATGAATGGAGTAGAAAAGCGCCTGAAACAACAAAACCTCGGGATAATGTTCAGGTGATGCTCTGCACTATAGAGCTTAATAGAAGCAGATCCATTGAGACAGATCCCGGCAGCGCGTCTTTTCTTACCGATATAGATGAGTGGAGAAAGATCTGCGATTATATTTACCTTTGGGATTATACCGTCGATTTTGCGCATCATTACTGCCCGTTCCCTAATCTACATGTTCTTCAGCCTAACATTCGGCTTTTTGTAAGTAAAGGAGTTAAAGAGCATTTCCAGCAGTCGAACACAGCGACCGGACACGAATTTTCGGAATTAAAATCATATCTCCTTTCAAAACTGTTATGGGATCCGGATTCAGACGCAAAAAAAATAATTGATGAATTCATCGACGGTTACTATGGAAAAGCCGCACCGTGGATCAGAAGATACATTTATCATCTTCAGGACGAAGTGATTAAGACAGGTGAACGGCTAGATATTTACGGTCCGCCTACAAATTATAAAAATACTTTCCTTTCAGCTCAGAACATCTCTGACTATAATTATTATTTCGATGAGGCTGAAAAAGCATCGGCGGAAGATACTGTAAAACTTCTTCATGTGCGTACAGCCAGAATGCAGCTTCAGTACGCGATGATGGAGATCGGAAAAAGCGATATGTTCGGAACCCGCGGCTGGTACGTCGAAAAAAACGGCGACTTTACTCCGGATGAAAAAATGATGAACGCTCTCAATTCATTCGAGAGAACGGCAATCGAAGCCGGCTGTAAATATGTTAATGAATCCTGCCTTTCCGTTGAAGAATACTGCGCATCCACAAAAAGATTTATCAATATGCAGGTCAAAGATAATCTCGCTTTCAGAAAGAAGGTTAAGGCGGATCCGCTGCCGGCTCAAAAATATAGTGGCGGAGACCTTGCTCTACTCACGAACGGCGTAAGGGGAGCTAACGATTTCAGAGTTCACTGGCTTGGTTGGGAGGCTCAGGACTGTTCGCTTACGCTCGATCTGGATATGATAACTCCTGCTTCCAGGATCGAAATTTCGACACTCTGGGACCCGACAAGCTGGATCTTCCATCCTCTTTCGATCTCATGTTCGGTATCTGATGACGGCTTCAGCTACAGATTTATTGATAAGCATTCAGTCGTTACGGATCAGAAAGAGGATAGCGTGAACAGAACATTCGCTTTCAACACTCCGGCTCAGAAGTTCAGATATATCAGATTTGAAATAAAAGGTACGATACACAATTACGACTGGCATGCATCTGCAGGAGGGGATTCGTGGTTCTTCGTCGATGAGATCGTAGTAAAATAATTATCAGATCACTTAAGTTCGGTTTTCTTTTTTTCCTGCCTCTCGGCTATCTCAGGGTAAAGCTCTTTCAGGCAGTCCGGGCAAAGAGAATGAGAAAACTTTGCGTCTGACCTGTCAGATATATATTTTTCAACTTCGGACCAGTAACCTTTATCGTCCCGTACTTTTTTACATGAAGAACAGATAGGTAAAAGTCCCTGAAGGGTTTTAAGTTCGCTCCTCAGGCTGTTGATTACTGTCTCAAGCTTGAGAAGTTTGGTGATGTCTCTAAGTTCTTCGACGATATATTTCAGATCACCGTTATTTTCAAAAACCGGTGTTGCGGTTATCTCCTCGAATATTTCTTTTCCGTCGTAAATATGTTTATGCACAGTCCTAACAAATACCTTTGTCTCGATACATTCTCTGAGAGGACAGATTTCGCCGTAATCAGAACAACATCTTTCCCTTCCGTGAGTGAGCGAATAGCATTTTACGTTAGTTGTATTATCAGTTTTCAAAAGCTCCGAGGCTTTCTTATTCATCGAAAGCACACGATAGTCTTTATCGATCACTAAAACAGAAAACGACAGATTATCATATACATTGCATCCTATTTTATCACGTTCGCAGGTCATAAAAGCCTCCGTTTGTTAATTATAATATAAAGAAATATTCTGCCGGAAAAAACAATAATCTATTAATACTTCATTTCAGCTTGATGTTCAGACTGCTTTGCTTGAACTTGTAAAAATCGCATAAAGTCGTTAGGAACAAGTTCAGATCGAATTTTTCTCCGTAGAATATTTCAATTCTGCCTTCAGGAATATTTATCAGAACTTTAGAGAACTGTTTCTTTTTCAGTCCGTCTTTAGAAACTTGAGCTTCATATATTCCTTCCCCGATCCTGACAACGGTGGACTTGATATGAAATTTACTAATAAAGGAATTATCGATATTTTTATCGGAAGGAACTGAAATAATGACCTTATTTTCGGTTTTCGATATGATATGCCCGTACCCCTGTGCGTTTTTCTCGAAATCAACTATGAATTTATCAGTTGGTATTATGCCCTTTATTACCTCTGCATGCTCAGAATCGCACGAAAATATTACGGTATCGCGCCCCAGAAGATGTTCATTCTCAAATCGGCTCCTGCTATTAAATCTTAAGAACCTTTTTACATGATCCGATCCTGAACCGAGAGTTCTGTACAACGCGGACGAAAATACCGCCCCGAGATATTTATCGCTCAATCCGCAGCATTTATCACTTAAAAATACCGGCATTTCCAGATCAACACCGCTGTTAAAATCCGCCTGATTCTTCTTCAGTTCTTCAACAGAAAGATTTTTTCCCCTTTTAAATTCCATTACCGCTTCGCGTTGATCATTAGTAATGCAGGCTCCGCATGAATTGCACTTCGAATTTAAGTTTTTGATCCTGCTGCATGTTGATATGCCTTCGAATTTTTTTGATCTTTCCTGTGCTAATGAAAGAAATTCCTTCTTAATATTTGAGTTGAAGTGTGAATAGTTTAAATTGTTGTTCAGAAATGCGTCCGTATCGGGCTCAAGTACTTTAAGGTTACTGCACAGACTATCATAGAATTTCTTATCTATAGAATCGTAATACAAAGAACATGTTTCATTTAACGTTTTCTGAACGGCATCATAGAATTCAGCCGAACCGTTCCTTAATAGGATCTGAGATACAAAGTATTCATAGACCGAACCTGCTTTTCTGAACTCGAACCCTGCGGAAACAATCATTTTCGAGACTCTCTCTATGATATTCTGCATTATGCCGATATTGTAAGCTCTTTCGTATCCGATCGGAGTACCGGGAAATCTTACAAGAGGCGTCAGTGAAAATACTATCCTGGGCGGTCTGGGTCTTGACTGTAATTGAAATTTAATAAATTCAAGCAGTTCGTTCAGTTCTTTATAATCTTCTTCATTTTCCAGACCTGTACCTATCAGGAAAATTTTAAGGGTTCTGACAGGAGATTTCAGTATAGATGACAGGCTTTGTTCAAGTTCATTTTTGTCAAGATCCTTGGAAAGATAATTCCTGAGCCGTTCCGATATCCCTTCCAGCCCGCATGTAATGCTGGTCTTCCCGGCGAACTGAAGCAGTTTAAGGAACTCGCTTCTTATTGAAAGCACATCGAACCTCTGGCTTTTTAATGAAACGATCCTGAAATTTTTATGTAGCTCACCGATTATCTCTTCGATCCCGGAATGGGCGTTGAAATTGAAACTGAAAATGCCCGCTTCGCTCGAACCGTTCAGTTTTTTTAACTCCGAACCGGCTTTGATCACATCATCTTTCATTATCTCACTGTAAGGTTTAGTTCTGAAACTTTCGTTGCAGAAAGAGCAGAACCATTGGCAGCCTCTGCTTATAACGATGTTCGCTGAATCGGGATCATCTTTGAAAAGCAGCGGAACGCCTGAAGGCTGGATCATCTCTTTGTAATTAACCGAAATAGTACTCTTGACCCCGCTTTCGCCTGATAACGGCGTTACAACCGGAAATTCTTTAAATAATTCCGCTGTGATGACTGACTTCTTCGATCCTGATCTTTTCAGCTCCTTAATCTTTGAAAAGAATCTGACTATATCCTCCGGATCGTCGCCGGTATAAACTATATCAACAGGCGATCTTTCGTGCATAAGAAAATGACTGTTCGCGCTGTTCGATCCGCCGAGGACAATAAGAGGCTGATCCTCCATCAATATCCTTGTTGAATGATCTGTTTCTATCCCGCTTTCGCGCAGAAGAGTTTCGATATTGAGAAATTCCTGAACGAGCGAATTCGATACTGCGATCACGTCGAATTCAGCAGTTTCTACCTTAGTTTTAACCGGCAATAATAACGGTATATTATTTTTTCTGAACAGTTCAAGGTCGGAAAGCGGAGGAAGATAACACATATCCGCAAATGCGCCATGAATACCTGTTATGAGCCTGTATAACAGCGGATGAGTGAATGACTGAGATGTATCTCTGTAAGTTGACAGCCTGCAGATAAGGACTTTCAGATCAGAATTGAAAAAATCTTCACCATCCAGCGTATTGAATTCCTTACCGCTGTAATAAATGCCGTTCTGCGGCAGTCTGTGCGACAATTTTTCAAATATGCTCTCATAATTTTTCATAAGCGTAAAAGTATTGATAAAAATTGTTAAAAGCGATAAAATAATGAAAAAAAAACTTTATTTAAAGAACTGACTTAACTATATTCTAAATGTGAATAAATGAGGAGTACTGATGCATTATCTGAGCGAAGAACATGTTTTTATTTTTCTGGTGCAGCTTTTCGTAGTATTAACGGCGGCAAAAATACTGGGCAGCCTGTTTCATAAAAAGGGAATGCCTTCCCTTGCCGGCGAGATCATAGCCGGTATAATTCTGGGACCAACGATATTCGGCAGGTTCTTTCCTCACCTTCATTCAGAACTTTTTCCGTCAGATCTTATTCAGCAGAATATGCTTGAAACAGTATCATGGATAGGGCTTTTATATCTTCTTCTTGTCACCGGTTTTGAAGTTCATTTATCAAGCGCGTTAAAGAACGGAAGCAAAGCTTTCGTGATCGCTCTGATCGGCATATTAGTGCCTTTCGTCATAACATTTTTATCTTTCTACTGGCAGCCCGACATGGCTAGATATATGGGTCCAGAAACTGATAAACTTTCGTTCACGGTATTTCTTTCTATAGCCGCATCTATAGGAGCCCTCGCCGTTATAGCAAGAGTTCTGCACGATCTCGAAATAATTAAATCCGATCTCGGTTTCTTGACTTTATCGGTTTTTATAGTGAACGATCTTATAGGCTGGCTGCTTTTTGCGGTTTATATCGGATTTGTTTCTCAGAAAGGCAATCCTGACCTGTCGCCCGTTTTTCAGACGATGGGTCTGGCTCTTCTGTTCGGCGCATTCAGTCTGACCATAGGCAGCAGACTGGTAGGCGCGGCGACAAAAAGACTGTATAAAATGGATCTTCCCCAGCCGGCTACAATAGTGACTTTTATTTCTCTAATTGCAATCGTATGCGGCGCTGCAACGCAGTGGATCGGTGTGCACGCGATCATCGGATTCTTTTTCGCCGGTATAATGGCAGGGAACGCAAATGAGATATCTGAAAGAACAAGAGAGATCATTTCACAGATGGTCCATTCAGTATTCGTGCCTGTCTTCTTTGCCTCGATCGCATTAAAGGTTGATTTTATTAAAAATATCGATATTTATATTACAATTCTTTTCACGGTGATCGCTATCTCCGGTAAATTCGCCGGAGCTTGGATAGGAGCAAGAATGATCAAAGTTCCGAAAGACGATGCTCTGTCCCTTGGAATAGCTTTCATTACGGGGGGAGCGATGGAGATCATACTCGGTCTTCTTGCTCTTGAACTGGGAATAATTTCCGAGATCACTTATGTGGCCATCGTTTTTGGAGCCGTACTTTCTTCCGTACTCGTCGGACCACTGCTTTCGATCTCGATAAAAAGCAGAGACAGCTTTCTTATCGGTTCCTATCTTCACAGAGAAAGTATCATTACGGAATTGAAAGGCAACAATAAAAACGCAGTTATTTCTGAGTTGTGTTCGAAAATATCACCCGTCCTGAAAAATATTTCATGCTCGGACATTCAGAAAGCGGTTTACGAAAGAGAAGAGCTGATGGGTACCGGAATGGAAAAAGGGCTTGCGGTACCGCACGGAAGATTAGATAAACTTGATAAACCTGTAATAGCTTTCGGCAGATCTTATGGAGGGGTCGACTGGGATTCCGCCGACGGTTCGCCAGCGCATTTCATATTCATGATACTTCTGCCGCAAAAAGATGAGAACAAACAGGTTCAGATACTAGCGAGCATAGCCAGAACCCTATCGCAGCCTGAATATCAGAGCTTCCTTCTCCAGACTTCTGACCATGAAAGAATTTATCAGTCATTGAAAAAGAGACTAAAGGAAAATTCTCCTAAAAGAAAGAAATGAAAACTGAAAACGCACGTCTGGGATACGTAGATTTTATCAAAGGTTTCGGCATAATACTTGTCGTTATAGGTCATGCAACCATCCCCCGTTCGGAATGGATATATTCTTTCCATGTACCGCTTTTTTTCTTTATTTCCGGCTATGTTAATAAAGAAAGAACCTTTTTTGAAAATTTAAGATCGAAGCTAAGCAGTATTTATTTCCCGTTCGTTATCTTTAATATTCTGACATGGATCTTCTTTTTCATAATAACCTTGTTAAAAGGCGATATTACAAACAGCAGCAACAAAGTAAACCTCTTCAGGACGATAATCGGTTTTGAAAACAGCGTTCCGCAGAACGGTCCTCTCTGGTTCCTTCTTTGTCTGTTCACAGTTTCAATCATCTACAGTATTTTATGCATTTTAAAAAATGAGTATCTAAAATTCCTTTTAGTTGTATGCGTCGGAACGGGTGGTTATTTTTTATCTGAACTTTATACTGATCTTCCATTCAAAATCGAAACCGCGATGGTAATGCTGTTCTTTTTTTATACCGGAAGTATTATTTCTAAAACAGGAATTTCAGCAAAAATCGATAATATTCCATTGATCCACGTACTCAACATTTCATTTGCTTTGAGCTTTCTGCACTATCTGCTGAATGCTTGGAATATAAGTTCTTCAGGAATAGAAAGAGTGAGCGTGCTTGAAAACCGCTACGGAACCGTTCTGCTTTTCTTTCTGTCTGCTTTTGCAGCTGTTTCGTACATTTTTATTCTTTCGAAAAAGATCGATAATATTAGATCAATTAACTTTCTCGGTGAAAATTCTTTACTGATCCTTTGCTTTCATTACCCTGTCTTGCAGTATATTGAAAGGATACATCCCGCATTTCTTTCAGATAATTTCTTTCTCGATTTTATATCCTCCGGCCTGACAATTGCTTTATGCATACCGCTTATATATTTGTCAAAGACCGTTTTTCGCTTGATTTTGAAACAATAAATAGATATATTTTTTCATTATTTACAATAAAAAAGGAGCTGTGAAATGGGACTGATGGATAAGATAATCAACAAGGCAAAAGCGGAATTTATCGACATAATCGAGTGGCTCGATCAGACGGATAATACCCTCGCCTACAGATTCGAAAGGTATCAGAACGAGATCAAGAACGGTGCTAAACTAACTGTGAGAGAAGGCCAGATGGCTGTTTTTGTAAACGAAGGACAAATAGCCGACGTTTTCAAACCCGGAATGTACACTCTGACTACCGAAAATCTTCCTATACTGGCTACATTGAAAGGATGGAAATACGGATTCAACAGCCCTTTTAAAGCCGAAGTCTATTTTTTAAGCACGCGAAATATTACAGATCAGAAATGGGGCACTAAAAACGCAATAATGCTTTCCGACGACAGATTCGGAATGATAGAGATCAGGGCTTACGGAACTTACGTGATGAGAGTAAAAGACGGACCGGTTTTTATCAGAGAGATCGTCGGAACTGACGGGAACTTTACCGCAGAAAAGATCAACGAGCAGCTGAAAAGCCTTATCGTCGCAAGATTCACTGACGCTGTCGGCGAGGCGAAGATACCTATCGAAAAATACGCGGCGGACATAAATGAAACTTCCGAAACGGTCTTTAAAATAATATCGCCCGAATTCGATAAATACGGTATTGAAGTAACAAAATTCATCATTGAAAATATTTCAATGCCGGACGAGATCAAAAAAGAGATCTTCGAGCTTTCAAGGCTGGACAAAATCGACCTCGATAAACTTACCAAGCTGAAAACAGCTAAAGCGATCGAAGTTGCCGCAGCTAACCCGAACGGGACGGCCGGAGCAGGGATGGGAATGGGAATGGGATTCGCGATGGCAAATCAGATGGGTCAGTCGATGGCTGCCAATCAGGCAAGACCGGCATCAGCTCCGCCGCCGGTACCTCCCGCACTTCAGTTCTTTATAGTTTTCAACGGAGCTCAGGACGGACCCCACGACATGAACGGTCTGAAAAACCTTGTTTTACAGAATAAATTGAACAGGGACACCCTCGTCTGGCGTGAGGGAATGAGCTCGTGGACTGCGGCGAAAGACGTTCCTGAACTGAATTCTGTTCTGGGAAGTGTTCCTCCGCCTATACCGGGAATGTAAATGGAAAACACGGAATCAGACAATAATTCGAGCAGCATGTTCGCATGTACCAACTGCGGCGCTGAACTTAAATATAAACCCGGCACTACAACAATAAAATGCGAGTATTGCGATACCGTAAATGAAATACCGCAGCTGAAAACCGAGATCGAAGAGCTTGATTTCAACTCGTATCTTGATAAGAAGTCGGAATCAGGCGATACAATGAGCGTTCATGTAGTCAAATGCAGTCAGTGCGGCGCTTCATCGACCGTCGATCCGAAGATACGATCGGAGTACTGTCCATACTGCTCCGCGCCCCTGATTATCAGCTCAGCGACAGATGAATTTATGCTGCAGCCGAAATACCTGCTCCCCTTTAAGATCGACAAAAATGAAGCAATGAAAATATTTAACGTCTGGGTGAACAAACTCTGGTTCGCTCCCGACAACCTGAAAAAAGCGAGTCTGAATTTCGATCATTTTAAAGGCGTTTATATACCTTACTGGACTTACGATTCCGATACTGAATCATTCTATACAGGACAGCGCGGAACTTATTATTATGTAACTCAGAGCTACACAGCGAACGTAAACGGCAAAGCTGTTGTAAAGACAAGACAGGTCAGGAAAACCCGATGGGAATCGGTGTCCGGACAGGTTTCAAGGCAGTTTGATGATGTTCTCACAGTTGCTTCTAAATCTCTTCCTGATGAATATATCTATGCTCTTGAACCCTGGGATCTGAAAAATCTCGTCGCCTTCGATTCAAAATATCTGAGCGGATTCGTCACGGAAAAATATCAGACGGATTTTAAAGAATGTTTTGTAAAAGCCAAAGAAAGGATGGATGAGATCATCAGAAGCGATGTCAGAAACGACATAGGCGGCGATGAACAAAGGATACTTCAGCTTGATACTGATTTTAAAGACATTACTTTCAAGCACATTCTTCTTCCTGTTTATGTAAGCGCGTACAAATACGAAACAAAACTTTTCAGATTCCTCATAAACGCAAGAACAGGCGAGGTTCAGGGGGAAAGACCTTTGAGCTGGACGAAGATCATATTGGCGATAAGCGCCGCTGCCGCTGCGGTCGCGGTAATTGTCTGGATAGCCAATGTAATGAGATGATATATATATTGACTTTAACAGGTTGGTATCTTAAATTTTCAATAAAACTATAATTAATTAAGGGAGCGGACCGATGACAGTAAATGAAAATGATAAAGTGAAACCGATTACGCTTAAATGCGAAGACAAGATGGTAAAAGCTATTGAACATCTTAAGCACGAATTCGAAAGGATCAAGGCGGGAAAAGCAAACGCGCACACTCTCGATCCTGTAAAAGTTGAATCCTATGGAGCTCTTGTTCCTCTGAACCAGGTCGCAAATATAGCTATACCTGAACCGAGAACGATCGTTGTTACTCCCTGGGACAAAACTCAGATAAAAAACATCGAAAAAGGCATTATAAATGCGAATCTGGGATTTAATCCTATAAGCGACGGGAATGTCGTAAGAATTCAGATACCGGCCCTTACAGAAGAAATCAGAAAGGATCTTGTAAAAAATGTAAAAAAAGAAGGCGAAAATTCGAAGATCACGATCAGGAACAGCAGAAAAGATGCCAATTCAGAGCTTGATAAGCTGACAAAAGAACACGTAAGCGAGAACATTGTTGATATTGAAAAAGATCACGTTCAGAAAATGACCGACAAATACATCAAGGACGTTGATACTCTTATTGCTGCCAAGGAAAAAGAAATCATGACCATATAATCAGTGAATTAAATGAATATATTTCAGAGTCTGATAATTAAAAAAGTAACCGGCGCCTATCCTGCCCTGAAGGAACTTGTAGGCGCCGCACTTTTTGAGAACCCGAAAAATCCTGAGTTTGGAGATACCGCTCTTCCTTGCTTCAGATTTTCATCAGTATTAAAAAAATCCCCTGCAGCTGTTGCAGAAGAACTCAGAAATCTTTTTGAAGAAGACGACAGCTTTGAGTCGGTTACCAATATAAACGGCTACCTCAATTTTAAATACCGAAAAGAACGCTACATTGAATATGTGTGCGGCTCTTTCGAAAAAAACACGCTTTTTAATGATATAAAAAGCTATGGCGGCGGAAAAACTGTCGTTATCGATTATTCGCATCCGAACGTCGCGAAGAACATGGGTATCCATAACCTCAGATCGACTATCATAGGTCAGTCGATATATAACATTCATGAATTTCTCGGGTTTAAAGCGGTCGGAGTAAATCATCTGGGGGACTGGGGTACTCAGTTCGGAAAACTTATGTGGGCGCTTGAAGAATGGTCCTCGTACGAAGAAGTTGAGAATAAGGGGATCTTATTCCTGAACGAGATCTACGTGCGGTTTCATAATGAGGCGGAAATAAAACCCGAACTTGAAGAAAAAGCGCGTGAATGGTTCAAAAAGCTGGAAGATAATGATGAGCCGGCTTTAAAATGGTGGAAGCTTTTTATAAAAGTATCGATGGATGCATACAACGATATTTACAGAAGGCTGAACATTAAATTCGATCATATTACCGGAGAATCTTTTTATATAAAATTTCTGGATGATACAGTAAACAGACTGGATGAACGGGGACTGACAGAATTTAGCGAAGGAGCGCTTGTAGTTAAATTTGATGATAGTGAAAATATGCCCCCCTGCCTCTTAAAGAAATCGGATGGGGCCACTCTTTACGCGACCAGAGATATTGCGGCGGCTATGTACCGGCTGATTGAGTTCAAACCGAACCGGGTTCTTTATGTGACGGATGTGGCGCAGGAACTTCATTTCGCGCAGGTTTTCAAAGTAATGGAGATGTACGATCCGACAAATAAGGACATTTTCAGGCATATTAAATTCGGCAGACTTAGTTTTCCGAACGTTCAGATGTCGACAAGAAAAGGCAACATCGTACCTTTAAGCGAGGTTCTTGACAGAGCAAGGGATAAAGTTCTTGATATAATCGAAGAAAGGAACGCCGATATTCCCGATAAACTTCAGACTGCCGATAAGATCGGTATCGGAGCTGTTATCTTTAACGACCTGTCTGTATCCAGGATCAAAAATATTGAATTCGACTGGGACAAGACGCTTTCATTCGAAGGCGAAACCGGACCGCATGTCCAGTATTCTTATGTAAGGATCATGAACATTCTTGAAAAAACAGGATCTTTTGATACTATTGCTGATCTTTCGCTTATTAAAGATGAATTTTCTTATGATCTGATCAAACTTCTGGAGCAGTTCGAACCGAAAGTTAAGCAGGCATGCGAAGAATATGAACCTTCTGTTATAGCGAATTATTTAATAGAATTATCGAAATCTTTCAACAGATTCTATCAGAATAACCGTGTAGTAGGGGAAGAAGTTAAAACCATGCAGTCGAGAGCTTATCTTATAAATATCCTCGGTACCGTTTACGGAAAATGCATGGATCTTTTAGGAATACCGAAAATCGATAAAATGTAGGATTTATCTTGGAAACAGATGAACTTAAGAACATAGACAACAAATACAGAGTGATCAGAAAACTGGGTAAAGGCGGATCAAGCACGGTTTACCTTGTCGAGGATTACAACGGAAGCCGGATGGCCCTCAAGCTGCTCAACAGGCATTCGACCCAGAAAAAGATCCAGAGGCTGAAAAATGAATTCAGGCTTATGTGTTCTCTAAACCATAAGAATATAGCCAAAGTTTATGATTTCGGCTATGATCCCGATCTGGGAAACTACTATTTTACTCTCGAGTACATACCCGACGGAAATTACATCACTTTCAATCAGCTTTATAATTCAAAAGAGATGAAGCTGGAATCGTTCTTTCAGCTTTTAAGCGGTCTCAGCTATCTGCACTCGAACAATTTCATTCACTACGACATATCACCCAACAACGTGCTGGTCAAAAAAGAATTCGACGGATTTACTGTAAAGATCACAGACTTCGGACTTACTACCCAGTTCGATACTCCGAATTTTAATTATGCCGGCACTCTTAACTATATGTCGCCGGAAATGATTAAGGGATTAAGCACGATCGATTCAAGAAGCGATCTTTTTTCCGCCGGTCTTATTCTTGCCAATCTTTTAAATTCAGAATTCGTATATACTCCTTCATCAACGATCCATGAATATTTCGATAAAAGAGTAAAATTCGATGAAACGATCCTGAATGATAAGATAAACAAGATCGATGATCATGACTTTAAGGTATTTATACGGAAACTTCTAGATGTTGAACCGGTAGCGAGATATAAATCCGCCAATGAAGCTATAGAAGCTATGAATCAGATCTTCCATAAAGAATTCGATGTAATATCATTTTACGATACGAAATCTACTTTCTCAGATACCACGGTTTTCAGGGAGAATGAGTACAGAACTATACTTTCGGTTTTCAATTCGTCAAAAGAAAAAACCGGTAAAAAATCATTTCTGGTTATTTCCGGCGAATCCGGTTCAGGTAAAAAAAAGCTCATAGATGAATTCAAGATACACTGCCAGCTGACTAATCACGACTTCTACAAAATCAACTTTCTTGAAAAACCAGAATCCGATAATCTTGAACCGTTCAAGAATCTCATAATGTCAGTCGGAAAAATTATAAGGAAGGGCCAGGCAGATACTTTTTTAATAGATAAACTTTTCTACAATTGCGATAATATTAAGCCGGATGAAATACCGGAAGTTCTGAAAGCAGCGAAAGACTTTCTAACGGACCTTTCACCGAATAATATGCTGGTAGTCGCTTTGAATAATATCGAATATGCCGATAAATACTCTATCGACTTCTTAAATTTCATTATCACGAATATCTACAAAGACATCAATCTTTTTTTGATCATGACCGTGAATCCGAGAAAGATCAAATCTAACCGTAAAGCCTTATATTCTCTTCTTAACGCGCAGAACATTGAAAGATCTGTTATAAATGTTCCGAACCTGAACCTTGAGCAGATCAAAAAAATCGTAAACACATATTTTTACAACCTTAAAGATGTGCCTGAGCAGTTTTATTCAAAGCTCCAGAACGTTACGGGGAACAGCATCAGGAGACTTATAGAGATATTAAAGCTTTTGTATGCCAACAATATTATAATCAGAACATACAGCGGATATTCTTATCAGGCTTCAGCCGGCTATGATAACCTTCTAAACGAATTTATCAGCGGCGAGATAGATTTTAATCCTGAAGAGCTTACTTCAGAAGAACTGGCTGTTTTGAAGACTCTTTCCGTTTCTCTTGTTGCTCTTTCTTACGAAAATATCGGAGCGATCACAGAACTCGGAACAGCTGTAATCAAAGAAACTGTAGACAGGCTGTACGAAGATTATTTCATCAAATCCCAGGGTGAGAATCCTGTATGTTTTTCGATAACTGAGGACATTCTTAAACGAATGATACTTAAAGCCTCTAACGAAGATGAGCTCAAGCATTACCACCGGAAAATATCTTCTCTTGTGTTAAATGATATAGACCAGAAAGATACAACAAGGCGAATTTATAGATTCATACATAATCTTGCCGGTCACAGCGGTCCAAATTCTGATCTTCACGATAAGATCGAGATCGTAAAGAACGGTTTACTGAAATCAAGGGATATACCGAACCTTATAGAGCTGTATCAAACGCTTGTTTATAAAGTGTCTGTTCCTGACAGGATCAGACTGAAGCTCTTATACGAAATTATCTATCTGATCTTCAAGCACATCGTTCCCGAATCCAATCAGCATTTCATAGAAGAGTATCATAGCATACTTTCGAAATTTCCAAATCCAGAATCGTTCAGTTTTGAAACGGACATGGTAAATGTGATCAATCTTAATTTCGCCGAAAACTTCAAGCTTGGTAAAGAAATAGTCGAGAGGAACAGATCTCAGCTGGAAGATAAAACAAGACGCCCGGTCATAATCGACATCATGGTTTATGTGATGCATCAGTCCTACAACCATAACGGCGAATACGATTACCTCGATGAGTTGTTAAAATATACAGCCGGGGTACCTGGGCTCAAAACAGTGAACGTATATCTGACAATGTACGACCTTTACAACAGAAAATCGTCTATGTTCGAAAGCGATCACAAAAAGTATGAGCAGCTTCTTATGGAATCTTTTAATACTTTGAAGAATTCAGACGACAAGGTCTATGCAGCCAGAGCTTTCCTGATAATGTGCTTCTACTATGAGAAAAGAGATTATTCCGAGAATATTGAACGGTTCTTTCAGAAGGCTTTCGAATTCTGCGAAGAGAACAGATTCCCCGTATTTCTTTTCTTTACAAGAAATGCCTATTCAGCTTATCTCGAAAAACATAATATGCTCAGAAAAGCCGTAGACGAAGCTAACAAAGCCTTTATATTCGACGTGAATTACAGCTTTCTTTTTAGTATAATCAGCCTTATCGAACACAGATCGCAGATCAGGATCAA
The DNA here is from genome assembly GCA_029559475.1 of bacterium. GTDB lineage: Bacteria > UBA4055 > UBA4055 > UBA4055 > UBA4055 > UBA12480. The sequence goes on from JAKQBN010000076.1 coordinate 59,617, forward strand.
ACTCGAAGATCCGATACAGGAAATAATAAACGATCTTGTCATGCTGATCAATATCGAGACAGGTATTAGAAGCAGCATTTCTAAAGTCTACCAGAACATAATAACACTCTATCACGAGGCTGGTAAATTTAACGACAAAATGGAATATCTTACTTCCTATATAATTTCCATGAACAATACCAGACGCGGTGAAAATACGGAAAGCCTGACGTTCTACATCAGATCCCTTCTTAAAAATTATACGATCAATGAGATATTCGATTATACAAAACAGTATTTCGGTGAGATGGGAATAACTGAAGACCGATTTCTTGAAATTATTTACTCTACAAGAGAGGAAATGCAGAAAGAACAGGGCATAAAGGATGAAGCTCTCACGAACGATATGCTTATAGATAGTATTAACAGGATTACTGACGGAAAAGAAGTTAATTTCGACAAAATTTACGAACTGATGGAAAACTACGACAAGAACGCTCCTTTGTTCAACAGGATAAACCTGTTCATGTCTCTTCATTTTAATAAAGATTACTCCAATACTGTAAACAAGCTTATGCAGGATATCGTAATGCTTTACGGAAAAGGCTACTCGAATACAGCTCAGAAATACTGTACAGCACTTGCAAAATATCTTTTCTACATTAAACAGGATAATAATTCGTTCCTTCTTTTCACTAAACTGTCGCTTAAGATCAACGGCGAGATCTTCGCCAATTCTCCACAGAACATTAAGAACTCTATTATAAAAGATGAAGATATCAAGCTGCTCAAGGAGATCGTGAACAATCTAAAAATGCGCTTCAAGAAATGACAGATAGAAAGATAGATACGATCGTAATTCACTGCAGCGCAACCGAATTCGGTAACAGACATTTATTCGCTCGATGGCATAAAAAGCTGGGATGGGACGATGTCGGGTATCATTTCATTATAACTAATTCGTACCCGACAAAAAGATCATGGTACGAAAAAAAGCCTGATTTCAAATCTGACGGCAAGATTGAAAAAGGCAGGCCTGCAGATATAGCAGGCGCCCATGTCAGGCTTCATAATGAAAACACTATAGGAATATGCCTTGTCGGAGACAGGACATTTACTTCCAAGCAGTTCCTGTCATTAAAAAAAGTTATTGCTTCATTGCGCAGAAAATTTAAGATCAGTTCCATAAAAGGCCACTATGAATTTGATACGGGTGCGGAACAGGGAAAAACCTGTCCGAACATTGATATGGACTGGCTAAGAAAATTATTATCCTGAAATAAAGTCAATAAATTCATTTATCTTGAAAGCATCCGAGACATTAAAACCGCCTGACGATATTCTTCTTAATTCTGTCAGATAAGCATACGTACCCAGTTTTGTTCCAATATCGTCCGCAAGGCTTCTTATATATGTTCCTTTTGAGCAGCTTATTCTGAGCCGCACCGAACCTGAATTCACATCAAGAACATCTATTGAATTAATAGTGATCTTTCTCGGTTCTCGTTCGATCTCAATGCCCTTCCTTGCGAGATTATAAAGCTTCTTTCCTCCGACTTTTAAAGCTGAGAACATCGGCGGCATCTGAAGCTGCTCGCCTGTAAAATTCGAAACTGTCTCGATGATCTCTTTTTCATTCGCTTTTTTATCTGATGAAGCTATAATATTTCCTGTTTTATCGAACGAATCCGTTCTTTCGCCCAGTTTAAGGTCTGCTTCGTATATCTTATCGGAGCCCATAAACTCATCCTGGATTTTAGTGGCTTTTCCGGTAAGAATCAGCAAAAGTCCCGTGGCGAAAGGATCAAGAGTACCTGCGTGACCGATCTTTTTAATTTTTAGAACATTACGGAGTCTTGCTACGACATCGAAACTTGTCCAACCCGGTTCCTTGTCAACAAGAATTACAGCCCCTTCAGGTCCGATATCGGGCACACAGGAACAACGGTTTATTATCAGTAAATCATTTACCATAGTATTTCAGACAATCTTCGCGGAGGTCTTTTAGAAGCGTGTTCCTGAGCTTATCGAAAGAACCGTAGAACTTTATACCCGCGGCGTTTTTATGCCCTCCTCCATTCCACTTAGCGGCAAAATCGCTGACGTTGAATCCGCCTTTCGATCTGATGCTTATTTTATAAAAATCCTCGCCGTTCTTTCTTACAAAAAGGGATACTCCGGCTTCTGATATCGAATTGAGGATCATAAGAACCGGCTCGTTCTCGTAAAGCGGATTTACTGTCTGATCATTATACGCCAGAGCTATTCTCTCGTTTCTGAAAAGCTCGATCTTGGACGCGATCTCGCTCACTTTTATTGTTTCTTCATAATCCAGTCTCAAAAATATACGGTCAGTTATATCGGTAAGATCAGATCCGCAGGCAATGAATTCCTGTACTGAGCTGAGAACCTTCGAGTCCGTATTTTCAAACCTGAGTCCGCCGGTATCAGAAAGAACTCCGCTTAAAAGAGCATCTGAGATCTGTTTTGTTATACTGAATCCGTTCTCTTTCAGCACTCTGTAAACAAGCTGCGAAGCTGATGCGGATGAGCTGTCAACATAATTGAGAGTACCGAACATCTCATTGGTCGGGTGATGGTCGATGTTTATTATTAATGCATCATCAGCTATAATATTTCTGACTTTTCCGACTCTTTCGGATGTAGCCGTATCGAGGATTATAATATTCTTATATTTTTTGTTTTTCAGTTCATCAGAATACTGTACGAACGCCCCTTTATCTCCGCCGAGAAGAAAAACATATCTTTCAACGATCTTATCGTCATTTACTATCACCGCCTGTTTACCGGAGTTCTTCAGTGCCAGATACATGCCTATGCTTGCTCCTATGTTATCACCGTCCGGAGCATGATGTGCGGCAATGAGAAAATCGTTATTCTCCTTCAGAAATCTGCCGATCAGACTTATTACATTTTTAGTGTCCATTTATATATTCACTCCCAAAGAAAAAGCGACCTAAGTCGCTTCTTCATCCTTTTTTATCGAGTTAAGCAGCTGTTCAATACGGAATACGTTGTCGAGAGTATCATCGTAGAAGAACCTCAGCTCCGGAACTATCCTGAGATCGATATACTTGGAGATCTTCATCCTTATAGCTTTATTATTTATCCTGAAAAGCCTGTCGATCTCCTCGATCTCTTCTTTTTTGTTCCTTAACGACGTATAATATATGTTCGCTACAGATAAGTCCGGACTCATCTTTATATGATCTACCGAAGCGAATTTCAGTTCTTCTACGTTTAGATCGGTAAAAATTATTTTCGAAATAGCCTTTTTCATCTCAGATGATATACGGCTCATCCTCTTTGAATCGGTCATGCTTACAGCTTCCTCTGCGTTTCTTTATATTCGAATACCTCTATCAGATCCTGTTCTTTAAAATCGTTAAAGTTCTCTATTCCTATACCGCACTCGAACCCAGATGAAACTTCTTTTGCGTCGTCTTTCATCCTTTTCAGCGATGTAAGTTTGCCCTGATAAACTTCGATACCGTCCCTTATCACTTTCAGCATGGCATTCCTAATAACCTTTCCTGTCTGAACATAGCAGCCGGCAATAGCTCCCATCTTCGGAACTCTGAAAATCGCTCTGACCTCAGCCGTTCCAAGAAGCTCTTCTGTAATGAGCGGTTTGAGCATACCTTCCAGAGCGCTCTTCACGTCTTCGAAAAGATCGTAAATTATGCTGTATATCCTTATCTCCACCTTTTTCTGCTGCGCAAGGTCTTTAGCTTTTATGTTCGGTCTTACGTGGAATCCGAGTATGATGGCATGCGAAGCTTCGGCGAGAAGTACGTCACCTTCAGTGATCGCGCCTACACCCTTCGATAGTATTTTTACTCCTACTTCGCTGTTAGCTACTTTCATCAGCGTATCACTTATAGCCTCGACTGAACCGTCGGCATCCCCTTTTATTATAAGATTTAATGTCTGGATCTCGCCAAGCTTGATCTGTTCCGAAACATTATCAAGATTTATTATGCTTACTTTGTGCTGAGACTGAGCTCTGTTTATCTGCTCTCTTCTTCCAGCTATCATTTTAGCTTTCTGCTCGTTGTCGACCACTACGAACGAGTCACCTGCGTTGGGAGAGCCTGAAAAGCCTAGCACCAGCACTGGATACGCCGGTTTAGCCTCGAAAACGTTTTCTCTCCTTTCGTTCAGCATCGCTCTTACTTTTCCGTAAGTCTGTCCGCATACGAAAGTATCGCCGACCTTAAGAGTACCCTTGTCGACAAGGATCGTTGATACTGCTCCGAAACCTTTATCAAGCTTGGATTCTATTACTGTACCTATTGCCTGGCAGAAAGGATTTGCCTTAAGTTCAAGCATATCTGCTTCGAGAAGAATTGCATCAAGCAGCTCTTCTATTCCTAGGCCTGTCTTTGCGGATATTTCAACAGACTGATATTTACCGCCCCACTGCTCAACCAGAATATTTCTCTGCGAAAGCTGGGTTCTGATCTTTTCGGCATCCGCGTTCGGTCGGTCCATTTTATTGATCGCGAAAATTATTGGAACTTCAGCCAGGAGAGCGTGATCGATCGCTTCATTGGTCTGAGCGTTAACTCTGTCATCAGCGGCAATTACTATAATGGCTATATCTGTTATTTTCGCTCCGCGCGATCTCATTGCCGTAAAAGCCTCGTGGCCTGGCGTGTCCAAAAAAGTCAGATTTTTGTTTTTATAGTCAACAACATAAGCTCCGATATGCTGAGTTATACCGCCGGATTCTCCCGCCACTACCTTTGTTTTTCTAATATAATCAAGCAGTGATGTTTTTCCGTGATCTACATGGCCCATGATCGTAATGACCGGGTTCTTTTCTCTCAGTAGAGAAGGATCTTCGTGCTCGTCTTCGTAGAAGAAATCCTTATCGTACTCGCTTTCGAACTCAACATCTGTATCGAATTCGGCAGCAATGAGTTCGATCTTCTCTTTATCGAGCCTCTGATTTATTGTGATCATAAGACCCATCGAAAAGCATTTGGAAATTATATCGGTAACGGAGACTCCGATCTTATTGGCGAGTTCTGCAGTAGAAATAAATTCCGAGACGCTTATAACATTGACCTCGACCTCTATCTCGGTGCCGTCCGCCTGAGCTTTCCTTTTCTTTCTTTTCTTGAAAGATTTAGCCGTATCGGAACTCATTTTACTCAGAGTATCTTTTACCGAATCTTTGATCTCTTCCTGATTTATCTTATCTTTTTTTCTTTTTTTCTTTCCTGATGCACCTGTTTCGTCAGTTGTCAGTACAACATCCCCGTCCGCAACGACTACGGAAACTTTTTTATATCTTTTTCTCTTAAATACTGCTTTACCCTTTGCTGCTTTATCTTCTTTAATAGAATCCTTGTCGTCGGTTTTCTTTTTAACCTTGGCTTTTTTATCTGCAGAATCTGCGCTTTCTGCGGGTATTACAGGCGGAGCAGCAGGTACTCTGCCGAAATCTTTTCTCGCGCCCCCCTCATTTTTGTTGAAGGGTTTTCTCGGCTGCTGATTGTCTCTGTGCTGTTCATCTCTTCTAGGCTGTGAAGGTCTGGCTTCCGAAGCAGTTTCGGTTTCCGGTTTTTTTGATTTGTTTATCTGTCTGTCAGACTGTTTCTTTTCAGCTTCGTCTTTCTTTTCTTCAGACGGTTTGGCCGGCACAGCTTCCTCTACCGGCTTTACTGCTTCAGCCAAAGATTCATCGTCTTCCTTTATCTTTCTTCTTGAACGCTTATTTATTCTTTCCTCTTCATTCTCTTTTACGGAAAGAATTTCATCGATCTCGGGAATGCGGGATTTAATATCTATCTGCTTTTTGGAAGCATCTTTCAGCTTATCGTTTTCTTCATCCTCTTCGGATTTCTTTTCAGTAAAATATTTATATCCTTCAGGATTAAATTTTTTCAGAATGAATCCGTAAGCATCGTCGTCAACTTTTGTTAAAAGGCCTTTGCTGATGTCTATGCCCGGATGCTCTTTCTGCAGGAAATCAAGGATCTTCTGTGTAGAAAGCTCCAGTTCTTTGGCTATTTTTGATACCGGTGTGTTCTTACCCTTCATTTTTTAGATTCCCTCGCAAGATTTAATTATTCTTAAAATTTCGGCCTGAAGTTTTGATCTTTTGAAACCCATCACTTTAACTCCCTCTTTTCCGATCATTCCGCCCAGACTGACTTCTCCGTCCATAGAAACCACTTCGGCTGTGTCCTGAAACTTCGATCTTATGTTTTCAACGGTATTCGATGAAGTATCAGGGCTCAATAAGATCAATCCTATATCGCCGCTCTTTGCCGATTCAAGCCTGTTCTGCCCGATGAGCGCGGCTCCTGAACGTATCGAAAAATGTATCAGCGGCACGATCTTTTCCATCGTTTCCTTATTAGTCTGCGTAATAGCTGTCAAGTGTAGCCTTTATATAGTTGTACTTGTCCTCATCCATTCCTTCTATCTTCAGAACTTCCTCTTTAGGCATCTCGAAGAATGTTTCAGCATCCTTTATATTGTTCAGATACAGAAGATTTTTCAGTTCGTCAGTGAATTCTTCGACTTTTTCAATTGTAAGGTTGGTCAGCTCTTCATACTCGGATTCTGTCATCACCTTGAGTTTATAGCCGGAAACCTCTTCTGTCAGTTCGATATTGCTGTTCTTAAGCCCGATAACATCGTTATATATGTGGTCGGGAACTACTATCTCGGCTGTTTTTTCATCGGTGTTAAGCTCGATCTGATATTCTGTCTTTATTCCAAGCAGCCTTGTTATGAACATTTTCGGTTCATCGATTTTCTGGATTATATCGATCTTTTCCTTATTAAGCTCGGATACTATCGCCGTGATCCTGGCTCCTCTCTGACCTACACACGCTCCGACCGGATCTACCCTAGAATCAAGTGTTTCAAGTATTACTTTTGATCGGATCCCGGGTCTTCTGGCCACCTGAACGATCTCTATAATCCCGTCGCTGATCTCGGGAACTTCAGATTCGAACAGCTTTTTGATAAAATCGGCATCCGCTCTCGAAACAATGACTTTAACGTCCTGATTTTTAAAGTAAACATCTTTGATAACAGCCTTGATCAGCTCTCCTCTTCTGTATCTTTCATTGAAAACGGATTCGGATTTTGGCATAATCACTTCGATATCATCGTAGTTGATCTTGATCTCTCTTGGCGTGATCTGATGAATCGATCCCATAATTATCTCGCCGATCTTTTCTATATATGTATCGTGCGTATTGGCGCGTTCTACCTTTTTTATCTTCTGGGCAAGTATCTGCTTAGCGGCGATTATGTGCCTTCTGCCGAAAGTATCAAAATTGATTATTTCAGGGAAATCATCACCGACTTCAGCATCTTCATCTATAGCCAAAGCTTCTGAAAGTTTGATCTCGCCGACCTCGTCAGCAAAATCCTCATCCTTAACGACCTTTCTTTCATGAATGATCTCAACGTCGCCCGTATCTATATTGAACGTTACACTGAAATAATCTTCCGCGTTAGCTTCTTCATCCAGATTATATTTCTTTTTCAGAATGCTTAAAAAGATCGATTTGACGATCTCGCTCAGCTTTGATTTCTCGATCTTCTTTTCCTTGATTATGCCTTCTATGGCGCTTACAACTTCGCGGGCATCCATTTGATTGAGCCTCCGTTTATTAGAATTTAAATTTAATTTTAGCTTTAACTATATCTTCGACAAGGACTTTTTTCTCTCCGTCCTCCTCCTGAATTATTATACTGTCTTCAAATGCTTTCACAAGATTTGCTTCAGTATGCCTGTTCTTTTCTCCGTCCTTCAGTGTCAGCTTTAGATCTCTGCCCTCGTTCCACAGGAAATCTTTATATGTTTTAAGATCCCTGTCGGCTCCAGGCGAGCTTACTTCGATCTGGCAGTCATCCGGGAAAAGCGCTCCGTCCTCTGCTTCGTTGGTATTTCGCAGATCTTTTGATATCGCAGTAAGGACAGATACTGTAGGGCCGGCTTTCGATCCAACGGTGATCCTTATGATCATTCCTCTCGAATTTGAAGCTGTTGTCACATCAACGAGTTCCTGACCGTATTTTGTAGCTGCTTCGCCTGCATATTTTTTTATTCTGTCTAACATCTGTCCCCTGTTCCCTATTTCTTACAAACAAAAAAGTGGGGTTTACCCACTTTCTCCGTTCACGCTTCAATATCACGCCGTAAATATAATTATAATTTATTTAATACGCAAGTCAAAAATCAGTTTTTTAACATTGCTGCTATACTCTGGGCTATCCCTTCAATGTTAAGTTTTAAATTTCCTAAAAGTATATCCGTATTGCCGTGCTCGACAAATTCGTCGGGAATACCCAGTCTGTGAACGGCTATATCATTTTTACCTATTGAATTATAATATTCGATAACTGCGCTGCCGAAACCTCCGTTCAGGCTGTTCTCTTCGATCGTAATGATCTTATTATATCCTGAAGCAACTTCGTTTAATATCTGAGCATCGAGCGGTTTGGGGAATTTCATATCATATAAAGATATATCTATTCCTTTCTTATTTAAAATCTCCGCAGCTTTAAGTGCAGAATTGGTCACGTTCCCTATGCAAAGAACAGCCGCTTTTGTTCCTTTGACTAGCTGTTCGCCTTTGCCTATCTCTATTAACTTCATCTCATCATCTGTAATACCCTTTGGAACAGAACCTCGCGGATATCTTATCGCGAAAATCCCTTTTGTTCTTGAGGCTGTATACAACATGTTCCTGAGCTGAATGCCATTTCTCGGAGACATTATGATTATATTAGGTATTATCCTGAGATACGATATATCAAAAACACCGTGATGTGTCGGACCGTCCTCTCCAACGATCCCTGATCGGTCTATCGCGAAGATCATATCTAGTTTCTGAAGCGCACAGTCGTGAATGATCTGATCGTAGGATCTCTGAAGAAAGGTTGAATAAATAGCCACGACCGGCTTGAATCCGTTAATTGAAAGAGCGGCGGAAAAAGTTACAGCGTGTTCTTCTGCTATTCCGACATCAAAGAATCTTTCCGGGAACCTGTCTGCAAATTCGCTGAGGCCGGTTCCAATCTTCATCGCCGCGGTAACAGCTACGATCTTTTTATCCTTTTCAGCTATGCTGCATAGTGCTTTGCCGAAAACGTCCTGATATTTAGGATTTTCGATCTTAGCCTCTTTTTGAGCTTCGAGTATTCCGGGATTGACGCCGTGATAAGTACCTTTGATGTCTTCTTCGGCAGGTTTGTATCCTTTTCCCTTTTCAGTAATAATATGTAAGAAAACCGGCCCTGAAACTTTATTTTTTATGTTTTCAAGAACTTTCACGAGAGCCGGAATGTCATGACCGTTAACAGGTCCTATATAATTGAATCCTAATTTCTCAAAAAGTATTCCGGGAGTGAGAAGGCTTTTTACGCTGTCTTCAAGTTTAGAGAACCCTTTCCTTATCTGCTTTCCGAGTTTATATTTTCCCGATAAATTCCATATGTCGTTCCTGAATTTATTAAAAGTCGGGTCTGAAAGCACTGAAGTAGTGTATTTAGAAATAGCGCCCACGTTCTTTGAGATCGACATTTCGTTATCGTTCAGTATAACTAAAAAATTCTTTCCGGAAACTCCAGCGTTATTTAATCCTTCAAAGGCAAGCCCGCCCGTTATCGAACCGTCACCTATGACTGAGATCACGTTGCAGTCGTCATTATTAAGTTCTCTCGCCATTACGAACCCGAAACCTGCCGAGATCGAAGTTGATGCATGCCCTACTCCGAATGTATCGTAAACAGATTCAGACGGCTTGATGAATCCGCTGATGCCTTTATACTGCCTGTTAGTATGAAATACATCTCTTCTTCCCGTATATATTTTGTAAGCATAAGCCTGATGACCGACGTCCCATACGATCTTGTCTTTCGGAGGGCTGAATACTTTAAGCAGTGCTATGGTAAGTTCTACTACTCCGAGGCTCGGAGCAAGATGACCGCCGGTAATATCTACATTTTTAATGATGAACTTCCTGGTTTCATCGGCAAGCATAGAAAGTTCTTCTTCGGCAAGATTTTTTATGTCTTCCGGACTGTTTATCTTTTCGAGCAGATTGGTCATTTTTCAATTTCCGATATTATTTTTCTTACCCTTTCAAGGTCTTCCGGTGTATCTACCCCGACAGAATCATGCTGTACTTCAACGCATTTTATTCTGAATCCGTTTTCCAGGATCCTGAGCTGTTCTAAAGATTCCGACAGTTCAAGTTTTGTACTTTTTAGTTCAACAAAAGTTTTCAGAAAATCCGTTTTGTATGCATAAATACCTAAATGTTTGTAAAAAACATTGTTCGGGTTTCGGTCAAAAGGTATTTTTGACCGTGAAAAATATAAGGCGGACATATTTTTGTCGAATACGGCTTTGACCACGTTTTTGTTGTCAGCTTCGGTTAAGTCGGATATCATTTTTACCGGAGTCGAACACACAAATTCATTAGATGATGCAAGTGCTGATATTAGTGAATCAATTACGTCTGGATTCAAGAGCGGTTCGTCGCCCTGAATGTTAACAACTATGTCAGAATTTCTACCTTTCACAGCAGCCCAACATCTGTCGGTTCCTGTCCTTATATCAGATACCGTCATTACAGCCTTTATTCCATGTTCTCTTGCGTGGTCATATATCCTTTGATCATCAGTCGCTATTATAACTTCGCTAAGAAGCCTGCATTTTTCAGCCTGCTCCGCTACTCTGACCACCATGCTTTTTCCGTTTATGTCGGCAAGAGGTTTTCCGGGAAATCTCGTCGATGAATATCTTGCGGGTATTACTCCTATAACACATTGATCAGTCATTAACTATCCTTTTTAACTCATCTATGTCGAACGGCTTGTCTAAAAGTCCGCTTATTCCGTATTCCGCCATTTTCTCTTCCGAAAGCAGCTGATGGTATCCTGAAATAATATATACTTTTGTTCCCTGATACTTATCTTTGATCTTTTTTGCTATATCCACTCCTGTCATGTCGGGCATCTGATAATCAGATATTACCATGTCATAATGCGCCGCCTGGAAAATTTTCTCTATATTATTTCCTGATGTTATAGCAGTTACTTCGTGACCGAGAATTTCAAGTATTTCTGTCAGCACTTCAAGAATATCAGGCTGATCGTCAAGTATAAGAATTTTTTTGCCCATCAGATGTTTCTCCGCAATTTACGTCATCCGGCAGGATCGGTTTCTCTTTTCTTGCCGGAACACTCCAATTTTAACTTTATTTATATTAATATTCAAGCTGTTTTTTTACAAATAAAAAAAGAAGCCGTAGCTTCTTTTTCCATCGATCCAATAAAAAGATCATTTGCTCTTAATCGCTTCAACATTTTCATCATGTTTCTGAAGTTCTTTAGCTTCCATTTCTTCAGCTTTTTTAAGCTGCTCACTAGCTTTTTTCTTCATTAGTCTGATTGATTTCATCTGATTTTCATGCCTTTTCGTTTCTCTTTCCAAAAGAGATTCTTTACTTTGCGGTTCTTTTTTGGAGGAAACTTTTGCTTTAACCTTACTTAGATCGGCTTTTTCAGGTTTTTCAGTTTTGATTTCTGCTTCTTCTTCTTCAAATCCTTCTGCTTCTTCCTCGACCGCAGCTCCTTCTTCAGCAACTCCGGTATCAGCCTTCACGCTGCCTCCTCTTCCTTCCCTCTGAGCATAACAATTCATCTCAGTCAGGGGAAGCAGAGCGGAAACGATAAGGATAATAAACATTCCTTTAATTGTTTTGAACATTATTACACCTCCGAATTAAATTGAACAAATATTAATATAATAGTTTCATTTTGCTAAATCAATATTAAAAAAATATATTTGCATGAAAGAACAAAACGGAGTTTGTTTAGTAGAAAACAAAAAAAATAAACAAGCTATGGTGATATGGAAAGAATAAAATACTTTAAACCCGAATACTTCAATCTGATGTGGCTGATAATCCCGATAATCATTCTGATGATCTTCGCCTACAGTAAAAGATTAATGAACATCAGAGAGTTCATTAATCCCCTTCTTCACAGCAGGATCATAGGATCTTTATCAAAAAGAAAGATCATAATAAAAAGGGTACTTCAAATATTAGTGCTTGCACTTATAATTTTCGCCTTAACCGGTCCTCAAATCGGTTCTAAACTTGTTAAACTGAAGAGACAGGGGATCGATATAGTAGTTGCGGTCGATCTTTCAAAATCCATGCTTGCTGAAGATATCACTCCGAGCAGGCTGAAGAAAACAAAACACGAAGTGAAGAATTTTATTAATGAGCTTGACGGCGACAGAATCGGACTTGTAGGCTTCACTAGCAGGGCGTTCATTCAGTGTCCGCTTACTTCAGATTATGATGCAGCTCTAATGTTTTTGGATCTTATGGATACATCGCTTCTTCCTCAGGACGGAACGTCGCTAGCTCAGGCTGTAAAAGTAGCCGGTACGGCTTTTTCCGATAAAGACAAGAAGCATAAGCTGCTTATTGTTATTTCGGACGGAGAGGATCACGAGGCCGGAATATCTGAAGCGGTCGCTGAAGTTAAAGAAAAAGGCGTTGTGGTCTATACTATCGGAATAGGTTCAATTGAAGGTGTTCCGATCCCGGTCGGGAATGGATTTCTCAAGGATTCAGACGGTAAAACGGTTATTACAAAATTGAATGAACTCGATCTAAAGAAAATAGCTTCTGAAGGGAACGGAAACTATTATTATTCTTCAACCGGCGAAGCTGAACTAAAAGAGATATTTACCGACATCGGCAGGCTTGAAAAAAAAGAATACGACGAAAGAACATTTAAAGATTATGAGCACAGGTTTCAGCTAATACTTTTATTAGCGCTGACATTATTCTTTATCGAAATTTTTATGAGTGAAAGCAGGAAGGAGATAACCGAATGAAATACGCATTACTATTGTTAATATCGTCTTTTCTGAGCCTGAACGCCTTTACTTATCTCGACGCGAAAAGCGGTGAAAAAGAATATAAAAAGGGCAATTTTGAAGTTTCGGAGAAGAAATTCAACTCAGCGGCCGCTTCAAGCAAAGAAAAAGATCCCGTGCTTTTTTACAATCACGGCAATTCATTATTCCAGCAGAAAAAATATGATGATGCGATGAAGCAGTACGAGCAGGCTCTAGCTTCCGATGATAAGAAACTAAAATCTCAGGTTAAGCATAACATGGGCAATACTCTGTTCATGCAGCAGAAACCTGAAGAAGCGCTCACATTTTATAAAGACGCAGTCAAGCTCGATCCTGACAATCGTGAAGCCGCTATCAATTATGAAATAGTCAGAAAACTTCTCGAACAACAACAGCAGCAGCAACAAAATCAGGATCAGAAAGAGAATAAAGATCAGAAACAGGATCAGCAGCAGCAAAATCAACAACAGCAGGACCAGCAGAAGAAAGAAGACCAGAAACAACAGCAGCAGCAGGCTGATCAGCAGAAACAGGAACAGCAAAAGCAGGATCAGCAGCAGGCCAAGGAAGAAAAAGACAAGCTTTCAAAAGAAGAAGCTGAAAGACTCCTGCAGGCTTTGGAAAAAGATGAGGAAGACATTCAGAAGGAAGTCAAAAAAGCCCTGATCCAGAAAGAAAATTCTAATGTTAAGAAGAAATGGTAACTCTGTAAAGAAAACTTGATTTTCTTAACAGAGTTTGTTATCTTTGTAAAGAAATGTGCATTTTCTTATCATAACATGAAGGTGTGTGATGGATAGGCTGCCTCTGAGCAAAGATATTGAAACAAAAACAGTTGTTAAGAAACTGACTTTGGCGCATCGTGCCCTAGCTGAGCTGAAAGGCATCGTTTCGATAATTCCCAACGATATCATATTAATTAATACGCTCGGAATTCAGGAAGCCAAAGACAGTTCCGCCATTGAGAATATTATTACTACCCATGATGATCTCTATAAAGCCGAACTAAACTTCGATAATTTTCAGGAACCTAATACAAAAGAAGTACAGAGCTACATAGCAGCTTTAAAGAAAGGCTTTAGCCTTATATCTGAAAGCGGGATGCTGACAATAAATGATATTTTAGAAATTCAAAGCGTGCTCGAAAAGAACGATGCCGGTTTCAGAAAAGTTTCGGGAACAGTATTAAGAAATTCTACTACGGGCAAGATAATCTATACTCCTCCTCAGGATTATAAGACCATACTTGATCTCATGTCCAACCTTGAAAGCTATATTAATAATGATTCTCTCTGCGGTTTAGATCCATTAGTCAAAGTCGCGGTCATTCATTACCAGTTCGAAAGCATTCATCCATTCTATGACGGCAATGGAAGAACAGGCAGGATCATAAACATTCTGTATCTAGTCATGAAAGGACTTCTGGACATACCTGTTCTGTATCTGAGCAGATACATTATTGAGCGCAAAATGGAGTATTATAGGCTTTTACAGGAAGTCAGAGACACAGGCAACTGGGAAAACTGGCTGCTTTTCATTCTGGACGCCATAGAGCAGACTTCAAAAGAGACTATTGTTCTGATAAAGGACATTCACATAAACATGCTCGAGTTAAAGCATAAGATCAGAGCAGGATATAAATTCTACAGCCGGGAATTATTGAATAATCTGTTCAAGCATCCATACACAAAAATCGAATTTCTTGAAAATGATCTTGGCGTATCCCGAATTACAGCGGCTAATTATCTCAATAAACTGGCGCAGGACGGCATCCTTAAAAAGGAGAAACTTAAAACCGGGAATTATTACGTTAACTGGAAGTTATTTGAGCTGCTGACGAGGAAGAGATAAAATGATCAAATTCTATTTGTTCACGATTTTAACTGCTTTATTGTTTTATGCTTGCAGCTATAAGAATTCTGAATTATATGATAATAATACCAAATCAAGATTTCAGATAAGGTACGATTCATTGCATCAGGAAATTAAATTATATTCCGATCAGTTAATTAAATCCCCTAAAAACATTGATTTTCTCGTCAAACGAGCAATTGCATACCGTAGATCAGAATTTTTTTTTAAGGCTTTACAAGACATTAACAAAGCTATCGAATTAAGACCCGATTCTGCAGCTCTTTACAACGAAAGAGGTCTTATCAATTTCTTTTCTGAAAATTATGATGATGCTATATGTGATTACAAGAAAGCTATAAAAATCGATTCGAATTTTGTAAACGCATATATTAATCTTGGAGTTACATACGGATCAAAGCGAAACTTTAATTCAGGATTATATTTTCTTAATAAAGCAATAGAACTTGATTCTAATAATTACGAAGCATTGGAGCATAGAGGTTGTTGTTATTACAACCTTTTTAATATAGACAATCATATTCAAAAAGCTATTAATGACTATAAGAAAGTAATTGAAATCAAGCCGGATTACGCAATTGCATATTTTCACCTCGGATCAGCATATTTATTTAATTATCATTATCACGAAGCATTATCTTACTACGATAAAGCTATTGAATTAGGTTTAGTTCATGAAGATTTGAAATATTATCATGACATTGTATCTAATGAGATAAATAAAGACAGAATCTATCACGAGAAAATTGATCAATATACTAATACTATTAATTCAGATACAAATAACATTGATGCTTATTACGAAAGAGGAATGCTCTATTTTAAAAATTCAGATTTTCAGAAAGCATATGATGATTTAATGAAGTATATAGAACTCAATAATAATGGAGATAAGTTAAAAGAAGCAGAAAAAATGTCTCGTTATATTAAATGCCTTATTGAAGAAGAAAATAATACTAAATAATGATTTTCTAATCCTTTTATTCCCCTCTCTGCATGCCTTCGAGCTTTAAAAGGAACGGGATCTCCTGATTCTCAGGGTTCGACACCTGAGCTTCGCGGAGCTTGTCCACATATCCCTGTAAATTACCGCTCATGGACTGTATCAGACCTTCAAGAACGAGTTTGGTAGTTTCTTTGTTTTTTGAAAGAAGAATATAATCATCTATATTGTAGAAAACATCAGTATCTGTAATTTTGTTGAGAATAAAATCTGCGTTCACAGCCCAGTTTTCAGGCAGAAAGCATTTCATGTCAAAAAAATCCAGATAAGACCTGTCGTCGTAACATATCTCTGAATCTGAAGCGAGTCGGCTCAAAGCTTTACCATCAAGTATGAGATAAGAAGCAAGGCTGTACGGATCATTGTAGAAATACACATCATTTATCTTCAGCGCTTTTTCTTTGAAATCCAGAAAATTTATCTTCAGCGGCTTTTTTGTTCCCGCTAATATCGTATGCGTATGGCCGATCCAGACTGTCGTATTTTCAAAAACAGAATTAAATGTTTTTAATATGCCCTTATATTCTTTTATCGTAAGCTTATGGATGGGCAGGTATTGAGTAACTATACCGTCATCAGTCAGATGGTCGTAGCATAACTGGAAATATTCTTTTGAATATAAAGCCCCTGATCCGAGAACCGGATGAGTGGGGTCGCTGGATATCAGGTCGTACTTCTCTTGTGATCTCTGAAGGTAACCTCTTCCGTCATCTCCGATTATTTTCAGTCTGGGATCGTTGACCACATTATTATTCAGATCAATATAGTACTTCGCAGCGTCCTTGAGATCCTTCGCAAGCTCAATGCAGGTTACCGACTTAATCTCTTCATGCGAAAGTACGGTCGATGTTGTTACCCCTATGCCGAATCCGACAATAAGCGCGGTTTCAGGCACATCTGCGGTTAAAAAAGGAATATGCCCCAGTAGTTTGACAGCCTTGATCGCGTCGTATGAGCTTCCTATTACGGAGTTATTATTGAAATAAGTATAATTAGTGTTAGTTCTTTTATCTTTTCCGACAACAATGGTAGCTTCCACAGCTTCTTTGTAAAAAAGGACTTCCCGTTCCTGCTGTGCGAATGAAGGTGGCATGATCCTCACTGTTCCGGTAAAAAGGGTTAAAAACAGTATTATCGAAATGACCGCGCCTGTTACAGCAGCCGTTCCGATGTTTTTCTCTTTTTTAAGATGTAATAGAACAGGCACTAAAGTGAGTACAAATGAGATCAGTATTAAAGATTTTACCGTTCCAATTTTCGGAATAAGAATAAATGCGGCCAAAAAAGAACCTATGAAAGCTCCGAGCGTGTTGATAAAGTAGATTCTTCCGAAACCGGATGAAATCTCTTCCTTTGAGTCTTTGTATAATCTGATCGAGTAAGTAAATATCAGCCCTGATAAGATCGCCTGAGGAAGAACTGTTAAGAGTGACAGGATTATCGGCGGAAGCAGTATCCATGCTGCAGGCACAGTCAGTGCTTTATGAAGCGGAAGTATTACCAGCGCGGGTGCGTTTGCGAAAATGATAATTCCCGATGCGATAACTGCGCCCATAATAAATACAAGTAAAAGAAGTGTTTTTTCCGGATCAAAATTCTTCGCCGACATTTTCTTAAAAATGAGGCTGCCGATAAAATACCCGAATATCGTTACTGATACGATAAGTGAAAATGTGTAGCTTGTGTTCGTAAGATAGATCTTAAATATTCTTAGCGTAACTATCTGAAATATCAGTCCGGTCATACCTGATATGAAGGCTATCAGCATGGCTGTTTTCGGATTTTCAGTAATTATCGTTTTGATCTTACTCTTAACTGTTTTTTTATCAGGATCTTCAGTTTTAAGATCGAAACTCTGTTTTCTGAATGATAACCATATCAGAATTGAAAGAAGAACATTTGATACTGTCATTGTAT
This sequence comes from bacterium, assembly GCA_029559475.1. GTDB lineage: Bacteria > UBA4055 > UBA4055 > UBA4055 > UBA4055 > UBA12480. The sequence continues at coordinate 77,331 of JAKQBN010000076.1, forward strand.
AAATACTATTTTCCATTCCTGCGTTTCCCAGAAGGTAAAATCCCGCAAGAAGACCACCGAGTGCGCTTCCTATCGTGTCTGCCGCAAATGTATTTCCTATAGATTCACCTGAATTATTGCCGAGAGACACGAATATTCTGCTTACTGCAGGCATAATTCCGCCGATGAAAAAAGATGAAAGAAAAACAACAGTCAGCGAGTAAAGATACACATAAAGCTCAGAACTACCGGCTTTATAAATATCCGGTATCTGATCAAGAAATTTATAAGCCATGAAATTTATTACGGCTAAGAAAAGCAATAATAAAGCCAGATGCTTCGATGGATCCTTTACGGTCTGGGATTTTTTTCCCAGAATGAACGAACCTGCAGCAAGTCCGGCCATATACGCAGATATAACTATCGTTGAAGCATAAACGGTAGATCCGAGATAAAGAGCGAGCATCCTGTCCCAGATAACTTCATATACAAGAAAAGAAACGCTGGCCAGAAAAAGGGCCAGCGTTAACATTATTTTTTTATTTATTACAGCCAAACATTTTTCCTTTCAGATCATTTTGCATTATCCGCTGTAATATAATAGAAATATTTGTTTCCTGAAAGAATATTCGTATCCTGCCAGCTGTTCGTTGCAGATGTGTCTACCTGAGCGAATCCTGAATAGGGTTCTGTCGAACGGTAGATCCTGTAGATTGCTGCACCTGCTACCGTATCCCATCCCAGATCAACCTGAGTTGTTGTTGCGCTGATTACGATCACGTTCGCCGGAGCTGTCAGAGGAGCTGAAACAACAAACTCGACCGGAAGGACTTTATTCGGTTCGTCAGGATCGTTCGATGCTATGGAAATGTTCGCATTATATGTACCTGCCGACAGTCCTGCTGCATCACAGGTGTAGCTGATATTGTTGTTTCCTGTAGGGGTTACGGTCCCAGTCAGCGGGCTGGTTATCGAAAGCCATGTATATACAACGATCTCAGGCCCTGATACGGCAATATTGTCAATTATCCACGAATCTCCCGAATTCTTCCTCATGTTCCCTGTAAATCTAATCTGCATATTAGCTGCAATGTCAGGTAAGGCGATCAACTGGCTTTCTGAGGTTGACGCAGAAGCTGAATATATTTCCACCCATCCGGTTCCGTTAAAATATTCGACTTTCGCAGTACTCAATCCGGCTGTAGTAAACGCCTGAGTGAAAGATAAATTCAAAGAGGTGCATACGGTTCCGTCAAATGAATTTGAAGTGAGTATTCCGAAATCTGTCGATGTTGTTGAATTAAGAACAGCCTGACCGCCTGATACTGACCATGTAAGAGCTCCGCTGTTTGTATATGCTCCCAGTCCGGATGTAAAGTCATTTGTATGAACAGAAATATCTGTTTTCTTGACGGCATAATCCTTGGTTATTGTATAGTTCAGGTCTGCTTCACCCGTGTTTCCAATTCCGAACGAATCCGATACTGCAGCTTCAGGAGCTGCGGTCTTGCTTATCGATGCTGCTGACAGCGTAATATTAGCCGGTAAAGAAGCAGATACATTAAAGGTAACAGGTATCGTAACAGGATTCTCATCACCGTCATTGTTCGTTATTATTATATCGGCCGTATAAGTACCTAAGTCAAGACCGGCTGCGCTGCATGTGGCAGTGATCAGCTCGGAAGGCTTTGCGGATCCTGCGATGACACCTGAAGTTTTATTGAGAGTAAGCCATTCCGGAGTAGCCTGGAACTGGATCGCGAGATTGTTTTTCAGGTAAGCTGCGTTATATACAATCTGAGATCCTACCGATCCGGCGGCATTTTCGATACCGACAGTGCATTCGTTCAATATTCCGTTCATCTGCTTATACTGATAGACTATTTTTCCGCTCGCGTAAATTATTATCTCGAAAGTGTTCGTATTCGTTGTACCGTAATCGACTATCGCGTTATATTCAATAATGAATCTTGAATTCGCAGAATCATAATAGTAATACACATCACCGCTTGATGCCGATGCGCAGTTAAGATCGTCCCAGAAGGCAGCCAGCAGAGCGTTGGGAGCTGCAGTTCCGGGTATTGCCGCATTGGTCGCAGTCAGTGAAGTCCCTGTGAATATCACACCCCCGTTATCGCCTATGATCAGGCTTGTATAATCGGTGCCGTAGAAATTAAAGGTCATGCCCATGTTGATAGTTCCTGAAACACCGTCGTCAGCTAATGTAACTGCTGTTCCGAGCGAAGATATTTCAACCCAGCTGAATACCGGTCCTCCGGTCTCGTCGGAGTCTTTCCATTTATAGCCGTATGCGTCAGGTCCGCCTGATGCTTTTACATCTTTTCCGCTTGTATAATTTACTGAAGCGCTGTAAATAAGATTTCCGGCTCCAGTGTTCTCGATCGTAAAATTCCTTGCTGCAGAACCTTCGGGAAGCGCGCCCGCAGTTATTGACGCAACATTAAGACCTATTTCAGGCACAGCCCCTGCTCCGGTCACAGCAATATTTTCCAAAGGATGGGCGGGATCGGATGAAGTGACCGTTATATTGCCGTTATAGTTCTGAGCTGCAGCAGGCTCGAAAATCAGGTTGAAATTTTTAGAGCAGTTCGGGCCCACCATATAATTCAGAACGTTCTTAATATCTTTTACTTCACATTTAGCTGCTTCGGAGACTGTATATCCTGCTATTGTAGTGATGCTTCCGCTGATGGTCTGTTCTGAATGCGAATTCGTGATGGTGAAAGACCTTGTGCTGTCCGTACATACAGTGACGGTTCCGTAACTGATCGAATTAGAACTCAGTCCGAATGTTCCTCCCAGGTTATAGGCAACTGTAAATGTAACAGGAAGTGTTTTAGTGGCTTCATCAGGATCGTTAGAACCTATGATAATCTCGGCAGTATATACACCGAGTTCAAGTCCTGCAGCGCTGCAGGTTGCAGTGATCTGCGAGCTTCCTGTTCCGTTTATCGTTCCTGAAGTCGAATTCAGGCTCAGCCATTCCGGAGTAGCCTGGAACTGGATCGCGAAATTATTCTTGAGATAAGCGGTGTTGTAAGTTACGAGCGAACCTACCGTTCCTGCAGAATTCTCGATACCTACGGTACAGCTTGTCAAAGATCCGTTCATGGTTTTGTACTGGAACACTATCCTTCCATTCTCATACAGAAGAACCTGGAAAGTATTAGTTGTCGAGTTGGAATAATTGACGATCGAATTGTATTCGACTATGAATCTTGCATTTGCCGTATCGTGATAATAATAAACGTCTCCGCTTGAAGCGGAGCCGCAGTCAAGATCGTCCCAGTAGGGTGAGATTATCGCGTTCGCTGTAGCTGAGTTCGGTATCGTCACGTTAGTATAAGGCACGCTTTCAGCGTTAAAGGTAAGGGTTCCGTTGTCTGCGATGTAAATTGAAGTATAGTCCGTTCCATAGAAACTGAACGTCATTCCCATGCTGATCGCAGAAGATTCAGCTTCGTCTATTAAAGAAACTACGGTACCGATGGATGATATCTCTACCCAGTTATAAACAGGTCCGCCAATCTCATCCGAATCTTTCCATTTGTAACCGAAGGTATCGGGACCGCCCGAACCTTTAAAATCTTTCGTATCTGTATAATTTACCGACAGGCTGTAATCAAGCCTTCCTATATCTGTGTTCTCTATCGCGAACTGCTTATTCGCTGAAGCTTCGGGAGCTGCAGTCGCTGATAAACCTGCGGGATTCAGATTAACATCAGGCACAACCCCCGCTGCAGTCAGGGCGATCTGCATATTCGGATGTGAAGTATCTGAAGAAGTAATCGAAATATTGCCGTTATAGGATGCGACGGCTGATGGAACAAACAGAAGGCTGTATGTTCTTGTCGTATTTGCCGGAACTGTATAGTTTATTGAGTTCTTTGCGTCTTTACCGGCTGATTCCCCTTCGCCTTTCGAATATGCTGCGACGGTAAATCCTGCCGGAGCTGTGATCTGACCTGTTATGTATTCAGATGAATGCGAGTTGGTGATCGAAAAATATTTGGTTGATACATCGCCCAGAGTTAAATTTCCGAAGTCGAGATCATTTACGGACTGGCTGTAAAGACCGCCGGAATTTCCGGTTGGCTGCTGTACAGTAAATGTGCTCTCATACCTGAAGTAATTCTGTTTAGTTACAGTCAGAGTAACCTGAGTGGAAGTGAACTGTGGCGCAATGCTGATCGCCTGCTGCGAACCTGTTCCGATGCCTTCGCCGATAATCTCTCCGTTCGCAACGAGAGCGATAACGGAACCAGCATTAGCGGATACGTAGAATACCGGATCGCCGTCAATAATGTCGTTATGAGTCACAGCTAGATTCTGCGGCACATCAGTATAAACGACCATGAAAGGATCGCCGTGCAGGTGGAACAAATAATTCGTTACCTCTTTATTCTCCGTGTTGTAGGGCCAGCTTGAATAATCAAGGAATATTTTTCCGCTTACGCTTGCGAAAGCCGGAAGAAATTCGTCATTGTTCGTTGCAGCGGGACCATAATCAGGCATGAAAGACGGAAAGAAATAATCGTACATTCCCCATGCGTAAGCATCGTTGACGAATGAATAAGAGCTTTCCGTAGCTGCTAGTATTCCGAGACAGCCTGAGTTACTGCCGTTATATGTATATCGGTGGAAAAGTTCCGCGAAGCAGTCGCTTGAATAATTGTATTTTCCTGTCAGACAGTTCATAGAAAATACGAAAGGCAGCTGATTATTTGTATTTGTCAAAGAACTGATATTCGGAGACTGGAAATCCGGCTCTCCCCAGCCGTATTCTGCACCATGATCCCTATGCTGAAGAATAAATGCTCCGTTATTGATGGCGGTAATAACTCCGGAAGCATTGCCTCCGGTCCATCCTCCGAGAGAGGTCGGAGAGCTGGGAATATAACCTCTGCCTGAAGGCCCGAAGTAAGCGAGCACCTGATCGGTGTTCGTAGCTGTAGACCAGGGGTCTGAGTCAGGATTCCCTTCATAAACGGCATTAATTCTTACAGGCGATTTTCCCAGGACGTTCTTCATAAAACCGCCTATTGTCTCTGAGCATATCTGGAACCATCTTTCCGTCTGCCAGCCGAGCGCAGTGATCGGTTTATTATAGAAAGTCGAGGCTGTCGGAGGATTAGTTTCATAATTGATTATCTTGCTGACCATTGTCTGAAGATGAGCTTCGTTCTGGGCTGTCATTCTCGCGAAAGTGATCTCGGGAAGACCTTTGCCGTCAGCTTCGTCAACATCTGCATAAAAATTATCCGACACGCAGTAGGAATCCCAGGTCGGACAGAATAGAGTTCCGGCAGATCCCGATGCGCCGTAGTCAGCCATCATAAGTACACCCGAAGGCGGTACGTCCCAGTTGTTATAGGCGTTGTCGATATATCCTTCTATTGCCGCCTGAGTGTTTCCCCCCAGCTGAGTAGTTGTTACAACACCTGTTTTTATTCCCTGTTTTGTTCTGAACGCCTTCAGCTGGTTTGCGTAAGAAACGAAAGTAGCGTCGTCAGGGCAAATGATTATGTATTCGTAATCCTCTGTACGTGATTTTGATCTGCCTGTATAATCGATTTCCTGCAAAACTGAAGGATTTATAACGGCATTTTTTAAAATCCTGTCCCAGTAGCGGTTTCTCAATCTCTCTTCGCCGAACTGTCCGTTTCCGCCTTCAAAATTCACTTCGACCTTCAGATCTCTGTAAACTATCAATTCCTTTGTAACCGGATTATACTGAAAGGGAGTTATGCCCAGCGTTACTACATCAAGACCTCTTATCTTAGCCGGAGTAGAAAGCATAACCGGAGAAGACGGATAATAAGCGTTCAGTGAGAAAATAGCTTTATTCTCTACATACTTTAGCGGTTGTCTGTCTGTATCTTTCGGTATCACTGGCGCAGGTGCAATTTCTATGTTCCTGAAAGTTTCAGTTCTCATTTCAATGATCCTGAATGAAGCTTTAGCTCCTTTGGGAATCGCTATATTCCTGCCTGAACCGGGCAGGTCAGGAGATCCAGCATCATTCTGAAGGAATACTCCGGGAAGCTGAAGAGTTGTTTTTATTTCTCCGTTTACCGATTTCTGTCCTGTCGCGAATTCATTGACGGAATATATCAATGTTATACCGCCTTTTGATGAATTATCAATAGAGAATCCGTGCGGACCCCAGCTATCGATATATTTCACATTTTTGGGAAAAAGCGCTAAAACCGCAGCAATTAACAATAACGATGTTAATTTTCTTAATTTAATCACAACATACCTCCCATGTTGAATTAATTATTTAAAAATATTTAAACACTATATAAGTGACTTGGCTAATTGGTTTACAAACTATATTGAAGATAATATTACAGAATATTCTTGTCAACAACAAAATAAAATAAAAAAACCGGCGATGTGGTAACGCCGGTTTTTTGCTCGATATTGTAACTAATGATTAGTTTTTCGCCACTACATACCAGAATTTTTTAGCTGCCGTGTATGTCGTTGTGTATGAGTTCGTTGTTACGTTCGTTTCAAATGAGTAAGTTCCGTAAGGATCATCTGACGAATATACATCGTAGCTCGTTGCGCCGGCTGATGCTGTCCAGCCGATTATCAGGTCTGTACCTGATACCGTCGTAGTTAAGCCAGACGGCGCATTTGGTGCTGTTATCGTTGCCGTTATCGATATGTCGTCGATATCCCAGTAGTAACTCCACGTGCCGGTATAATTCCATTTCAGCTTAACATTAGCCTGCCCGTCAAGCGCGTTTATAACCTGGCTGAATGTCGCAGGGTTCGCTGTGCTTGCTGTCCATGTCTGTATTACTGTCCAGCTGCTCCCGCCGTTGATGCT